>CAZGEX010000018.1:0-47912 GCA_964524385.1 uncultured Sangeribacter sp.
AGAAAGCATCATGGATGACGTTGCTTCAATTTTAATAGAACAGAGAAGCAACTCGATCTGCGTTAAGGTAAACGGCGAGGGTAAAATCGCCTTGTCGGTTTATGACCTTGTCGGGGTTAAAGTGGCTGAGGCAAGCGGAGAGGACGAAGTGTCGCTATCGACCGACACACTTCCTATCGGCATTTATATCGTCAAAGCCACCTCTGACAATGGCATTGAAACGGCAGAAAAGAAAATAGTAGTCAAATAGCCAAACCGCGATGAAAATGGCAAAATCATCTATGGATAATTTCCGACTTTCCGCTTAACAGCGATACTCCTGCGTTCGAAACAAGGAGTGTAGATAATCATAATGCTTCCGCAGTCATGATCCGATTGCGGAAGTTTTTTTGTCAGTTGTTTTCCGGTTTGAAAATGACTGTTAGCGAGGTCTCGTTATCCGGTTTATGCCTCCATAGGTTGAAATGATAATCTGCCGTTGAACTCTGCAAACCTTAAGTGGCTTTGTCTTGAAGAATATTTTTTGTGGTATCATTTGAATAAATGGCAAAGAAGTATTAACTTTGCAGTGCAAAGGATTAGTGTAAAATCCTCTCAATAAATGTTTGATTAAACATTCCATAGCAAACGATTCATAATAAGAAATGATAGAGCAAGATTCACTTAAAGATGCAAATAAAGAGTTTTCGCAATTCTTAGAATCAAAGAAATTGCGAAAGACCCCTGAGCGTTTTGCAATATTGGAAAAGGTTTTTGAGATGAGGCTCCATTTCGGTGTTGAAGATGTCTATAAAGCATTAGAATCGGATTCATATCATGTAAGTTTGGCAACTGTCTATAATACAATGGATTTGTTGACAGAATGTGGATTGTTAAGAAAACATCAATTTGGTTCTCACCAAGCTAAATACGAAGTTTCTAAAGGTAACCACTTCCATCTTATTTGCAATGAATGTGGCAAAATAAAAGAAGTGAAAAATGAAGAAATCCTTAAGAGCTTGTCTGCACAAAGATACACAGCATTCCAGCCATCATATTTTTCTGTTAATGTATATGGATTATGCTCTGCTTGTGTGAGACGAAACAAAAAGATAGAAAAAGAAAAAGCAAAACTAAATAAATAAGAAAATTCAATATGAAAGTAGACGTACTTCTCGGTCTTCAATGGGGAGATGAAGGAAAAGGGAAAGTGGTGGATGTACTGACTCCTCGCTACGATGTAGTAGCAAGATTTCAGGGCGGACCAAATGCCGGTCATACACTTGAATTTGAAGACAAGAAATATGTGCTTCGCTCAATTCCATCAGGAATATTTCAAGGCAATGTCAATGTAATTGGCAATGGCGTTGTTCTCGATCCAATCCTATTTATGGAAGAAGCACAAGCATTGGAGCAAAGTGGAGTGGATATAAAGAAAATTTTGAAAATTTCCAAGAAGGCACATTTGATAATGCCTACCCACCGTAAGCTTGATGCGGCGAATGAAAAAGCTAAAGGTGCCGGCAAGATTGGTACCACCGGAAAAGGTATCGGTCCAACATATACAGATAAAATATCTCGCAACGGATTGAGAGTAGGTGATGTTTTTCATAATTTTGAAGAAAAATATGCCACTGCAAAAGCAAAACATATCTCAATGCTCAATCAACTCGGAGGGGATACTGATGTAGAAGAATTAGAACAAAAATGGATGGAAGGTATTCAATATATCAAAGAATATGATATCATAGACAGTGAATACGTAATCAACCAATTTTTGTCAGACAACAAATCCATTTTATGCGAAGGAGCTCAAGGCACTATGCTCGATGTGGATTTTGGTTCATATCCATTTGTTACCTCTTCAAACACAGTAACTGCAGGAGCTTGTACAGGATTGGGTGTTGCTCCTAATAAAATAGGAGATGTTTTTGGTATTTTTAAAGCATATTGTACACGAGTAGGAAGTGGACCATTCCCAACAGAACTATTTGATGAAACCGGCAAAACTATTCGCGACCTCGGACACGAATATGGAGCAGTAACCGGAAGAGAACGCCGTTGTGGATGGATTGATCTTGTAGCACTCAAATATGCAATCATGATTAATGGAGTTACAAAATTGATTATGATGAAAAGTGATGTGCTTGATGGATTTGCAACAATCAAAGCATGTACAGCTTATAAAATCAATGGAGAAATCTCACGTCAATTTCCATTCGATGTCAAAGATGAAGAAATTGAACCTGTATATGAAGAGATAAAAGGCTGGCAAACAGATATGACCAAAATGCAAAACGAATCGGAATTCCCTGCTGAATTTAATGCCTACATTGAGTTTCTTGAAAAAGAATTGAATGTCCCGATTTGTATCGTCTCTGTCGGACCTGATCGTAATCAAACTATTATCAGAAAAGAAATTTGATAAAAAACAGCATAATCTGTTGCACGTTTGCAAATTAAATTATAATTTTGAAGTGTGAACGTGCAACACGTTTAAACCGTGAAAATTTTTTATAATAATAATAACCAACTAAATCTAAAACAACCATGGCAAAGGTAAAACCTTTCAAGGGGGTTCGTCCTCCAAAAAACTTGATTGAACAAGTTGCATCACGTCCTTACGATGTTCTTAATAGTGAAGAAGCACGAAAAGAAGCGGAAGGAAACGAAAAATCACTTTATCATATCATCAAACCTGAAATTGATTTCGAACCGGGAACTGACGAACATGATCCAAAAGTTTACGACAAAGCTGTCGAAAATTTCAAAATGTTCCAAGAAAAAGGTTGGTTGGTGCAAGATGCTAAAGAAAACTATTACATCTACGCTCAAACAATGGACGGTCGCACTCAATATGGTTTTGTTGTCGGAGCATGGGTAGAAGACTACATGCAAGGCAGAATTAAAAAGCATGAATTGACTCGTCGCGACAAAGAAGAAGACCGTATGAAACACGTGCGTATCAACAACGCTAACATCGAGCCGGTGTTCTTTGCTTTCCCTGATAATGAAGTGCTTGAAGGTATTATCCGTAAGGTGACTGCAGGTGAACCTGAATATGATTTTGTAGCTCCTGATGATGGCTTCGGACATACATTCTGGGTAATCGAAGATGAAGCGACTATCGCTCAAATCACAGAAGAATTTGAAAAAATCCCTAACCTATACATTGCTGACGGACATCATCGTTCGGCTGCCGCCGCATTAGTAGGTAACGAAAAAGCACAAAATAATCCAAATCATCGTGGCGATGAAGAATATAACTATTTCTTAGCAGTCGCATTCCCTGCTTCTCACCTCAAAATTATTGACTATAACCGCGTAGTACGTGACCTTAATGGCTTGACTCCGGCAGAATTCCTTGAAAAAATAGCAGTGAATTTTGATGTTGAAAAGAAAGGTGCTGAAATTTATCATCCAAATGCACTTCATAATTTCTCTTTATATTTAGATGGAGAATGGTACTCATTGACTGCAAAACAAGGTACATATAACGATCAAGATCCTATCGGAGTGCTTGACGTAACAGTTTCAAGTGATCTTATTCTTCGTGATATACTCGGAATTACCGACCTACGCTCAGACAAACGTATTGACTTCGTTGGTGGTATCCGCGGACTTGGAGAATTGAAACGTCGCGTAGATAGCGGTGAAATGAAAATGGCACTTGCTCTTTATCCTGTTACTATGGATCAGCTCATCAACATAGCTGACACAGGCAATATTATGCCTCCAAAAACTACTTGGTTTGAACCTAAATTGCGTTCAGGTCTTGTAATTCACAAATTGGAAGATTAATCAGTGAATTTTATTTATATGTGGGCTGTGTCAACAATTGATGCAGCCCATGTTTTTTGAACGATATGGTAAGCAAGATGAGAAAATATAGCTTGGCAAAATAATTATAAAAAACAATGGCATAAATAGAGTAGTTTACCATTTATGCCATTATAATGCGGAAAGACAGGGATTCGAACCCCGGGTACCCTTGCGAGTACAACGGTTTTCGAGACCGTCCCGTTCGACCACTCCGGCATCTTTCCTAAGTCGTAGACAATTGCAAAATTACAAAATATTTCGGATTATTGGTTTATAAATCAAAAAAGTTTTGATTTATATCTTTTTTTATTAATTTTGTGAACAATACTTGGATGAAATTGTTAATTAGTAAATGTACCTTAAATAAGATTGAAAAATATGAATAAAGAACGAGTTATTCCGGCGTCGGAATTAATCATAAATTCGGATGGTTCCGTATTCCATATTCATCTAAAACCGGAGCAGATATGTGATAATATAATATTAGTAGGAGATCCCGGAAGAGTGGATATGGTAGCATCTTATTTTGATAAGATAGATTACAATGTCAGTTCGCGAGAATTTCATGCCATAGGTGGTACATATAAGGGAAAGCCTATAATGTGTATATCACATGGAATTGGCCCGGACAATATAGAAATTGTCATTACAGAATTAGATGCATTGGCAAATATAGATTTCACTACTCGCAAAGTACGTGCCGTTCATCGTAGTTTGAATCTCGTCAGAGTCGGCACATCGGGTTCGTTGCAAGAAGATATTCACGTCGGAGATTATGTCATAGCAGAAAAAGGGATGGGATTTGACGGGATATTGAATTTTTACGCTGATCGCAATTCAGTGTGTGATTTAGAATTTGAAAGAGAATTTTGTCAGCATTTAGGGTGGAGTGATTTATTGCCTGCACCATATACGGTGGATGCTTCTCCGATGCTTGTAGAAAAGATAGGACGAGATGATATGTTGCGAGGCTATACGATAGCTGCTGTCGGCTTTTATGCACCGCAAGGGCGAATGGTGCGATTGCCTTTGGCTGATCCGGATATGAATAATAAGATAGAGACGTTCAGATATAAAGGTCGTCCAATTACAAATTTTGAAATGGAAAGTGCTTGTCTCCAAGGTATGGCACGACTTTTAGGACATAATGCGATGACGGTATGCTGTATAATAGCAGAGCGGCGATTGTCAAAAGCCAATACAGATTATAAACCTTACGTAAAGAAATTAATAGAAACTGTATTAGATAGAATATGAAAAAAGAGCCGGGAGGCTCTTTTTCGTTAGGAGGGATAATATTAAAGACTTGAGTAAGGTTGAGAGAAGGTGTCTCCAAGATTTATATTGCCTGTTTCAGCACCTTTTTTTAGCCATCGGGTTCGTTGCTCGGACGTGCCATGATTGAATGTTTCCGGCACAGCGTAGCCTTGTGCTTGCTTTTGTAGATAGTCGTCACCAATTTTAGATGCTGCATTCAGACCTTCTTCAATATCGCCCGGCTCAAGCGAATTATACATTTCATTGTCGTGGAAAGCCCAAATACCGGCATAGAAATCGGCTTGTAATTCAAGGCGAACGCTGATTTGATTGGCTTCGGTTTGGCTTACACGACTCATCCGGTTGTGTGCTTTTTGCAATGTGCCGAGAAGATATTGTACATGGTGTCCTACTTCGTGAGCAATCACGTAGGCAAAAGCAAAATCACCGCCGGCTTTCATTTGGCGTTCCATCTGTTGGAAAAACGATAGGTCGATATAAACGGTTTGGTCGGCAGAGCAATAGAACGGACCTGTAGATGAAGATGCACCACCGCAGCCTGATTGTACGTTATCAGTGAAAAGGACTAATCGAGGCGGTTGGTAGGTTAGTCCTAATTTTTCAAATTCTTTTGTCCACACATCTTCTGTCCCGGCCAAAATTTGTTTTGAAAATTTAGCCAAAGCCTCCTCTTCAGCAGATGGAGTATAGGATGTTGACGTTTCCGAGGAATTAAAAATTTCTGAACCGTTTTGAGTTATAACACTGATAGGGTCACCGCCGGATAGCCAAGTGATAAGGGCAGCAATTAAAAGTCCGCCGATTCCGCCAATTCCGGCAATTTTCCCTGTTTTACGTCCGCGTCGGTCATCGACGTTCGAACTTTCTCTTCGTCCATTTAGTCGCATAATTTATATGAAAGTGGGTGTTAGGAAATATGTTTTAAAAGTGATTTTGTACAATAAACATGAAGTTTATTGTCAGATGCGGAATATAAGTCAATAATCTCTTTTGCAAAACTTAAGTGTTTAAGTAATCTGAAACACAGCATATCGGCTTCTTCGGTAGTTTGTAAATTTTCAACAAGAGCTTTGGCCTTATCTAAAGAAATTTCTGAATGGGGGAATAAATAGGTGGCGAGCAGACGGGATTCACGAATGCCACAATCTTGCCAAAGAGCATCGGCAAGTGCCATGGAAGGAGTGAATTGGCGAGCAATTTGGGCAATTTGAGGTACATTTAAACCGAAAATTATTTTATAGCAATTAATACCTGCTGCTCTAAGTTGGTCAGCAATCAGACCGTTTCGATAAATGAAAAATTGCTGTTTAATAGATTGAAAAGAGTTTTGCATATCTTCAGATTTTGTTCAAAGGCTGATTGGTCCAAATCGATCAATCAGCCTTTAATTATAAAGTTAACGAAAATAGATTATTTGGTCAGTGTAGAATAGTCGCGAGATAGGCGAAGCATCTGGTCAACATAACCTTCAGAATAATCGATAGTTATGTCAATAATGTTGCCATTACTATCCAAAACCAGTTTATAAACCGGGTTTACGAAGCCTCTGTAAGGAGGGATGTCGAGGGTGGCATATCTGTCGAGTACTTCTTTATGAAGTTTAGGGTCGACTTTAACGGCATAGTCGTTTACAAGCTTGTTGCAAGCATTATAGTCGCCTTCGCTTTTAATGCGTTGAACTTCAGCGAGAAGTTCAGCGATAAGTCCACGCATTTTTTCATAACTGTTGATTTTGATGTAGGATTTGCCACCTTTCTTTTTAAGTTCTACGACTTTACCTTTTTTCCCATGTTCAAGAATCCATTTAGCAATAAGCTGACGGTTACGCATGTGTGCTTCCTCAATATCTTTTCCGGGTTCAATACGGTTTAATTGAGTCATGAGACCGTTCATCATATATTTGTAATATTCAGCTTTATATGCGTCAGGATTGTCAAGGATGCCGAGTTCTATCAGTTTAGGGTCGGCAAGATAGTAAAGGGCAAACAAGTCGGCACGAGTTTCTTCGAGAGTAGATCCATGTTCTTTCATTGCATCAGGGTCTACACCGGGAAGAAGCTGACCGGAACCATGTCCGAGACATTCGTGAAGGTCGGTGTGCAACATATCTGTGATGTAGAGATATTCGTCGAGGAGTTTACGGGTTTTATCATCAATTACAAATTCTTCGTTGAAACCGTTACCTTTTGAAGCCATAGCATAAGCTTCTGTAATGTTTTCGATTGTAACTGATTTAGAGCCATGAATAGCACGTATCCAGTTTGAGTTAGGGAGGTTGATTCCGATAGCAGTAGCGGGGAATGCGTCTCCGGCAAGGTTAGCAGCAGTAATGACTTTAGCAGAAACACCTTTAACTTCCGGTTTACGGAATCGAGGATCAACAGGTGAATTATCTTCAAACCATTGAGCGTTGTCAGAGATTAGTTTAGTGCGGTGAGATGCTTCGATATTTTTGAAGTTGACGTATGATTCCCAAGCACCTGTCATACCGAGAGGGTCGCCGTAGCTTTCGATGAAGCCATTGACGAAATCTACTTCAGAATCGAGATCTTTTACCCAAGCGATAGAATATTCGTCAAATTTTTTTAGGTCGCCTGTTACATAGTAATCAATAAGTGTTGTGATGTAATTACGTTGAGCATCATTTTCTGCCACCTCTTTTGCTTTAGTCAACCAATATATAATTTCAGCAATAGCATCTCCATATAACCCGGTTAAGTGGTAGGCTTCTTCAGTAATGATGCCATTTTTCTTAACAACTTTAGTGTTTAGTCCATACGAAATAGGAGTTTTGTCGTTTGGATCTTTGAGATTAGCAAAGTATTGCTCTACTTCTGCTTGGGTTACTCCTTCATAAAGATTGTTGGCAGAGGTAGTGATTACATCTTGAGAGCCATCTTGATTGACACCTTTAGCCATAACAGAAGGGTCGAAAATGACAGTAAGGAGAGTTTCAAATTCTGCAGGTTTCCCATTAGGAAGGGCTTCAGCTTGAACAATAAAAAACTCTTTGGAAAATTCCGGAGTGAATTTTTCAGTAGAGTAGTGGTGATGAATGCCATTACCGAACCAAACTAATTTAAGATATTTTTCGAAAGCGAGCCAATCGGCAGAGGTTTTATCGCCGTTGTAATTGGTGTAGATGCTTTCTAAAAGTTGACGAATTTGGAGATTGTATTTGCCATGTTGATCCCAAATGATGTCTCTGCCCATTTGTGCTGCTTCAGAAAGGTAGTAGACCATTTTCTTTTGGTTAAGTGACAGTTTGTCGAAGTCAGGAACATAGTATCTTAAAACTTCGATATCGGCAAATCTGTCGACGTGATAATTGAAGTCGGCAGGAGCATTAGCATTTGCTTGAGTGGCTGAAATTGTCAGCATAGATCCTAATAATAGAGATGAAACAATTTTTTTCATGCGTAATTATGATTTAGATTAATGTTATTCTACATAAAGTACTAACCCTTTAAGGTATTCACCTTCCGGGTGATAAATGCTGATAGGGTGATCGGCAGGTTGTGTCAATTGATGAAGGATTCTGACTTTACGTCCTGACATTGCTGCCGCACTAAATACAGCAAGTCGGAACATTTCTCTGGTTACGACTTGAGAACAAGAGAATGTAAACAGAATTCCGCCGGAACGGATTTTGTCGAAAGCTTTTGCATTTAGTTTACGATATCCGATAAGCCCATTTTTGAGTGCATTTCTGTGTTTGGCAAATGCCGGAGGATCGAGAATAATAAGGTCATAATCCCCATCTTTCATTTCAGACAGGAATTTGAAAGCATCGACTGCGTGTGATTTATGGCGGTTGTCGCCCGGAAAATTGAGGTCGATGTTTGCATCAGTCAAAGTTATGGCTTTTGCTGAGCTATCGACAGAATCTACACTTAATGCACCTCCTCGCATCGCATAGACGGAGAATCCGCCTGTGTAGCAAAACATATTTAGCACCTTTTTCCCTTTTGCATAGTGTTCGAGAAGTTTACGATTGTCGCGTTGATCAACAAAAAAACCGGTTTTTTGTCCTTTTAGCCAGTCGATGTTGAAATATAGTCCATTTTCTGTTGCGATATTTGAATCGTATTCTCCTCGGATATATTCGTTGACAGCATCTAAGTGTGCTTTATAAGGGAGAGTTGTTTCACTTTTATAATAAATATTTTTTATATCTGCGTCAGAAATGTTGAGTAAAGCATCGGCAATTTGTTCACGACAAAAGTGCATTCCGGGAGAGTGAGCTTGAACTACGGCAGTTTTATCATATATGTCGACAATAAGACCCGGTAAAAAATCGCCTTCGCCATGGACAAGGCGGAAACAATTATTGTCAGTACGAATAAGTCCGAGTGATTTGCGTAGTTGGTAAGCGGCATTAAGGCGATCTTCAAAGAAAGTCGGCTTAAGGGTATTTGTGCCGAAATCAAGTATTCTGACAGCGATACTACCTATTTGATAGTGCCCTACACCGATGCTGTCTCCATCATAAGACACAACCTCGACGAGATCGCCTTCTTCAAGATTTTCAGGTAGAGAGGCAATAGCACCGGAGAAAACCCAAGGATGAAGACGGCGAAGTGATTCGTCTTTACCTTTTTTTAGTTTTATGATTTTGTTAGCCATTTTTTCAAGTGTTATTGAAATAATCGTATAATATCCATTCCGTTAGCGTATAGAAGTAGAAGTAAGAGTATTGCCATGCCAATCATTTGAGCTCTTTCAAGGAATTTATCACTTGGTTTGCGACGAGTGATTACTTCGTAGAGTAGGAATAATACATGACCTCCATCTAAAGCCGGAATAGGGAGAATGTTCATAAAAGCAAGAGCAACAGAAAGGAAAGCTGCAATGTTCCAAAAAGCCTCCCAATTCCAGGATTCCGGGAATATGCTTCCAATTGTTCCGAATCCGCCTAAGCTTTGAGCTCCTTCTTTTGTAAATACATATTTCATGGAAGAAACATAATCTGAAAGTTGGTTCACTCCTTTTTCTACTCCGCGAGGGAACGATTCGAAAAGACCATATTCAATATGACAAGTGTTGAAGTTTGCTTTTAAGTCGTCGCCTTTTCCGGTGTATGCTTGGAAACCCAATTTGGCATTATTATCTAATTTCGCGATGAGATTGAGAGTGTCGGAAGCACCTGAAGTATTGGCCCTGACGACAGTGAAAGTCAACTCTTTGTTGGCATTGCCTTTCAGAGCTTCTTGGAATTTATCAAAACTGCGGGTGTCATTACCATTGACAGCTATGATTTCGTCGTTGATAGCAAATCCATATTTTTCAGCTGCACTTCCGGGAGTGAATTGTTTAATTTTTGTAGGGAACGCCAAATGTATGAAATTTAGACCGCGTGAGTCAGTTTCCGGGTTGAATGACAGCATAAAATTTTTGGGATTGGCAATGGTGATTGTGTCGGAATTGTTACGAAGTACAGTTACAACTTTCGCATCGCCAATAGTGAAAAGGTCATCTTCGAGATTTGTAACAATATTGCCATCGGCAGTCAAAGGAATATCACCATCTTGATAGCCGGCTTCAATGGCTTTGTCAGAATAAACAAGCATGCCTTTAGTCTCTTTCAAAGGGACATATTCGTCGCCGTAGAAGAAAGCTATACCTGCATAGATAAAAATGGCGAGAATGAAGTTGAAAAGCACTCCGCCTATCATAATTAAAAGTCGTTGCCAAGCCGGTTTGATGCGAAATTCCCATGGTTTCGGAGGTAGAGCCATTTGCTCTTTGTCCATAGATTCATCAATCATCCCTGCTATTTTACAATAGCCACCGAGAGGGAGCCATCCAATTCCGTATTCAGTGTCTTTCCAAAAAGATTTCTTTTTAGAGTTTTCGTCTGATGAATTTTGACTGTCATTTTCATCGCATAGTTTTTTTTCTTTGCCAAAAAATCCAAAATATTTTTTTGGTTTCCATTTAAATATAGTAAACCAAGGATTGAAAAAGAGGTAAAATTTTTCAACTTTGACACCAAAAATTCTTGCAAAGATAAAATGTCCGAATTCGTGAATAATCACGAGTATGGCAAAAGCCAAGATTAATTGTGCTGCTTTAATAAGAAACGTTTCCATTTATATTATAAAGTGTTATATGTTTACTGAAAGTTTTTGATTAGAGAAGTTGCAAATTCTCTTGCTTCTTTATTTGTATCGACAAAGTCGTCATAGGTAGGATTTGCGATAAAATTGATATGTTGCATAGTGTCGCTTACGAGTTTAGGCATATCAATGAATTTAATTTTTTCATTAAGGAATGCATCGACAGCGATTTCGTTAGCGGCGTTTAGGATACAAGGCATATTCCCGCCAATTTCAATAGCATCGAAAGCGAATGACAGCAAAGGAAATTTATTCATATCCGGAGCTTCGAAAGTCAAGCAACTATATTGAGAGAGGGTAAGAGGAGGTTGCTTAGTAGAAAGACGTTCGGGGTATCCTAAGGCGTATCTGATAGGAAGATGCATATCCGGCACGCCTAATTGAGCTTTAACAGAGCCGTCGGTGAATTGTACCATAGAGTGAACGATTGATTGGGGATGTACAGCGATTTCGATTTGCTTTGCGGGACACCCGAAGAGCCAATGAGCTTCAATCATTTCGAATCCTTTGTTCATCATAGAAGCAGAATCGATTGTAACTTTGGCTCCCATATCCCAATTTGGGTGATTAAGGGCATCTTTTACGGTGACGTAACGCAGTTCGTCGATTGATTTTGTCCGAAAAGGACCTCCACTTGCTGTCAGAATTATTTTTTGAGCTTGTTCGGTGCTTTCGCCTTCAAGACATTGGAAAATTGCAGAATGTTCGCTATCGACAGGTATGATTTTCGATTTGGATTGACTTAACAATTTATTTATCAGGCTACCTGCCACGACGAGAGTCTCTTTGTTGGCTAAAGCTATTGTCTTGTCGGCTTTAATTGCGTTGATAGTAGGAGCAAGCCCGCTGTAACCAACCATTGCAGTAACAACAGTGTCAATGTCAGGCATAGATACAGCATGAGCAATGGCATCAGCTCCGGCTTCCACTTCAATTGGAAATTTTGCCAAACGTTCTTTGAGTGTCGGGTATAGCAATTTATCGGCAATGATGACCTTTTCAGGTTTGAATTTCATTGCTTGAAGAGCGAGTAGCTCGACATTTTTATTGGCAGTAAGCAGTGTAGCACGAAATCTGTTGGGATATTCCGCAATAATGTCTAAAGTTTGAGTTCCTATCGAGCCTGTGCTGCCTAAAATTGCAATATTTTTTACCTTATCCATAGGCTTTATTCTGATTATCGACCTCTTCCGATGTCTTCATCAACAATCGGAGTGGCATTGAAATCTTGTTCTTTAATGTAATTATATGGTTTGATTTGAGTGCCGTTACGCCACATTTCCAAGATGAAGTGATTCACTTTATCGTTAGAAAAAGCAATACGTTGGCCACTTGTGACGGTGTTCTCTTTTTCGACCAAAGGCTGACCTATTCCGGAATATTTGGAAAGAAAGCCTTTGTTGTGTTGAATGATTAAAGTGTATGCCCCGGTAGAACCGGAATAATAGCTATCGATGATGATACCGTCGGAAATGGCATTAATATCGGCACCTATTGGCGGGATGATTTTGACAGAGAACGAGTTTTCGGTTTCTTCAGCAATTATTGAGGCATCGGCAGGTTGAACAAAAATCATGCCTTCTGCAGCAAGTGGAGCGAGAATGGAAATGTTGTATTTTTCTTTTTCTTCCATCATTTTGATAAATTCGGCTTCTTGTTGAGAAACGGGCAATAATGAATCGAGAGGGAGCGTTTTGGAAGAATTTTGAAAAATAACAGAGTCTGTCAGTGCTCTATCAGTATCGTAGATAGTAAGAATATTATTTAAATATGTTTGAAGATTTTGATGTTCTGTGGTCAAAGAATCGAGTCTCATCATGACTTCAATTGTGTTGATACGTTCATTTTTCGACAAGTATCCCGGAAGTAAAGTTCTAAGTGGAGTCGTCATAATCAACGCACCTACGATTATTAAAGCGAAAATAGTAGCGGCAATTATAGTGATAATCAGACGAATAGGCGACATCCTAATTGAATGGATGTTCTCAAGAGTCGATTCGTTTTCCAACGATAATTTATATATTTTGTGCTTTCGCATATTTAAATAGTCAAAATTATTCGCGAAGATAACTAAAACTTGCGATGCATCCAAATATGTAGATTGTTTTGGTGAAAGGATTAACAAAAATTATGTAAATATTTGTTTTTTAGAAAAAAGTGTTTTAACTTTGCACCGAATATTGAACACCTTATATTGATATGGTGTTTTACAAGCAAGAAAATAATTAAGCAAGGAAATAATTTATGTGTAACTAAATAAAGTTAATATGAAAGTTAAAAATCTTTACTATTTTGCAGCTCTTTGTGCAGGTGCATTTTGTGTATCTGAAGCAAACGCTCAAGAAGTTGTGGCTGTATCAGAAACAACTTACGAATGTGACAGCAATGATCATTATTTCGCTAACTGGCGTGACAATTGGTTCATCCAATTAGGTGCAGGTATCAACCAGCCTTTCGTAGAAAGAGGAGTTGGCGTTGACAGAGAAATCGATGCTATCGCACGCGAACGTATGACAGTAGCATATAACTTTGGTTTCGGTCGTTGGATGTCTCCATACTTAGGATTCCGTATCAACGCAATTGGTGGAGCTCTTCACTGGGATAACCCGACAAAAGCAGAACCAATGAATGGTTGGACTCGTGCAAAACACGTGAATGTTAACTTTGAATTGATGTGGGATATGTTTAACTCACTTGGTGGTGTTAATCCTAACCGCGTATTCAGCATCATTCCTTTCGCAGGTTTTGGTGGTGACTACACATGGAGAGTAAACGATGCAGACAAAACATTTGCCGCTGCTTCTAACATCAACGGTACAGGTGACAAAGGCATCAAAGATGAATCTTGGACACTTCCTGTAACAGCCGGTATCCAATTCCGTTTCCGTCTTTGCAAATATGTAGACTTCTTCGCTGAAGCACGTGCTACATTCTACGGCGACAACTGGAACCTTTGCTCTTATGGAGATCCTATCGATGCTAACGTAGCCGCTATCGGTGGTTTCAACATCAATATCGGTGGTCGTGGTTGGAACAAATTCAACGAATGTGACTATGTTTCTCAAATCGCAGCTCTTAACGGAGAAGTTAACACACTTCGTGCCGGTCTTCTCGAAGCAGGTCAAAAACTTGCAGCATGCGAAGCTCAACTTCCATGTCCGGAACCTGTAGTGCAAGTTGTTAAAGATTGCGTAGAAGCTCCATTGTTCTCAACAGTTCGCTTCAACATCAACTCAGCTAAAATCATGAAGTCTGAAGAAGTGAATATCTACAACATGGCAGAATGGCTCAAAGCAAATCCTGAAGCAAAAATCAACGTTGTAGGTTATGCAGATAGAAACACAGGTAACCCTGAATACAACATGGAACTTTCTGAAAAACGTGTAAATGCTGTTATCGAAGCTCTTGTAAATTACGGAATCGACAGCGAACGTCTTACTCCGGATGCAGAAGGTGACAACTCACAACCTTACAACAACGAAGAACAAAACGATTGGAACCGTATCGTAATCTTCACTCAAAAATAATCGAAGATAAAATAAATACAAATAGGAGCTGCTTTCGGGTGGCTCTTATTTTTTTATAGGTAAGAGACAAATCGAAAAATACTGCTGTAAAACATATTATCGCAAAAAAGAATAAAATTATCGGAAAAAACTTGCACTTGTCAAAAAAAGGGAGTACTTTTGTACTCAGGTAAATTAACCATTTAAATCTAAACGGTAAAACATGGACATTAAGACAATTCTTGCCAATCTTGAGGCAAAACATCCCGGAGAACACGAATATCTCCAAGCAGTGACTGAAGTTCTTCACTCAATCGAAGAAGTTTACAATCAACATCCTGAATTCGAAAAGGCTCGTATCATCGAACGTATGGTAGAACCTGATCGTATTTTCACATTCCGCGTAACATGGGTAGACGACAAAGGCGAAGTACAAACTAACCTTGGATACCGCGTGCAATTTAACGGTGCAATCGGTCCTTACAAAGGCGGTCTTCGTTTCCACAAAGCAGTAAACCCTTCAATGTTGAAATTCTTAGGATTCGAACAAACATTCAAAAATGCACTTACAACACTTCCTATGGGTGGTGGTAAAGGTGGTTCTGACTTCGATCCTGTAGGCAAATCAGATGCTGAAATCATGCGTTTCTGCCAAGCATTTATGCTTGAATTGTGGAACAACATCGGTCCTGATACAGACGTTCCTGCAGGCGACGTAGGTGTAGGTGGTCGTGAAATCGGTTACCTCTTCGGTATGTATACAAAACTTGCTCGTGAATACAACGTAGGTGTATTGACAGGTAAAGGTGCTACATGGGGTGGTTCTATCCTCCGTCCTGAAGCAACAGGTTTCGGTGCTCTCTATTTCGTAGAACACGTTCTTAAAACAGCAGGTAAAGATCTTAAAGGTTGCACAGTAGCTCTTTCAGGCTTCGGTAACGTGGCATGGGGTGCAGCATTGAAAGCAACTGAACTCGGGGCAAAAGTAGTAGCAGTTTCAGGTCCTGACGGTGTATGCGAAATTCCTAACGGCATCACAAAAGAAATGATTGACTATATGCTTGTAATGCGTGCTTCTAACCGCAACAAAGTAGAAGATATGGCTACTAAATTCCCTGAAGCAGCTAAATTTACACCGGGAAAGAAAGCATGGAGTGTGAAATGCGACATCGCACTTCCTTGTGCATTCCAAAACGAGCTTAATGGTGACGACGCTAAAGAACTTATCGCTAACGGTACATGGTGCTGCTGCGAAGTTTCTAACATGGGTTGTACTCCTGAAGCTATCGAAACATTCCAATCAAGCGGTATCCTCTTCGCTCCGGGTAAAGCAGTTAATGCAGGTGGTGTATCTGTATCAGGTCTTGAAATGACTCAAAATGCAATGCACATCAGCTGGTCAGGTGCTGAAGTTGACGAAAAACTCCACTATATCATGGAAAGCATCCACTCTGCTTGCGTTAAATACGGTAAGAAAGAAGATGGAACTATTGACTATGTTAAGGGTGCTAACATCGCCGGCTTCATGAAAGTGGCTCAAGCTATGTTGGAACAAGGTATTGTTTAATCAATATAGATTTCTTATAAAGAGGGGCATTTCTCAGGGAATGCCCCTTTTTGCATCGATACACTCTTTTTGTCTTCCGGCAAGTCAGATTGTAGCGGTTTAGGAAAGGTGTCAGATAAAAATAATTGTGAAGCTATAATACTTTGCTTATTCTTTCGTTATAGATAAGGGGGAGTTTCGATATTTCAAGGCAAATAATTTATAGAAGCTCTTTCGGGATAATTTATCCTTGCAAAGTAAATAGACAAAAATGAGAATTAAATTTACGATATTAGCTGCAATATTGTCGGTAGCAGTAGCGATGTCACAGGAAGGTTCATCGGCTTATAGCTTTTTGGAAGTTCCGTCGTCGACACATGCCTACACTCTTGGCGGTTCCGGCATTGCAGTGGTTGACGACGACATAAATCTTGTGGAACAGAATCCGGCATTGCTCGGCTCAGAATTTGAAATGCAAATCGGGTTCAACTATATGCGATATTTCGGTTCGAGCAATTTTGCCGGGGTGCGTTATGGAATGACGGCCGGCGAGCGTGGAGCTTGGTCGATAGGAATTCAATATATGGGTTATGGCTCGATGACACAGACTGAGGTCGACGGCACAGTGTCAGGCACATTTTCTCCTCAAGATGTGGTGTTCAGCGGGATGTATGCCCACGATTTTACCGATCGCCTGCGAGGAGGTATCAATCTGAAGATGATTTATTCCGGCTATGAGCAGTATTCTGCATTTGCCATAGCCACCGACCTCGGAATAAATTACTACGACGAGGAGCGAGATATGTCGCTGTCGTTGGTGTTGAAAAATCTTGGAGGTCAGGTAAAGCGTTTCGATACGGATTATGATCGTTTGCCATGGGATATCCAACTTGGTTGGATGCAACGTTTAGGCAGCTCGCCGTTTCAACTTGCAATCACAGCATGTCATCTCAATAAATGGAGTTTGCCTTACTATTCGCACGACACAGATAGTAATGGCATCGACACAGAAGTGCTAAAAGACGGATTTGTGTCTAATTTGTTTCGACACTTGATTTTCGGTATTCAGTATGCTCCGTCCGACAAATTCTACATCGGATTGGGCTACAATTATAAGACACGTACGGATATGTCGACCTACAATCGCAATTTTCTCTCCGGCTTTTCGATAGGGGCGGGGTTGAAAGTGAAATCGTTTGCATTAGGCATTTCCTATGCATGTCCGCACAAGGGGGGGGCGACCTTTATGCTCAATCTCTCAACAAATCTTAAAGAATTATTGCGTCGCTGATTTTCAACACGCCAAACAAAAGAAACAGTATGTCGGAAAATAAAATTATAATAGCAATCGACGGTTATTCGTCGTCAGGTAAAAGCAGTATGGCAAAGCAACTTGCCAAGCAAATCGGATATGCCTATATTGATAGCGGGGCAATGTATCGAGCAGTGACACTCTATGCGATGCGTTCAGGTATGGCACCTGACAATCGCCTTGATGCTGCATCGCTTGTGGCAGCCTTACCACAAATCGATATTCGTTTTGCAGTCGATGCCGAAGGAAAGTCGCGTACGATGCTTAATGGCGAAGATGTGGAGGATGAAATTCGTACTCTCGCAGTTTCCAATCTTGTCAGCCCGGTAGCGGCAGTGCCTGAAATCCGTCACGACCTTGTACGAAAACAGCAAGCTTTCGGCACCGAAAAAGGTATTGTGATGGACGGTCGAGATATTGGTACGACTGTATTTCCGGATGCTGAAATGAAAGTTTTCGTTGATGCGTCGGCTGAAGTCAGGGCTGAACGTCGCTACAAAGAATTGCAGGAAAAAGGTCAGTCGGTTTCGTTGGAAGATGTCTATCGCAATGTGTGCGAACGCGACCATATCGACCGCACTCGCTCCGAAAGTCCGTTGCGTAAAGCCGATGATGCCTATGTTTTGAACAATGATAAGATGACTATCGCTGAGCAAAATCAATGGCTGATAGACCTTTATAATAAAGTTATTTCCGACCTGAATGGCTGAAATAGAAATAGATAAAGATTCGGGGTTCTGCTTCGGTGTGGTTACGGCTATCCGTAAAGCCGAAGAAGAGTTGGACAAGTCGGGGCATCTCTATTGTCTTGGCGACATTGTGCATAACTCTAACGAAGTGGAACGCTTATGCCAAAATGGGTTGACCACAATCACCCATGACGACCTTAAAAATTTAAAAAATGTCAAAGTGTTGCTTCGCGCTCATGGCGAACCACCTGAGACGTATCGAATTGCACGCGAGAATGGAATAGAAATCATCGATGCCACCTGTCCGGTGGTGTTGCAGTTGCAACAACGTATCAAGCAGTCGTTTACAGCCACTCCCGACGAGCGTCCGCTGATACTTATCTATGGCAAAAACGGACACGCAGAAGTTAATGGGCTTGTCGGTCAGACCGATGGCGAAGCTGTAGTGATTCAGTCGGTCGATGATCTGGATAGAGTCGATTTGTCGCGAAATGTGGTGCTTTATTCGCAAACCACAAAGTCGCTTGAGGGCTTTCGCGAAATAATCGACGAGATAAGACGTCGCAAGACAACCGGCAAGTTTGAATATTTCGATACAATTTGTCGTCAGGTGGCGAATCGCATCCCGAAAATTCGCGAATTTGCGGCCGCCCGCGAAGTGGTGCTGTTTGTGTGTGGAAAAAAGAGTTCCAACGGCAAAGTGCTTTATCAGCAATGCCTCAGTGTGAACCCTCGCACCTATTTTGTCTCCTCAGAGAGCGAAATAGATATGTCGTGGTTTGTCGGAGTGGAACGAATTGGCATTTGTGGGGCTACATCCACACCACGTTGGCTGATGAACGACATTCGCAGCTATCTTCTTTCCCACCTTTAATAGTGGAAGGGTAATGCCCAAAAAGGCGACAAGGCAAATTTACAATCAAAATCCTCTGTGATACTCTGTGAAATCTGCGGGAGGTAAATAATTGCAGGCAAATTTCCAATCAAAAAGCTCTGTGGAACTCTGTGAAATCTGTGGGATATAAATAATTACACTCAGCGGGAGTTTTATTTAGGGAGATTTTGTTTTGGTATTAACAATTTTTAACACCGCTAAACCTCTGGTTTAAATATATTTTACATAATTTTGCGATATTATTGTAGGCAGGCTTGACTTAATATAATGAAAACTCTGATTCGTGTGTATGCTTGATGGCTGCTTGATGGCTGCTTAATAATTGGTTAACTGTCTTATACCGAGAAAGTTGTAGTTTATATTGATGCAAGTTTATATACAAAAGACGGTACGGCGATAGTCGTACGCTTATCTCGTAGGGGTATACTCTGTGGGATAATAGTTGTAGATGTGCAAATACAAGAAAATAAACAATAATAAACTTAATTAAAAATTTACAAAAATGTTGAAACAAAAATTTAAGACATTAAGTCTGAGGTTGTTGCTTGCGATAGTGGCAATCATGGCTCTGCCGGACGTAGCAAATGCCGCGACTATTGAAAAGGGGACGAAGTTTTATCTAAAACCCAATACCAATTGGAATGTTGATGGCGCTCGTTTTGCAATTTATTTCTATGGGAATGGAGATACATGGGTTAGTATGACTGACTCTGACGGAGATGGAATTTATGAAGGTACATCGCCAACAGATAAAACATATACACATCTCATCTTTTGTCGTATGAATCCGGCGTCCACCGATAATAATTGGAATAACAAATGGGATCAAACCAACAACTTGGAATACGATGGAACAAATAATTTGTATACTGTTGCCGATGGAGCTTGGAGTAATGGTGATGGTTCTTGGTCAGAGTATATTACAGGCAATATTACAGAAGGAATTACATTCTATCTAAAACCAGGTACCAACTGGTTAAAGGCTGATGCACGTTTTGCAATTTATTTCTATGGAAATGGAGAAACTTGGGTTAGTATGACTGACTCTGATGGAGATGGAATATACGAAGGTACAACGCCAGCGGGTTCTTCCTATACAAATCTCATCTTTTGTCGTATGAATCCGGCGTCCACCGATAATAATTGGGATAACAAATGGGATCAAACCAACAACTTGGAATACGATGGAACAAATAATTTGTATACTGTTGCCGATGGAGCTTGGAGTTATGGTGATGGTTCTTGGTCAGTATATACTCCGACAAAACAATTTACAGGTGTTGCTCTTACCGGTCTTGACGGTGTGAGCGTTGGAGTTGCTACACCAAGTGGCGATGTTTATACTTGGTCGTTTACTTATTCCGGTGAAGAACTTGCTGCAACAGTCAACGTCAGCGAAACATACGATGATGGTAGCGTTGAAAACGCAACGGAAGCAAAAACCGAGACATTCTACAATGGTTCGGACTATGTTATCACTTACAATGTAGAAACTAACGAACTTACAATCACTCCGACACACAAATTCGTAAGTGTTAAATGTTCGTTGTTTGAAAATGCCGCTTCTGTAGCTCCATATTCATGGACTTACAATCACACTAAAGCTACAGAGACAGGCGTAACATTGACATTTACAGAAAATTGGACTAATGGCAGCACTGATTATCCGTTAGAAGGTGTTACTTTCACAGAGGGCTCGGCTTATTCAATCACTTATGATGCGGCAAATCATAAAGGAGCAGTAGAAGAAACTTCAAAACTTGCTTTGGAAAGCATTAAGATTGCGGGAATCGCAGATGCCGTACTTACAAATAACGAAGGAGTATATAGTTATGAATACACAGCTGCGGCAAACGGATCTACTGATTTCAATTTTGTAACTGTATATACTAATTCTAAAATAGAATACAGTGTAAATCGTTATATCGGTTATATAGATGTGGCAACAGCGACAAAGGCCGGAGTAGGATATGCTGAATACGCAGAATTGGATAACAAATCTTTCAACTATGATTTCGTTCAAGGTGTGGAATACACTATAATATTAGACACAGCGAATAGTCTTGTAAAAGTGATAGTAGCACTTGACCGCGTGGATATCGACCTTGCCGGAGCAGTAGATAACGGCGACGGCACATGGACATACACTCACACAGGAGCAACAGCTGAAACGACAGTAACATTTACAAATGTATATACAGATGCAAAAACAGAAGTGGCATCGGGTTCTGTAACATATACATTTGTGGAAGGTGGAGTATATACAATTTCATACAACAATGGCACTCCGACAGTGACAGTAGTTAGTGAGCCGAAACCGGTTTGGTCAGAAGTAAGAATCATCGGCGACATCTCGGAACTTGGAGATTGGGATGGTACAAACGGTACAGTAATTACAGATGACAATGCGGATGGCATCTATGAATATAATTTCACATACGATTCATCATTACATACAGGTACTTATTTTGCATATTGCATCAAGATGTCAAGTGGAACTGATGCTCATTACTTATTTGCATTAGATGCTGACAGCAAAGACCTATCAGATTCGGCTCAATCATATCAAGAGCTAACATCAAATGGTGACCATTCATTTACATATCCGTTTGTTGATACCGGTGTTTACAAAGTTATATTAAATACTAATACTCAAACAGTAAGTGTTCAAGTAGTTTCAGAACCTGCTCCTGCTAATATAACAATTTTGGGACATCAAGGAGGTTTATATAATAGCTGGGATACAGGTATTGAGATGACTTATATAGGGAATAATTTATTTACATATACTTTGCCTGAAGGTAAAACAGATATCTATTTTATATTTAATATAGATGGAACTTTGTATGATGGTCCCGGTGATAGTGATGGTGCCTTGAAATTGGTTGAAAATGAATGGTCTTCTATTGAAGTTAAAGGTTCTAGTCAGAGAAATGAATTGCAACTTGTAGAGAGCGAAACATCTTATATATACACAATTTATTTGAATTATGCAAATAAAACAGTAACTTACAAAATAGATGTTCCTGAAGGGTATAAGTCGGGAATACCGGTTTATCCGTTGGGCGTAGCGACTGAAGGGGAATTGGCAGCTTACGATTTCGATGCTAATCCTGTCTACTATCTCTGCTCACCGGTGTTGAATGATAATCGCATCAGCCCTGAATGGCAAATGGTGAAAGACGACGCTGACGGTAAATTCTATATTCGTGGTTTTGCAATGCGTAATACCAACGCTCGCGATAATGGCGATTATTTGGAAGAAGGTAATATCAAAGTGGTTCAATTCACAAGCGTTGCACAAGAAGATGGAACAGATTGTGTGGAAATATCATATAATGAGACAGGGGATGAAAACCCATGGTCGGAAGGACGTCTTTATGATGCATGCTATGATCCTGCTGAAGGCGAATTGACATTGACAAAAGTTGTGGATAGAATGCCGTTTATCTCAATGGTTGGTTACAACTTCCAACAACTTGAAAACTATACAACACCACGCAAATCTACCACATCACACGGATGGCAAGAAGCATGGATTCTTTACGATGAAAATGGTGAAGTGGTAAAAGACCGTAATGGTAATGTGCTTTACAGCACAATGTGGCCACCGAAAAATCCTGTATATTTCAATGCAGTGAAAGGAACAGAGCACATCGAGCTTTCATCAAATAACCTTACATTCTCTGCAGTAGAAGATTATGCAGTTAAAACAGGTGCTACTTGGGAAGCAGAATTGACAGACGATGCGTATGCTAAACTTTCGCTTGGCAGCGATACTGAATATATCCGATACAAAATCGACTATATGTGGATTCTTGGAGCTACTAAGATATGGACAGGATGGGGCGGTCAATCTGCATCATGGGGTTCACAATGGGATAACCACATGAACTGGGGTTATGGTTCAGACACCGGTAATGAAAGCGGTGCCGCAATCGCATCTCAAACATCTTACACACTTGCACAAAATGCGGGTAACTTCTTGGTGGCAGAGCCTACCTATTTCCAAACAGTGGAATTCTTCTACAACGTGGCAGAGCCGGCGTCATCAGTATTCTATACTACACTTGCTCATGGTAGCCCGTCAATTCGTGCGAAAGCGACAGAAGATTATCATGGTAACTATGATATCGAAGTCAAAGATGCCGATGGTTTAGCTATAACAGCTTACACTGTTACACGTTATAATGCAGTAACAGGCGAAGTTGATACAGCTAATGGTGATAATGGAGCAGTTAAAGATGAAACAGGAGATTGGACAGCAGATACATTCAATGATGAAACTTGGGTGGATGATGATAATGTACTTGCGAATGGTAAATACTATTACGTTCTAAACATCACAATCGACGGAAAAGAGGTAACTGTTCAATCTAACCCGTTCACAATCTATCGTCCTGCAGACCATCAGACAGAAGTGAAAGTGATGCAGCTTCTTGAAGTATCAGATAATAATTATGTAACAGTACCATTGACAGCAGAAGGTCAACTTGATAAATCAGTATTGGTAGAAAGTGTAACAGTTGCGGCAGATGGTGAAATTACAGTAACAAACGTTGCAGACCAAGAAGATGTAATCAGTGCAATCGAAAATGGTAGTTATCAATGGACAATGAAAGCTCTTTTGAGATCAGAAGTTCCCGCAACGTGGACAGATGAAATGACAAACACCGCAGCAGACACAATGAAAGATGGTGTGGTTACAAATTGGAATTTGACAGTCAATGGTACGGAAGTAATCAAAGTAGCTCCAAATGCCGAAAGTAAAATGCTTTACATCTACGACCACAGTGTGCCTTCAACAAATTCATATAAGGCAACAATGGGCTACACATATACATTGAATGATGTTGCCGGAACGAAAGCAACTATTGGCAAAGAAACTGCATTTACACTTAATGCCCCGCAAGCCATGGCAGGACAAAAAGAATTGTCAGTAACTCGCGGAACCGGTGCTGCAATCACAGGTAATGTGATTCCACAGAATGGAACCAATATGGTTAAATTATCTGCAGTTGAAGAGGAATTTGTTAATCCATTCTTCCAACCAATGGATAAGGACAAAGGAAAAGCTCAAACAGAGATTGAAGAAACAAACTTGCAATCGGCAGATACTTATGAGCAAGTGGATGTAACATTCAGCTTTACAATGCCTGCAATTTCTGAAGAGGTTTACAACGAATGCGTAGTGGCTTATATGCCTAAATTGACAGCATATAAAGGCGATGCAATCGTTCAACAGAAATATTTGAGCCTTGTTATGGATAGTAAATATAGCTTTGCTCCAAAAGCAATCAAAGTTACAGGTATCGATCCTACATGGGAAAAAGTAGAACTTTCAATCGCTACACAATACTATGATAAGGAAGATATGAGTTCATTTGTAGAAGGACGTTTCGGAACAGCTCCAGTAATGGAACAAGCGGTTTCATTCAGTGCAAATGAGATTTTGTCAGTAAGTGGTGAAGCATGGCAATATGAAAGAATGGCATGTAAAGAACAAGAGGGTTTCCATTATGAAGGAACAGGTAAATTTGACCTTGGTGTATCTAACGTTACTGCTTCATTCAGTTCAGGAAACGCAACAATTAGTAAAATTGATGTTGAAGCACCGGCTTATTATAACTTAGGTGTAGTTTACAATGCAAATTCATTCGCAAGTCCATACGTATTTGATGGCAAAGGTCATGACTTAGGTGTGTTATGGGCAGAACTTGCAGCGGCACCAACCGGAAGTGTTACTCTCGAAGTCCGTCCGCTTTATTTCTTCGAAACAATTAGTGGAATGGAGTTGTCAAGCACAGAACTTGCAGAGTTTGACCCTGCAGCAACACCTGCGACAGCGTCAACAACAGATACTCGTACGTTTGTAGCACTTTATGGTAAAACTAACTCGCTCGAAATTAGTAATATTCAAACAAGTGTTGAAGATGCAGTGATGAGTGGAGCTGTAGTTAAAGCCGGTCAAGGTTACATCGAAGTCGTCGGAGCTGAAACATCATCAGTATATAGCGTAAGCGGAGCAATGGTAGGTAATGACGAAAGCCGTTACGACGTGGTTCCGGGCGTGTATGTAGTGATAGCTGATGGCAAAGCAGTGAAAGTCGTAGTAAGATAATCGAGCTTTAAAATACAAATAGTAGTGAGGGGATGCCTTTCGGGGTGTTCCCTTACTTTTTTTAGTGGGGTGTGGTGTTCCCGCAGATTCCGATGGTTAAAGTTCCCGCAGATTACGCAGATTTGCACAGATTATTTTATAGGGAGGTTGGGCAAACAGGGCGACAAGGGCTAAAATGGCTAAAAGGCCCAAAAAGCCTGAAAGGGCGACAAGGCAATTTTAAACAATAAAAGCTCTGTGGAACTCTGTGAAATCTGTGGGAGATAAATAATTGCATTCTCCGGGATATTTTCGGGAGAGGAAAAGTGTGGAATAAAAAATCGGCGAGGTTACACATCAGTAATCTCGCCGATTTAATTATGTCGTTATTGTTAGTGTTTTGTCGTTAGAAAGAGTAGCGTAAGCCAATAGAGAAAGTGTTGGCTGAAGCTTTGTAAGTACCGCCGAATTTGACAATTTGTTGCGAGAACATATCGACGTAGTTAGTGCCGTCAGTGCGGTTGCCTTCAGCCGGAAGTACGTGAGCGTAGGCAAGATCGATAGCAAATGATTTGAAAGGTCGGAAAGTAAGACCGGCAGTGATACCGATTTTTGACATAGACGGAGTCTCAGGACTTAGCAGTCCCTCTTTAACAGGGCTTTGGTCGAAATAGGAACCAATACGAGCAGAAAGCCAATCGAGAGCGTGGTATTGAGCCCCGAGGCGGAAAGCGAAAGAGTTTTTGTAGTCTCTTGTCGCAGTAACATCGTTAGTGAGTTCTTTATCGCCGGCAGGAGTTACGAGATACATACGCAATTCGTCGTAAACAGACCATAAAGTATATTGAATGTCGGCAGCGATTTCCCATTGACGAGTAGGACGGAAGCTACCACCGACAGATATAACGCCCGGCATTGGAAGTTCGGTGCGAACTTTAGATAGGTCGAGTACTTGGTTAGATAGTCCCATTTTATTTGCGAGCATAGATTCGACAGTAGAAGCGAGCATATCGTTGTCGATGAAATCGAGTTCGGCAGAGCCGTTATCGACTTTGAGTGTTATGCTGTGGCGATATGTAGCACCGACCGACCATTTGTCGTTAATGTCCCAAAAAGCACCGACGTTAAAGCCTAAACCGACTTTCGATGAGCCTTCCAATTGCATCGAAGCTAAAGCATTGTTGCCAATCATTTGAGCAAGGCCGGGGATTCCTGCCATTTGTTCGATAGCGGCATTAGTAGACCCTCCGACAGGGAGAATGGATTTTGAAATGTCGAAATTACCCCAAGTAATCATCATACCGGCTCCGATAGAAAGATTGTCGAGAATGCGGTAAGCTACAGTGGGTTGGATATTGAATTGTTTGATATTTACTTCTTGGTTGATGTGAGCCCCGGCCCAATTGTCGTCCCAATCGACAGCAGAGCCGTTGGGAGTGTTGAACACAAGTCCGCAAGCGAATTTGTCGTTGATGCGATAGGAAGCGTGAAAGTGAAGAGGTGTAGATAGTTTGCTTTTTGTTTTAGTGAAGTATTCACCATCTTCGAATTCTACTTTGGGAAGGATGCCTGAGACACCGAAAGCGAAATCGAATTTTTTTTCTTGCATTGCAACGGCAGCAGGGTTGTACCAGAGAGATTCCGAGCCGAGGTTCATACCTGTACCTGTCATCGCCATACCTTCTTGGCGAGATGAGAGATTGTTGATTTGGTAGCCTTCAGCAGATGCTGAAACGGCAGTAATCGCAGTCGCAGCGATAAGTAAGATTTTTTTCATTTTTAATAGTTTTTATTTCAATTTTTTTGTTTTGGCAGGCTTCAAATCAATTTTGTCTCACCTGCTTTTTTTAATTTCGGATGCAAAGGTACGAAAAATTACACACATTTCAATAATTTGTGCAATAAAAAATACACATAAATTAGGAATGTGTGCAAAAAAGCAGTCCTTTGTAATGATTTAAGGACTGCTTTGAGTTTATATGGAAAGTTTAGATTTTTGGATTATTACATTGCTATAACATATATCCAATGTGCGACGATAGCTGCGGCAAGACCACCGATAGTGTGAGAAAGTATAGCTTTAGAAATCAGATGACGATATCCGAGCGAGTCGAGCATGGCAGTGTGAGTGGAAAGGAACCCGCTCCAGCACATACCGATAGCAGTGCAAACAGCCACAGCGTTACCGTCCATCCACCCGTTGGTAATAAATTCGGGTACAAGGCTTAGAGCCGCACCGACAGCACCGAGAGCAGTGATAGGGAATGCTATAAGGTGAGGGTCGTTGAAGCCGAACAGCCAATTGAATACGAAGTCGATTTTTTCGCCAATCCAAGGGAGGAGTGCTACGCCTTCATATGCGGCACCATTATATACATTGTCAGGGCCTGTTCCGAAAGTCAGAATCATTACTAATGTAGAGATAATCAGCACGCCGGGAATGATAGCCAAGCCTATGTCGACACCTGATTTACCGCCTTCGAGAAGCGAATCGAGGACACGAGCAAAAACGCCTTTCTTTTCGGTTGTATCTATTGTGGTCTGAGTTTCTTCTACGACTACATTTTCTTCGGCATATTTAGGATAGGCTTTGATAATAAAATATTGCATCAGACGAGTAGATACGATGCAACCAATGAACGCCCCGGCAAGCCCGATAAGCGGTTCGGCGAAGTAGCCTTGACCAATCATAAATACGATAACAATAAGTCCCATACCGAAAGCAGTACCGAAATTAGTTAGCGAAATGAATTGGAATTTTTTGAAATAGGAGCTGAATTTTTTATCGTGAGCGAGTGAAATGATAGCCGGGTTGTCGGAGAGGAATGTCAGTACTGCCCCGAGCGAAGCGACACCTGGCAGTCGGAAAAGAGGCTTCATCAAAGGTCGGAGCAATTTTTCGATAAGCGACACCACTCCGAATTCGACGAACAGCTTGCCTAAAGCACCTGTTATGACACATATACCCATGAGATAGAACACAGTGTTAAGGAGGAGGTCGTGGGCGGTTTTCATGATAGTGTTAAGCATATTGGAAGCACCCATAACGCTACCGATGTATGTAAATATAGCTCCCACGATCAGCAAACAAGGAATACCTGTGAGCCAGCTAAAAGATTTATTTTTGGAAGATTTCATGATAAATGAGAAATTATTTGCGTTTAAGTTTAATAATATCGAATTTCCAAGTGAATCCAAGATCCAAGTAAGAATTTTTGTCGGACAATGTGCTTGCTATGTTACCGTTGTCGCCGAAAGTGTAGCAGAAATTGGCGTGCAGGCGAATTGTGTGCTTGTTGTTAATGAAAGGGAAATATTCGATACCGCCACCTACGCGAGTCAATTCTGTACCGGGGAGAATGTATAGGTCGTTATTGGAAGAATTGTTGACATCGTAGGATACTTTACCGAAAATATTGAAACGTTTATTAGGTTTCCATGCGATTTCACCGACGAGAGAGAAGTCGTCGAAGAGGAAAGTTTGGTGGGCGGTGGCACGGTTCATAAAGTCGAATTCAAGGCTTACTTTGTCGTGAGTGAATTTATTGCCGAGCGAGATGTAGTTGATGAAACGTCCGGGAGCGTATTCGAGCATATTCACAGAGTAGATAGCAGAGAATGGACCATGGTTGCCGTACCAAATAAGGTTGTAAGCAAACATATTCAGATTGCGGGCATTCGGATTCCAAGCGGATGTGTGATTTCTGAACGGGCTTTGGCAGACTTGGAAAGTCAGCTTGTCTTTGCCGTTTTTGAAAGCGTATCCACCGCTGACACCGAATTGGTAGCAAGCAACATTATTCCAAAATTCGGAGCAGAAATATAGGTCGATAGGTGCTCTGTCGTATTCGAAACCGCCAATAGCCACAACTTGCTTACCGGCAGATATTTCCCAATTTTTGACAGAATAAGCAACCCAAGCCCAATCTGTAGCGTCGAAAAAATTGCTGTCGAAAGAAGTTTTGTTTAGACGATGACGCAACGAATAGGAGAAATGGTCGGAAATGTTACCATTCATTGCAATGTTAAGATATTTTCCTTTAAAGCCACTGTTGTCGTCGATAGTATGCCCGTCAAGCCATTCGTGTTGATAGTCGGCACGAAGTTCGACTTTAAGGTCGAGGATGTCGTCGGCGACTTCATTTTGATTGCTGTCTTGAGCTGTAGCCGAGCATATAGCTGCAGCGATGAAAAGGGTAGAAATACTACGTTTCATGGTATATAAAATGTCGGTTAAAAATGAAATTACAAAAAATATTCGTATAAAAACATCGCAAAATTAGTAAAAAAAGGCGATTTATCAAAAATGAGGAGAAAAGGATGATAAAAAAATTAGAGAATTGATTTGTTGCATTAGCGGAAAATTGTTAACTTCGCAAAGTTATTTCTATTCCAAAAAGGACAAAACATAAAGCCAAAAGGAGGAAATGCCGCAATAGCTCAGTCGGTAGAGCATTTCATTCGTAACGAAAAGGTCCCGGGTTCGAACCCCGGTCGCGGCTCAGAGATATTAACAAACAAATAGTCTGAAGAAATGAAAAAAGAGATTAAATCGACAAAGGCACCGGGTGCAATCGGACCTTACAGCCAAGCAGTAGTAGTAGGAAATATGGTATATGTATCAGGTCAACTGCCAATCAATGCAGAAACAGGCGATATGCCGGAAGATATAAAAGGACAAACAGCACAATCAATCGCTAACATCAAAGCAATTTTGGCAGAAGTTGGAGCAACACTTGATAATGTTGTTAAAACTACGGTGTTGCTTGCCGATATGAGCTTATTTGGAGCAATGAATGAAGTCTATGCATCAGAATTTAAAGAAGTATATCCTGCACGCTGTGCATTCGCAGTAAAAGAATTGCCAAAGCAAGCATTAGTTGAAATCGAAGTAGTGGCAGCACTCTAAGATAAAAAAACGGTTAGAAGGCAGATTCAACAGATAGAATACTGTTGATATAAGTTTTCATAAATGTTAGGTTAATATTTGATGGGGTATGTTAAAGTGGCATACCCCTTTTTTGGACAATATCAAAAGTACAATGATAAGTTATTTGCAAATAGAGGGATTGACAAAATCGTATGGCGACCGCATGTTGTTTGCCGATGTAACATTTGGAGTTTATGAGGGAGATAAGATAGGACTTATAGCTCAAAATGGTAAGGGAAAAAGCACCTTATTGAATATCATCTCAGGGAAGGAAGATTACGACAGTGGTCAGGTGGTTTTCCGGAATGATTTGCGAGTAGGCTATTTGGAGCAATATCCGGAATTTGATATGTCGCGAAGTGTGATGGAAAATATCAAGCAAAGCGGGAATAAGGAAGAATGGAATTTTGAAGATATGGCCCGGCAGATACTTACACAATTGAAGATAACTGAATTCGAGCAACGAATGGATTGTCTGTCGGGAGGACAGGTGAAGCGAGTGGCATTGGCCCGAGTGTTATTGTCGAAGCCGGATTTGTTGATATTGGATGAGCCGACCAACCATTTGGATATAGATATGATTGAATGGCTTGAGAAATATTTGAGCCGTCAGCGAGTAACGCTATTGATGGTCACTCATGACAGATATTTTTTGGATAATGTATGTAATAAGATAATAGAGATTGATCGCGAGCAAACCTACACATATTCAGGTAATTATGATTATTATCTTCAAAAGCGAGATGAGCGGATGGAGAATTTGACGGCAGAGTTGGCAAAAGTGAAAAATCTGTTGCGTACGGAATTGGATTGGATGCGACGTCAGCCACAAGCTCGAGGTTCGAAAGCGAAGTATAGGATAGACAATTTTTATGAACTGGAGAAACGTTCGAAAGTGAATCTGACAGAGAGAAATGTCAGTCTGTCGGTCGAAAGTTCATATATAGGGTCCAAGATATTCGAAGCTCATTCGATAAGTAAATCTTATGGCGACAAGGTAATCCTTAAAGATTGGAATTATGTGTTTGCAAGATATGATAAAGTTGGAATAGTAGGCGATAACGGGGTTGGCAAATCCACGTTTATTAAATTGTTGTTGGGCATAGAGAAGCCGGATAGCGGACAATTTGAGATAGGTCAGACTATTCGTTGGGGGTATTATAGCCAGGAAGGGATAGAGTTTGATGATACAAAGAAAGTGATAGATGCCGTAAGAGAGATAGCCGAGAGCATCAAAATAGACGACAAAACCACCCTGAGTGCTTCCCAATTTTTAAATCATTTTCTGTTTAGTCCGGAATCTCAGCAGAAATATATCTACAAATTGAGTGGAGGTGAACGACGTCGTCTTTATCTTGCAACAGTGTTGATGCGAAATCCGAATTTTTTGATATTAGATGAGCCGACAAATGATTTAGACATTATCACGTTGAGTGTGTTGGAAGATTATTTGGCGAAATTCAAAGGTTGTGTGATAGTAGTCAGCCATGATAGATTTTTCTTGGATAGGATAGTGGATCATTTGTTTGTGTTTGAAGGAGATGGTGTGGTGAAAGATTTTCCGGGCGATTATTCCACTTATCGCCATTGTAAAGAGCAAGAGGCAAAGGAGAAAATGGCTATGGAGAATTTGTCACAGCAGAAGGCTGCCACAGTTGTGACCAAACCTAAAAGAGAAGCGTCAAATAGATTGACCTATAAAGAGAAAAAAGAGCTTGAAGCTATCAATGCAGAGTTGCCATTGTTGGAAGTGGAGAAAAAAGAATTGGAAGCACGAATGTCATCGGGAACAATGACATCGGAGGAATTGATAGCCGCCGGAGTGAGGATGTCGGAACTTATTGAACAAATAGATGAGAAAGAACTTCGATGTCTCGAGTTGATGGAAAAGGAGGGATAATCCGCTAAATTATATTTAGGCAGGTTCAATTTATCTCACCTGCCTATAAGTTTGATAATAAAAAGCCGACTCAAGATTTATGAGCCGGCTTAAATTTTGTAGATTTACAAATGATTAGCAAACGAAATCGACGCAAGCCCGCGATTCTTTTACCGAGCCGATGATTGCAGCGGCAGCGACGTGAGCCGGGTGTTTAGCGTAGATTTCAACATCTTCCATTTTGTCGACCACAGCAATCAATACAAGGTCCCAATCTTCAGCAGGGTTTTCGTTGATGCCGACTTCCATAGAGCGAAGTACATCGATTTGTTCGGGAAGAGCTAAAAGAGCTGCTTTGAAGTCTTCAGCAGCTTGGCGACGAGAATCGTTGTCGCCTTTGAATTTGAATGAAACGATATGTTTAACCATAATGTAAAAAATTTCAATGAAATAGTAAATCAGTCTTTGTAGAGTCTTGCACGTGCGGCGGCTACTTTTTCGTCGGTGATGTAGTCGTCGTAATCCATCATTTTATCGATAATACCGTTGGGCGTTAATTCTATGATACGATTGCATACAGTCTGAATAAATTCGTGGTCATGGCTCGCCATCAAAATTATGCCTTTGAAATTTTGCAGAGTATTATTGAAAGCTTGAATTGATTCGAGGTCAAGGTGGTTTGTCGGCGAATCGAGGACGAGTGTATTTGCATCAGTGAGCATCATACGAGCAATCATACATCTGATTTTTTCGCCACCGGAAAGTACCGATGCTTTTTTGAGAACTTCTTCTCCGCTGAAGAGCATTTTTCCGAGAAAACCTTTGAGGTAAATTTCCGAAGAATCAGCACTATATTGGCAAAGCCAATCGACGAGGTTGAGGTCGGTGTCGAAGAAGTCGCTATTATCGAGTGGCAAGTAAGCATTGGTGATAGTTTGTCCCCAATCGAAATCACCTTTATCGGCTTTTCTATTTCCCATAATAATTTCAAACAGAGCAGTCATAGCACGTGGGTCTCGACTAAGGAAAGCCACTTTGTCGCCTTTTTCGATTTGGAAATTTACGTCGGAGAAAAGCAATTCGCCTTCGATGCTTGCCTCAAGTCCTTTGACTTCGAGGATTTTGTTACCCACTTCGCGGTTAGGAGTGAAAATAATTCCGGGGTATCTTCTGCTTGAAGGTTGAATTTCTTCTACATTGAGCTTTTCAAGCATTTTTTTGCGGCTTGTGGTCTGCTTGCTTTTAGAGACGTTAGCACTGAAACGTTGAATGAATTCGAGCAATTCTTTACGTTTTTCTTCAGCCTTTTTGTTGGCGGCTTGTTGCTGACGGAGGGCAAGTTGAGAAGATTGATACCAGAAGCTGTAGTTGCCGGCGAATAGCGACACTTTGTTGTAGTCGATGTCGAGAGTGTGAGTGCTGACAGCATCGAGGAAGTGTCGGTCGTGGCTGACTACGAGTACGGTGTTTTCGAAATTAGCGAGATAGTTTTCAAGCCATGCAACAGTCTCAAGGTCGAGGTCATTGGTAGGCTCATCGAGAAGGAGGTTGTCGGGATTCCCGAAAAGAGCTTTAGCCAGAAGTACACGCACTTTTTCGTTAGCACTCATGTCTTTCATGAGCATATAGTGGCGGTCTTCTTTAATGCCTAATCCCGAGAGAAGAGCTGCGGCATCGCTTTCAGCATTCCAACCTTCCATTTCAGCAAATTTTTCTTCAAGTTCGGCTGCACGTATTCCGTCAGCATCGGAGAAATCTTCTTTGGAATAGATAGCATCTTTTTCTTGCATCACATCCCAAAGTACTGTATGACCTCGAAGTACGGTTTCCATCACCGTACATTCATCAAATTCGAAGTGATCTTGCGATAGCACTGACAGGCGTTCGCCCGGACCAAGTGTTACAGAACCTTGTGTGGGAGTAAGCTGTCCCGATAAAATACGCATTAATGTAGATTTGCCTGCACCATTGGCACCGATAATACCATAGCAATTGCCATGAGTGAATGTGAAATTTACGTCTTGGAATAAGACACGTTTGCCGAATTGTATCCCTAAGTTGTTTACCTGAATCATAACTGTTAGATGTGTTTGGCAGATGCCTGCCTAAATTAGACTGCAAAGTTACAAATATTTATTGAATCCTCAAATCTATGTAAAATTTATATCCCGCGGAGTGCAATTATTTATTTCTGTGGGAGCTTTAACCATCGTAATCTGTGAGAAATAACACTTTCTCAGAACTCTGTGTGGAAATACATGAAATATATGGTAGCTTCGTGACAATCTTTGAGTATTTTTGTTTTTAAGATGTAGGAATATCATATTTTTTATGTAAATTTGCAGATTATAAATAAATAATAAGATAGAGTTATGAGAAAAGTAACAATGACAATGGCAGTTGCGGCAGTAGTGTTGTTCGCAAGTTGTAATTCAAGAATAAGCAAATTGAAAGAGGCTGCAGAAGCCGGAGATGCACAAAGCCAATGTGAATTGGCAGTATGCTATGTCAATGGAGATGGAGTGGAAAAAGATATTGAGGAAGCAAAACGCTTGTATAAGTTGTCGGCAGCTCAAGGATATGAAGAAGCCGAGCGTCAACTTAATTCGTTGCTTGGCATAAAGACCTTGACGCCTGAGGAGAAAGCATTTAATGAGTTGTTGGCTCAAGCAGAAGCCGGCGATAAAGATAAGCAATTTGAGGTGGCAGTCAGCTATTACGAAGGTAAAAATACGATAAAGAATGAGCGAATAGCAGCTGAATGGTACACCAAAGCCGCAGAACAAGGCCATTTGGAGGCTCAAGTAAGATTAGGAAAATGTTACTATCAAGGTTGGGGTGTAACTCAAGATTATAAGAAAGCAGTGGAGTGGTGGAGTAAAGCCGCTCAAAGAGGCGAATGTGAAGCACAGTACAATTTGGGTGTTTGCTATCATAAAGGGAAAGGGGTAGCAAAGAATGAAAGAAAAGCAATCGAATATTATAAATTGTCGGCAGCACAGGGCTATAAGAGTGCAAAAAGAGCATTAGGTCAGAAATAATTTTGACGAAATCGAATGACAGTATCTGAATTAGTAAACAGAGATAGAGGAACGGGGTTTTCGTTTGAGATATTGCCTCCGTTGAAAGGACGCAGTATCGAAAAGATATTTTCAAATGTAGATATGTTGATGGAATTTAATCCGTTGTATATCAACATCACCACGCATCGTAGTGAGATGATATACAAGCCTATGGCGGATGGACTTTATCAACGCATTTCTCAGCGTTCGCGACCCGGGACGGTGGCTGTTGCGGCTGCGTTGCAGAATCGTTATAACATTCCGGCAGTTCCGCATCTGATATGTAGCGGTTTTTCCAAAAAAGACACTGAATATGCCTTGATTGACCTTAGTTTTCTTGGTATAAACAATTTGGTTTTGCTTCGTGGAGATAAGGCAAAGCATCAAAGTGCGTTTGTTCCTGATGAGGATGGTCACAGCCACGCATCAGAATTGATAGAGCAGGTCAATGATTTCAATAATGGTTATTTCATTGACGGTACAAGTATGGAGATTGCTACCGATAGCAAATTTCATTATGGAGTGGCAGGTTATCCGGAGAAACATGCCGAATCGCCTAATGCGGAAATAGATTTATTATGGCTCAAACGTAAGGTGGAATTAGGTGCGGAATATGTTGTAACACAGATGTTTTTTGACAACTCAAAATATTTTGAGTTTGTGGAAAATGCCCGCAAGGCAGGTATAACAGTTCCAATCATACCCGGAATAAAGCCAATAGTTTCATTGCGACAATTAAATCTGTTGCCAAACGTATTCCATGTGGATATACCATCTGATTTGGCATTAGAACTTATGAAGTGCAAGGATGACAACCATGCAAAAGAGGTAGGAGTGGAATGGTGCAAGACTCAAGCTAAAGAATTGAAACAAGCCGGAGTCCCGAGTATCCATTTCTATTCATTGAATGCCACAAATTCGGTCTATAAAGTAGCAAAAGAGATATATTAGAAGTATATGAGATTTTCAGACATAGTAGGTCATAGAGAGCAAATAGAATCATTGCGAGAGATGGCAGATTCCGACAAAGTGCCTCACGCATTGTTGTTTGCCGGAACATCCGGAATAGGAAAAATTTCGTTGGCAATGGCATTTGCTCAATATTTGCATTGTGAAAATCATATAGACGGCGATTCATGTGGCAAGTGTCCGGCTTGTTTGCAGCATACATCGATGAACAATGCAGATATGTACTATGTCTATCCTGTTCATGGAAGTAAATCAGTGTCGGAAGATTTTATAGAAAATTGGCGACAATTTATAAAAGAAAATCCCTTTACTCCTTACGAAAAATGGCTTGAAATGATAGATGCCGGCAATTCGCAGCCGCTTATACATGTGGAAGAGAGTAGCGAAATACTTCGAAAAATGCATCTTTCTAACTTTTCAGCCAAGTATAAAATAATGTTGATATGGCTTCCTGAAAAGATGAATGTCGAGGCAGCTAATAAATTGTTGAAAATCATTGAAGAACCTTTTGATGACACAAAATTTATTTTTGTAAGCGACGAGCCGCAAAACATATTGCCTACCATTTTCTCGCGAACACAGCGTATAAATCTTAAAAAGCCGTCGCCTGCATCTGTTGCCGCTTATCTATCGTCACAATATGGTGTGGAGGAATCAGTGGCATTAAATTTGGCTGAAATCAGTAATGGAAATCTTAATGCGGCAATAGCGAGCATATCTACATCAAGCGAACAATCCGAATTTATGGCTTTGTTCCAGGATTTGATGCGAAAAGCATATATTCGAGATGTCAGACAACTCAAAGACAAAGCCGATGATATAGCTGCTATGGGGAGAGAAAAGATAGGACGATTTATGATGTATTTTGCTCGTATGATACGTGAGAATTACATTTATAATCTTCAAATGCCTCAACTACGCTGCCTCAATGCCGAAGAATCAGCGTTTAGCAGTCGGTTTTCGCCTTTTATTCACGAAAGAAATGTGGAGAAAATCATAGAGGAGATTGATAAAGCTCGAGCGGATATAGCCAGAAATGCGAATGCCAAAATAGTGATGTTCGATTTCTGTATCAAACTGATAATATTGATAAAATCATAAATTATTAATTGTAAACATTAATTATTTAAATAGCAGATAGAATATGAAACCTACGTTATTTATACTCGCAGCCGGAATGGGCAGCCGTTATGGTGGTTTGAAACAATTGGATGGTGTAGGACCTAATGCCGAAACTATTATGGATTATTCGGTATATGATGCGTTGCGTGCAGGATTTGGCAAAATTGTGTTTGTGATACGTCGTGATTTTGAACAAGAATTTCGTGATAAAGTTATTTCAAAGTATGAAAATCACGTTCCGGTTGAAGTAGTGTTTCAAGACATCCACAACATTCCTGAGGGTTTCGAGATGCATCCCGAACGCACAAAGCCATGGGGTACGAACCATGCTGTTTTGATGGGAAAAGATGTCATCAAAGAGCCTTTTGCAGTAATAAATGCTGATGACTTTTACGGAGCTGACAGCTTCAGAGTGCTTGGAGAGTTTCTTAAGTCGGTAGAAGGAGAGAGCAATAAATATTGTATGGTCGGGTTTAAAATCGAGAATACGCTCAGTGAAAATGGCTCAGTGTCGCGAGGCCTTTGTGAAGTATCGAAAGAGGGTAATCTGACCGGTGTGGAAGAATGCCATGGTATCCAACGTGTTGACGGACGATTAGTGCATATGCTTGCCGATGGCAGTGTGGCAGATTTTCCTGAAGGAGCCTATGTGTCAATGAATATGTGGGGATTCACTCCTGACTATTTCGAATATAGCGAAAAATCGTTCGTGAAATTCCTTGAAAAAAATGCCGGGGAACTTAAATCGGAATTTTATATACCGACAGTTGTCAATGAATTAATCTCTGCCGGTAAAGTGGTGTTGAAAGTGGAAGAGACTTCTTCTAAGTGGTTTGGTGTCACTTATGCAGCCGATCGTCCTGCTACTGTGGAGCAAATTCAGAAACTTGTCGAACAAGGAGTCTATCCTGCTAAATTGTGGTAATTACTATGGCAAAGAAAATTCTTGTAACAGGTGGTACGGGTTACATCGGAAGTCATACGGTGGTGGAATTGCAAAATGCCGGTTATGATGTCGTAATTATTGATAATCTTTCAAATTCAAATAGGGAAGTGGTCGATGGCATTGAGGCTATTACGGGCGTTCGTCCGGTGTTTGTCGAAGGCGATGTGACAGATATGTATACTTTAGAAAAGACGTTTGTCGACAATCCCGGAATCGAAGGTATAATCAATTTTGCGGCTTCAAAGGCTGTCGGTGAATCTGTTGAAAAGCCGTTGATGTACTATCGCAACAATCTTGTGTCGCTGATGAATCTCCTTGAACTTATGCCGAAATATGATGTGAAAGGGATTGTATTTTCATCATCATGTACTGTCTATGGCGAGCCGGATGTGAATCCTATTGATGAGACAGCTCCGATTAAGACTGCTACATCTCCATATGGAAATACGAAACAAATTTCGGAAGAAATCATAACCGATTATATACGTTCGGGTGCTAATGTAAAGAGTGTGATTTTGAGATATTTCAATCCGGTTGGAGCTCATCCTTCGGCATTGATTGGAGAATTGCCTAATGGTGTGCCTAATAATCTGATTCCGTATTTGACTCAGACAGCGGCGGGGATAAGAAAAGAGTTGACTGTCTTTGGCAATGATTACAACACTCCGGATGGTTCATGTATTCGCGATTTTATTGATGTGGTCGATCTTGCCAAAGCTCATGTTGTGGCAGTCGAACGAATGTTGACAAAAGAGACTGAACCGGTTGAAATTTTCAATCTTGGCACAGGTCGCGGACTTTCTGTATTAGAACTTATAGAGTCGTTCGAACGTTCTACGGGAGTGAAAGTACCCTATAAAATAGGTGCAAGACGTGCCGGAGATATAGAAAAAATATGGGCTATGCCTACTAAAGCCAACGAAGTGCTTGGGTGGAGAGCCGAAGTTGATATTGACGATACGATGAGTAATGCTTGGGCATGGCAATGTCGATTGATGAAGAAATGACTGAGCGACATCTGATTGCCGTTGCGTAGGATTTGCAATCGATAGTCGCAGATAATAAAAAAGGGATGCTCGTTGTGGGCATCCCTTTATAATTAGAGAGGAATTTGTGTCCTCATTTGTGGGTTTCTTGTGTAGCTTATCAGAATTCGATTTCCAATGCCATCAATGGAGCATGTTGTTGAGCTCCGTAAACGTCTGTTTCACCTAACGCACCGCTTGGAATCGGACGGCGGATAGTAACTTTTACAGCTTTAGCAGGGTCGAAATACACAAGATGAAAAATATCATCTAATGGTATGCCATAGCTTTGGCTGAAATTATCTTTATTGATGGCTTGTGCTTCTTTCACCTTATAATATGTGTCGAAGTCTTTAAAAATGACGTCGAAAGTCAATTCGTATGGACCTGAGTTTTTGCTTCTGATTACAGATGCAAGTTCTGTCAATTTATATTTTGCCATAATTGTAATAGTCTTTGTCTAAATGGTTTAGAATTCGATAAACGACATTGGGAACGGCTCGCAAGTGTCTTCTATACGCATCAAGTGATAAACATTAAATTCGTAGACAGCTCCCATTTTGCAATCGCTTGGAGAGAATGGGAATGCGAGGTTTCCGGCAGTTGAGATACGACCTTCGTAGCCGTAGTGGAGCATTGTTGAGCGTGCGAAACCACAGATGGTGTTGGCTTCTTCTTGTGTCGGTGCTACGGCTTCTATGATGATAAGAAGTTCGTCAGATGTGGAGTCGGGTGTGTTAGGGAACATATTCATAACACCTTTTTTGCCGTAAAGTTTGAAATCCAAGTGGAAATCTTTCATGCCGGAGTTGCGGAAGTTGTCGATTACACGTTCACGCACTTTTTCTACGATAGTGTCGATTTGAGCTATCATAATAGGGTCGTGAGTGGCTGCAGGCGACATGGTGCGATAGCCAACGCGGCGTACTCCTTCCAATTTCACAAAGTATTCTTCTGTTGGAACAAATTTTGTACCACTGACTTCTACTTGTGTATCGCTGAGTTGGTTGAATTTTGTTTCGTGAAGGTCTAATGCTCCGCCCGGTCCCGGCAAGAAATATGGGTTTGATTTTTCGTAGAGTGAGTGTGCAGCTACTGAGAGTGCCGTACATTTGCGTATTGGGTTGAGTGGCTCTACGATGAAGCTGTTTTCGCGAAGTGTGCCGAGCATACAGTCGCTACCGCTGCCCGGAAGTGCTGTGATTGCTGCACATTCGAGAATTTTTCCCATGTGGATTGCTAATGCTTTGTCGAAACCTTGTTGGATAGCAAGTGCTGAAAATTCGCATGGATCGTAGCTGCGACCGGCAAGGATTACTTGTGCTCCGCTTTCCAATGCTTTGATGAATGGTTCTTCGCCCATTTGTGCCACGATGTGGATAGATTCATCGACATCTGATTCTTTGAGTTCGTCCACAGGCCCGAGTGGCATTATATCTCCTTTGCGAATTTTTTCTTTTACAAATTCTTTCTCAAATTCTGATTGTAGGATTGCTAATTTGAAGTGTAGAGATTTTTCTGCTGCGATTTCTTTGATGATTTCGACAGTTTCTTCTACGTGTGGGCGTGCACCACTACCTCCGGCTGTACCAATCATTACAGGGATTCCTGCTTCGAGTGCTGCAGGTATCATTATTGATAGGTCGCGTTTGACTGCGTTACGATCTGTGAATGAGTAGCCTGCTCCCAAGTAGTATGGTCCGGGGTCAGTTGAGCCGGCATCTACTGCTATTACGTGTGGTTTACGTCTCATTCCCTCGTTGAACGATTCTTCGGGAAAGCCATAGCCGAGAATGGCTGTTGGCGATAGTACGCGAATTTCTTTCATTGTTGCTGAGGTTTTTATTTGTTTTCTAAGGTGGCAAGCTCTTTTTGTGAGAACTTACCACCTTGTAATTACAGTTTTATAGTGTTGTATTATTTTTTTAATGCAAGGATGCGTGACATTTCGTTGAACACAATCATGTAGCCTTCGTCAACGCCCATACCCGGTTTTGCAAGATATTGTTTTGGTTGAGTTGCCATTGCTACATGGGCACATACTTCTGCTGAGCGATTTGTTTCGTTGCATGTTCCTCCAAGGTAAGCTCCCATATCGTTTTGACGGCAGTAGAGTACGGCTTCGATTGAGTTGTTGATACCTCCCAAGTCAGGAGTTTTGATTTGTGCCATGTGGCCGGCTTTAGCTTTTGTAAAGTCGATGACATCTTCAAATGTGTTACACCATTCATCTGCCACAATTTCTGCTTTTGAGCCTTTGGCTTCCATGTTACGACGGATAGCTGCAAGGGCTTCGATTTGTGCTTGTTTTTCGCCCATATCCACTGGTCCTTCTACACGTAGGTGGAATGGTGCTGCTTTCTTTTCAAGTCCACAGATGTAGTCAGCGATTTTTTCAAAATCGTTGTCAAACACTAATCCTAATGTACCGTATACATCGATATGGAAGATAGGATTATAGTCGTCAAATGGTTTTTGAGCGATTACTCTGTCGCGGAGCCATTCGATGTATGCTTCGATTTTTTCGCCTTTAAGTCCCACTTTTTCTTCTACGTGGTTGAAGAGTGCATGTGGCAATACTGCTGCACCTTTCATTATCATTTTGTCGGCGTTCATGTAGCGATCGTCGCCTGATTGTGTAAAGATTGGAATCATGGTGTCGCTCACTTGTGTGCCGTATTCGTCAGCAATTACTTCTGCCATCAGACGATGTTGGCTTTTTGCCACTGCATCCAAGCAAGCTTGTGTCACTCCGTAACGAATTGCTGTGTGATAGACTTTGCCTGTCGATGGTGATTGCATTTTGTCGACGATGTCTGCCAATTCGCGGAAGTTGGTGATTTCGCGTCCTTCATAGAGTGGAGCAATCTCTTTTTCGATTACCGGTATGAAGTTTTTTGCCAAAAATAATGGGTCACGACCGCCTGCTCCTGAATATTGCACTGCCGCACAATCGCCGTGTGCCACTTGTCCGTCTTCGAGGATAAACATCACTGAGATTGATTCTCCCATTTGGCGTACTGATGTAAATCCGGGTGTCATCGGTTCTCCTACATAAAAGTTGCCATCGTTTTTTGCTCCGGCTTTGATTGCTTTTTGGTCGTCGAAATAGAATCCTGTCTTTCCGGCTGAACAAACCACTTTTTGAATTTTCATATTTTTATCTGTTTATTATGTTTTCTGTTTTTGCCGGGGATTGAATTCTCCCCGGTTTTTTTATTCTGTTGATTGATTATGGACGTCCTACGAGTACTCCCTTTTCGATTGCACTCACGTCGTCGATTACCATTTGTAATGATACTTCGCGATTTTCGAATTTTGCACGTTCTTCAAGTTTGCCTCGGTGGAAATCTTTAAGCTCTTTGCTCAATGGGAGGTTACCCATTTCGAGGATACGGATTGCTCCGTCATTGTCGCGTGCCGGTAACACTTTTCCTGCATTGTAGCGGTTTGGTGCGAATGGAATATCGAGGATGCCGGCTTCGAATGCCGCTACTGTGCCGATTGCGATGTCGCCTTTGCCAAGTTCTTCGATACGGTCCATAATGCATTTCACTTCTGCATTGATGATTTCACATTCTTTGACCACGTGTGGTATTTCGCGAAGGTCTTGGTCGCGGAGCATTGAAATGACTTGTTTTGTGGCTCTCAAACCTGCTGCATTAGCTTCTTTAGTTGGCACTCCATAGGCTTCGTGTGGTGTCTTTACAATCACTTTGGTCGCTTTTGAGAGTGCTGCTGCTGCCGAACCCCATGAGATTACGCCGAATGCTTTTGATTCGTCTTGTGGGAAGCCTCCCATCCATTGGTGGAATACTGTGGTGACACGTACATCGTTGAAACCGTATTTTGCAAGGTATTGACGTGTCATGTTTTCCAACGAACGCATTGCCGCAATGTCTTGAATGAGATTACCGATTTGTCCGTAGCCGACTGTGATGTCTTTCACTCCTTGTGTTGCTGCCAACAGTGCTTCGATGATAGCCACTGAGTTGGAGATACATGGCGGAATGAGTGTGCCGGTAAGAGGTCCGAATGGTTCGCGGTTGATGCTGACTCCGGCTTCTTCATACATGCCGACAAGACGGTCTGTGTATTGCCAATATTTTATGGTCTTTTCAATTGCGTGATTCTTTGAATATGGTATGTTGTAAGAGATACCGCCACCTTCGTATGATGTGAATCCTCCGGCAATAGCTATTTCTGTAAGCAATCGTGCATCAGGAGTACCATGGCGTACCTGTACCGGGTTGTTGAGAGCAGATGTTACCATTCGGCACACTTTTGCTCCGTAGTTCACTGCCGGGAAACCATTAAGCATCGAACGTCCTGATTCTTGGCTCTTTTCGATACCGATTTGACATTCGTTGTAACGGTTGAGGCGTGTGTAGCTGTCGATTGTTGTTGGAAGCAGGTCGGCTCCACCTTTGTTTTCAAGGTATTGGAGAAGCTCTATCTGTTCTTGATAGAGTGCTACTCCGGCACGTGGCTGAATCAATGTGATTCCTTCTTTTTGTGCCTTTGCTAATTTTTCTCCGAATCGTTTCTCTTTAGAAATGCTTAGCTGATAGTCTACGCTTTCTTGAAAATCGATCTCTTTTCCGGTTGGCCATTGTTGTAGTACTTCGGCTCTTTCAGCCATAAAATCGGCTTCCGAAATTTTTTGATTTTTTAGTTCTGTCGACATGATATTATTGTTTTGCTTATTGTTTTCTCTGTTATAATCGTTTGTACGTTAGTTTAGTCTGCTCCGATTTCAATAGTCTCGCGTTTGAGTAATTCTAATGCCAAGTCGGCATCAAGTGTGCTGAGCAATCCCATTGAAGCAAAGATGTATTGTCTGTCTAAATAGTATTTCGGATTTTTGGGCTTGGTGCATTCAGGTGTGGCTATGTTGTAAGTGGCTCCTTTGAGTATTGCTTGTGGATGACGTGAATTGCGTACCACTCCGCCTATACCTATTATAGTAGGCACTTCCATAAGGTCTTTCCCCTCTTGTGTGTGCATCAATCCTAATGGTGTGTAAACATCAGCTATGCGTCCGCAATGTCGGCTGACTGCTATCGACACTGCCGTGCGTCCCAAAAATTCTTCGATGCGTTCATCGTCGCTGTTAGGAGTTGGCAGTGTTTCCGGATGAGCAGTGCAATAGTCTACTCGTGATTTGATTCGTTCTGTGTCGATGTCGATTCGCTCCGGACTGCTCGATAGTTGCTCATAGACGTGTTGAAGACTGTAACGCATACCTAAATCTCCCTCTACTGTGCGTTTGCTCCATGGCTCCGGCAATCCTTTGGTCATCGTGTTGTCGGTGGTGGGGTCGCCTGATGCCATTGAATAGACATCGGTGGTGGCTCCGCCTATATCGACTGCCATCAAATCGCCCATTCCGGATTGTGTCGCTGTCCCTTTGCTGAGTAGCTCACAAGCATTCAGTACGGCTAACGGGGTAGGAATGATTTCGTTGACTGCCATTGTTTGTAGCGTGTTGAGACCTTTGGCTTCAATGATGCGGGTGATGAATAGATTGCGTATTTCATCACGTGCCGGCTCGATGTTGAGCTTGTTGAATTGGGGCATTACGTTTTGCGTGATTACATAATGCTTGCCCGACGATTCGAATATCGAGGCTATCTCATCGCTCGCACTTTTATTGCCGGCTACTATGGTTGTGAAGTCGCGTGATATGTCGCATAGCCTGCGGGCATTTGCGATAATCACTTCTTTATTGCCTCCGTCGGTCCCTCCACATAATAACACTAAATCCGGGTTGATGTCGTAGATCTCTTGTTGCTCGGCACTGCTGATTTCGTATGAATAGGTCTTAACGACTTTCGCTCCGGCATTTGATGCGGCTGTGCGTGCCGCTTTGGCTGTCAAATCCGGCACTAATCCTAAGGCTACCATCTTTAATCCACCGGCTGCCGAACTGCACACAAGCAATCTGTCGTATGTGAATTCGTCGCCTATATTGGTACGTAATTCTTTTAAGGCAGATTCAAATCCTTGCATCACATCTGTCTGAATTGTGGTGAACGATTGTGATGTGCCTATGATTGCTCGATTTTCGCTGTCGATTGCTGTCAGCTTAGTGAATGTGCTTCCTACATCAACCGTTAAAATCCTCATAACTATGCTGTTGGAATGATTACTCGATGTTGAGGTGTTTCTTTAAATCAGAAATTGTGATTTCTATTGGAGTGCTCGGTGGATATACATAGTCAAATCCCATATTCAAAAAGCGTGCTTTGACGTCTTCGAATTCTTGCTTGCCGACTACCAAGTTACCCCCTACAAATAATGGCATGCCTTTCAAACCGGCTTCGTCGCATTTCTGACGAAATCCCATGCAGTCGATTTCTCCATGTCCGTAAAGTGATGACACGATAATTGCATCTGCGTTGGTCTCTACTGCTGCTTCGATAAATTCTTCTTGTGAGACCATTACGCCGAGATTGACCACGTTGAAGCCGTGGTTGTGAAGTGTTAAATCAATGATTTTATTGCCGACGGCGTGTGCGTCAGCTCCGATTACTCCGATTACGATAGTTTTTTTATCCATGGTATTTTTTTATGCTTTTAAAAACAATATGCAAAGTTACGAATTTATAATTTCTCCACAAAAATATCTGCTATCTTTTTATCCTTAAATAATGATTTTTTTTTGTTTTTGCCTTTTTATTTCATTTTATCCCTTTTTATTTGTCTTTTTTTGAGAAATAAACTACTTTTGTATCCGATTTTTAAGGCAAGTTTTATAAATTTGATTTGGAAAGTTTTTTGAGATTTTGCCTGTTTTTTATCTAACATTTTTAAATCTTTTACTATGGCAGCTATCCCAGAATTTAAGTATGCTCCAATGTTCCAAACAGGAACGGACGATACGCACTATTATCTCTTTTCTAAAGAAGGCGTATCGCTATCTGATTTCAATGGTAAAGAAATTCTTATGGTCGAGCCGGAGGCTCTTACTCGTCTTGCTCACCAAGCTTTCTTGGATGTCTCTTTTCACATGCGTCGCCAACACAACGAACAAGTGTCTAAAATCCTCCACGATCCGGAAGCTTCAGACAACGATAAATATGTAGCTCTTTCTATGCTACGTAATGCAGAAGTGGCTTGCAAAGGTCAATTGCCTATTTGTCAAGACACCGGAACTGCTATCATTCATGGACACAAAGGACAAAGAGTTTGGACCGATTGTTGCGACGAAGAAGCTCTTTCTAAAGGTGTTTACGATGTTTACACTCAAGAAAATTTGCGTTATTCGCAAAATGCTCCGCTAAATATGTACGATGAAGTCAACACGCGTTGCAATCTCCCGGCTCAAATTGACATTCATGCCGAAGAGGGCGACGAATACAATTTCTTGTTTATTGCAAAAGGTGGTGGCTCTGCTAATAAAACTTACCTCTATCAAGAGACTAAAGCACTGCTTAATCCTCAAAGATTAATCCCTTTCTGTGTCGAAAAAATAAAATCTCTCGGCACTGCCGCTTGTCCGCCTTATCACATCGCTTTTGTTGTCGGTGGCACAAGTGTAGAACGAAATCTATTGACAGTCAAACTAGCGTCTACTCACTACTACGACAATCTGCCTACCACAGGCGATGAGACAGGTCGTGCGTTTCGCGACATTGAACTCGAAAAAATTCTTACTGAAGAGGCTTGCAAAATCGGTCTCGGCGCTCAATTCGGCGGTAAATACATTTGCCACGACATTCGTGTAATACGACTCCCTCGTCATGGCGGTTCTTGTCCTGTCGGTATGGGTGTGAGTTGCTCTGCCGACCGTAATATCAAAGCAAAAATCAATCGTGACGGTATCTGGATTGAAAAGCTCGACGACAAACCTTACGAGCTTATACCTGAAGAATTACGTCAAGCCGGCGAAGGCGATGCTGTCAAAATTGACCTCGATATGCCTATACAAGATGTCTGCAAAGAATTATCAAAACATCCTGTCGCTACTCGCGTCAGCTTAAGTGGTACGATTATCGTGGCTCGCGACATCGCTCATGCCAAGCTTAAAGCTCGTCTCGATGCAGGCGAAGGTATGCCCGAATATTTCAAAAATCACCCCGTTTATTACGCAGGTCCTGCCAAAACTCCTGCAGGTATGCCTTGCGGCTCAATGGGTCCTACCACTGCTCAACGTATGGATCCTTACGTCGATGAATTCCAAGCTGCAGGCGGTTCGCTCGTAATGATTGCAAAAGGTAATCGTAGTCAACAAGTTACTGATGCTTGTAAAAAACATGGAGGCTTCTATCTCGGCTCTATCGGTGGTCCGGCGGCGGTGCTTGCTCAAGATAATATTAAGGCTATTGAATGTGTCGAATACCCTGAACTTGGCATGGAGGCCATTTGGAAAATTCGTGTCGAAAATTTCCCGGCGTTTATCCTCGTCGATGATAAAGGTAACGACTTCTTCTCTCAATTGAAGCCTTGGAACCCTTGCGGAAGATAACATACTGGCGTACTCAAATTATTGAATAATCGAAGGATTTGTTTAATAAAAAATAAATTTTAGTTCGTTTCGAACTAACGACAGTCTTTTGCAGTGATTGCAAGGGACTGTCTTTTTTTGAGATCTCATTAAAGCCTTCAAATGCAAAAGTACTTGCCACTACGTAATCAGATACGTTTCCGCCTGTAAACATCATATAATCTGTGTAGTTTCAATACGTCAATGTCCTCTTTAATCATGCGTCCTTACTCGCTGCCACCGAC
>CAZGEX010000019.1:0-21630 GCA_964524385.1 uncultured Sangeribacter sp.
TTTTTTACACATTTTTATCCAATCCATACCTAAATCCCTTTGTATCAGCGAATTATTTTTATGTTGTAAAACATGTTTTTTCGACACAAAATTCATCGCAACACTTTTTTTGGGGGGGGCTTTTACATCGATTTATTGGTGATTTTAAGAATATGAGATGCTTCTTGCGTGCAATTTTATTTACGAACAATACTTGCACTTTTAAAAGGACGTCGTAAAACAGCTAATAGAATTCAAATATTTCAAAATATTTTTTCTATATTATATATGTGGTATTGATTATTTTTTGTACATTTGTCGGAATAATCAAACATGAAACAAAAAAAACATAAACGAATATTTATATGGATATTTCTTTAATACTCAATAGTGGTGTACAATTTCACCAAGCAGAAGAGGAATTAACAATAGATTTAGGGAGTAGCATCATAAAGCCCTTACGATTTTTTGAATTTCAGATAAAGGAGACGACATATCTTGACCCGGTTTATTACTTTGCGATGGAAGATAAATATGTCAAGAGGAATGATTTGGTTTGTGCCGGTTATTTAGACCCGGTAAGCAATGAGATGGCACAATCGGAAGAAATCAATTTTGGCATATTAAATAGTTTGGACGACAGCAAGATAATGTCGGTCGGGAGAATGAATCAGATAATTGGTGACAAGCGAATGACCGGATTGTCAATGCTTGAGAATGAATGGATGCCCCTTCCTTTATTTGAAAAGGATATTACCGGCAGTACCAACTACCCCACTAATTGGTGCAGAGTGAAATTAATTCCCAATTTGGACAAAACCACAGAGCAGAAGAAAGTCTATAAGGTGGTATTTGCGTTTGACACGCAAGAGAACCTTGCAGAATCGGATACTAATTCATCTCCGAGATTTGAGGGACAACCATTTAAGCGATATACATTATGTGGCATATCGCGCGAATACATCTCTCAATTATCACAAATAGAGCAAAACAAGATTGAGACTATGGACATTCCGATGAAGATATTTTCATATTGTGATGTCAACGAAAGAGGATGGATTAATGAGCATTTGCAACGAGTGTTTCATTCACAAAACTTATCGATATTGCCTGAAGGTCAACGATTGAAATATCTTGTATATTATATATTTTTCGTCTGCACACTTCACAAATCAGGTATTGTTCCTGATGTTAAGTTATATTCCGACAAAGAATTACCACGCATCAACACTAACTTAGTGCTTGACATAGGCAATTCACGCACATTCGGATTAGTAGCCGAAGACCCGTTGAACACATCATTTTCGAAATCTTCGTCGTTAGAATTGCGAGATTTGCAAACAGGCGACATTTACAACGAGCCGTTTGACATGCGATTATGCTTCAAGGAAGAGAGATTCGGGATAGAAAGTTCGTCCGGACAGTTCAGATGGCCAAGTATTCTACGATTAGGGAAAGAAGCACTTCGTACCATTTATGAAGACAGTGAAAATTTGCGATCGGTCAATCAATTTGACACAAATTATTCAAGTCCGAAACGTTATTTATGGGATAAAGAGGCTTATGCCGGGCAGTGGAAATTCATCAGCGAACAAGGGAGAGTAATGGGGCCAACCCATTCAGTGTTCATTGAGGGGCTGATGCAACAATTCCGCAGTGATGGAAGTTTTACACCAAATCCACAGGAGATGGGTGGACAAAGCTCGTTTTCACGCAGTTCATTAATGACGTTTTGTTTCATCGAAATCCTGCTACATGCACGTATGCAAATCAACAGCATTAAGTTCCGCACCAAATCGGGAGAAGAAGGTCGCAAGCGAGAGATTTCGCGTGTCATATTAACATGTCCGACAGCGATGTCAAAAGAGGAACAAATCATACTGCGTCAAAGTATGGAGGAAGCCACGATTGTTTTGCGACGCTACTTCGACAAGAGCTACACCATTCCATACATTTCAGAATATGACACCAACAAAATCGAAATAATCCCGTCAGTAAGAGACTTAAAACGATCGTTGGAAGATGTTGATCTGCGAAGGAGTTGGAATTATGACGAAGCGACATGTTGCCAAATGGTATACTTATATTCTGAATTACGAAGATATTTAGGCAACACATCTGAATTTTTCAGCATGTATGGCAAACGTCGCAACGGAGAACAAAAGCCATCATTGACAATAGCATCGATAGATATTGGTGCCGGCACAAGCGATTTGATGATATGCAATTACAAAGACAGTGGCGAAAGTATAATGCCGACACCGCTGTTTTGGGAAAGTTTTCATCTTGCCGGAGATGACTTAATCAAACGTATCATCAGCGATGTCATCATAGAGTCGCCACGCCCTGATTATCCACATTCTTCAGGATTAATCACCGCCAAGTTACGTGAGATGGGATGCACAGACACAGCTGTACGCCTCCACCATTTCTTTGGCGACACCAACACAATGGGTGTCATCGAACGAAGGATGCGAAAAGAATTCAGCGTACAAGTTATGATTCCGATGACCAACTATCTTTTGAGCCTGCTACATCAGGACAAAGATGATTGCGACATCACATTTGACGAAATATTTTCAAATGGCAAACCGTCAGCAGAATTGATGGACTTTTTTGCAGAACAATTTGGATTTAGATTCGAAGAATTACATATTCGCTATTCAAAGAATTATTTAAACGAGATAATCCGCCGAGTGTTTGAGATTTCCCTTCGCAAATGGGCGGCAATATTCTACACCTATAAATGCGACATCGTTCTACTTGGTGGTCGACCATGCTCATTAAAAGAGATACAAAGCCTTGTCAGACGATTAATGCCGGTATCCCCCAACCGACTTATTTCAATGAACGATTACCGAGTTGGCTCATGGTATCCCGGAGCGACCGACACCGGTCATTTCAACGATAAGAAATCGTTGGTAGCAGTTGGAGCATTGATAGCCTATTTGGCAGAAAGCGGCAAGTTGCCAATGTTTAAAATGAACATTGACAATTTGAAGAAAAAGATACAATCTACAACAGAATATATAGGTATAATGAATCCACATACAGGAATAATCAACAACGTACTAACGCCGAGCGTAAATTTAGACACAGCAGAAATATCAGGATTTCCGACTTATTTTGGCAGCAAACAGCTTAACGTTGAAGGCTATCCCGCCCAATTGCTATATGTGCTTGATTACGATGACAGCAAGATTCATTCATTGGCAGTAGAGACAGTGATACAGCGTACGGGCAATGCACCCGGCACTCCGGAGAAGATGCTTCCAATCAATGACATTCTTGATTATAAAAATTTAATAAAGAGTCGAGCAAGAGCTAATGCACCGCTACGATTCACATTCGAGCGAGAATATTATCAAGACAAAGAACGAGTAAAGATAGAAAGCATCACCAATTCGCAAGGAGAGACCGTATCGCCTCAAATGTTCAGATTGCGACTTCAGAGTTGGGCAGAGAACGAGTCGAATTGGCTTGACAGCGGTTGCTTCATATTACACATCGGAAACAATAACTAACTTGAAAAGAGAAAACAATGGAATCAACAAACATAAACAATATAGACACCAACAAAGTGTTACACGAAATAGAAGCACAACTTGAAGCCAACAAATCAGGTTTAATTTGGGCCGGCACTCACCTCAAAGCGGATTCATTGGCAAGCACACGCGACAATCTTGTAAGCAACCGATTGAATTTAAAACGAGTGAAGCGAGCATTAGAAGTCAATCCCGGGGCAGCAGTGTTTGGAGAAAGTCAAGTCGGCAAATCCTATCTTGTTCAGAATTTATTAAAGAACAAGAAAGGGATATTCAACGTAATGAGCGACAAAACCCGGAGCATCGGATTCATAGAAAGCTTGAACCCATCCGGTGGCGGAGTTGAATCTACAAGCTTAATCACCCGATTTACAGTCAGAGATGAAATAGTCAACGAATCATATCCCATAAAGGCTATGATTTATTCGCCGACCGACATAATATTGACATTATGCGACACCTATTATAGCGATGTCAAGAACCACACGTTTCCAAAAGAGAACAAGATAAAGGAACATCTCAACACACTTCAAGCGAAATATGCCGGGAAGAGCAGAGTTCAAGAACATTTGACCGAAGAAGATTTGTATGAAATCAAAGAATATCTTAATCCGACGTTATTTCCGATAGCCAAATCATTTCTTGATGATTTAAATGAGCAACGTTATTTCGAAACCATATCGACGTTCATCGGTTCAGTTCCAGCTGAAGAATGGAGAGATGTATTTGGATTTTTGTGGAACTCCCATTCCATCATCAATGACGTGTTTTCGCGACTTGTCAAAGTGATTTCTAAAATTGACTTTGCCCGACAAGTTTATATCAACATCGAGCCATTGAAGAAGGTCAGTGGCACAGTGTTGTGTGTGGATCGCATCAGAGAATTTTTCAAAGTAGATGAAGACGAAAAGGGGACAAAAATCAACAAGGCATCAGTATCGGAGATGGAAGTATGGACAGGAGATAAAGTAGAACGACTCAGCAAGAGCGAATTTACAGCCATAGCCATAGAAGTAGTGTTACGAGTGCCTGATGATGTAGAATCGGAGAAGCCGTTTTTACAACAACTTGACATTCTTGATTTTCCGGGAGCCCGTTCACGTGAGAACTATGACGAAAGCAATATCGACCATCGTCAAGCTTGCACGATGTTGCTCCGCGGTCGTGTCGCCTACCTGTTTAATAAATACACAAGCCAATACCTTATAAATAATCTTCTATTTTGCCACCACGTCGATCAATCCAACGTCAAGAGCTTATCACATCTGTTGAAACGCTGGATAGATGTCACTATCGGAGACAATCCGGAGGCACGATTGGCACAAATTCAATCTTCGGAATTGGCTCCGCTATTTATAGTCGGAACAAAATTCAACATCGACCTCAAACGAGATAACAGCAAAGATATAGGGACAGAAGAAAATCAAGAGGAAGAACGTAAACAACGTTGGTATCGTCGATTCGATCGTACGCTGACAGAATTGATTTCAGAAAGCAAGGACAACAATTGGTTTAGCAATTGGACACCCGGCACGCCGTTTAAAAATATGTATTTATTGCGTGACTATACTTACTCGACAGAGACCTTTGGCGGTTATTTTACAAAAGAGGGCAATATCAGATACGACGCCGGAGCATCAACAGCTGCCGGAGAAATATCCAAGAAGGATGAAGTCTTTTTAAACAATCTTCGCAAAACCTTTGTTAACTACGAATTTGTGAAGCAACATTTCAGCAATCCCGCCACAGCATGGGACAGAGCAGCCGAGCTTAATCAAGATGGTTCGGAATGGATTATCGAAAATTTGACAAAATCGAGCAAACAAGTAATCCAACTACGCGATAACAACTTTAAACACATCATCACAGAATCATTTTATCGGATGTGTGACAAGCTACGCAATTTCTACCATGATGACGATTCTGACTTGGAATTAACACGACAGCTCGCATCTGCAGGAAAAATTTGTTTGACGCTTGATGTATTATTTGGACGCAAGCCATATTTCTTCTCAGAATTTTTATCATCAATGTTGATTACAGAAGAGAAACTGCATGATAGGATATTAGACATAATCAGCACCCCTCAAGTGGTAGAAAAGACCGATCTCAGCGAATTGTTTGCATTACGCGATAAAGCCGGAGTAAGTTCGGAATTATCTTATGAAGAGAATGTTCAACGAATGTACAAAACTTATTATTGTTCGACAGAAATTGAACTACGTAACTTTTTAAAGAACTTCAACATCACTATAGAAGATATTATCAATCCACCTAAAGTCCAAAATCTTGCTCAAATCATAGCAGAAAGCATCGAACAATATTGGTTTGAAAACTACTTGACTGCCGAACGATTGAACAAATTTTCAGAATATGGATTTACCGAGAGCATGACTTCAGAATTGATTGGCAATATGCGAGCCCTATATACGACCAAACTACAATTGACCGAGCATTTGATTCGCAAAATTCGTCCGTACGTAACAAGTCCGGAGAAACTTGGCGACATGGCGGAAATGCTTGCCGACATCATAGCCGAAATGTTCAACAAATTTATCAACACAATGGGTACAGCATATTTCACAAAAGAGATGTGGGATGATGTCAAGGCTTCAGTCGAACACAATAAATTTGAAGGGCAAGTCGAAATCAAAGAAGAGGATCACGACGAAGTTTATGTCGATGAAGAGCAGACACGATTAGATATGACCGAAGTGTTTGAAGTGTTTGACAATATGGATTCAATCTTAAACAATGTCGAATCCAACAGAGATAAATTAAGTTATTTCTCTAACTATCACTCATTCCGTCGTTGGACAGAAAATATGAAAGTCGGATTTCTTGCCACATGTAACATTCCGAAATATGATGTCAATATGAACAATCAACTTCGCGGCATCTTTGTCAACAGCATCCTAAAGAAAGAGGAATTTACACCTTATATAAATAATAACGATAAATTGAAGAAATTATCAGAGGAAATGTTGTCGAAGATGAATTAACCCTAAACAGCATATCGTATGAACATCACATTAAAAACGAGCTATTTGCGTGATCACCATTTGACAGTATGCAATGGGGAAGAGCTACTTCGCACCCATAAGAAAGTCAAAGCGTTGATTCAAGCAAAATTTCCATATCTCCGCGATGAATATAAGACACTTCTTGCCACGCCACAATTCATTGGAACAGGTAAGAATGAAAAAATTATTTGGCACACAGATATATTCAGTTCACAGCCACAACCACTATCACAACTTGAAGGAGAGGAGCGTAATAAATACCTCGATATTTTAGGCGAATATATGGATGCATTTAATGATGCACTTAATGATCCGTCTTGCTTAGACGTCAGAGATATAATCCGGCAAATCATAGCATGCCCTGATGAATCCGGCATCTATTGTGGCGACGGCAAAATTTCGATAGTGGAATGGGGCTTATCTCCGCGTGAAGGAGCAAAAGCGATGAATCTATGGGGCATCAGCAAGCGACGCAATTTCAATCCTATCCCTCCCGCACCACCGACGGAGCCGGACAAACCGACGGAGCCTATAGAGCCGGCAGATATCCCTCCTACACCACCGGAAGAGCCGGCAAAGGAGGAAGAACCACAAAAACCGATAGAGCCGCCATTGCCACCGGAAGAGCCACCTTTACCACCGGAAGAGCCACCTTTACCACCGGAAGAGCCGGCGAAATCAGATAAGAAGAACCGGTTGAAATGGTTGTTGACAGCTCTTGGAGTGATTGCATTAGCAGTGCTATTGTTCTTCTTATTGCAAAAATGCAACTCAAAAGAAACCATAGGGACCATTCCGAAAGAGACACCTGAATTTAAGAAAGAGGATATTCGCATACGCGACGACAGCCTACGTTATGAAATTGCCGATCGTATCAATATTGTCGTATATTCGGGTGGAACATTAGATGAATTTATGGGCGATTTTCGCAAAGAATGGCCCGACCGCAATAAATATCAATTCAGTCATCCCGACACAGTATTCAATTGCGTTGTATTGACAGTTCCGGAAGAAGAACGACTTCAAATGATAGATGAGATACCTCAACGGATGCGTCCAAAATATGAAGTGGACGTTATACCTGAATCTATCACAAACAGCACAAAAAAGACCAATGACCCGGCGATGACAAATCTTCAACACAGCTATTATTTTGATCTCAGCAATGTCTATGAGGGATGGGATGTGAGTATGGGTTCGGAAGAGGTAGTCATAGCCGTCATCGACTGCGGATTTGACCTTAAACACGAAGAATTTAAGGGCAAATTAGTGAAGCCTTATAACTCTGTAACACGCAACAACAACGTGTTTGTACCTCAAGCAGAAGGAGGCGACCATGGCACCCACGTAGCAGCGACTGCAGCCGGGATAGCCGACAATTCTGCCGGAGCAGCCGGGGTGGCGCCAAAGTGTAAGATTATGCCGATTCAAGCTGCACGCTATGTCGAAGGATGGGGTTTGCTCTTTGCCGATTCCGATGTGCTTGAAGCCATTCGTTATGCTATCACAGAAGGAGCAGATGTGATAAATCTATCGATAGGAGCCGGAGAAAATCCGGTGAAATATTTGCCTCTGCCAATGCAACAACAACTCATCGACAATGCATTCAAAGATGCTGAACGATTTTGGGCACACGTATTTAAGACAGCCGAGAGTAGAGGTATCGTTGTAGTCCAGGCAGCAGGTAACAATTCGATGCTGACCGGAGCCGTAGAACCGGAAAAGCGTTCCGAACACACCATACGAGTAGCAGCAGTCGGTCCCGACAAATCAAGAGCCGATTTCAGCAACTTTGGCAACAAGACCACAATATCCGCCCCCGGGTTTCGAATATACAACGCCTATGCCGGCAATCGCTATGACTATATGGACGGAACAAGCATGGCTTCACCAATGGTGGCAGGAGCGGCGGCACTGCTCAAATCAATTCATCCCGAATTACGACCTCATGAGATTAAAGAGATACTTGTAGCCACCGGAGATATGCCGGCGAGTCGTGAGATTCCACCTATATTAAATGTAGGATGTGCTATGAAGGCAGACCCGAAAGATCCACAACCATGCGATCCAAATCGACAGAATAAAGATTGTACCGATATTCAAGAGCGTTACGATCGTCTAAAAGAAGAACTCGAGCGGTTAGAACGAGAACATCCTGAATGTATTGAAAAATCGGGAGGAGAAGAGATGGTTATACCGGTCAATCCCGAACCGGAAGACTTCAATGGCAGATGGAAAAGCACTACACCAATATATGATATGCAGGACAACTATGAAGTGGTGTTATACTTTGATTTCAACGGCACGACTACCGGTCAATTGACAGCAGTTGGAGAAAACGGACTTGTATCGACAGGAGTATTTACACTCAGCATCACAGGCGACCAAATCGACATACACATGACTACCCCGGCTACATCATCTGACGGGAGCAAGACATATAGTCCTTACGATTTCCGTCTGCGACCGGGACAAGACAGAAAAGCCGACGGCTTTGCACAAAATCAAACATTAAGCTATAATTATTTCGACTTTAAATTAATCAAGATAAGCAACTAAATCTATTATGAAATTATTTCTCAACATATTATCTGTTATCGGCATCGCGGTATGGACAGTAGCGTTCTTCTTTGGGATACACTATTTGGTGTCCGGAGCGTTCGAAGTCAGTATTCCCGTTGCATTATTTATGGGTGTAACATTAGGAGTCTTAATCAATCGTCTTAAATACTTCAGCGACAAACGCAACAATGTGCATCGCGGACATGCCAAGACAGCAGAAATGATTGCACTATGTGTATACGTTATCGTGAGCTTGATTAGCAGTTATTACATCATTCATTGTGTGGCGGTAGCGACCAAATACAAAACAGAAGTTCAAAAGCTTGCTATTGAAGAATTAGATGAAATCAAAGTAATGATTAATCCTTCGGCAATCAGTGGCAGTTACAAATTTTATGTAGTGGAGCAATGTGGCGACTATGAGAAAGCCAACCCGAATAACAGCAGTCCGGGGACACTTAATGTAGAAAAAGCCCAATTAGAATCGTTATTGATGGAAGTGTCGGGATATAAAAAACTATGTAATGAGATGACCGACTTTTGGGGCTATGCCGATGCTAATATCCGGCAATGGAATTGGCTATATGTCGGACAATATCTGACACAGCTTCAAACAGAAAAGCCAAAATGGGAGGCGGCATTGGTGGAATGTTCAAGAAGCGGAGCTGAATACAGTCCTGTGCATTATCTTTATCAACCATTGACCACCAATTACCCTGATATAGATAAGAAAATCACGACAGCATCATTTTCCGGCATCACAATATGGTCGATATTGCTGATATTAGTGCTTCAGACAATGATGCTACTGACCTATCTTGCCTATAGCGGGACGACAAGACAGGATTCAAAGAAATTCGAAGACAGACAAGCAGCCAACATTGGTAGCTGGCAATAACATATTTCAAAAAATTATTACATAAAATACAACACGATATGGCATTCGACCCATTTAAAATACAGACATACAATATAGAAGAGTTGATTGGTTTCATCCGCACAAATGAAATCGAGCTGAAAGACATCAATAATCTACGAGGCATCAACAGCTTTTCAGTAGCCGATTTACTGAAACTTGTCGGCAGCGGATTAGTTAAGTTTGAAGAGCTGCAACAATACGGATTACATTACATCAAACAGCAAGAGATGAAACAGACACTTGCATTGATGGAAATCGAGAACAAGATATGGCAAAGTGCATGTTCGACTGATACAGCCGATGCCTATCAAAACTATATCGACCAATTTCCAAAGGGTCAATATGTGGAACAAGCGAAAGTCGCCATTACCGGAATGCGAGAAAAAACCATTTGGCAACAAGCATTGAGTAAAGGTTCGATTGAAGCATTTAAAGTCTACTTGATGGAATATCCCGACGGGCGATACAGCTTCGATGCCAAGACACGCATATATGAAATCGAAGAGAAGCGTTCATCTGCATTGAGCGAACTGATAGAGGATATGCGAGAACGTCCATGGCATTACACACCGTTCAAAATGGATGTTCTCTTCAGAGGAGCAGACGAGCCGGGTAATATCAGTCCAATTGATGCCGAGACACAATTTCTTCATTACGGGCTTAAATTGGAATACAATGATTTAATTGAAGCGGGAATTATTCCTAACAGCATTACAAAGAAGGATTTGATTACTTCCGAATTTTTCGTGCCACAATTCGGCAATTCTGATTCTTTCCCTCTCGACCGCACCGACATTTATTTTTTTGGTGTGCCACGTTCCGGAAAATCATCCGTATTGGCAGGGTTGTTTAATACGATGTATCGAAAAGGAATCGCGGAATTTGTGCCAAACATCGGCACTGACGGGAGAGACAGAAGTATGGAATACTATAATGGGTTGATTCGCTCCATCAGTGCAAAAAAACCTCCTGTGCCGACAGTGAAAGATACAATCTTCTTTATTAACATCGATATCAAGAAAGATTCTAAACATGTCAATGAACTTAATTTTGTTGAAATAAATGGAGAAAATTTTATGCACATCGCAAATATATTTAATGATGGGGCGAAAAAATGGGAGGAAATAGGAGCAAGCCGATGTCTTCAAAACAACAATCGCAAAGTGCTGTTCTTCCTTTTGGACTACAATGTGATACTTGGCAATCAAGAGGGATTTGCCGGAATGGATCAAGCGTTGGCACTTCAAAACGCACTCACCGTATTCACACATGACGGGACAGGCAACGACCGTAGCAAAAACTGCACAATGAGCAAAGTGGAAACAGTAGCAGTGATTTTGACTAAAAGCGATTTGATGAAAGTTTCCTCTCCTGAAGAACGAATGGCAAAAGCCAACGAATATCTGCATGAAAACTTTTTGGCATTTATGAATAGTTTGACATCAACCTGTCAACGATTTGGTATCAACGCACCTAACGGTAATCGTCCTTACGTCATCACTTTCAGCCTTGGCAAATTCTTTGTGGGCAACACTATGCTTTTTGACGAGACCGATTCGTTGAATTTGGCAAACTTCATCAGTAAAGTAGCACCATCGAAAAAGACCGGGTTTTCATTCTTTTAATTCACATCACTATGAATAACTACACCAACCAAATAGGAATCATCATTACCGGCTGTCGAAATGGTTATGCAGTGCGGAGTCATAGTCGGAATATAGACATAGCATCTGCAGATATAAAGCCGACCATACGCGATATGCGAGAATTTATGCGTGTCAATACGCCTCTAAAGGACTACTACTCGTTAGAATTTACACCGAAGAGCGTGGTATTTACTCAATATCGGTCATCAATCGACTCAGCCGGAGCAGGCGGAGGATATATCGCAATTTCACTCCATGTGCCACACAATCTACAATTACAGAATCCAGACAAACTGCTCAACGCGATGATGGATGCATATTTTACCGAGCATATGCATCCGGTGTTTGGCAATCCACTTGGAGGAACAGTGGAACGAATCGAAACGTTTACAACCATACTCGATCGCAATGCGGAAAGCATTTCGACACGCAAACAGCAATATGAAGTGTCGCCGTCAAACCAAAGCCAACGTCCAAAAGCTATAACATTCACTGATGTAACAATTCCGAGCAAAGTGATGAACAACCCTTACCACCCGGAATACTATAACTTTCTGAAAGTGATGTTGCTCCCTGAGGATTTCATTACAATGCCTCAAACGTCCAAGGTAGTGTTTGGAGAGCCTATCGGGACTATTTCCGCCATTATGCACCCGTCGATAAATGTCGTTGGAAAAATCCACACACTCCAACAACAAGGATGCAAGATTTTGCAATTTGTGCGAGGCAACGACGATGATTGCACTTCCACTTACAGTAGCGAAAGCTTCTCGCCTGACGAACAAGTGCGAATCACGTTTGACGTTTACGGCAAACAATTTCAATTTAGTGGCAGATTGCAAGATGCAATCATCCAAAAATTGATTGTACCTCAAGGCAAAAACTATGCTTTCGGATTTATCTCCTACACACTCCCGCTTGAAATCACAGGCGAACAATGCTTGCCGAATTTATGGTTGGAATCAGCAACCGGTGCTCAACTGATTCCATATCAGTCAGGCGGATTTAAAATTAATTCTCCGGGAAATTACAATTTGGTGTGGAGCGATGGAAGAAGTAATCACAAAATCTGTTTAATCGACAATTTCAACACCTCTAACCTACATGCGATAAGATTTGTAAAACATATTTTCAAGTCAAATCAACCTCAACTGAGCGGAACTTGCAAAATAGTAAATTCGGTCGATTCACGCCAATATGTGGAAATGCCTTTCACTTCGGATGCCTCCGGCGACATATCTATCGTTACACCTGAATGTATTACACCGCAAAACATTCGATTTGAGGTAAAGGGAATGACTTGTACACCGGATGCCTCCGGACAAAATCTGACATTTGTCCGACACACATCATCTCTCGGCGGAGGTTTCTCTGCCGACGGAGGATCCAATAAACCCCAACGACCGAATGACAAACGAAATTTGATTTTATATATCTCTCTTGGCATAGCGGCATTGGCTGTTGTTATCGGTTTGATTTTCTTCTTGTTGCCGAATGAGACAGCCGAACAGACAAGCACTGCGAATACGACGATAGACAACCCTTTCACAGAAGAGCCTAAAGAACGCATCACAGAGTTGAAAATCATCAATATTTCAACACCTTTTGACAGTGTTGAGCTAATCAATTTCCCGAAAGGAGTAAAACTTCACAAGGATGTAAGCGAAGTCAGCATCTTGCTTGACAACAAATTGAAATCGGGATTTAACCTACATCCGGATTCGATGCCTCAAATGAAGCTGTATCGCAGAGGAGTTAAAGTCCCCGTTGCGACAATTCCTATTGCAGAATTTGACACTACTTTGAAGAATGACTTTTTGAAATTTCCGAATAACAAAGGTTTGGAATTTGAATTGAATTTCTCTCGAAAAGCAGAACCTGAGCAAACGACTGAGCCGACTACTTCCCCGGAAGAAGAAAACCCCGAAGTCGATCCCAATCAACAGATAAAAGATAATTTCAGTGCGAAACTCAAACAGCTCTACACTATGGATTGCAACACTTCTACAATCACCACTCTTAAAAACCATTTGTCTAAGAACAAAGCTGTTTTGGGTACACTGATTCCTGCCGAACTTAAAGAGACGCTTGACGCATATCAGAAATTTTTTGATTATGTCTATGCAGGCACTTGCAATGTGGCTGATGTAGAAGAAGTGGCAGAACAATTCACACCGGCACAACAAGCGGTAGTAAATGATAACCTCTTTGCAGGTTTAAAAGATTCAAGTACGAAGTCATTCAAAGAAGCGAAGAAAAAAATAGATAACAAAAAGGATAAATTCGGAGGCAAATAAAAAATAGAATTATGGACAAATCGTATTATAAAAACATATTACGCGGCATTGCCATAGGGTTATGCTGCATCGTGATTGGAACAAGTTGCAAAACCGAGCCGACTGACATCAACGAAGGACGTGGAGACGATGTAAATCTCACCAAGGAACAAATCGACGAGAACATCAGAAAGATGGGAGAAGCGTATTGGAATAAAGCCACATACACCGACACTCGAGAAAATCAAATTGCTAAGTCGATCACACTATTAACATCAGAGCAAACGGCACTTTATTCACTCCTCGATCGCACCTATGCCAATGTGTTGGTGAGAGATGCAAACGCAATTATGGACGGAGTGTGTTCGAATAAGCATAATGACCTCAACGCCATGATGAAGGAGTTGGAAAAGTTTGAGCATGACGATAAAGCGATGACCATTCAACGTAAAAAGCAACACGACGAGCAGTTGCGATTCAGCGTATCCACCTATTACAGAGCCAAAAGTTGGAATGAGAAATATGATGCGTCGTACGATTCCGAAAAGTTGCGAGAAGCCGCTGCAATCCGTTCGACAAATCCTACTTGCCAAAAAATAAAGGACAAAGTGAACGAAACAGCCGTACGTCGATTGTTGGATAATCGCAAAGAGGAATATTATTTAAGCATCGTAAGCCTCTACTGTCAAGAACCGGAGTGGAATGCCACCAATCATCGCAGAATCAGATCATTTATCAAAGATTCCGGGAATAAATCATTATTAGAAGCCAAACTTCAAAAATATAGAGAGGAAAATGAACCTAAAGAAATTACAGCATATTAAATATCCGTTTGTTGTCATAATCGCAGTGATAATTTCGACAAGTATCTGTTTTGGCGATGAGACAAAAGAGATAGTTGCCGACTCACTTGCAGCGACAAAAGCTCAACCGACCGATTTGATTGCAGAAAAAGACAGCATTATTAATTCGCTTCACGCAAAAATAGACTCACTCTCAAATCGTCTGAATAAAGCCGAAAGCAAATTGTCGAATATAGACAATTTCATTAGCAGAATCGAAACATCGATTAATAATAAAGCCGAGGAAGTCGAAAAGCAATCACTATCTGAAACAGATACAAAAGCGATAGCAGAAGTCGCCACCGAATATGAGCAATCACACTCTGTTGTCAACTTGATTGACCCCGAATTGTCTGACAAACTACTATATAAAGCATTGGCATTAAGAAATTTAGCAGCCACAGCTACAATAGTGCAAGAAAGTATCGATATGATGACTAAACCGGCAGATAAAGTAGCAGAACAGCTTCAAGCGGAAAAATTGCGAGCTATCGACACGAAGAATTTTCAGGCTGCCCACGTCCAAGAAATCAACGACATTGCCACAGCATTGGAATTCCACATAAATTCTCATAAAAATATCACTGCAATTATCGATTATCTCAAAACGACGATTGCAGTGCTTCCGGACTCACAAGAGTCAGAATCGGCTCTAAAGGAAATAAATAATTTGAGAACAATCGCAAAAGGAGTTGACCCACAAGCTGAAGGCTATAATAAATATTATACGTTAATCAACGAAGTATTCGGTCAATTAACATCCGCACTCGGCGATTTCAAAAAGAATGAGCGTATGCTATCCGACGAAACATCGTTCAAGAAATGGTTGGACAGCTTATTGACAAAACTACAAACCCCCTAAAACAGAGACAAACAATGAGAACACTTTCATCAGAATCATTCACACGCATAGTCCCCATATTACGCGAAAACTATGGCAATCTGCTTGCTCGGATAAGCCTTAAGCTACCCCCTGAGACAAGCGAAATATTTGCACAATTCACAATGAAACCCTCTACGAATTCTGCAGAATGGACGGTAAACGAAATCGATGACCACGAATATCGACCGATTACGGAAGCCAACGAAGATGAGCGGCAGAAAGTATCATTGAAGATAAAAGAAGCCAAGGAGGCTATGCAAAAATTCTTAGTCGGTGAAATAGCCGATGTGGAAAACCTATTGTATGTTCCCAACGAAAACTGCATATTTTTTCGCACACTTCCCGACGGCAACATAAAGGTGGCACTCACCCAATGGGGATTTCGTAACATCAAACAAGGGAAACAAACCGACATCATCCAATTGATGCTCGACCGCGTCAATTCACTTCAACAAACAGATGTCAATCTCAACATAAAATACTCTAATGGCAAAATTGTGTCCGACAAAGAGTTGGTGATAGATCTTTCCGGAAACAAGATACCATTTAAGACATCTTCCTCAGGCACTTACGCAATAGGGAAAGTGGTGACAGGCAAACATTTTCGTATCATATCCGACGAAGGATGTTCAGACGATATTTTAGTGGAAGTCGGAAAAACCATCTACGATGTTGTCATAAATATTGGCACGACATATTGTGTGAAGGTAGTTAATCAAGAAAACACACCTAAAGCCAATTTCCAATTCAATATCGATGGAGTGCCGGTAACTACTGACCACAACGGAGAATATCATTCATCACCGGTAACATTAATCGGCAACAAAAGCATTCACGTCGAAGCACCCGGTCAGACTCCGGCAGATTTCAATCTGTCAGCCAATGCCGACGAAAACAAATTTATCTATAATATCATCGACCAATTCGAATGTAGCCTGACGGTCAATGTAATATGGTCGGACGGACAACCGGTAGCAGGATGCAAAGTCAATATCACCGGAGAAGGTCTCAACCAACAATATCTTACCGATAATTCCGGAACATTCAGTATCGGACCACTCTCTTACGGCATGAACATTCATGCAGAGACAGCAGACCGAGCTGCATCTGCCGATGTTACTATCAACAAGGGAGAAAATGATTGTACGCTGATAATTCCTGTTCAACCTCCGAAGTTAGTGAAAATCAACATCAAAAACAGTGACGGCAGCCCTATTTGCAACACTCCTTTAAAAATCAATCTCTCAAAAGGCACTTTAGATTGTGTTACCAATGCCGAGGGATATGTGTTGATTGATGCTTCTTATTTTAATCATGGCGAGAAAGTCAACCTTTCTTTCTCATACACAAGACCAAATAAAAAGAAAAAATAACCCATCTAATATATTTCTACTGATATGAGTAATAACAAGCCAATAACATATAATCATACATTCTCCTATGACCAAGCCGTAACGGAGTACACTTGTAAAGTAAAAAAACGTTTCCCATGGTGGTGGTTGCTACTTCTTTTACTGCTTCCTCTCTTGCTGATAAAATGCGAAAAGGATGTAAGAGTTACCGTCGTGGACATTGCCGGAAATCCGATAGAAAATGCAGATGTAACATTAAGCTATCACTTGCATTATGCCTACGATAATGGAGAATTTTTCACAAATGATTACATCACAAAAGCTCAAACCACCGACAACGACGGAAAGACAGTGTTTAAAAATCTCAAATGCAGTGTCTATTCCTACATATTCTACGCATTCAGCGATATGGTAATCGAAGTGGAAACAGCCGATAATTATTCCACCAACGATGTGGTTAAAAACTTTCACTACACCAATGATGTGCTGATTACCCTCACACCGGTGCTTAAATTCCAAACTGTGTCGTCAGGCGATAATCAACCTCTGCCTCACTGCAATTTAGTGATTGAAATCGATGGTAAGAGCTATGAGCCTGACGATAGCGGACCGACAGGAGAATTTATTGTCAAGGATTTACCGAAAACCGGTAAAATCTCGATTTTGGCACGTCATAACGACTACGAATCGAACGATTACACTGTCAACGACATCGACATCAATGAACTTATCGGTAAAGTTACCCCTATCCCATTGGCAAAGAATTGCTCTGCGGGCAACCAAATCGACTATGTATCGAGTGAAAATTACACAGAAAAAACATTCAGCATGGGGCAAAATTCGGGACAATTCAGATTGGAAATTGCTACCGGCGATAGTCAGCCGGATAGATTTATTGTCAAAAACGAACGTGGCGAGATTTTGTATGACACCGGCTGGGTCGTAACCGGCGGTAGTGATATTTGGCAATCTTTTATCATAGATTTTGACACACGTCTAATAACGATATGTGTCGATAAAGATCATGACAATCCTGAAGGTTCTGTATGGCATTGCATACCTCATTGTCCGGAATGATGATTCTCTCGAAGAATTTTCAGCACCCTAAAAACTATTGGCAGGTGAGATAAATTGATTTGGATGGATTTTGAGATTTTAAGCGTGGAGGTTTCAAGATTGAGGAGAGAGTATAGCGAGCTATACGACCGACGAAATCGAAGAAAACTACCGATTAAAGCTCAAAAGCGACCAAAAGCCTGTCATAAAAACAGAAGAAATTGAAATAATAATAATAATATCATAGCGTTCAATTTATAGAACCTGACTATAATAATAATGAAATTAAAACATATCTTATCGGTTGCGACTATGCTTTGCATAGCTTCGGCAAATTTATCGGCACAAGTCGACCTTACGACACCACGCGATTCATATTCAATCTATGTAGACAATCATGGTGTTATGCGACGTTCCGATACCAAAGCGGAAGTGTCCTATTACGGTGCAAACTATACTACACCTTTTGCCCATGCTTATCGTGCTTTAGGCTATCTCGGTGTGGACCATAAAGAGGCAATTGACCGCGATGTCTATCATTTGGCACGACTCGGATTTAATGCTTATCGTATTCATATTTGGGATGTGGAGATTTCGGATGCCGAGGGAAATGTCATCAATAACGAACATCTTGATTTGCTCGACTATCTGATTTCTCGATTAGAGGCTCGTGGCATCGATGTGGTCATCACCGCTCAGACCAATTTCGGCAACGGCTACCCGGAGAAAAACATCGATACGGGTGCTTATTCGTATGATTTTGCCAAATGTGATGTGCATGACAATCTATCAGCACAGAAGATTCAGGCCAATTATCTGAGCCAACTTGTCAAACATATCAACCCTTACACCGGTAAAAGCTATGCCGACGATAATGCCATAATAGCCCTTGAAATCAACAATGAGCCTTGCCACAGCGGTACAGCCAAAGAGGTTACGGCATATATCAACAAGATGGTCAAAGCATTGAAAAAGAGCGGTTTCAAGAAACCTATACTCTACAATGTGAGCCACAATTTGGATGTAACGGAAGGTTACTATAATGCCAACATCGACGGCACAACCTATCAATGGTATCCGATAGGATTGGTGGCAGGACACGAACGCAAAGGAAATTTTCTCCCTTATGTCGATGAATATTTTATCCCTTGGAAAGAGACAATGAAGAATTACAATCGATTGGCAAGAGTGGTCTATGAATTCGATCCGGGCGATGTGCTATATTCATATCTCTACCCTGCCATAGCCCGCACATTCCGCAAGGAGGGTTTCCAATGGATTACGCAATTTGCTTACGATCCTATCGATATGGCACAATACAATACTGAATATCAGACACATTATCTTAATCTTGCTTACACTCCGAGCAAGGCTATCAGTATGAAAATAGCTGCTGAGGCGACTTACAACATTCCTCGCGAAAAAGATTTCGGCAAATATCCCGATAATTGCTCTTTCGGCGATTTTAGAGTGAGCTACGATGAGGATTTAAGCGAATACAACAGCACCGATAAATTTTTTCATTCCAATTCCACTACTTCCACGCCAAGGAATATAGAGACATTGACAGAGATAGCCGGTGTCGGCAACTCCCCTATCGTGGACTATTCCGGTAGCGGTGCTTACTTTCTCGACAAATTGGAGAACGGCGTTTGGCGTTTGGAAGTGATGCCGGATGTAGCAATGGCAGTGGATCCGTTTACTAAACCGGCACTTAATCGCGAAGCGGGCAAAATAGTGTACACCGATAGAGAGATGACCATCTCACTTCCGGCGTTAGGCTCGGATTTCAGCTATCATGCCGTCAATTCCGGCAACGACCGCAAAGGGAAAGCCACTGCCGGCAAAATGACAGTCTATCCGGGAGTATATCTATTGACTGCCAACGGCAAAAATTCAGATAATTGGCAAGCTGAAAACAGATTCAGAAATATGCAAGTGGGTGAATTTGTGGCTCCGACAGCCAAACCGACCGACAACATTGTGCTACACACACCCAAAGCACTTGCCACTCCCGGCACAACGATAACAATCGAAGCGGAAGTATTCGGAAGCGTACGTCCGGATTCTGTCGTGGTCTATCCTTCCGACATCTCATTCTGGCGAGAAGATAATCGGCTCTATCCGATGAAACATGTCGGCAATTATAAATGGCAAACAGAGATGCCGATAGAGAACCGGAAAGAGGATTTACGCTATAATATTGTGGTCTATGAAGGAGGCAAACCGCGTACATTCCCTCAAAACGCAGCAGGGACACCGCTAAGTTGGGACTACACCGAAGGGGAATATTATCAGACTGCGGTAGTGAAACCGGACAGCGAAATAGTGCTAATCAATCCGTCGGCAGAATTCGACGGCACTGAAGCATCATCAATCCCCGACGGCGAACGATATTGGCTACGCTATCGCAACAATGCACCTGTCGACAATGACACATATTTGCTGACATTTACCCCTAAGAGTGATGATACAAAAATCATCATTCGTCGCAACATTTCAGAAATCATTCGGTCTGCTCCGGGATTGAACGATAAACGCCAATTAGTGGTAACACTTTCCGATATTGAGGGGGTAGAATCGGTGGAAATCGGATTTACAGGTCGAAACGGTCTGACCTATACCACAACAGTCAAAACCAAAGATGAAATACGAATCGACTTGACAGAGTTGCAACAAGGCACCACATATCTCTGTCCCGCACCATTTCCGGTGTTCTTAAAACGCGAATTCAACGCCGATGTAGCGATGCCGTTTGTGTTGAGCGATGCAGAATTTATCGAAATAGTGTTCAGCGGAGCGATTGCCGGCAACGAATCGACAGCATCAATCCGCGGTGCATGGCTCGAATAACCACCCCCAACTGAATCTATAACTAACAAAATAAATGATTATGCGACTTAAGATATTAAACCTGATTAAGACAGTAGTGGTTGGTGGCACTTGTAATGCCCAATCCTCCCTAAACTCTAACAAGAGAGAAAACACTGATAGATATTTTACTGAAATTTATAAAGCGGCTGAACAAGGCGATGCACAAGCACAATATAATTTGGGAGTATGCTACGACAACGGCGATGGTGTGGCGAAAAATTATGCTGAGGCTGTGAAGTGGTATCGCAAAGCGGCTGAACAAGGACATGCACTGGCACAATATAATTTGGGAGCATGCTACGGTTCCGGCGATGGTGTGACGAAAGATTATGCTGAGGCTGTGAAGTGGTATCGCAAAGCGGCTGAACAAGGCGATGCACAAGCACAATATAATTTGGGAGTATGCTACGACAACGGCGATGGTGTGGCGAAAAATTATGCTGAGGCTGTGAAGTGGTATCGCAAAGCGGCTGAACAAGGACATGCACTGGCACAACATAATTTGGGAGCATGCTACGACAACGGCATTGGTGTGGCAAAAGATTATGCTGAGGCTGTGAAGTGGTATCGCAAAGCGGCTGAACAAGGATATGCACAAGCACAATATAATTTGGGATTATGCTACGACAACGGCATTGGTGTGGCAAAAGATTATGCTGAGGCTGTGAAGTGG
>CAZGEX010000019.1:21730-46583 GCA_964524385.1 uncultured Sangeribacter sp.
ATGCTACGACAACGGCATTGGTGTGGCAAAAGATTATGCTGAGGCTGTGAAGTGGTATCGCAAAGCGGCTGAACAAGGTATTAACGAAGCTGTTGAAGCACTTCGGCTGATTGATAATTGATTGAAGTATAGAGGATATAAGATAGAGAAATAGTCAGAATTTTATTTTTGCTCTATAATGCCTTATATTGCTTGGGGTGGGAATAACGGACCGATTTGCAAAATAATCGGTCCGAACTGTTTTTTGAGAATTCCGGAATGGGTTGATTGTTGTTATATCCGTGCCATCAGGCGACCTGCATCGAACGCTTTTTGCAAGTCATCTTCCCAATGAGCATCACGCCACGCGAGCTTCGCTTCTTCAGAGAATCCACCGAGTTCGTAGCGGTCGCAGGCTGCTACTTGACGTGTTGTAAGCGACGATACGTTAAGGCTCGCCGAGAGCCGTAGCAACACAATAGTTCATCGAGCCTAATCCGTTGCTGTTGTTTCGTTTGGGCGTTCCGTTTAATGTTTCAATCAAGACCACAGGCATACGTTTTGCAGCAGAGAGGCTGTAATCGTTGTAAGATAGCCAAGGAAATGCCAATCGTTCCAAGAAAGCACGCATCAGAGCCGTAACTTCGCCGAAATAGATTGGCGAACCAAGCACAAGGCCATCCGCCTGAGCAATCTCTTCCAAAATCGGGGTCAAAGCATCTTTGAATCGGCACACATTCGAGGCTTTGCCTTTCAGTTTGCAAGCCATACACGACATACACCCCTTAAAATCGAGGTCATAAAGACGCTCCATTTTAACAACAACATCATCGCCGACAGATTTTGCACCTTCTTCAAATCGTCTCAACATCAGTGCCGTATTCATATTTTTATGCGGACACCGTCAATAATCACAATATTCCTACAAAATTATGTTTTGGCAGGTCTATTAATTGAAAATATCGTAGCGTTTAATTTATGGAACCTGCCTTATAGAACTTGCTTTTTATCATATCCGCTTCAAGGTTACACAAATTTTCCGAAACGCGTCAATGTCCATTGGAATAGTTTTCAGAAGAAGAAGATAGTTTGATAAAATTTTGTGTAATGTTGCATAAATAAAAATGGTTTGCTAAATTTGCACTACCAAATCTCAAAAGAAACGATGACCTCGGTCAGCATAAAAATATAAAAACTCATAATTGACCGATATGAAAGAGTTTACAGACCTCGACATAGAACGCATAGAATCCCTTATAGAGAGCAACGACAAGACACAAGTACTTGCCGAAATAGCGGAATTACACCCTGCAGATATAGCGGAATTGCTCCAATCGCTGAATCTGAAGCAAGCCGAATGGCTCTTTGATTTAATCGAGGATAATGAGGTGAAAGCGGATGTTCTTATCGAGCTTGACGAAGAAGATCGTAAGAAGCTCCTTGAGGGGATGGACAGCGAAGAGATCGGTCATGTCATCGAAGAGCTTGACTCGGATGATGCCGTCGACTTGATTCAAGAGCTTGATGAAGAGGAACGGGAGGAGGTCATTTCTCATATTGAAGACGTGGAGCAAGCCGGCGATATTGTCGACCTTTTGCAATATGACGAGGACACAGCCGGCGGTATTATGGGTACGGAAATGATAGTGGTCAATGAGAATTGGTCGATGCCGGAATGTATGAAAGAGATGCGTTCGCAAGCAGAAGATATGGATGAAATCTATTATATCTATGTAGTGGACAATGATAATCGCCTTCGAGGTGTTTTGCCGCTAAAGAAGATGATAACCCATCCATCTGTATCAAAAATCAAACACGTAATGGAGACCGAGCCACACTTTGTCAAGACCGATACCCCGGTTGAGGAAGTTGCCAACGACTTTAGTAAATATGACCTTGTAGCGATGCCGGTGATCGACAGCATCGGGCGATTGGTGGGGCGTATCACCGTCGATGACGTTATGGATGAAGTGAGAGAGCAATCCGAACGCGACTACCAATTGGCATCAGGTCTTTCGTCGGATGTCGATGCCGACGACTCTGTTTTGGCTCAGACTAAGGCACGTATACCCTGGCTGTTAATCGGAGTAATCGGGGGGATAGTCAGCTCTATAATTTTAGGTGGATTTGAAGAACAACTTGCACAAGTGACAGCATTGGCACTTTTCATTCCTCTGATTATGGGTACGGGAGGAAATGTTGGCGTTCAAGCGTCGGCGATTGTGGTTCAAGGTCTTGCCAACGGACGATTAGACATCAAGGATGCATGGGAACAAATCCGGAAAGAGGTGTTGGTATCGCTCCTAAATGCCACTGTAATTTCTTTAGGTGTCTTTATATACAATTTAATTGTAATGCCTGACGATTTTGCAGTCACGTTGTCGGTGGCAGTATCATTATTTGTCGTAGTCATATTTGCGTCCGTATTCGGCACATTTGTGCCATTAACACTTGAAAAATTGAAAGTGGACCCGGCACTTGCCACCGGACCATTTATCCAAATCACTAACGACGTGGTCGGACTGCTAATCTACGTATTCATCTCCACACTCCTACTCAATATTCTGCACTAATACGTTTTTTCAGTTAAATTCTGAACATAGGTTCAGTGATAAATCTATATTTATCACTAATTTTGCTGTATTTTACAAGGGGAACAATTCCTATCAGCGAAAACAATACATGTAAAAAACTTCATACAAAATAAATCTGATACACATACATCCTTTTCAGTGCAAAGAGGCTAACCAATAACAAAAGTTCGATATATTTTTCAACTTAATATATCAACATAAGCAAACCGGCATAGAAGAAAATGAAGAGATTACTGACATTGTTACTCCTGCTTTTGTCTGTGTTTCAAATCAGCAAAAGCCGGACAATATCCGAAACGTATGAGACTTCGGACACACTTGAAGTTTTCTTTCATCAAGATAAAATTCGCTTGGAGTCGGACTATCGCAATAACGGAGAACGAATAAAAACATTGACCAAACTATTCCAAGGATATAAGCAAGACAGTCTGAAGAAAATCAGGAGCATCTTGATAGTATCGGGAGCATCACCTGAAGGACCGACTGACCGCAACCGCTATCTCTCAGACAATAGAGCAAAAGTCATCTACGACTATCTTATTGATAACCGACTTGTGTCGGCAAGTGATATTGAGATAGAATCACGAGGAGTGGATTGGATTGGACTTACCGAGAATGTAAAAAAATCTGACTTACCTTATAAAGAGGAAGTACTTGCAATTCTCAAAATGCCGGAATGGATAACACAAAACGGCAAAATTGCAGATGGTCGTAAACATCGTCTGATGAATCTGTATGGAGGTTCTGTTTGGAGAGAATTGTATGATTTATATTTTGCAGACCTTCGCCACACAAAAATTATGATTGCATACGACATTAAAAAGTACCACTCCGGTTCGGATACAATAGATTCAGGTTCTTTAGAATATCCGGAGAAATTGACGGTATGCACCTGCGTTACCCCCCCATTTTAAGCCAAACACTTGATAACCAACACATTAGCTATCCATTAAAAAAGGATACGATTATACCGAAACAGCCATTTTATCTTGCGATAAAGACCAACCTTCTCTACGATGCACTTGTCATACCCAATATAGGAGCAGAAATAGGGGTATGGAAAGGATTAACAATAAGCGGATTCTATCAGAATATATGGCTAAGAAACAAATCTTACACCAAGTGGTACAGATTTGAGGGTTTTGAGGCAGGCATCAAGTACTATTTCAATCCGGAAAATCGACCATTTAAAGGTCATCATCTTGAACTTTACGGACAAATGATGACATGGGATTTCACAACCAATAATCGGGGTTATCTTGCTGAACGTTGGAGCTACGGTATCGGATTGGCTTATGGATATTCTCTTCCAATAGCAAAACGATTGAATCTTAATTTTGAAATCGGCATAGGCTATCTCACCGGTAATATGCACAAATACATTCCACAAGACGGATGTCGTGTTTGGCAATCGATGGATAGATTTCATTGGATTGGACCTACAAAAGCCGGAATAACACTGCAATGGCTTATCGGTCGCGGCAACAAGAACGAGAGGAGAAAAGCACTATGAAATTCAAGCATATAACATATTATTTATACTTGATAACAGCAATTCTTCTTCATTGTTCGTGTCAGCCACACGATCCATTTTGTCTTCATCATTCTCATGGCGTGGTAATCGTCGAATATGATTGGACGGAAGCCCCTGATGCACACGACATTGACGGCACACGCGTATATTTCTATCGAAGCGACGACGGCAGCAACTCTTTTACCACCACATTTTCAGGGATGAATGGTGGCAAAATCTATATTGATTCCGGCAACTATAATGTAGTCGCATACAACAATGACACTGAAAAACTGATATGGAGAGGACAGGAAGCAATCTCGCAACTTGAAACATATACACGCTCTGCATCCCTTACAGAAGAGTTGCCGGGTTATACATACGAACATATTGACAACCTTGTGTTGACGCCTGACCGATTATGGAGCGGTCGAATCGACAACGTCAATATAACGACCACTGACACCACAATCATTACGATTAAGCCACAAAAACAGACATACGAAGTGATATGGCAAGTAACCGGAATCCGAGGAGCCAACAGAGTATCGGCTTGTGCAGTAAGCATAACAAACGTAGGAGGTTCTTTACTAATTGACGGGTATCGCCCCAACAATAACGAATCGGTAATTTCCGGCATCGGTCGACACATAGGCAATAAGAACAACGACAAAACCACCGGAGGCTTTAATGGACGTTTTGAAACTTTCGGGTGCAATTTCAATAATGATTGTCGGCATATATTTTCAATCTATTGTTGGTCAGCCGGGGGCAATATAAAAGCATCCTACGACGTCACCAACCAATTTCACGTCATTCACAACGATAAAAAAATCTACATAAACATAGATGCCGATTTTGAAATTCCCAATAATGGAGAAAATCAAGGAGGTTTTAATCCCGAAGTTGGAAATTGGGGAGAGATAAATCAAGATTTATATATTTAATTACATGTTATTTAACTTTAAAATTAACAAAATGAAAAAAATCAAAATTCTTAGTGCCGCAACAATTCTATTGGCGGCAACAGGTTGTCAACAAGACGATTTGTTTCAACAACCGACCGGACATGGCGACGGCTCTGTCGGCGTAAACACCAATGTGGTCAACAGCACTCGCGGGTTTGCCCTTAACAATGTAGATGACCTTATTGCTTCCGGCAATGGGTTCGACCTTTTCGCGTTCGAATCCGACGGCAATCAATTTATGGGGACACAAAGCGATGGTATCGAATTTGCCTACAACAATGGTTGGGACTATGTAAATAATGGAGAAGTAAAATTCTGGCAACAAGTGGCTGACGGCAACACTGTGGATTTCTATGCTGTGTCGCCTGCCAATACTTCCGGCATTACTATGGCTTCAGATTCTCAAACTATTAATTTCACTGTCAACGACATCAGTGCCGACCAAAAGGACCTTATGTATGCTCACTCAACACCTGTTGACCCTGACGATACGGAGGTTATCGACAATGGTGTGCATCTTGATTTCTATCACGCTCTTTCTCAAATTGTGTTTAAAGCTCGCACTGCCGATGAGTTTATTTTTGCTGAAGTGCATGGTATTGAAATTGTAAATCTTCACAATCAAGGCATATTCACTTTAGCCAATGCCGCTTTTGACAATTTTACTGCAGACGTAACTCCTTGGCAAATCACAAGTGACGATGCCACTGCAAGCTATACGGCTGAAATTGCCGCTCCTATTGCAGTCAACACCAACTTAAATGACGAGGCAACAGAAAATGATGAACCTGCCGTAATTACTGATTCTTCTACCGCTCTTTTACTCCTCCCTCAGCCTGTTACAGGCTCATTCAACGAGGATAAGACTGTTCAACCTTCCGATGGCGGAACTTATCTCAGAGTGAATTGCGTTGTGAAATACCAAGGCACTTCCGATGCTGATGAAACAACTATCTTCAGTGCCGAAGACGGCTCTGCCGCCGACCTGTATATCCCGGTCAACTCTGAGTGGAAAGCCGGATATAAATACACTTACACTATCGTGTTCAGCAGAGATGTTGCCGATCCTGTAACTATCAACGAAGACCTATATGTCGGCCCTTGGTATGAAGATGAAAACAGCGACAATGGAGCAACCGAGGAAACAACAATAGAAAACATTCCTACGAATTTGTACTATGATTATTCGGAATATGCAATTCAAATTACAAGTGTTGATGATTTAGTTGAAGCACGTGGATACATTAACGAGGGTGCATCTTATATTATTTTAAAAGAAGTAAACGCAGATGGTTATTACAGAATAGGGAAGGTCGTTGCAGACAACATCTCAGAAATAGCACCATACTCAATGAATAAGGTATCTTCAGATGAGGGCGATTCCGAATTGCCAATATATCAATTCGGGAATTCCTCGTATCTTCAGACTACGGATCTTAACTTAGGAGAAGCAGAAGGAGAAGATGCGACAAATTGGACACCAATCGGCACAGAAGAGAATCCTTTCAGCGGATGGTACTACGGACAAAACCACACAATTTCAAATTTGACAATCACAGAAAGTAATGCAACCCATACAGGTCTGTTCGGATATGCAGTACCGGCTCAATTTGATGGTATTTATATGTCAAACGTAAAAATCGGGACAATTGATTCTCCTATCGGCTCCAAATATGCAGCCGCAATCTGCGGAAATGGCTCTCAGTTTACTAATTGTCACATTTTATCCGGAGAAATTTACGGCAATAATGTAGCCGGAATCGTAGCAAACGGAAATAATTCATTCTGTTCTTCATGCAGTAATAACGCAATAATCAGCGGTAGCGGTAATGCTGCCGGAATTTATGCCGGAGAAAGCGGAGATATCAGCCAATGCACCAACACAAACACAGTTACATCAACCGGAGGATATGCTTCAGGCATCACTATTTCCACTTCAGAAATCTCAGATTCATCAAATAGCGGAAACATAAGCGGATATTCGGATACAGGTGGCATTGTTGCACATCAACCAAACAAATCTTCCAAAATATCAGCATCATACAATACCGGAGCAATAAGCAGCAGTACCGGTCATGCAGGAGGAATCGCCGGCTATACCCACGCTTATGAAATAATCGGATGCTACAATGCCGGTAAGAACACGATTACTGCATCATCAAATGCAGGAGGTTTAATTGGATGGTGGGGACTTAGTATCGACGAAGAAAATCCTGAGCAACAAGCAAGTATGACATCTTGCTATAGTATCCCGGGTAGCCTTACAGGAACCCAAACAGGAGCACTTGTAGGACTTACAGTTGATGCAAGCACAGTGACCTACACTTATTGCTTCTATTCACATGACACAGCTACCGGTATTGGCGGAAAAGCAGATCCTGACGATGTATCAATCAGCCAAAGTATTTATAAACTTGGAACAAAAGATATTTGGTATCAATCAGGCGATGACACAGATGAAGAACCCGGAATTTATGAAATCCTTACAAATATCAATTCTCCATTAAACGACAATGATACATTCTATTGGAAATTTGTTGAAAACAGTTCTAACGGAGATAATAGTTCTTCTTCAAGCTATCCATTAATCTTGACTTCTAAATAATATACCACTGCAAATAAATTAATAATTTAATATCTATTACACGATGAAAAAATTCAAAATTCTTAGTGCCGCAACAATTCTATTGGCGGCAACAGGTTGTCAACAAGACGATTTGTTTCAACAACCGACCGGACATGGCGACGGCTCTGTCGGCGTAAACACCAATGTGGTCAACAGCACTCGCGGGTTTGCCCTTAACAATGTAGATGACCTTATTGCTTCCGGCAATGGGTTCGACCTTTTCGCGTTCGAATCCGACGGCAATCAATTTATGGGGACACAAAGCGATGGTATCGAATTTGCCTACAACAATGGTTGGGACTATGTAAATAATGGAGAAGTAAAATTCTGGCAACAAGTGGCTGACGGCAACACTGTGGATTTCTATGCTGTGTCGCCTGCCAATACTTCCGGCATTACTATGGCTTCAGATTCTCAAACTATTAATTTCACTGTCAACGACATCAGTGCCGACCAAAAGGACCTTATGTATGCTCACTCAACACCTGTTGACCCTGACGATACGGAGGTTATCGACAATGGTGTGCATCTTGATTTCTATCACGCTCTTTCTCAAATTGTGTTTAAAGCTCGCACTGCCGATGAGTTTATTTTTGCTGAAGTGCATGGTATTGAAATTGTAAATCTTCACAATCAAGGCATATTCACTTTAGCCAATGCCGCTTTTGACAATTTTACTGCAGACGTAACTCCTTGGCAAATCACAAGTGACGATGCCACTGCAAGCTATACGGCTGAAATTGCCGCTCCTATTGCAGTCAACACCAACTTAAATGACGAGGCAACAGAAAATGATGAACCTGCCGTAATTACTGATTCTTCTACCGCTCTTTTACTCCTCCCTCAGCCTGTTACAGGCTCATTCAACGAGGATAAGACTGTTCAACCTTCCGATGGCGGAACTTATCTCAGAGTGAATTGCGTTGTGAAATACCAAGGCACTTCCGATGCTGATGAAACAACTATCTTCAGTGCCGAAGACGGCTCTGCCGCCGACCTGTATATCCCGGTCAACTCTGAGTGGAAAGCCGGATATAAATACACTTACACTATCGTGTTCAGCAGAGATGTTGCCGATCCTGTAACTATCAACGAAGACCTATATGTCGGCCCTTGGTATGAAGATGAAAATGGAGAGGATAATACAGAAGAGGATGAAGGTGAAGGCGAAGAAGAAGAAGAAGGTCCTACCGATATTGAAGGTATTGCCTACGATTCAAATGCAGTAACTTTCTCTATTGCTTCGGCTAAAGAACTATTGACAATTGCACAAAAAGTCAATGATATGGAAACATATGAGGTCAATGGCGAAACATTATATTGGAGAGATGCCAACTATGTCCAAACTGCTAACATCGACCTTTCAGAGGTTTGCGGAGAAGGTCTTGACAATTGGATACCAATAGGTTACACCGATGACAACTCCGGCAGGGACAAAACTTTCCAGGGTACATTTGATGGACAAGGATTTACCATCAGCAATCTTTATTATAATGGAAATGATGAGTATGCCGGCTTGTTCGGATATGTACATAAAGGCTCTTTATCCAATATTCATATTGTATCAGGAAGCGTAACCTCAAATTATAGTCACGGAAAAGTTGGAGGTATCGTAGGAGCGATAAATGAGTATGCAACCATTATAGGATGCAGTAATGCTGCCAATGTTACTGCAACAGGTTCTTCTACTAATGTCGGCGGTATTGCCGGTTTCTCTCTTAGTCCGATTATAGGTTCATATAACAATGGTAATATTACAGGAGGATATGATAGCGGTGGGATTGCCGGTAATAGTTTTCAAGGCGGAACTTGTTATGCTTGCTATAACACAGGTACTGTAACAGGAACTGAGAATGCCGGAGGAATTGTTGGTAGAGGTTATCAGAATTTGGTTGCTTGCTACAATAAAGGTCAAGTTAGTAACGCAACGAATATAGGCGGTATTATTGGAAACCTTGAAACAAATTATAGTGTTGGTAAATTTACTGCTTGCTACTATGGCGGATCTTGTACGGCGACTTCTCCTGTTGGTACAGGTGAAATAGCTAATGGCGAAGGTACTAATGTGCCAACCGAAGCTACAACGGACTGGGATGCAGCTATCAGTGAAATGAATGAAGCTGCAGCAGAATATGGTTGGGAATTTGTAATGGATGATGAAGAAAATATTACTTTGAATCAAACATCAACCGGTAATGAAGGTGAAGATGAATATGAAGAGGAGTATTAAATGACCGAATAATAGTTAACTCAAAGAGACCGGCAAAACAAGGTTCAAACACTTGCTGCCGGTCTCTTTTTTAAGGGATAAAATTCAGGAGCGTTTTTATTTGAAGGATTCAGCAATTTTTTTAAATGAATTAAAGCCTTACCCCCTATCAGTACTAGCCAACGATAGTAATATCATTCATACGCTGAAGTTGAATGATAAACTACAGAATAATTAACCAAAAGATTCTTTAAAGGCAGGTTCTATAAATTGATTTGGGAAGATTTTGAAAATTTAATCGAGGAGGTTTCAAGATTGAGGAAGGAGTATAGCGAGCTAAACGACTGACGAAATCGAAGAAAACTGCCGATTAAAAATCAAAAGCGACCAAAAGCCTGCTAAAACAAAAGAAATTGGAATAAAAACAATCTCGCAGCGTTCAATTTATAGAACCTGCCTCATGTCAGTTGTCGGATTTTTTTACCGGGTCGCAAGTCATATTGACACCGAGTTTATTGAAAATTTTATGGTCGACTTCGCTTAGCATTACAGATGAATGTGCTTGGCACCCTTTAAGCATAGGCAACCGGTCGAGAGCTTTTTTGCAATCTTCGTCATGGTTGCTCAATAGAGATAGAGCCACCAACACTTCGTCGGTGTGCAAACGAGGATTATGTCCGTGGAGATATTCTACTTTGGTCTTTTGAATCGGAGCGATTAATTCTTGAGGGATAAGTTTTTTCTCGTGAGGTATGCCTGCCAAATGTTTCGTTGCGTTTAGCAGTAGAGCGGCAGAAGGTCCGAGCAACGAACTTGTGCGAGATGTAATGATGCTGCCGTCCATTAATTCAATGGCGGCAGTAGCCCCGCCCGACAATTCTTGACGTTGTCGAGCGGCAATGGTGCATCGGCGTTGGTCAGTGGATAGCTTTGTCTGCTTCATAATCAGGCGAATTTTAGTAACCTCATTTTCGTTATTGCCTTTTTCTGCGAGTTTACAAAGAGATAAATAGTAACGTCTGATTACTTCTTGGCGAGCAGCTTCACAGCAAGCCTCTTCGTCGTCCATACAGAATCCTATCATATTCACACCCATATCTGTGGGTGATTTATATGGACTTTTGCCGTAGATGCCTTCGAAGATTGCATTTAGGACAGGGAATATTTCAATGTCTCTGTTATAGTTGACTGCAATATTTCCGTATGCTTCCAAATGGAACGGGTCAATCATATTAACATCGTTAAGGTCGGCAGTTGCAGCTTCGTATGCGACATTAACGGGATGTTTTAGTGGCAGATTCCAGACAGGGAATGTTTCGAATTTAGCGTATCCGGCTTTGACGCCACGCTTGTTTTCGTTGTATAATTGGCTAAGACATACAGCCATTTTACCGCTTCCGGGACCGGGAGCAGTTACGATAACAAGCTGGGAAGATGTTTCGACAAAATCATTTTTACCAAACCCGTCGTCGGAATCGATAAGCGAGACATTGTGGGGATAACCTTCGATGGTGTAATGATAATAGACTTTGATGCCGAGACGTTCAAGACGATTTCTGTAAGCATCAGCACTTGCCTGACCGTTGTAGTGAGTGATTACGACACCGCCTGTTTTGAGACCGATGTGTTCGAATTCATTTCTCAGACGCAATACATCTTCATCGTAAGTGATTCCAAGGTCGCTGCGTACTTTGTTTTTTTCGATGTCGAACGCACTGATTACCATCACAATTTCGGCATAATCTCTGAGTTGTAACAACATTTTCAACTTAGAATCGGGCATAAAACCCGGCAAAACGCGACTTGCATGGAAATCGTCGAACAATTTACCGCCAAACTCAAGATACAATTTATCACCAAACTGAGAGATACGCTCTTTAATACGTTCGGATTGTATCTTTAGATATTTATCGTTATCAAATCCCTTGTTCATAATGTCTGCAAAATTAATAATTTCTTTGTTAGGTAGCACAAGAAAATATCATAAATTTTCGAATTTTCATCTCTTTTTTAGTGGAAAAAAATTTTGATTTTCGATAAAGTAACATTACCTTTGTTTTCTGTTATATTGGGATAAGAGCCTTTGCAAAGAATTGAAAGCACTTTTCAAAATTAACAGTCTTTAACGCCTCAATGCAACTTATCGGCAGTCAGAAAGGAGTATCTTTGCATTATCGATGATTCCAAGGCAGAACAACGACAAAGTCACAAATTAAAAGTAAATAATAAAAAACAATAAATATGGCAAAAAAGAAAGCGACACCGGCACAAGGCCGCATCAATGATGCATCAGAGAAGCTCAAAGCGTTGGACATGGCGATGTCAAGAATCCAAAAGGATTTCGGACAAGGTTCTATAATGCGACTTGGTGATGAAAAGATAGAAGATGTGGAAGTAATCCCGACAGGCTCAATAGCTCTCGACTATGCACTTGGAGTTGGCGGTTATCCACGTGGGCGAATCATCGAGATATTCGGACCTGAATCGTCAGGTAAAACCACATTGGCAATCCATGCTATTGCTGAGGCTCAAAGGAGCGGAGGCGTAGCGGCAATCATAGATGCCGAACATGCGTTCGACCGTTTCTACGCCGAGAGATTAGGTGTGGATGTGAATAATTTGTGGATAGCCCAACCGGAAAACGGCGAACAGGCATTGGACATAGCCGAACAGCTTATCAATTCGGGAGCTATCGACATATTGGTAATCGACTCAGTTGCAGCTCTCACACCAAAAGCTGAAATCGACGGAGAGATGGGCGATAAGAATATGGGACTTCATGCTCGATTGATGTCACAGGCGATGAGAAAATTGACAGCCACGATTTCTCGAACTCGCACCACATGTATTTTCATCAATCAGTTACGCGACAAAATCGGAGTGATGTTTGGCAGTCCGGAGACCACTACCGGCGGTAATGCCTTGAAATTCTACTCTTCAGTGCGTATTGACATTCGAGCATTGGCACCAATAAAAGATGGCGACAACATAATCGGACGCGGAGCGAGAGTGAAAGTAGTCAAAAACAAAGTGGCACCACCATTCCGCCGTGCAGAATTCGACATAATGTTTGGAGAAGGTATATCCAAGACAGGAGAATTGATAGATATGGGTGTGGATTTCGGCATCATCAAGAAATCGGGTTCGTGGTTCTCATACGAAGGGACAAAGATAGCTCAAGGTCGCGATAGTGCCAAACGAGTGATCGCCGACAATCCGGAACTTGCGGAAGAATTGGATGCAAAAATCCGTCAGAAACTCAATGAAACGCCTGCTGAAGAAAAATTCTCACGATTTGCTCCTAAAGAGGATTCACATCGAATGAGTGAAGAAGAGATGACAGCAGATTTCAATGCAATGGATAGTGCCATCGACGATGAAGTGATGGACATCGACTTCGACGACGAAGCATAATAGAATTTGACATATTAGAGTCAGTTATCAAGGAAGCAACGCGTGGAACGTTGCTTCTTTATATTTCAGACATCGCTTAAGGCAGGTTATATAAATTGAACCTGCCATAGGATGTTTGTTTCGGAGCGGACGCTATTGGGAAATTTTATTGTCTTCTCTCCTATCATTCTCTTTTTGCTTTTGCTCTGCTCTATACTTTTCTTGATGCCACATTCGGAATATTTTACGTAAAATCCATAGAAAGACAACAGGTATGGCTATCATTATTAATATCATTAACAGTCCCCCATATTGCCCCATTCCGCCGGATGCTTGTAGTATCATAATGTTTCGATTTAAAATTTTCACAAAATTAGTAAATCCGGATGATTTACCCCCCCGATTTAGTTAAATAATGTTAACTGTATGGATTAAAAAATAAAGCCCGGGAAATTCCGGGCTTTGTCACTGTGTTTTTATGTCAGGTAGTAGAATGTCTATACCTTATTTAACGAGAGAGCGACCTTTTTCGATTGCGGCTTCGTTGAGCGGAATCAGCTTGTGGTGGCGTTCCGGGAGTGATTTTTTAAGACCTTTAATCACATTTTCCATAGGGAGTTTATAGCCCATCACTTCGAGAAGAGCCCCCATAATCACCATGTTATAGGTTTTAGAGTTACCCATTTCCATACAAGCTTTGGTTGCTTCTACTCTTACGATGCGAATATCGTCACGAGCAGGAAGATTGTTGATACCGTTGGCATCGTAAATAAGGATACCGCCCGGTTTTACTTTAGGTTCGAATTTATCGAGACTCTGTTGGTTAAGAACAACAGCGATGTCGAATGAATCGAGGATAGGTGATGAAATTCTTTCGTCAGAGAGGATGACAGTCACGTTGGCTGTACCACCTCTTTGTTCAGGACCGTAAGAAGGCATCCAAGTGACTTCTTTGTCGTCCATAAGTCCTGAGTATGCAAGAATTTTACCCATAGAGAGAACACCTTGTCCTCCGAATCCAGCTATGATTATTTCTTCTTTCATTGTCTTAAGGGGTTTAGGTGTTTAAACTTTGAGGTCACCGAGAGGATATTTCGGGAACATATTTTCTACCATCCATTCGTTAGCTTTTTCAGGGCTGAGCTTCCAGCCTGAGTTACAAGTAGCGACTACTTCAACGACAGAAGTACCTTTTTTTGCCAACGCATTTTCGAAAGCTTTTTTGAGAGCGGCTTTAGTTTTGCGAACAGCTGCAGGAGTGTGAACAGCTTGGCGAGTTACGTAGCAAGTACCATCGAGTTCTTTAAGGAGGTTGGTAATTTCGAGTGGGTGTCCGTTAAGGTCAACACGACGTCCGTAAGGAGTAGTAGCAGTTTTTTGACCTAACAGAGTTGTTGGAGCCATTTGACCGCCTGTCATACCGTAGATGGCGTTGTTAACGAAAATCATCACGATGTTTTCGCCACGGTTAGCGGCATGAATAGATTCAGCAGTACCGATAGCCGACATATCGCCGTCGCCTTGGTAAGTGAAAACTACATTATCAGGGTAAAGACGGCTAACCGCTGTAGCGACAGCAGGAGCACGACCGTGAGCAGCTTCAACCCAGTCAACGTCAATATAGTTGTAAGCGAAAACTGCACAACCTACCGGTGAAACACCGATTGTTTTTTCAGTCAATCCCATTTCTGCAACGACTTCAGCCACGAGTTTGTGGATTACGCCGTGGGAGCAGCCGGGGCAATAGTGCATGTGCACTTCATCGAGGAGTTCAGGTTTGGCATATACCTTATTCTCCGGACGGATTATATCATTGATTTCCATTGATTCGATTTGGGTTAGAGTGATTATTTGATTAATTTCTCTTGTAAAGCTACGAGCACTTCTTCAGGGCTTGGGATAATACCACCGAGACGTCCAAAGTGTTCAACAGGGAGGTTGTCATGCACAGCGAGGCGAACGTCTTCGATCATTTGACCGGCATTAAGCTCGACGCAAAGCACGCCTTTTTTGCCTTCTGCAGCTTTAGCGATAGCATCAGTTGGGAACGGCCAAAGAGTGATAGGGCGAACGATACCTACTTTGATACCCTTTTCAGCAGCCAATTCTTTAGCTTTAGTACAGATACGAGCAATCGAACCGAATGCTACGATGATGTAGTCAGCTCCTTCTACGTCGATTTCTTCCCAGCGAGTTTCGTTCTTTTCAATTTCGCGATAGCGAGCTTGTAAGCGATGGTTGATAACTTCCATTTTAGCACTTTCAAGTTCAAGAGAAGTCACAACGTTGCGTTTGCGAAGGTCTTTACGTCCGTTAGTAGCCCATGGGCATTGGCGACGGATTTCTTCTTCAGTACGACGAGGGCGTTGTTCCGGAAGGACTACTTTTTCCATCATTTGACCAACTACACCGTCGGCAAGAATCATAGCCGGATTAGTGTATTTGAAAGCAAGGTCGAAGCCAAGAGTTACGAAATCGACCATTTCTTGTACAGTAGATGGGGCAAGGACAATCATGTGATAGTCGCCATGGCCACCACCTTTACAAGCTTGGAAATAATCGGCTTGTGATGGTTGGATAGTACCGAGACCCGGTCCTCCACGAGATACGTTAACGATAAGTGCAGGCAGTTCTGCAGCGGCGATGTATGAAATACCTTCTTGTTTCAAGCTGACACCCGGGCTTGAAGATGATGTCATCACGGCTTTACCGGCAGCGGCACCGCCGTAAACCATATTGATAGCAGCCACTTCAGATTCAGCTTGCAGTACGACCATTCCGGTTGTTTCCCATGGCATTTCTTCTTCGAGAGTCTCAAGCACCTCAGATTGAGGTGTGATAGGATAGCCGAAGTATCCGTCACATCCGTAGCGAATAGCCGCGTGTGCGATAGCTTCGTTACCCTTCATTAGTCTAACCTCTTCTTTCATATTCTGTTGATTGTTGTGTTAGCGTTAAGGTAATAAAATTGTCATACTAATCAGTCTATCTTAACACGATAAACTTCGATACATGCATCAGGGCACACCAAAGCACATGATGAACATCCGATACAGTTTTCGGGATTTGCCATATAGGCGTAATGATAACCACGGTCGTTGACCTCATTTGGTTGTAAAGAGAGAGTATCTGTGGGGCATGCCACCACGCAAAGGTTGCAACCTTTGCATCTCTCGCTGTTCACGGTAATAGCTCCTTTTATTTTTGCCATATTTAGAGTTGATTTAATAGGTTTACAAAAGTAGTAATTTTTTAATTAATACAAGCAATTTTTCTGCTGTTATTTTTTTATGTTTTGCAACATACTTTTGACAATTTGCCGGCAATACATCGGTTTATCACTGAATATCCGACAATATTTCTTGCAATTTTCTCATTCCGATTGATGCTTTTTCTCGAATTACTGTCAAATTTTTCACGCCCGACACCGAAGCCGGATTGGGGTCTATATAATATATAGGTGTAGCGGGACGGGTACAATTGATTAATCCTGCCGCGGGATAGACTGCCAATGACGTTCCGATGACCACAAAAACATCTGCTTGTGCCACTATTTCCATTGCATTGGGGATGTTCGGCACTGCTTCGTTGAAAAAGACTATATGAGGACGCATAAAATGCCCGTTTTTGCCACGTGTCCGAGGCGATGTTTCGAAATTGTCGGCAGCGAGGGTTTCGATGTAGTTTTCGTCGGTAAGAGAACGTATCTTCATCAGTTCGCCATGCAGATGCAACACATCTTTAGAACCGGCACGTTCATGCAGGTCGTCGACATTTTGCGTTATAACATAGACCTCAAGCCGGGGATTGTTTTGTAATTCGGCAATGATTTTATGTGCTTCATTGGGATGAACCTGTAATAGCTGTCGGCGACGCTCGTTATAGAAACTATGCACCAGTTCGGGGTCCTTTCGGAAACCTTCGGCGGAAGCGACTTGCATCACCGGATAATTTTCCCAAAGACCGCCTGCGTCGCGGAATGTAGAAACGCCGCTTTCGGCACTGACACCGGCTCCGGTTGAAAACACTATTTTGAGTTTATGTTTCATAGTAATCTGTGTTTTAGGTATCTACCGACAAAGTTACAAAAAAACGCCGGAATTACAAATTTGCAGATAACTTATCCGACAAGCATCAACACCGGAGAAAGGATGACGCCGAGTGAGCGTGATTTCTCTCCTATTGACGAAGGAGATTTGTGATAATTGTACGGAACAACTTTTATCTGTCAGAATCCGAAGGCGATGTTGTCGATACCTCAACTCAAGATAAAAATTAAACTTTGACGCCCCAAAAAATCGTTTTTTTGCAAATTTGAACTAATTTTGCATTTGCTGTTGGACTCTACAGGTATCACACAAAAACTAATGAGTCTGCGATATCCGTAAAATAGCAGGATTTTCTCTTGATTGTTTAGTAACTGAGTTGTTTTTTAGATAAAAAATGAACAGAAAAAGAACTGTAAATTCTTTTATTGTTCAAATTTTTACTATTTTTGCACCATGAATAGACAATTAAGTGAAATCGGGGTAGTCCCAATTACGACTTCAGTCATTGAATCTTTATATCCTGGACTAAAGTCGGCAGACAAGAAGGTTATTTGGCTTGAGAAGAATGGATATCTTATAAGGCTAAAAAGAGGTCTTTATGTGGTAAATCCGCAACATTCCGGGAAAATGCTTTCGAGTGAGTTGATTGCCAATCATCTCTATACCCCGTCATACGTGTCAATGTCATCGGCACTTCGCTACTATGGCCTTATCCCGGAGACTGTCTATACGCACCAATCTATGACTATAAAGCATTCACGTAGTTTTGATACACCAATCGGTCTTTATGATTATAAGCAAATTTCAAGAAAGGCGTTTTCTGTCGGGATTAGAAGTGTACATACGGGCGACTATGCTTTCTTGATTGCATCACCGGAAAAGGCATTGTGTGATTTGATTGCAAATTCGTCAATGGTTAATCTTCGTTATATGAAAGATGTAGAGACTTATTTGGAACAAGACATTCGTATGGATATGGATGAATTTTTCAAGTTTGACATAACCATCTTGGAAGATTATATCAAGTCAGGCAAGAAACCTGATTCGATTTCAACACTGCTTAAATTTCTCAGACGATGAAGAATGAAATTTTTGATAATATGTTGTCTCGTTATGACCTGACAACAGAGCAACATAAACGAAACGCTATTTTTGAAGTTAATCAACAAGTAATACTTGCCGGATTATATGCAGGTGGTTTTTTTGAATCAGCGGCTTTCTATGGAGGAACTTGTTTGAGGATTTTTCATGGATTGCAACGTTTCAGTGAGGATATGGATTTCTCGCTTCTTGCTCAAGATGAAAATTTTGATTTCACAAAATATTTCCCGGCTATAGTTGATGCATTTGCTATGGTAGGGAGAGAGGTGGAAATAAAGAAAAAGGATAAGAAGAACTTTGGGAAGGTGGAATCGGCATTTCTAAAGGATAACACAGATGTATATGACGTTACATTCCAAATGGAGAAATCGATTAAGATAAAAATTGAAGTTGACATGTGCCCACCATTAAACTTTAACACTGAGCAAAAACTTCTACTACAACCTCATTCTTTTATGACGCGATGCTTTGCTTTACCTGATTTGTTTGCGGGTAAAATGCACGCATTAGTTTATCGAGCATGGAAGAATCGGGTAAAAGGGCGTGATTGGTATGACTTTGAATGGTATGTACGCCATAATGTATCGCTTGATTTTGCTCATTTGACTGAACGTTGCCGACAATTCAACAATGAGGAAATTACTCCGGAGTCATTTAAAGCCAAGCTTATGGAGCGTCTTGCAACGGCTGATATTAAGCAAGTAAAAGCCGATGTATTACCATTTGTTCGTAATCCCAAGGAGCTTGATATTTGGTCAAACGACTATTTTATTCAATTAGCTGAAATAATTAGATTTGAGTAATATCATTCCAAGTTAAAAGAGACTTGTGATAATTGAACGGAACAACTTTTTATCTGTCAGAATCCGAAGGCGATGTTGTCGATGTAGAGAGTTATGCCTTCAGTTCCGACGTAAGGTTCGCCACAGCTTGAAGAAGCCATAACCAAGACGTGAGTAGGTGTTGCATCGGCATCGTCCCACCCTATTTCTTGCACCGGCACGAGCTTGCCTTTTGAATTTTTGGCGTAGTAGGAATTTTTTCCGTTAAGGAGTCCCATCCAAGGTTTGTACCACGATTTTTCGGATATGTCGCCATAATTGATTTTGAGTTGGTGACCGTTGGTCCAAGGGATTGAATTTGAGTAGCGTTCTCGCCCTGTGCCGACACGTTTGGCGTAGATATTTCCTTTGGCGTCTTCCCAACGGCGTTGCAGAAGCACATATACTTCGGCGTTGTCTCTACCTTTAACTGTTTTTTTTGAGCCGAAACCGGTGGCTTTTGTTTTGGTATATACTTCTGGCATTTCGACTTTAAAATCGTAGACGAGAGCTACGGGGCGTTTAGTGTACGGGATTCCCATTTCCATTTTTGAGAACGGCCCTTTGGGGCTGGTAATCGGCTCGTTGATTCTACCGAGAAATATAGTCCCGGCTACCATTACGTCCATATTAATAATTCCGACAGCTTTAACCTTTTCGAGGATAGTGGTCATTTTAGCACACAGATTACCGCCCCCTCTGTCGAAAGGGAATACCGTACCGGAAGCTTTTGACACTCCCATTACTTTTGCATATACACTGCTTGTTTCCCAAGGGCTGTCGGCAAAATCCTTAAATGCTTTATTTCCTGAGACAGATTTATTTGGAGCCACTTCATAGATAGTCTTTTCTTTTCCGCCAATCACGCCTGAATCTTTGAGCGTACGGCTTGCCCAAGAGCTGAAATCGGCGTATTTGATTTTTTCCAACCGAAGAGCCGAAGCCGGTAAAGATGCTAATGTAATCAAAGATATAGTCAACCAGATAAAATGTTTTTTCATTTTTGACTGCTTTTAAAGATTTCAATAATAAAAATTTACAATGCAAAGGTACTAAAAAAAGATTAACGATAATATTCCAAACGTCTTAATTTTTCGCATAAACAGGAATAGAATTGAGAACAAAATATTGACGAGGTGAGATTGAGATTGTGTTTTTAAGTAATTTTAAGATAAAAAAGAGATGATGTGTTTGTAAGTTCGGATAATTTACAATAATTTTGCAATGTGAAAAAATATGTAGTGTAGCGAGATAGCGGTATAATCCACGCATCGAGCCGACACAACAGACGCCTCTGTAGTTCAACGGATAGAATAGAAGTTTCCTAAACTTTAGATAGGAGTTCGATTCTCCTCGGAGGTACATTGAAAAGAAGAAAACTACAACCTAATAGCGAATAAAATACTAACTATATGAAAATCAAACATTTATTAGCAGCACTCGCATTAAGCACGACAGCTACAATGCTTGGAGGTCCGGCTTATCCGGGCGAAATCATCCGCACACAACCAGATGGCAGCACAATCAGCGTGCGACTATATGGCGATGAATTTTTCAACTATATGACCGACAGCGAAGGCAGATTACTTTGTCAAGATGCTCAAGGGCATGTAGTACCGATGCTTCGCAACGGAGTACAACTCACAGCCGACAGTCCGACCATCGCAATGTTGCGTAGCGAACAGGAAGCTATGCTACCGGATTTAGCATCCACACTCGGGGCACCGGAACGAATGGCAGCGTTAGATTCAGAAGGACGCACCACATTTCCTACGACAGCCGGCGATGTTCATAGTCTTGTTATCTTGATGGAATTTTCAGACAAGAAATTCACCACCGAGGAGCCTGTAACCGAATTCACAAATTGGCTGAACCAGGAAGGCTATTCGAACCACGATGCAGTAGGCTCGGTGAAAGACTATTATATGGCAGTTTCAGAAAATCAATTCAAGCCACAATTCGATGTTTACGGAGTGGTTCCACTACCGGAGACAAGTGCTTACTATGTAGGAACCGGTCGCTATGAAAAAATAAAAGAAGCTTTGACCTACGCAGTCAACTATATGGATGATAAAATCGACTTCAGCAAATATGACTTTGATGAAGACGGCATTATCGACACCATCTATTTCATCTATGCCGGATACGGACAAGCCGACACAGGCGATGAGACAACTATATGGCCTCACCAATCGTCAATGAAATATTCCAACATCACATTAGACGGGTTGAAATTTGAGCCATACGCGACATCAAATGAATTAAAAGGGGGAACACACTATTATAATAAGGACAATATGTTGAGCGGTATCGGCACATTCTGCCACGAATTCGGACACGTATTGGGTTTGCCTGACTTATATGATATTTACACTGACCGTAACGGACAAAATGCAGTTACTCCCGGCACATGGTCAATAATGGACCAAGGTTCATACAATAATGATGGCACTTGTCCTCCACTCTTTTCAGCTTACGAAAAATGGTTGTGTAAATGGATTGAATATGAAGAACCGGAAGCCGGCAAACACTACGAAATGTTAAGTTCCGATCAAAAGAGTCGCGGCATCAGATTGTCAATCTATCGACCCAACGGGTCAGTCTATTCACCTGAATACTTTGTGCTTGAGTCACGTTCAAAAACCGGATGGGATGCCCATTTGGAAGACGAAGGTCTCTTGATATGGCATATTGATTATTCGGCAAATATATGGAAAGGGAACACAGTCAATTCGACAGTAGGACATCCACGCGTGTTCTTGGTAAGTGCAGATGGCACAGCGAATCCATTTTTGGATACAACTGGCTCACCAAAATATGCGGCATGGCCCGGGGAAGCCAATCGTAATCCACGACACTGCATCTTCCCTAACAACGATATTTCATTCGACTTGTATTTCTCAGCGATGACGGAACTTGATGTCTATTTGACCGACATACAATACGATACAGAACAGCGAATGTCAAGTTTCGATTACAATGCCATAACAGAACAGCCGACAGATATGACAGTTCTTCATCCGGCAATTCGTACGATAATCGACAATAATGACCGCAACATTCGCTTGGAATGGGATCCGGTGGAAGGAGCGACAGGATATGCATTGACAGTGTGGCGAGTAAACTCATCAGGCAAGACATTCTATTTGAACAATATTAACGAAACCAATGTCGGCAACGTCACTAATTATGAGTTTAAATCAATATCAGACGCATTGTTTAAACAGACTTATTATGCTTACGTCAGAGTCATAAAAGGCGTGCCGTCGTCAGAGAAATCGAATGAAATCACATTCACACCGACAGAAATGGAAGCAGCCGGAGTAGAAGGGATCTATGATGTTACATCACCTGTTTACGGCATCAATGGCAAGGTAGTGGCACCGGAAGGAGCAGAGATTTACAATTTGAGTGGATTAAAAGTTGCCAACCACGACTTGCCTGCCGGAATGTATATCGTACGCGTAGGAGCAAAAACGAGCAAAGTAATCGTTAAATAAGACTAAAAAACTTGTTTTGAAATAAAAAAAGCGAGTAAAAACGAGCTAAAAAGGAAAAAAGTGCCGAAAGAAGTTGGTAAATTCTAAGAAACTAACTACCTTTGTGGCACTTTTTTAAATATATTTGAGAATTGGATAAATTTTCAGAATATAAAGTACCGCTTGCCGGTATCTCCGAAGGCAGATATGGGCAAGAGTTTGTATGTAACACGGAATTCTTCAGAGCGATGGAGAATGACGAAGTATTGTCGTCGGAAGTGAGAGTAGAGCTTACCATCGAACATAAGCATGGCAGTTATGCTTGTCATTTCAGTTTTTCGGGGGAGATAGAAGTCGCTTGCGACCGTTGTCTTGAGCCGTTGGCACATAAAGTGTCGACAGAATATGATGTAACAGTAAAATACGGTTACGAATATGATGACAGCCAAGAAGATTTGTTGATACTTCCGGAGAACTACAGATATTTTGATGTATCGGGCATATTGTATGATAGTATTCTCTTGACATTGCCAATACGCAATGTACACAAAGAAGGAGAATGTAACGAATCGATGTCGGAGATATTGAGTGAACACACGAGCAACTCAGAAGAATATGAGGAGACAGAATAATATTCTCCCAATAAATAAAAAGAATAAAGAACAAATAAATTATAGAACGAAATGGCACATCCAAAACGAAAACAATCGAAAACCCGCACCGCGAAACGTAGAACACACGATGTAGCAGTAGCACCGACATTGGCAGTATGTCCAAATTGTGGAGCATGGCACATCTATCACACAGTATGTGGTGAATGTGGCTACTATCGTGGCAAAGTTGCTATCGAAAAAGCTGCAGTTTGATAAGCGATGAGACAAGTCCGGCAAAAGTCGGCAAAATTTTAACAATAAGTGAGTAGGTGCTTGCTCGCGATGTATTACACATAAGCGAGGAGAACCTTTTCACTTTGTAATCAGAAAAAATTATGCTTAATGCAAAGATAAGTGGAATAGCCTCATACGTACCCGATGGCATATTGGACAATGATATGTTATCGAAGATGGTCGATACCAACGATGAGTGGATCACAACTCGCGTAGGCATCAAAGAACGACACATCTTGGAAGACAAGAGTAAAGGCTCGAGCTATATGGGAATCGAGGCAGTAAAGAAGCTTTTGACAGAAACAGGAGTATCGGCAGAAGAAATCGACTTATTGATTTGTGCGACATCAAACCCTGACTACAGATTTCCATCGACAGCCTCAATCATCACGCATGAGAGCGGATTGAAAAATGCATACGCCTACGACATCCAAGCGGCATGTGCAGGATTCATAGTGTCGATGCAAGCCGCACGAGCATACATCGAATCGGGAATTTACAAGAAGGTTATCGTGGTTTGTGCGGAAAAGATGTCGAGTATGACCAATTACGAAGACAGAGCAACCTGTCCTCTATTTGGGGATGCGGCGGCGGCAGTTCTCGTAGAACCGACCGAAGAAGCAGTAGGAATCATTGACGGCGAATTTCACATCGACGGTAGCGGATTGCCACATTTATTACTGAAAGCAGGCGGATCCGCAGTACCGGCGACTCATGCCACAATCGATGCAAACGAGCATTACATATACCAAGAAGGTCGAGCAGTTTATAAGCACGCGGTCAGCGACATGTTGTCGTCGACACTATCAGTAATGAAACGCAACAATCTGACAGTAGACGATGTGGATTGGTTAGTACCACATCAAGCCAACCTTCGAATCATTGAGGCCGTAGCCGGACGCACAAAAATATCGTCGGATAAAGTGCTTGTCAACATCCAGCATTATGGCAATACAAGTGCAGCCTCAATCCCATTGTGTCTTGACGAATACAAAGGGAAGCTGAAAAAAGGGGATAAAATAATGATGACAGCATTCGGAGCCGGATTCACATGGGGTGCAATGTATCTCATTTGGGGAATCTGATTTCGTAAAAAGAATAAGCGAAGGGGGTGAGTGGGATATAATCCGACGCACCCTCTTTTCGTCAAAAAATCGTAGCGATAACGAAATCACATCAGGCAGGTGAGATAAATTGATTTGGATAGATTTTGAGATTTTAAGCGAGAAGATTT
>CAZGEX010000020.1:0-46088 GCA_964524385.1 uncultured Sangeribacter sp.
TGGTGGAATGGCACTATGCTAAAAGGGCTACAGTACTCAGAGCGGTTACTCCGACAGAATCAAAGACTGCAAGCGATAAAGCATTGTTGACGGAAAGCAGCGTGACAGAAGCTGTGAGCGATGAAGTGTCACCTGAGCGTGATGAAGTGTCACCTGAGCGTGATGAAACAGGGGCTACGCCGAGAGCTAAACGCCGAGAGCGAGGCAAGGAAGTAGTACGGCCTGATGAGCTTACGGGGATACGCGAGCGATACGACCGCAGGATACGTAGCGGGATGTATCAATCGATAGAAGCGATGCAAGATAATATTCACCATTATGCAAAATATGCATAGAAGATACATATTATGCATAATTTAGCATATTTTTGGCGAAGTTAGGATATGAAGTTATCGCACATTAGTCAAAAATATAATAGAATGATGATTAGTGACGTTTCTTTGATTTATTGTTGTTGTATGATTTATTTGATTTGGTTTGACTATTATTGCTGTTTTTATCTGCTAATTTGCCACGCTTGCTACGAGCATCAAAATTTTTAGCAGTCTGTTTGTGGTATAATTTTTCTATAATATCTTCACGACCTAATTTACGTAAACTGTTGCAAATAGGTTGTCTATGGTCAGGTTCGTACCAAAAGAAATATTTTCGTTGTGCGAGTTTTTCTTCTGCAGATTTAGCTGTTGAAACTTTTTCTCCTGTATACGGATTGTAGCCGGAGTAATATATTTCAGTTGACAGAGTCATAGGGGTAGGAGTAAAATCCTGTACTTGCTCGAGGTGAAAATCAAGTCCCTTGGTTATAGCTGCCAATTCAGCCATGTCTTCTTCTTCGCAAGCCGGATGACTGCTGATAAAGTAAGGGATAATTTGTTGGCGTAAACCTTCTTTGGTATTTACATCGTCAAATATTCGTTTAAATTTGTAGAATAGTGAGAATGATGGTTTTCTCATACAATTTAATACTCTGTCAGATGTGTGCTCCGGAGCAACTTTCAGTCGACCACTTACATGGTGGGCAATCAACTCATGATTGTAGCGTTTGTTGGCATTGTTAACGTCATCGTTTTTATGCGGAGCCATAGATAGGTCATATCTGACACCACTTCCTATGAATGATTTTTTTATTCCGGATAGTTTGTCTACGCTACGATAAATGTCGAGTAGAGGCCGATGATCATTGTTTAGGTTAGGGCATGGCTTAGGATGTAAGCATGATGGACGTAAACATTTTTTACATATATTTTTATCAAATCCACCCATTGCATACATATTTGCGGAAGGACCTCCCAAGTCGGAAATATAACCTTTGAAATCAGGCATTTGAGTTACACGTTTGACCTCGTTTATAATTGATTCTTTCGAGCGAGAGGCTATAAATTTCCCTTGATGTGCAGATATGGTGCAAAAAGAACATCCGCCAAAACATCCGCGATGCATATTGACAGAATGACGAATCATTTCGTAAGCAGGGATTACTTTACCTTTATAACGAGGGTGGGGCATTCGAGTGTAAGGTAAATCAAAAGAAGCATCTATTTCCGATGTGTCCATAGGAGGAAACATCGGATTGATTTTTACCCATTTTTCTCCTGTTTGTTGCCAAATGACATTTCCGTAGTATTTATTGGATTCTTCTTCTACAATGCGAAAGTTGGTCGATTGTTTTATTTTGTCTTTAAGACATTCTTCAAAGGAGTTTAGGATAATATCAGTATCGGGATGAGGTTGTTCTTTAGAAATTAATACGGTTTGGTTGACATTTGTAATATCTTTGATCTTATTACCATTATTCAGCTTGTTTGCTATTTCAACAATGCTCTTTTCACCCATTCCGTAAACTATCATATCTACAGCCGATTCTGTAATGATTGACGGACGGAGTTTGTCTTGCCAATAATCGTAGTGAGAAACTCTTCTCAAGGAAGCTTCAATTCCGCCGGCAATGATTGGGACATCCGGAAATAGACGTTTTAAAATTTCACTATATACCAATGTGGGATAATCAGGACGCATCCCATGTTTCCCACCGGCAGTGTAGGCATCATCATGGCGTAATCTTCTATTGGCAGTATAGTGATTGACCATTGAGTCCATTGCTCCTGCTGATATGGCAAAAAATAGACGAGGAGTACCTAATTTTTTGAAATCACGTAAATCATCTCTCCAATTGGGTTGTGGCACTATTGCTACTTTATATCCATGTGCTTGGAGTGTGCGTCCGATTACTGCTGATGCAAAGGAAGGATGATCCACATAAGCATCGCCTGAAAAGAAGATTACATCAGCTTGCTCCCAACCTAAAGCATTCATTTCGTCTCTTGAGGTTGGTAAATAATTACTGCGAAGATTTCCTAATGGCAATTTTGAAAAATCGTTCGCTGTGTTATTGATTTTGCTATCGGAGAATTCGTCCATTGTTACTGCATTTTTGATAGTTTGTCTTGAAGAGCGATTAATTCATCTCTCAATTGTGCTGCTGTGATAAAATCTGTTCGTTTGGCGGCAGCTATCATATCAGAATTTAATTTAGTGATAAGTTTTTCAATTTCAGATTTCGACATATAGCTTACGACAGGGTCTGCTGCATACATGACGTTTTGATGCTCTTCTTCAATATATGCTTTAGGTGTGGTTTTGGCAATTTTTTCTTGACGAATATTTTGCTTAATATCCTTTTTAGCAACCTGTTTAGCAGTTGAGCCTCTTCCTGATTCTTTCAATTCAAGCAGGTCCGTAGCTGATATTGTTTTGATTATTTGAGTTGGAATGATATTGTTTTCTTCGTTATATTTCATCTGTTTCGAACGCCTACGCTCGGTCTCATCAATGGTCTTTTGCATTGATTCCGTAATTTTGTCTGCATACATTATCACCTTTCCATTTATATTTCGGGCAGCTCTACCCGCTGTTTGAGTAAGTGATCGATGATTTCTTAAAAAGCCTTCTTTGTCGGCATCAAGAATCGCTACTAAACTAACCTGTGGTAAATCTAATCCCTCACGTAAAAGATTGACACCCACTAATACATCATAAACACCACTTCTTAAATCTTCAAGTATTTTTATTCTGTCGAGTGTGTCTACATCGCTATGAATATATGCAGTGCTAATACCTGATTTTTCGAGATATGCATTTAATTCTTCAGCCATTCTTTTTGTAAGAGTGGTAACCAACGTACGTTCATTACTCTCAATTCGAGAATGTATCTCATCAATAAGATCATCGATTTGATTGATAGAAGGACGCACTTCTATAATTGGATCCAACAATCCTGTCGGACGAATTATTTGTTCCACTATAATCCCTTCGCTCTTAGCCAATTCATAGTCGGCAGGGGTGGCACTGACATAAATTGTTTGAGGTATAAGACTTTCAAACTCATCAAATTTCAGAGGACGATTATCAATAGCTGCAGGCAGTCGAAAACCATATTCCACAAGATTCATTTTCCTTGATAAATCACCGCCATTCATGCCTCTGATTTGTGGTATGGTAACGTGGCTTTCATCTATAATAGTAAGAAAATCATTCGGGAAATAGTCAAGCAAACAAAAAGGTCTTGCTCCCGGCTCTCTTCCATCAAAATAGCGAGAATAATTTTCAATGCCACTGCAATGACCAAGCTCTTTAATCATTTCGACATCGTGAGTGACACGCTCATATAGTCGATTTGCTTCAAGATTTTTCCCTTCATTTCTGAAAAAATCCACCTGTTGCCCGAGATCGAGGGAAATCATATCGATTGCGGATGCAACCCTCTCTTTTGATGTTACAAAAATGTTGGCGGGATAGATGTTGAATCCCTCAAGATTTGACAGCACATATCCCTCTTTTGGATCTATGGTCTGAATATGTTCGATTTCATCACCCCAAAAGATTATCCGTAGTTGAATCTCTTCGAACGATAACATTATATCGACAGTGTCACCCTTTACTCTGAATTGTCCTCGTTTTAAATCTGTCTCAGTTCGAGAATACAATGCATCAACCAATTTTCGAAGAAATGCATTGCGAGAGATTTGCATCCCGACATTTACAGAAATTACATTTTGATTGAAATCATTTGGATTTCCAATGCCATAAATACATGAGACACTTGACACAACAATCACATCTCTTCGTCCGGATAATAAAGCGGCAGTAGTCGATAATCTTAATTTATCGATTTGGTCATTAATCATCAAGTCTTTTTCGATATATTTATCAGAACTCGGAATATATGCTTCCGGCTGATAATAATCATAATAACTGACAAAATATTGTACGGAATTATCCGGAAAAAAATGCTTGAATTCAGTATAAAGTTGTGCGGCAAGAGTCTTATTGTGGGATAATACAAGAGTGGGGCGGTTCACTTTTGCAATGACATTAGCCATAGTAAAAGTTTTTCCGCTTCCTGTGACGCCAAGCAATGTTTGTGCCGGGACTCCGGATTCGATACCTTCTACTAATTGAGAAATAGCTTCCGGTTGGTCTCCTGTGGGTAGATATGTAGATGTAAGTTTAAAATCCATATAATGTGCAAAATTACATAAAAACTTTTGAAGAAAAACATAATAACCAATATAATCGATAAAATTATGGTTACATAAAATAAAATTGCTATCTTTGCAAAAAGTTTTATGGAAGACTTGTTGATAAGTTTTTCATAATTAAACAGGTAGATAAAATAGTAATTTAAAGTAAAAATGAGAAAGAACATCGTTGCCGGAAACTGGAAAATGAATACAACAGTTCAAGAAGGCGTATCTTTAGCTCAAGAAGTTAATGGCTTGCTAAAAAAATCAGCAGCCAAATGTGATGTAGTGATTTGTGTGCCATTCACTCACTTAATGTCAGTGAATGCTGTGATTGAATCATCTGTTTTAGGTCTTGGAGCAGAAAACTGTGCTGATAAAGAAAAAGGTGCTTACACAGGTGAAGTAAGTGCTCAAATGGTAGCATCGACAGGTGCAAATTATGTAATTCTCGGTCATAGCGAACGTCGTCAATATTATGGCGAAACCAACGAGACTCTAAAATCTAAAACACGCCTTGCTTTAGATAACAACCTTACTCCAATCTTTTGTGTGGGTGAAGTGTTGGAAGAAAGAGAAAACGGCACATATAACGACGTAGTTAAATCGCAAGTTGAAGCATTGTTCGACTTATCGGCTGAAGATTTTGCAAAAATCGTGATCGCCTACGAACCGGTTTGGGCTATTGGTACAGGCAAAACTGCTACTGCCGACCAAGCTCAAGATATGCACGCTCACATCCGCAATGTAATCGAAAACAAATATGGTAAAGAAGTTGCCGACAACACATCAATCCTTTATGGTGGTAGCTGTAAACCATCAAATGCAAAAGAACTTTTTGCTAAACCTGACGTTGATGGCGGTTTGATCGGTGGTGCTGCTTTAGAAGCAGAATCATTCCTCGGTATTGTAGAAGCATTCAATTAATTCCTAAAAGTGTGTCGAGCTCATTACCCGACACACTCCGATTTTTTTTGATTATGTTGAATTTAAAAGGATATATTGTTATTTTGTTTCTTTTGTTGGTAAGTGGTACAGCTTTTGCACAAACTAATGCAACGACAGAAGAAGAACCTGTTGTGACTAAAACAATCGTGGAAACAATTGTTGAAGAATCAAACGGCAATGTGACAATAGAAATGCCTGAGGATATAATAAAATCATTATCCAAACAATCAAACTCAAAATTCACTAAGGGTGGTAAATCTGCAGGGTATAGAATTTTAGTGTTTTTTGATGGAAGAAATCAACATTCGTTGGAAAGAAGGGCAAAATCTCGTGCAGCGACAATTGTACGTCGTTTCCCAAAATACAGCAAGCAAGTCTATCATCGTTCAAAAGCACCTAATTGGTTGACGCATATTGGCAATTTTAAATCGCATGATGATGCAGAAAAGGCGTTGAAGGAGCTTCGCAGTGCTTTCCCTTCGTTTGCAAATGAAATGATGATTGTTACAAGTGAAATAGAATTAAAAAAATAATTTAAGGCAGGTTCTATAAATTGATTTGGGAAGATTTTGAGAATTTAATTGAGGAAATTTCGAGATTGAGGAGAGAGTATAGCAAGTTATACAACTAACGAAATCGAAGAAAACTACCGATTAAAAATCGAAAGCGACCAAAAGCCTGCCAAAATAGAAGAAACTGAAATAAAAACAACCTCGCAGCGTTCAATTTATAGAACCTGCCTTAAATCAACATAGTCTTGAGCAGAAAAGAATTACATGACGAAAAACTCATAGAGGAAATCGCATATCATTATAAAGAAATCCTCAGATTGATAGGGGAGGATCCCGAAAGAGAGGGTTTAATAAAGACTCCGTTAAGAGCTGCAAAAGCATTAGTGGATATTACTGCAGGCTATAAACTTGATGCAAAAACTATAGCTCAAAAAGCAATATTCGAACATGCAGGCTCGCAAATAGTAATTGTCAAAGATATTGAATATTATAGTATGTGTGAGCATCACATCCTTCCTTTCTTTGGCAAAGTTTCTATCGGTTATATCCCTAAAGGGAAAATGATAGGATTATCAAAATTGGCACGTGTAGTAGATGTGTTTGCACGCCGACTTCAAGTTCAAGAACGTCTGACTTACGATGTTTGCAAATTGATTGATGAAGCACTGCCAAATGATGGTGTTATCGTGGTAAGCAATGCACAGCATTTGTGTATGAAAATGAGAGGTGTTGAAAAGCAAGATTCGTCAACAACTACAATGGAATATACCGGTAGATTTGTATCAGATGCAAGTCTAAGAGAAGAATTTTTAAGACTGCTAAATATATAGGATATTAATTACCGTAATATTTTGATATACAGATCAGCTCAAAAAGGTCTGTATTTTTTGTATATAAGATTATAGTCGGTAAAGATTAAAAAATTGATTTTGGAGCGACCAAAGTAGTACCGGAGTAGCGACATTGGCACTCTGCTTGACACAAATCAGCCAATGGTTATTGGGTCTGAGAATAGAAGAATGCCAATCAAAATGAATGGGAAATGATACACTCAGTCGGTAGAAATGGTCGGTAAGATGAATGATGCAAGACAGACAAAAGAAAACCACTCGGCTCGCCCTAAATGCGAAAAACCAAGTGGTCTATGGATTAATTATTTTGATAATCGAGAGTAAGCGAGCAATGAATGTCTGCGGAGCAGGTTCATGTTCGGCATAGCCGAGCGAGACTTACCTCAAATGATGTTTACCGAAGTCGGTTGCGACCAAGAAGAACTGCCATAGCCGACAATCAACGGCACATCAAAGTATGCCTATCGTAAAAATCAGTTACGCTACAATGTGATATAGGCTCTACAATATCGCCAATATCCATCGCCAAAATCTTTCCAAAAACCATAATAAACATCTATTTCTTTTGGCAGAAGTTTCCGTAACATCACAGCATATTCATAACCTTGATTTACCCAATCGTCAAAGCCGTTAATTTGAAAAACATCTACATCTGAATATGGGTCAAACTTATCGGCTTGATTATACCATTCTTTAAATCTGGGGAAAGTAATATCATATTTTACATCATCTATCCACAATTCATTGTATTCTCCAATGTTGCAGAATCCGTCCCAAAATGGACCTGCAGAAGTGGTTTCTGCGTGTAAAGTTACTTGTTTCCTTTCCATAAAGTTTTAATCCCAATCGTTAAGGTTGTTAATATATTCATCATGATTTATTTCTTCGTATGTAGTAGTTACTTGTGGGTGTTCGTTCTCGTTTTCGCAACATTGGCATTTGCCGTCATCGCATCGCCCACAAGTACATTCCAAATATTCATTCAATTCGTAGTTACCCATTTTTCAATTCTTTTAGTGTTGTGAAATATGGTCGGTAACTTTCATCGCCTTTGCCGTAAAGGTTTAGGGCTGCGATGTCAAGACCGTCAATTTCTATTGGTTTTAGCGATTTGATTTCAAAACCAAGATAGTGTTCACTACTTGGATTGAAACCTAATGCTCTTAAAGAATCTGACACAAAAAGTTTTGGACCTTGTTCTTTAAGCCGTAGTATCATTCTATCTTCTTTGTTGTGTAATAACAAATACTTTGTATGTTCAAAACCTGAAACGAGGTTGATTGAGCCTTTGCTCAAATCAATAGGGACATAATAAAGTTTGTTTTTGAGATAGAGTTCCTTGTTACCGGCTTTGCAATATCCCACAAGTATCATATCACTTGGATAAGTGATTTCTTCAGTAGTAGCCGATGCTTGCTTTTCGGCGAGCAAGGTTGTTGGGTCTTGACCGAGCGAACATTTCACAATGTGGAAATGCTTATCGAGCAAGTTATAAACTCTTTCATTTTCGTCGGCGAATTGCTTGTCTTTATCCAAAGCGAGCGAATATACTTGCTTATCGGCAAATGGAGTGTAAACCTTTCCGATAACATCTTTGAAGTTTTCGGCAAGGAATTGTTCTCCGTCAATGCCCGGTTGAGCCGTCATTGCGTAGAAGTCATATTTGTCGGCAAGTATTTGTTGAATTTCCTTTCTGAACAAGTTACGCACTTTGGTTTTCCAAGTGAGTTTCTGCGACGCATTATTGCGAGCATATAGTGACACCACGAAAAGGAAATTCACATCGTAATGAGTAATTAACAATGTATCTCGGTCGAAAAGACGATTATTAAAATGGCGTTGGAAATGTTGATGATTCTTTCTGTCGGTCTTGTCGATAGTATCAACATATTTTAATTCCTCGTCCATTTTAGCACTGATGAAGAAGTTCGGTATAATATTATACCCCTCAGTAACTTCATCACGCAGTTTGTGATCGTATTTTTCAGGCTTTTCTCCGTCAAGGAAAAGGTTCAAGTTCCACTGAATAACATTGCGAGCGTAGGTATATTGCTTCGCAACCGATTCTTTGCCCACCTCGTTGCCAATCTTGTAGTACTTACTATCGCCGATGTAATACACTTTCTTAGAAGTGTCGGCCGTAGTAAGGCTATCCCACATAAATAGGTGGTCAACAATTTTGCCGTCCTCTTGTTTCTTATTGAGTCGGTCAGGCAGTTCCTTATCGCCCACGAGTTCGTCGATGATTGCTTCAAACACAATGTTAAAGTTCTTCACGAGCAGATACTCATTGAGCTGGGAGTTCACTTTCACTTGGTGCGACTGCTCAAAGAAAGCATAGCACAATTCCCAAAGTTGGAGTGCTTTATCCGAGAAATATTTGTATTTGATTTGGCGAAGTCTTACGATTCCAAATCGTTCCAAATAATGCTCAAAGCGTTTGCCTTTGATAAGGTCGTAATTGCAATTTATAGATATTGCAAAACCGAACTTATCAGATATATAGTTTAGTATTGAGAAGAAGATCACAAGGAGCTCTTCATCGAAATTTATTTGTCGTTTCTTATTTACCGGGTTGATGTAGATAGGCTCGTCATTCTGTACCACGGCATTTGACCGAGAAATCGTTCTTGACCAATTTATCTTGTTAAATCCACTATGGATATTCTTCAAGATAAACATAAAGAAGTCTTGGTTTTCTCGGTTGAATTGAATGAGTGAAAGCAGAATATCGAGATAGGTATTAGCAAGTCGTTTCCGACCTTTGCCCACCTTTACCACCTGTTTATGGCGAACAATAGAGGTGTCTTTTTGGCTGTTTTTGAAAACGGCTATTGCTCGGTAAATCCACACAGCAAATTCATAAAGGAAATTGCGTTCATCTTCTGATAGCTTGTTTTGCTTGTCAAGGTCGATGATGCTTTCGGGAGAGTATTTACCGAAAACCTTATTGTTGCCGTCAATCAACACTTTAGGAAGAATAAAGACGCAGTCGTTCACTTCGGGCGAGTTATTGTAGTAATAACCTACATAACTCACGCTCACGAAGCCTTCCACGACATCAAGTTCATCAATGTCGTGAAGATACTTCCTCACAAGCGAAGCGTCGTAACGATATTCTTCAATGAGTATTTTCATTAGCTTTCAACTAAGGATATTTTTACGCCAAAATCAGCTGCGTTCAATTTACTTATAAGGTCTGCAATACGCATTGGGTTGAACTGATTTGAAACATATATGGATTCACCATTAGCGAGAACTAATTGCTTAGCCTTAGTTCTAAACTCAGAGTCTTTTGATGTTGCTTCTCGTTGTACGAATTGTTGTTCAGTTTCAACCAAGTGCGGCAACTGGCTAACATTCAAATTAGTCCATTTTGTCGCGATTTCGTCGGCGGTCATTTCAGGATTCATAGAAGCATAAGCCTTTACTGCCTCATATAAAGCACTGCATTTTCCGTATGAGCCAACGCCATTTACCATATATTTATCTTTGTTGAACGCTGCTTTACTATCAACTGCTTCATCTTCGTCATATACGCTCTTGTTATCATCTTCAATGAGAGTATCTGATTTCAAATCCTCAGGCAATGAGTCCGAGTAAATAACATTTTCAATGAAGCGAGCTATCTGCGATTCATTAGCAGAGCCGTCAGTGTTGTAGAACGATTGGAAAGTCATTTCCTCATTGTTTACACCTTTGAAAATGTCGCTACTGAAGCCATAATCTTTGAACACATCGGTGTAAAGATAGAATATCACTTTGCTAACGAAAGTTTCAGCAGAGATAACATCATCTTTAGCCTTGGCAAAGAAATAACCGAGATTCTTATCTTCCGATTGTGTTGCATCAAATACAAAGTAGTTGATAGCTTGCACAAACTGCCACCAATCGTAGGTTTTAGAGCCAACCTTGATTTGCCAATTCTTGTGAGCGTTGGCAATCTTGATATATTTCCAATCCCAGCGACGCTTAAAAGCAGAGTCGATTGGGAATAGCGATTGGTCTGAGGTGTTCATCGTTGCCCAAATGTATAGGTTGTTAGGAAGCAAAAGCACTTCGCCTTTTAGTACCTTGTCAACCATATCTGTTTCGCAATCTTCATAGATTGCGTTTATCTTATCTCTGTTGGCAATGACAAGATTTTCCAAATCAGCTTTCACATGGCGTGAAAGGTCGGTGTCGGGAACAACTGAATAATCCGAGAAATTAGCTTCATTTCGGTCAAGGAGTTGGAAAATGTCTCCAAAAATTTGGGCACAGTTTCCACGATTGATTTCCTCAATCACAAGGAACACAGGCTTTGGAGTTTCGTTTTCTTGCTCTTTCCAAGCCTCGATGTAAGCATTCAAGAATGCTTGTTTCACATAAGTATAGACGATTTTATTCTCGGTAAGAGCATTGCCTTGTTCATCTTTCATTGGGATAGCCTTATCGCCAAGTGTTGTAAGCATTGGCACTTGGATAGAAGTAGGCTTATATGCTCCCACGAATGAAGAATAATCAGTATCGGGGTGGAAAGTGATACGGAATGATTTATGCTTTTTTACTTCCTTTTTTATTTCGTGAGATTTACCGGTTCCCGGTGCTCCGAAATAGATTTGTTGAATAGCTCCAACCTTGTCAACCGTCAATAATTGTTTTGACATAATGGTATTAGTAACTAATTTTTTTCGTAATACCATCTTTGCCATTACTACTAACGTTGAGGCATATCCGTATTCAAATTTGTCAATACAACTATTGCCCGACAGTTCGGCTCTTGCTTCGTCAGCCTTACAATCGGGATGAGTAGATATATATTCAACAAACTCTGCAAGCAATTTTTTAGAGATTGTTCTTATGCCTACAACTCCTTTGCTTTCATTTTGTACAATGTAGCACAATCTGTCTTCATCTACTATTGAAACCTGACCATTGTCAGAAATATCGCCTTTTTTAAGCATTTATTCTATTTTTATTTATTAAATCAATTCCAATTTTGTACTAACAGGTGCAGCAGGGGTTTCCTTTTTATTAATCGCCACGAATGACGATATTTTCTAAGTATGTAATTGGTCTCTTTGAGAGTAAGAATATGTAATATTCTTCCTTAATTGGCAATCTTCGTGCAAATGAGGGGAGAATGAAAAACTTGTTTTTCTTATCCCGAGTGCAGTCGAAGTTCGCTAACATGGCAAAGTTAGTGAAAATATTTCATACCATTGCCAATTCTACGAGACAAAGATATAAATAAGGGTGTGCGATAACTTTTTTTTAGACGTAGATATGAGAATTTAATTGCTTTAATGTTTATTTGTAAGATATAGGCATTTCAAAGCTGTTATCGTTGGAAAATATTCGAAAATAAGTCGGTTTGAGGTTTATCTGTGAGGGAAAGTCAAAAACTTTGTTTTTTATTTTGCACTCTCCGCTCGTTTTCTTAACTTTGCACAAAAGAAAATAAAATTTAAAACCATAAAAACATGAGAATAACTCTATCAAATGAATTGCCTAAATACCCGAAATTTGAGGAAGGTATTCGTAGAGCTCCGGACAGAGGTTACACTCTTACGCCGGAAAAGACAGTAACAGCATTGAAAAACGCTTTGCGTTATATTCCGGAAGAACTACACGAAACGTTGGCTCCGGAATTTTTGGAAGAGCTACGCACACGTGGTCGTATCTATGGCTATCGTTTCCGTCCGGAAGGCGATTTAGTAGCAAAGCCAATCGACGAATATAAAGGTAAATGTATCGAAGGCAAGGCTTTTCAAGTAATGATTGACAACAACTTGTGTTTCGATATCGCACTTTATCCTTACGAGCTTGTAACTTATGGAGAGACCGGTCAAGTATGTCAAAACTGGATGCAATACCAATTAATTAAAAAGTATCTTGAAGAATTGACACAAGACCAAACATTGGTGATTGAATCGGGTCATCCGTTAGGACTATTTCCGTCAAAGCCGGATGCACCGAGAGTGATTATCACAAATGCAATGATGGTGGGAATGTTCGACAATCTTCATGATTGGCACGAAGCTATGCAAATGGGTGTAGCCAACTATGGACAAATGACAGCCGGAGGTTGGATGTATATCGGGCCTCAAGGTATTGTGCATGGCACATTCAACACTTTGCTGAATGCCGGAAGGATGAAGCTCGGGGTGCCACAAGATGGAGATTTGAGAGGACATCTATTTATTTCTTCAGGTCTTGGAGGTATGAGTGGTGCTCAACCCAAAGCAGCAGAAATTGCCGGAGCAGCAGCAATCATTGCAGAGGTGGATGCATCGCGAATTGAAACTCGCCATTCTCAAGGTTGGGTTCAAGAAGTTACAGATGATATAGAAAAAGCATTTGCTTTGGCGGAAAAAGCAATGGAAGAGAAGAGACCTATCTCTATTGCATATCTTGGTAATGTAGTAGATTTGCTTGAGTATGCAGTAGAGCATAATAAAAAAATTGAGCTTTTGAGCGACCAAACATCTTGCCACGCAGTCTATGAAGGCGGATATTGTCCGGTAGGAGTTACATTCGAAGAACGCACTAATTTGTTGTCAACAAATCTTGCGAAATTCAAAGAGCTTGTAGATGCTTCTTTGAAACGTCATTTCGAAGCAATCAAGGCATTGGTGGCAAAAGGAACTTATTTCTTTGATTATGGCAACTCATTTATGAAAGCTATCTATGATGCAGGAGTAAAAGAGATCTCTAAAAACGGAATCGACGAAAAAGATGGATTTATATGGCCTTCGTATGTAGAAGATATTATGGGACCTATGTTGTTTGATTATGGTTATGGTCCATTCCGTTGGGTATGTTTAAGTGGTAAGCATGAAGACTTGATTAAGACTGACCAAGCAGCAATGTCATGCATCGATGTCAATCGTAGAGGTCAAGACCGCGACAATTATAATTGGATTCGCGATGCGGAAAAGAATGCACTTGTAGTAGGTACCCAAGCACGAATTTTATATCAAGATGCAGTGGGCAGAATGAACATAGCGTTGAAATTCAACGAAATGGTACGTAACGGCGAAGTAGGTCCGATAATGCTTGGACGTGACCATCATGATGTGAGTGGAACAGACTCACCATTCCGTGAAACATCAAATATTAAAGATGGTTCGAATGTAATGGCAGATATGGCAACACAATGTTTTGCCGGCAACTGTGCCAGAGGTATGAGTTTAGTGGCTCTTCATAATGGTGGCGGTGTCGGTATCGGTAAGTCAATCAATGGCGGATTCGGTATGGTCTGTGATGGCTCTGAACGAGTAGATGAAATCCTACATAAAGCGATGTTGTGGGATGTGATGGGTGGTGTAGCTCGTCGCTCTTGGGCTCGTAATGAAAACGCAATGAGCACAGTCAACGAATTTAATGATTCTCATGCAGATGAAGGATTCTCAATCACCGAACCATTTATCGCTAATGATGACTATATTAGAGAATTAATTTCAAAGTAAACAATTATAAAATTTAAATATCATGAATCAAATTATCGAATGTGTTCCAAATTTCAGTGAAGGACGCGATCGCGAAAAAATCGAAAAAATTGTAGAATCATTTCGTGCAAAACAAGGTGTAAAGCTTTTAGACTATTCTAACGATGAAAATCACAATCGTCTTGTCGTTACAGTAGTAGGAGAAAGAGAACCTCTCAAAGCAGCAGTGATTGAGGCTATTGGTAAAGCCGTAGAATTAATCGACCTCACAAAGCACGAAGGACAACATCCTCGTATGGGTGCTGTCGATGTGGTTCCATTTATTCCAATTCGCAATTCTTCAATGGAAGATTGTATTGCCCTTTCAAAAGAAGTGGGAGAAGAAGTGGCGAAATTATATAACCTTCCCGTATTCCTTTATGAAAAATCAGCATCAGCACCTCATAGAGAAAATCTTGCTGCAATTCGCAAAGGAGAATTTGAAGGTATGGAACAAAAAATACATGAACCGGAGTGGCATCCTGATTTCGGTCCGGAACAACGTCACCCGACAGCAGGTTCGGTTGCTATTGGTGCTCGTATGCCTCTTGTAGCTTACAATATCAATCTTAACACAAATCGTCTTGACATTGCAACTGCAATCGGTAAAAGAATCCGTCATATAAATGGAGGTTTCCGTTTTGTGAAAGCAATGGGCGTGGATCTTGCCGATCGTGGTATTGTGCAAGTTTCAATCAATATGACTGACTACACAAAAACAGCTCTTTACAGAGTGTTTGAAACAGTGAAATTTGAGGCGGCTCGTTGGGGTGTTACTATTGCCGGTAGCGAAATTGTAGGTCTTGTGCCTATGGCTGCTTTGATTGATACTGCTGAATATTATTTAGGACTTGAGGACTTCTCTATGCAACAAGTGCTTGAGTCAAGAATCATGGAAGAATAAGATGTATAACCTTATAGTAAAAAATGCGACTATAGTTACCCCTTGCGGCGATGCGGCTCGCAAGGGTGTCGCTATGTCGGAGTTACAAAGAATTGACAATGGTTGCATCATAATCACTGACGGAATAATTTCATTTGTTGGTATAATGGATGAATGTCCGGAGTATGATGTTGCAAAATATGAAGTAGTAGATGCTCAAAATAGGGTAGTACTTCCGGGATTTGTCGATTCTCACACTCATTTAGTCTTTGGAGGTTATCGCCCTGACGAATTTGAATGGCGTCTGAAAGGTGATACATATATGTCTATCATGCAGCGTGGAGGTGGAATTCAATCGACTGTAAATGCAACTCGATTAGCTTCCCACCAAGAACTTGCGGAAAAGGGACAATGGTATATCGACAGAATGAGTGAAATGGGAGTTACTACCGTCGAAGCTAAAAGCGGTTATGGTCTTGATTTGGCTACAGAAAAGAAGCAGTTGGAAGTAATCAAAGTACTTGCCGACAAAGATGATCAAAAACTTAACGTAGTCAGCACTTTCCTCGGAGCACATGCTGTGCCTAAAGAATATGCCGGCAGAACAGCAGAGTATGTGGATATGCTTATAAAAGATATGTTGCCTGCTCTAAAACCATTAGCTCGTAATTGCGATGTATTCTGCGAAAAGAATGTGTTTGAACTTGAAGATTCACGACGCTTGTTGTTGGCTGCTAAAGAATTAGGCTACGACGTAAAACTACATGCCGATGAAATCGTAACTCTTGGCGGTGCAGAATTGTCAGCGGAATTGAAAGCTCTTTCAGCCGATCATCTTCTCCATGTCAGTGATAAAGGAGTAGAAGATATGGCTAAAGAGGGTGTTGTCGCAACATTGTTGCCACTCACTGCTTTCTCTTTGAAAGAACCATTTGCACCGGCTCGCAAATTTATTGAAGCAGGTGCGGCTGTTGCTCTTGCCACCGATTTAAATCCCGGTTCATGTCTTTCAGGTTCGATACCTTTGACTATTGCACTTGCTTGTATATATATGAAAATGTCGATAGAAGAGGTAATTACCGCATTAACACTTAATGGTGCGGCCGCTCTCGGCATTGCTAACGAAGTTGGTTCAATCGAAATTGGTAAGAAAGGCGATTTGGTGATTTTGTCGTCTGATAATTACAATATGTTGCCATATTACGTTGGTATGAATTGTGTGAAAACGACAATCCATAACGGCAAAATAGTATCTGAAAATCCATAAAATATTAAGGCAGGTTCTATAAAATAGATTTGGAAAGATTTTGAGATTATAAACGTGGAAGTTTCAAGATTGAGAAAAGAGTTTAACGAGTTAAACGACCGATCAAATCAAAGAAAACTATCGATTAAAAAACAAAAGCTACCAAAAACCTGCTACAAAAAATAAAAGAATTGAAATAATAACATCGCAGTGTTCTATTTTAGAACCTGTCTAAAATTATCAATATGAAATTACAAGACTTAAATATAAAAGAATTTATGGCTAAAACTTCCGGTAACGATCCTGTTCCCGGTGGTGGTAGTATCTCTGCATTGTGCGGTGCATTATCATCAGCTCTCGCTGAAATGGTTACAGGCTTGACAATCGGCAGAAAAAAATATGTGGAAGTGGAAGAAGAAATGAAAGCGATTGCTCCTAAAATGGCTGAGGCTCAAGTGAAATTCCTCCAATTTATTGATGACGATGCAGATGCTTACAATGTAGTGTTTGAAGCATTCAAACTTCCTAAAGAAACCGATGAAGAAAAAGCTGCACGTTCAAATGCTATCCAGGAAGCAACTCTCAAAGCTGCTCTTGTGCCATTGGAAGTGGCAAAAACAGCTGTCGGATTGATGGATGATATTGCTACAATTGCCGCTAAAGGCAACCAAAATGCCATTACTGATGCTTGTGTGGCTATGATGTGTGCTCGTACTGCCACTTATGGTGCGTTGCTTAACGTGCGTATTAATCTTTCTTCACTTAAAGATGCAGAAAAAGTGGCAGAATTGACTATGATGTGTGATAAACTTCACGCTGAAGCAAATCATAAAGAAACTAAACTTCTTAACTCTATCAACATTTAATTTCTAAAAATTATGAAGACTTATGCTATAGGTTCAAGCGAATTGACCTATGATCTTATCGAACAACTTTTAAACGATAATGTAAAACTTACATTGTCGGACGAAGCTGTTGCTAAAATCCAACATTGTCGTGACTATCTCGACAGTAAAATGGAAGATACTTCTAAACCTATTTATGGTGTTACTACAGGTTTTGGTTCGCTTTGCAATCGCACCATATCTACTGAAGACTTATCTACATTGCAAGAAAACTTGGTTAAAAGCCACTCTTGCAGTATAGGTACGCCTATCGACGGTACCATCGTGAAATTGATGCTTCTCTTGAAAGCTCACGCCCTTTCTATGGGCTTTAGCGGCGTACAAGTAGATACCGTTCAAAGAATTATCGATTTCTATAACAACGATATTCTTCCGATCGTGTACGATCGCGGTTCGCTTGGTGCTTCAGGCGACCTTGCCCCACTTGCCAACCTCTTCTTGCCTTTGATTGGCGAGGGAGAAGTGATGCATCAAGGTAAACGTTTCAAAGGTTCTGAAATCCTTAACATCTTCGGATGGCGTCCGATTAAACTAAAATCTAAAGAAGGTCTCGCTCTTCTTAATGGTACTCAATTTATGAGCGCTAACGGAATTAAAGCCCTTATTGATGGTTGGCACATGGTGAATTGTTTTGACTTTATCGGTGCTATCTCTCTTGAGGCTTATGACGGTCGTATCGAACCTTTCTTCGATTGCATACATCAAGTACGTCCTCACAAAGGTCAGATTGAAACTGCTGCTCGTTTCCGCAAAATTTTGGAAAACAGCGAAATTATATCTCGCGAAAAAGCACACGTTCAAGACCCTTATTCATTCCGTTGCATTCCGCAAGTGCATGGTGCTGTGAAAGATGCTATGTGGCACGTAACTGAAGTGCTTCACACCGAAATCAATTCAGTTACCGACAATCCTACTGTATTCCCTGATGAAGACTTGGTAGTGTCAGGTGGTAACTTCCATGGCGAACCTATCGCTTTGATTTTCGACTATATGGGTATAGCTCTTCATGAATTAGGTAATATATCTGAACGTCGTACAGCTCAACTAATTCTCGGTCAACGCGGTCTGCCTGAATTCCTCGTTGCTCATCCGGGACTTAATTCAGGATTTATGATTCCGCAATACGCTGCTGCTTCTGTTGTAAGTCAAAACAAGATGTATTGCTATGCTGCTTCTTCCGACTCTATCGTAAGTTCTAATGGTCAAGAAGATTTGGTTTCAATGGGGGCTAATGCCGCTACAAAACTTCATAAGATTATTTCTAATTTGAAATACATCGCCGGAATTGAATTGATGAACGCAGCTCAAGGTCTCGATTTCCGTCGTCCTCTAAAATCATCTCCTTGCATCGAAGCTCTTATCGAAGAATATCGCAAAGTGGTGCCATTCGTTGATGACGATGTCGTGATGACTGACTATATAGACTCCACAATGAAATTCCTCGATAATTATAAAATCGAACTATAATTTTCTCCACTTATAGGGCAGTCATGTAATGCAATGACTGCCCTCATTATTATTAAAGACAGGTTATATAAAATAGATTTTGAGAATTTAAACGAGGAGATTTAAAAATTGTGAAAGGAGTTTAGCGAGCTTAATGACTAATAAAATCGCAGAAATTTACCGGTTAAAATTCAAAAACGACCAAAAGCCTGCCAAACTAAAGAAAATGAAATAAAACTAACACTGTAGCGTTCAATTTATAGAACCTGCCTAAATAAACTATGACACTTTCAGAATTGCAAAATCGCCACTCCGTCAGAGCATTTTCCAATCAACCTCTAACTCAGGAAATAATTGACGGACTTAATGCAGAAATCACGATGGTAAACACCACCGAAGCCGGAATGCATTTTCAACTCTGCATAAACGATGACAAACCATTTAAAGGCTTTACTCGTTCTTACGGATTCTTCCGAAATCCGAAAAACTATATAGCTTGTGTCATAGATAAAACTTACCCAAACGCTTTCCAGCGTGCAGGATTTTTCGCACAGCAAATTGTGATGAAAGCTGTTTCGTTAGGTTTGGGAACGTGCTATGTCGGTGGCACCTATGATGCTAAAAATGTGTCAGCAAGAGTCAGAGTAGGACAGGAACTCCCATTTATAATTCTATTAGGATACTCCGAAGAAGACAAAACGACATTTATCGCCAAGTTGGCAAAAAAGATGATAAAAGGCAGGGAATATACTCCAACAGACTTCCTTGATACAGTTTTCCCTATTGACATCGTATGTGCCAAATTCCCAATGCTTTATCAAGCACTTGAAGCTGTGGCTTGTGCACCTTCATCCTATAACAAACGTCCTACAATCATCCAAGTTTCAGCTGATAGATACACTGATGATTCGTCCGAAACTCCAATGCCACTCTATCGCGATTCCGGCTCTGACAATCGTGCCGTAATGAAAATGCACCAAGCACTTTACACTGACAACAACATCTCTGATAACATATCCGACAATATCCGGATATATGCAATAGTGGAAGCAAAGAAAAACCGAAAAAATCTGATAGACTTAGGTATAGCTATGTACAATTTTCAAGCCATCTATCCGGGATATTGGGAATGGGGCAATCCTGCAACATTCTTTCCCGACGAACTCTGACAACTTATACCTTTATAAGAAAATAAATTCCGTTTAAAACAAAATATTACTTCTGCATAACATTTATAAGGTAATCAGAAATATGTTTTTAAACATAATTCCATTTAGTAAATAATCCCACTTAATTTGTAACTTTTCAATCGCATATCGCTCGCAGAAGCCCGATATGGGCAATGTGGGTGGGTAGGCAGACATTTTTTGGAAAAGCGTTTACTTACGCTCTTTCTTGACGACTTGAAATCTGGACAATTTCAATCACAGTCAAGAATGAAGCAATGGTAGATGCCTATGTGGATATGTATATTTATTGATTATCAGTGCGAGAGCATTGATGATCAGTGCGTAAGTCATATTCTGCGTGAGGCTTCTGCGTTGCTCGTTCTACTGTGATGGGCAGTCCAGAGCCTCAAGTCGTGGGACGAGTAATAGTACAGACTCTCACGCTTTTTTTGTATAATATTTTAATGTCGAATCTGTGAGCCTATAGACACAAAAATTTTATATGAAAAAGTTATTATTTTCTTTTATAGCTATTTTTATTGCGATTACCGCTGATTCTCAAATTGTAACATACGAAGACTTTATGAAATCGGCAGATGGAATCATTGTATATAAAAACGAGGAGAAAGGTAAGATCGATTACAACAAAACTGCTGTGGCTCTTGCTGATTTGTATCCATTAGATAAACATAATGCGATATCACGCTCTGTCGTATATAATATTCCGGGAAAAAACGCAAATGAAATATATGTTGAAATAAATAACTGGTTTGTCCATTCTTTCGGATCAGGGAAATCTGTTATCCAACTTAATGATAAAGATGAAGGCTGTATAATTGGTAAAGGATTTATAGATGCCTTAGGCTCTAATTCCGGGTTCTCAAATAATTCAAAAGCCACTGCTTGGATTATTCTACGTGTCGATATTAAAGATGAAAAGATTAGGGTAATTGCAACTATTCAATCTTATGAAGTTACTAAGTCAACAGGAATAGGTGCTGCTCTATTGGGTGTGCCGGTGCAAAATTATGGTATAGTAGAATATATCCCATCGGAGTGTTTTCCATACACAAAAAAAGAAAAGGGTACTGGTTCTAAGGCTTTGACACTTGCACATTGTTGGATAGTTTCATGTTTTGAACAACTATATGATGCTCTAAATTCCGGAATAACCGGTTTGGAAACAGATGATTTTTAAGTGTACCTTATAGAAGTTTACTTAATCAAAATATCTTCTGAAAGAAACATATCGTACTTCAAAATTATAAGTGAGTACCTTCATGCCCGCGACCTTTAATTGAGGAAAAGAGGATATTTTTCATACACTTGAATTAGAATTATTCTAATCTTATTTTTGGCATACCTAAAATTCTGATTTTGGTATGTCAAAAATAATTTATACCTTTGCAAACCAATCCGCAAGGATAAACCGGGGATGACTGGTTTTGACAGCATGTAGAAGCGGTAAATAAGCATGCAGAGCTATGATGCCTACGCTCTTAAAACATTTGACATCGAACTATAACTGGCGAAAATAACAATTACGCTCTCGCTGCTTGATCCGAAGTATAGTAAGATCGCTTTATTTCTGCCACTGTGGCAGAAACGAGACATCACCCGATTGCCCCGTCCCGAGACGTTTCGATAAGGTGGTGCTGAGAAATTCGGGAATTGGATTGCAAGAGTCCTGATTGCTGTCTGAAATTTAAGGAATAAGGTTGGAGTTGGTAGTCGTGAGCCTGCTTCAATTCGAAAATCAAGTCAATGACTAAGCATGTAGAAAGTTTATTGAGTCCATGTTTGGACGAGGGTTCAAACCCCTCCATCTCCACAAAAAAAACTGCTTGACTGAGAAGCCAAGCAGTTTTTTATTTATTGGAAATGATTAGTATTCATCCCAGCTTTTAATCTTAATATCTTCAAGACCGAGTTCGCAGAATGCTTGTATGAAGGCAGACGCAAGGCGGGTGTTTGTAATCAGAGGAATGTTGAGATCGACTGATGCACGACGTATTTTGTAACCATTGCTTAATTCCTTTGGTGTAAGGTTTTTAGGGATGTTGACCACAAAGTCGATTTCTTTGTTGTGAAGCATATCGAGAATTTGAGGTTTGCCTTCTTCAGTTGGTTGATATACTCTGATTGCAGGGACGCCGTTTTCGTTAAGGAATTTATGGGTACCTTCTGTGGCACAGATTGTATATCCTTTTTTGTAGAGCATTCGTGCCGGTTCGAGCAAATCTACTTTTTGCTTTGTAGTTCCGGAGCTCATCAAGATAGCTTTTTTCGGTATTTGATAGCCAACCGAGAGCATTGATTTCAATACTGCTTCAGAGGTATCATCGCCAATGCATCCCACCTCACCTGTGGACGACATATCTACACCGAGCACAGGGTCGGCACCTTGCAAGCGAGAGAATGAGAATTGTGATGCTTTAATACCGACGTAGTCCAAGTCAAAAGCTGATTTTCCCGGCTTGTCAACCGGAAGTCCGAGCATTACTCTTGTGGCAGTGTCGATAAAGTTTTGTTTTGAAACTTTCGAAACAAATGGGAATGAGCGTGATGCTCGTAAGTTACATTCGATTACCTTGATGTCGTTGTTTTTAGCAAGGAATTGAATGTTGAAAGGACCGGAGATATGAAGTGCTTTAGCTATTTGTCCGGATATTTTTTTGATGCGACGCATTGTCTCCACATATAGTTTTTGAGGAGGGAATTGTATGGTGGCATCGCCTGAGTGAACGCCGGCAAATTCTATGTGTTCGGAGATTGCATATAGCTTGATTTCACCATTTTGTGCCACAGCATCCATTTCGATTTCTTTAGCTTCTTGAATGAATTCAGACACAACTACCGGGTGTTGTTTTGACACGTTTGCGGCTAATTTTAAGAATCGGGTAAGTTCTTCTTCGTTGGAGCAAACATTCATGGCTGCACCTGAAAGCACATAAGATGGGCGAACGAGGATAGGGAAACCGACTTCATCGACAAATTCGTTGATTGCATCCATTGATGTCAGTTCTCTCCAACGAGGTTGATCGATTCCTAAAGAGTCGCATAATGAAGAGAATTTGTTACGGTCTTCGGCATTGTCGATGTCTTTGGCTTGTGTACCTAAGATGTTGACTTTTTCGCTGTCCAAACGCATTGCAAGGTTGTTAGGAATTTGTCCGCCTGTAGATAGAATGACGCCATGAGGCATTTCCATATCCAAAATATCCATCACACGTTCGAATGTCAATTCGTCGAAGTAGAGACGATCGCACATATCGTAGTCGGTCGATACTGTTTCCGGATTGTAGTTGATCATTACCGGGCGATAACCTTGATTGGCAACTGTCATTAATGCGTTTACACCACACCAGTCGAATTCCACAGAGCTGCCAATGCGATAGGCACCTGAGCCAAGCACTACGACTGATTTATGGTCGCCTAAATAATTGATGTCGTTTTGAGTACCGTTGTAAGTCAGATACAAATAATTGGTTTGTGCAGGATATTCGGCAGCCAATGTGTCGATTTGTTTCACTACCGGCACGATGCCATTTTGTTTTCTGATTTCGCGTACTTGGTTTGACAACAATTCGTTCTCTTTATGCATTCTGTCGCCATAGATAGCTCTTGCCACTTGGAAGTCGCTGAAACCTTGTTCTTTGGCAAGTTTTAACAAATCTATGGGGAGATTTTCAATAGAGTCGTATTTTTCCAACTCATATGAAGTGCGGACAATGTTTTGAAGCTTTTCGAGGAACCAACGGTCGATTTTTGTCAAATCGTGAATTTTTTCGATGCTATAACCGTTTCTCAAAGCTTTTGCAATCACAAAGATTCGTTTATCAGTAGGTGCTTTCAGTGCTTTGTCTATATCGGCAATTTCAATAGATTTGTTTTCTACGAATCCATGCATGCCTTGACCGATCATTCGAAGACCTTTTTGAATAACCTCTTCAAATGTGCGACCAATTGACATAACTTCGCCGACAGATTTCATTGAAGAACCGATTTCGCGAGTGACACCATGGAACTTACCCAGATCCCAACGAGGTATTTTACAAACGATATAGTCTAATGCCGGTTCGAAGAATGCCGAAGTAGATTTGGTAACAGAGTTTTTCAAATCGAAAAGTCCGTAGCCTAAGCCAAGTTTTGCAGCGACAAATGCCAAAGGATAGCCTGTAGCTTTTGATGCAAGGGCAGAGCTTCGCGAAAGACGTGCATTTACTTCGATGACACGATAATCCATTGATTGAGGGTCAAAAGCATATTGCACGTTACATTCGCCTACGATGCCGATGTGGCGAATGATTTTGATTGCCAATTTGCGAAGCATGTGGTAATCTTCATTCGAAAGGGTTTGAGAAGGTGCAACTACAATACTTTCTCCGGTATGAATTCCAAGTGGGTCGAAATTTTCCATATTACATACAGTAATACAGTTGTCGAAGCGGTCTCTTACCACTTCGTATTCCACTTCTTTCCAACCTTTCAATGATTTTTCGACAAGCACTTGTGGAGAGAACGAAAGAGCTTTTTCTACAAGTGTAGTAAGTTCTTCTTCATTATCGCAGAAACCACTACCTAATCCGCCAAGAGCATAAGCGGCTCTGACGATTACCGGATAGCCTAATTGAGATGCTGCTGACTTTGCCGCTTCAATAGAAGTAACAGCTTCGCTTTTTATGGTTTTTACATCTATTTCATCGAGTTTCTTTACGAATAGTTCGCGGTCTTCTGTATCCATAATTGCTTGTACAGGAGTACCTAAAACTTTCACGTTGTAATCCTCTAAAATACCATCTTCGTATAATTGTACCCCGCAATTCAATGCTGTTTGACCTCCAAATGCCAAGAAGATGCCGTCGGGGCGTTCTTTTTCAATTACTTTTTTTACGAAATATGGTGTAACCGGAAGGAAGTAGATTTTATCGGCAAATCCTTCGCTTGTTTGAACTGTGGCAATATTAGGATTAATCAATATAGTGGTGATATTCTCTTCCTTCATTGCCTTCAATGCTTGGGAACCACTATAATCGAATTCTCCGGCTTCACCGATTTTTAATGCTCCTGAACCTAATAGGAGAACTTTCTTTATCGTTTTATCGCTGTTCATCTTGCTGAAAAAGTAATTAATGATCAAAGTAATTTGATGAATTCATCAAAGATAAATTCAGTGTCTTTGGGTCCGCTACTTGCTTCCGGATGGAATTGTGCGGAGAAAAAAGGTTTTGTCTTATGGCGGATACCTTCATTGGTGCCATCATTCATATTGATGAAGTGAGGTTCCCAATCTGAAGGGATAGTGTCGTTATCAACTGCAAAACCATGGTTTTGGGATGTTATAAAACATTTGTTGGTGCCTGCTAATCTTACCGGTTGATTATGACTGCGATGTCCATATTTAAGCTTATATACCTTTGCTCCGGCGGCTTTGCTAAGCAATTGATTACCCATGCAGATTCCGCATATTGGTTTATCCTTTTCCATAGCCTTACGGATGTTGGCAACTGTTACATCTGCAAATTCAGGACTGCCGGGACCATTGCTTATGAACAAACCATCGTATTCAATGTCGTTGAAATCATAATTCCATGGCACCAATATTACTTTTACTCCACGTCGAATCAAGCATCGAATAATATTGTATTTTGTACCACAATCGACGAGAACTACTGTCTTATCGCCATTGCCATATTCCATTACTTCTGTTGTACTGACTTTGGCTATTAAGTTCTCTTTGTTAGGATCCCTAAAATCAATGTCTTGGTTGTCATCAAAAACAATTTTGCCTAACATAGAGCCTTTTTCTCGCAATAATTTTGTCAAAGCTCGAGTGTCTATACCATATATACCGGGTATTTGTTCTTCTTTCAGCCAATCACTGAGTGAGTGGGTTGCTTGCCAGTGACTTGGCACCCAACTGTAATCTTGGCAAATTATTGCTTCACAATGAATGTGGCTTGACTCAAAGTAGTCGCTCACATTTTCTTCGCTCTTTATCATTTTTGACGGTACTCCATAGTTGCCGAGAATAGGGTAGGTGGTAACTAAGATTTGTCCTTCGTAAGAAGGATCTGTCAGGCTCTCAGGATAACCGGTCATTGCTGTGTTGAACACAACTTCTCCGGCACATGGCTTTTCGTAACCGAAAGAAAAGCCTTCAAAAATAGAGCCATCTTCTAATTTTAGGATGGCTTTTTTAGGTTCTTGCATCATTCTTGTCATTTGATTGCACAAAGATAATACTTTTTTATTTATTTTCTATTATATATAGGATATATTTTGTGATAGTTACAATTACTATTTTGATTTACTAATGCTATTTTGATGAATAGTGTCGATTAACAGACTATCTCTCTTAGTGGTACTGAATTGTTTTAATTTTTTGTTTTTTATAGAAATAAAACTGTCTGTGAATTTTATAATTGTGTCTTGTTGTCCTTGTGTCATAAGGAAATCAGTGTCTGATGGATATTTTAAATTGAGTGCTTTTAGCTGATCTTCAAACTTGCCGGTTATTTCGATTATTTCTGTAGAATCTGTTGCTACCAATAAACTATCTGAATATCTTTGTATTAAATTTTTAGTTTGACCATATAGCGATGTGGCTTTGCTTCTATCGATTGTTCCCTTTTCTTCGTTACAACCGATAGTGAATATGGAGATTATAATTATGAATAATGTCGTTTTCATTAATGATTTAGTTTTTGTTTTAAGTAATTGCCTGTGTGTGAGTTGTCATTATTTACTATATCTTCCGGAGTGCCTTCAGCTACAATTTGTCCTCCGTTGTAGCCCCCGTCAGGACCAATGTCAATTATCCAATCGGCACATTTGATTACATCTAAATTATGTTCGATTATTATCACACTGTGTCCTTTGTCAATGAGCTTGTTTATCGAACAAAGAAGTGTCGATATATCGTGAAAATGTAGCCCTGTGGTAGGCTCATCAAATATGAATAAAGTGTGGTTTGGTTTTTCTTGTGATAAAAAGTAAGCTAATTTGACTCTCTGATTTTCTCCTCCTGATAGAGTGGAAGAAGATTGTCCAAGCTTAATGTATCCTAATCCTACATCTTGAAGTGGCTTTAAGCGTTTCACGATTTTTCGCTCTTGAGAATTATTGTTTTGAGAAAAGAATTCAATGGCTTGATTTACAGTCATATTAAGAACATCATAAATATTGCATCCTTGATATTCTACATCTAAAACATCCTGTTTAAATCTTTTCCCATGACAGGAATCACACGTAAGTGTTAAGTCTGCCATAAATTGCATTGGTATGGTAATTAATCCCTCTCCTTTACATTCATCACATCGTCCTCCGTCGGAATTGAATGAGAAATGAGATGCTGTCATACCCATTTGTTTGGATAATTGAAGTTCGGCATAAAAACGTCGTATTTCATCGTATGCTTTTAAATATGTAGCGGGATTACTTCGTGTAGAAGTCCCTATAGGATTTTGGTCAACAAATTCTATTGATTTTATTGTATCCAAATCTCCGGTTAATGAAGTATGTAATCCCGGAGCATCTGAACTCTCCCCTAAATGTCGCAATAATGATTTATATAATATCTCATTGACAAGAGTAGATTTTCCTGAACCACTGACTCCGGTAACAACTGTCATAATGCCTAATGGAAATTTTACGTCTATATTCTTTAAATTATTTTCAGAAGCACCTTTTATTTCAATGAATTTTTTCCAAACTCTTCGTTGTTCAGGATATTCTATAACCCTTTTCCCGGTCAGATAGTCGATTGTATATGAGCCATTTATCTTCTCGTTGTTGATTGCATCATTCAGATTTCCATAGTAGACTATTTCTCCTCCTAATCTGCCGGCTTCCGGACCTATATCTATAATATAATCGGCAGCTCGCATTATTTCTTCATCATGTTCAACGATTACAACTGTATTACCTAATTGTTGAAGATTTCGTAGCACAGTCAATAACTTTTGAGTATCTTTTGAATGTAGCCCAATACTTGGTTCATCAAGGACATACAACGAACCGACAAGACTTGAACCTAAAGATGTAGACAGATTGATACGTTGACTTTCACCACCGGATAATGTAGATGTCAATCGATTAAGTGTAAGGTAGCCTAACCCAACTTCATCTACAAATTTAAGACGATTGTTTATCTCTGTCAGTAGACGTGTTGCGATTATTCGATCAGTAGAATTTAATTCTATATTTTGAAAAAATGTTCTCAATTCAGCTACAGAATAGGTTACTAACTCAGTTATTGTTTTACCTGCAATTTTGACATATTCTACATCAGGCATCAATCTTGAGCCATGACATTTAGGACAGGTGGTTTTACCTCTATATCGTGCTTTTAAAACGCGATATTGGATTTTATATTGATTTTCGTCCACCCATTTGAAGAAACCATCTATTCCGCTCCAAATCCCATTGCCATGCCACAAGAAATCTTTCTGCTTTTGAGTCAGTTGAAGGTATGGTGTATGGATTGGAAAATCGTTCTGTACGGCAAGGTGAATTAATTCTTGTTTCCATTCATTCATTTTTTCTCCTCTCCAACATTGTACCGCACCTTCATAAACTGATAACATTTTATTGGGAATTACAAGATTTTCATCGATTCCCATAATTTTGCCAAAACCCTCGCACATTTCGCATGCTCCATAGGGGTTATTAAAGTTGAACATTAAGTCAGAAGGTTCTCTGAATTCTATGCCATCTGCACAAAATTTTTTGGAAAATAAATGCTCTTTTATGCCCTCTTCGGTCCAAAATTTTATAACACATTCTCCATGTCCTTCATTATATGCTATTTCTATAGAATCAGCAAGACGACTCATTTCATCTTTGTCAGAGGAAACCGATAATCTGTCAATTAGAAGTCTGTAGAAATGTTCGTCATGAGGTATGTTATCAGTTATAATTTTTTCGATGTCGATAAATTTACCATCTTTTTCCAAACGTGAATAACCCTCTTTAAGGTAAATGTCAAGTTGTTGTTTGAATGTACGACCTGATGGGATATTAATCTCTGTCAGAATAGCCATTCTACTTCCTTGTGGATAAGACTCTACAATTTTGATAATGTCTTCGAGAGAGTGTTTTTTGACCTCTTCTCCGGATATGGGTGAATAGGTGTGTCCGACCCGAGCAAACAGCATCCTTAGGTAATCATAAATTTCAGTAGCAGTTCCGACGGTGCTTCGCGGATTACGTGTATTTACCTTTTGTTCTATCGCAATTGCAGGAGGAAGCCCCTTTATATAGTCGCATTCCGGCTTCGATATGCGTCCAAGAAATTGTCTTGCATAAGATGATAAACTTTCTACATATCGTCGCTGCCCTTCAGCATAAAGAGTGTCAAATGTAAAAGATGACTTACCGGAGCCACTGACACCGGTAACGACTATTAATTGATTATGTGGAATATTGATGTCAATACCCTTTAGATTATTTATTCTTGCACCTTTTACCTCGATATAATGATTACCCATATCGTCTAAATTCATTTTTAAGAACACAATGCAAAGTTAATCTCTATTTTTCAAAATGAAAATAGTAAAGATAAATTTAATCAAAACAGAGCAAAAAAATTTTTTTTGAAAAATACTTCTTTATTAGCAAAAAAAATTATAATTTTGAAAATCCAAATAGGGTGTAACTCTGTTATATAATTAAAACGTAATATTAACATTAAAAAAATAAAGACTATGAAACCAATACATGTAGTATGTGCCGTAGTTGGTGGTGCTATTGCCGGAGCTGCAATAGGTTTGCTATTTGCACCGGATAAAGGGTCTGAAACTCGTAAAAAAATTGCAAAAGTTCTAAAAGAAAAAGGTATTCTTCTTAAAAAAGAAAAGATGGAAGAACTCGTAGATGAAATTGAAAATCAACTTGATAATAACGCTTAAACATTAGTGCTATGAATAGTAAATTAGGTATTTTATATGCTTTTTTAGGTGGAGCTGTTGTGGGTTGTGCCGCAGCAATATTATTTGCTCCGCAAAAAGGTTCTGAATTAAGAGCTAAAATTGCTTCTATTCTCAAAAAAAGAGGAGTTAAAATAAGTGATTCTGAAATTGATCAGCTTGTGGCTGAATTATCGGGAGAAATTGCCGACTGATATCAGACTCAACAAAAATATTAATAAGCAAAAGGGGAGATTTATGTCTCCCCATATTGATAAAAACAATCTAATATAATATGCAAGAAGATAACGAAAGTAAAGTAATGTCTCTTTGGACCTTGATTAAGAAGCATCTTCGCCTTGAACTCGATTATGCTAAGTTAACAATCTCTGAAAAGCTAACAATATTTCTAAGTGCAGTGTCGATTGCTCTAATAATAATTATTATCGGCTCTTTTATACTTTTAATGCTTGCCTTTGCATTAGTCGATTATCTGAAAACTGTGACTTCTCCCGTATATGCATATTTGATTGTTGCGTCTATAATTGCTATTGCTCTTTTGATATTGATAATTGGTAGAAAATCATTGATTATAAATCCGATTTCAAAATTTGTCACAAAGCTATTTTTGAAATAATTAAAATGCAGTCCAAATGAAAAGCATAACAAATACACCTACTGAACAACCTTTCAAAGGCTATACATTAGATGAACTTCGTTATCAGAGAGCATTAGTCTTATTAAAAAAAGAATTCTCCAAACAACAGTTGACTGAGTCATTTAAGCAGATAAAAGCCAACTCTCCGTTGGTGGCTTTTAATGGCACTAAAGGGACTAAGTCAAGTATCGTGGGTAAAATATTAAAAAGTTTAGATTATATGGATTATGCAATGATGGGCTACTCATTGTTTAAATCAATAAGAAAATTCACCTCTAAATTTAAAAAGAATAAAGAATAATTGGAACTAAAATTTCTATTATGGCAGATTATTATCAAGTCAGAATCAATGTAGAAAATTCAAACGAAACTATAACCGATCTTCTTGCAGCCTATCTTGCAGATTGTGATTACGAGTCCTTTGTCCCGGATGAAGATGGGATTACGGCTTATATTAATGCATCATTGTTTAACGAAGAATGTGTAAATGAAATATTAGCTGATTTCCCAATGCCAATTAAAGCAACTGTTAAATCAGAATATATTGTTGGTAAAGATTGGAATGAAGAATGGGAGAAAAACTATTTTCAACCGATATTGATTGAAGATAAATGTGTCATACACAGTACGTTTCATAAAGATGTTCCTAAAGCAAAATATGACATTGTTATAGACCCTAAAATGGCTTTTGGCACAGGTCATCATTCCACCACAAGTCTGATTTTACGTTATTTGCTTTCATTAGAATTGCAAGGTAAGTATGTGATTGATATGGGTACCGGCACAGGCATACTTGCAATATTGGCAGCTATGCGGGGTGCTATTGCTTCCGGCATAGAAATCGACGAAGGAGCATACGAAAATGCTCTTGAAAATGTGAAATTGAATGGGGTAGATGTGAAAATTTTATTAGGCGATGCATCTCGATTAACCGATGTGGATATAGCTGATTTATTCATCGCTAACATTAACCGTAATATTATTTTGGCTGATATGGCAAACTATTGTAAAGCCATGAAAAGCGGTTCGACAATGATATTGAGCGGTTTTTATGAGTCGGATATTCCAATGATTGAAAAGGTGGCACAAATCAACAACCTTAAAATTATTGACTATAAGACTGATAACAATTGGGCGGCGGTAAGATTGTCTTATGAATAGGTTTGCACTAAGATGATAATAAATTGGTCTTAATTGCCTATGTTTTTGCCAATAAGATAGTATTATGAAAAAATATATTCTTATAATATTGACGTGTTTCATCAGTATTATATTTAGTTATTCTAAAACTTCGGATGAAAAAATTGCAGAAGCAATGAATAAATCGGATTGGTTTGCATTGGATTCTTTGTACAAAACTGAGCCCAAAGATTCAATAAGCCAATTTCTTGAAATTTTTTCTCGTTGCCTTATTGGTAACAGACTAAACCGCCCCGATATCTCTATCCCTGCGTTTGCGGAATTATTCAATACTCAATCAGAAAACCTTGACTTAGGCAATATGCTCAGCTCATCCATGATGTATGCAATGGATTTAAGCAGAATAGGCGAAAACAAGACTGCAGCTTCAATCTTATCAAAAACTCTTAATAATATTCATAAGCAACTTGATAGTGAAACAATAGTCGGTATTCAGCAATATATTGATCAATGTACGGCACTTGCAGATTACAATCCGTATTTAGTAACGTTTGAAAATGAGGAAATAGGAACCATTCCATTTGAAATTGTCCATGTTGGGCCTCAAAACAAAAATTCGGTATTAATGCATCTTCGAGATTCATCGATTAATGGCATAGAAGCCGATATAACGTTTGATACAGGTGCCGGTGTAAATATTATTTCAGATTCGTTGGCTGTTAAATACAATTTGATTCCGCTTGATGCTTCTACAACAGTTGCCGGTGTTGATTTTCAGAATGGAAGTTTTGCTATAGCCAAAGAATTAAATTTAGGAAATGTGATTGTAACTGATGTGCCATTTTATGTAATGAATCTGCCTACTCAAAATGAAGAAGCTGATCAATATATCGATTGTTTCAGTATAGTCATTGGGAGTGAATTAATGTTGCAGTTAAAAGATTTGACAATAGATTTTGTAAATAATAAAATCACAATACCTGCAACTGCACCAACAAGAAGTGAAACGTTACCCAATATGTGTTTTTCGTCCGGAATGAACTTGTTTGGGAAAGGTCGTATAAATGGGACTCCAATGCTAATGAATATCGATACCGGAGATGCTTCTTATGGATCATTAGGCAATCAATTCTTTGAGAATAACAAAGAATATATCACTACTCATTGTAAATTAGATACTATTAGAGGAGCAGGTATTGGTGGAGTAAATGTATCAGAATGCTATCGCGTTCCTAATCTGTCTATTGAATTAGGGAATAATCACATAAAAGTGCCTGAAATAGTAGTTGTTTTGCAAGATAATATGGGTGGCTCTTTTAGATATGAATGTAATATTGGATTAAAATCGTTGATGCAATTCAGCAAACTACGTTTCAATATGGTAGATTTTATATTGACTGCCACCAAATAAATGATTATCGTATATGCAAATGTCAAGAAATAATTGCAAATCGACATATGATATGCAATTATTTTTACAGTTATTTTTACAGTTATTTTGACTAGCCAAGAAAAAAATAATTTTGTAATTAGTTTGCATAATTGAAAATATTAATATAACTTTGTCGCGGATAAACATATTTATTAACAATTAAAACATCAATTGCCTATAGACCGACCTATACTCTAAACAAAACTTAGAATAGAAATGGTAAATTATCTGAACATGACTGACGAATTGTTGGTCAAAGCGTATTCAGAAGGCGTAAATGAGGCATTTGATGTTCTCCTTAAGAGACATCAAGATCGTGTCTTCAACTATATTATCAGAGTAGTAAAAGATGAAGATATTGCAAATGATGTTTTTCAAGAAACATTTGTAAAAGCTATTACTACAATTAAGCAAGGTAGATATGTGGAAAACGGAAAGTTTGCCGCATGGATTTCCCGTATTGCTCATAATCTTATAATTGATCATTATCGTCAAGAGAAATCAGAAAATCTTCAATCATGTGATGTTGAGGAGGTAGATGTTCTCAATAAAAAGGAACTTAGTGAGGAAACGATTGAAGACACAATGATAATGACCCAAATCCATAAAGATGTAAAAAACCTTGTAGCAGTATTGCCGGAATTGCAACGCGAAGTGCTATTGATGCGATATTATAAAAATATGAGCTTCAAAGAGATTGCTGAAGCTACAGGTGTCAGTATCAATACTGCATTAGGTAGAATGAGATATGCGATTTTAAATATGCGTCGTATAGCACAAGAAAATGATATAGTTCTCACATTGTAAAAATAGGAATAACATATAATGTAAGATGCGATTAAAAAGGGAATTTTAGTCGCATTTTTTATATTTATTAAAAAATTAAGCTTTGAATGAGCAATTTAGTGTATATAATGTTTTATAAATAAATACAGTGCATAAAAGTAGTTCGCAATAATGATAACAGAGTCGGTAATAAAAGAGATATATAAAAAATTCTGCAACCCGGAAAAAGATATGTCCAAGTTGCAGATAGATCGAATTGTCGATATGCTCAGTTCAACCCACAGGATAAGAGTTGAAAGAGATGAAATCATATTGGATGATTTAGAAGAATGTAATCCATTTCGACGGTTCTTAATTAGACGATTATGTGCTATATTAGAATTTGACAAAAGTATTGCATTCGTCTTGTGTAATTATATCTTATTTGTAAATAAAGCTGATGCCGGAGTTAATATTCATTTCAAGGCGGAACCGAAACGAACTATATGGCAACGTATTTTTTGCCGTCGTTAAATATTTGTGTTACATATAAGAATGGCTACAGATATTAATAGGTGCTTAATTATTTATTTTTTTCGTTCGAGTTCTTGCAGTTCTTCCATTTTTTTCGATGCAAGGAATTCATAAACTCCGCATAAGTGTTCGCGTACTTTCCCATGACCAAACTCGTAAATTTTAGTTACTAATCCGTCCATGAAATCTCGGTCATGACTGACACAAATCAACGTACCGTCATAATCTTGTAATGCTTGTTTGAGAATATCCTTAGTTCGCATATCTAAATGGTTTGTCGGCTCATCAAGAATAAGAAGATTGACAGGTTCGAGTAGCAATTTTAGCAAAGCAAGACGAGTGCGTTCTCCTCCTGATAATACTTTAACTTTCTTTGTACTTTCTTCTCCACCAAACATAAATGCTCCTAAAAGATCACGAATTTTATTGCGAATTTCCACTTTAGCAATATCGTCGATAGTCTGAAACACAGTTAAATTTTCATCTAATAGTGAGGCAGAGTTCTGAGCAAAATATCCAATTTGTACATTATGTCCAAGCTGTAAAGAACCATTATGTTCGAATTCTTTCATTATACACTTCACTAATGTGGATTTACCTTCGCCATTTCTGCCTACGAATGCCACTTTGTCGCCACGATGTATTGTGAGGTTTACATTAGAAAAAATATTTTTTTCTCCGAATGATTTACCAACTGATTCCATTATAATGGGATATTGTCCTGAACGTGGAGAGGGAGGAAATTTTAAACGTAGGGCAGAGGTGTCTTCTTCATCAACTTCTATGATTTCTAATTTTTCGAGCATTTTGACGCGGCTTTGTACTTGCAATGTTTTGGAATATGTACCTTTGAAGCGTTCAATGAAATCTTTGGTCTCTTGAATCATCTTTTGTTGTTCTTCCCATTGTTTGCGTTGTTGTTCGCGTCGTTCAGCTCTTAGTTGAAGATAATGAGAATAATTGACTTTGTAGTCGTAGATACGCCCCATTGTTACTTCAATAGTGCGGGTGGTAATGTTGTCTACAAATTTTCGGTCGTGGCTTATAAGTATAACGGTTTTCCCATTATTGATTAGAAAATCTTCGAGCCAGCCGATTGATTCGATATCTAAGTGATTAGTTGGTTCGTCAAGCAGAAGTATATCAGGATTTTGAAGTAGCATTTTAGCAAGTTCGATACGCATACGCCATCCTCCTGAAAATTCACTTGTCGGTTTGTTGAAATCAGAGCGTTCGAATCCCAAACCAAGAAGGGTTTTCTCGATGTCTTCTTCAAAATGGGTCATGTCAATAGAATAGAATTTTTCGCTTTTTGTCGCAACTTCTTCAATCAGAGCCATATATTCATCGCTATCATAGTCAGTGCGTTCTGCAAGCTGACGATTAAGCTGCTCAATTTCATTTTCCATTTTGTGAAGATGTGCAAATGCTTGAGAAGCTTCTTCAAAAACAGTGCGACCATCTTCTGTCATAAGATGTTGAGGAAGATAGGCTATGACAGTGTCTTTAGGTGCTGAAATTTTACCTCGTGTTGGCTTCCTGACACCTGCCAATATTTTTAATAAAGTCGACTTGCCTGCTCCGTTTTTACCCATTAAGGCAATGCGATCTTTATCGTTGATTACAAATGAAATGTCGCTAAAAAGTGTAGACCCCCCAAATTCTACTGTAAGTCCGTCGACAGATACCATAAAATTGTTTGTTTTGAATTTGATATAAAATGGCTATTAATTGCAGAGAGAATGAGTCATAAAATTACTCACTCTCTCTGAATATAAGTTTGAAATTGATGTTTTTAATTGAATGACAGGTCATCAAAACCTTCTGCAAGTTCATCCTCATTAAATTCGCTGTCGCCATAGAAGTCAATGTCAAGGTCTTCTTCTGCTGCAGCTGCTGCTCGACGGTCAATTTTAGCATCAAATTCATCGAGGTCCACGTGTTGTGAAGGGGCTTTGCCTTCCTTTCTGATACATAATGGGTCCATCAATGTTTTGCCGGTAATAATGTTCTTAAGCTCCATAAAAAATGAACGCTCTGTAAGATAATCGAAAACGAATACAAGACGTTGTCCTTCTTCTTCGACAAGCTCATTTATATGAGTATCTTCCATTATCCAAATATCTTCATCACTTGCACTTCCCATATCTTCAAGTGTGATTTCTTCACATCTTTGCCATCCATCATCACATAAAAAGAATGAGTTCATTTCATCTTTAGTGTAGCCTACGCTATCAAGAATAGCATTTCGTAGGGTTAAAAAATTTGCATCCGCATCAATTTCGATTTCGCGGCAGAAGTTATCAACTTCGTCAGATACAATTTTGAAACGATATACCATATTGTGTTGTGTGTAGTTTGCTATTAATAAATATTTTGCGAATATAGTTCAAATTACTGAATTATTAGAATATTTGATATAAAAAAAATAGGATACATGATTTTTTTAATGTATCCTAATTTGTATGTGTCTGATATTGAGGTGATTATTTTAAAACGCCATTCTTCTTGAAAACTTTCTCGATGGCTTCAAGCGAACGTGTAACCTGTTCTTTAGTGTGTGTTGCCATAAGAGAATATCTGATGAGTGTGTCGTGAGGTGCAACTGCAGGCGAAACAACCGGGTTGACGAACACTCCTTCTTCCAATAGGTCATGTGTCACTTGGAATGTTTTGTAGTCATCTCGAATGAATAAAGGAATGATCGGTGTGGATGTATTACCTATTTCGCAACCCATTGCACGGAAATTTTCCAATGCGTAGTTTGTGATTTCCCAAAGATGTTCTTGGCGTTCCGGTTCGCTAAGCATAATGTCGAGTGCTGCATTTACTGCAGCTGTTGAGCCCGGAGTAATACTTGCTGTGAAGATATATGAACGTGAGTGGTGACGGAGGAAGTTGGTGATTTCTTTATCTGTTGCAATAAAGCCTCCAAGTGATGCAAATGATTTGCTGAATGTACCCATAATCAAATCTACATCTTTTGTGACTCCGCAATGTGCACATAATCCGCGTCCACCTTCACCAAATACGCCAATACCATGGGCTTCATCAACCATTACTGTCGCATTGTATTCTTTTGCAAGTTCAACTATTTTATTAAGATTCGCAATGTCGCCTTCCATTGAAAAGACACTGTCTGTAACGATGAGCTTTACTTTTTCAGGATCGCATTTCTTGAGTTGTGCCTCAAGCGAATCCATATTGTTATGCTCATATTTCAAATAGTTGGAAAATGATAAGCGACGACCTTCAATGATTGATGCATGGTCCTGTTCATCAAGAATGACATAATCTCCGCGACCCGTAAGTGTAGATACTACACCTAAATTTACTCCGAATCCTGTAGAATAAAGCATCACATCTTCTTTTCCTACATATTCAGCAAGGCGAGCCTCTAATTGTTTGTGAATATCAAGTGTACCATTAAGGAAAGGTGAACCGGCTAATCCAGTGCCGTATTTCTTTGTTGCCTCAACAGCTGCTTCGATCACTTTTGGATGGTTGGTAAGCCCCATGTAGCTGTTTGAACCAAACATCAATACTTTTTTACCATTAATAAGAACTTCTGTATCTTGCTCACTTGAAATGGCTCGGAAATATGGATAGATTCCGGCTGCCATTGCTCGTTGTGGAGCATCGTAGCGAGATAATTTTTGTTGTAAAAGCTTCATAGTTTATTGTAAGTTCGTTTTTATCGTTTATAAACTATCTGCAAGTTATAATTTTTACTCGTAGATGAGACCTATGTAAATTGCAGACTGCAAAGGTAATAATTTTTGGTCAATAAATAACCCAATTTGTTCAAAAAAATGCACAAATCTACATTTTTGAGCAATTTTTTGTCTATTAAATTAATAATATGATGATTTGTAACTTTGGTTTTTATGAGATAATAAAAGTGAATAGGTGTTAAAATATTATTGGCTGTGTATGTATCTTTGCTCTTAACTATATATTTTTCGTGTATAATGGTGTGTATTTGTAAAAAAATTACGATATTTGCAAAAAAATAGTTTAGCTTATATGGAAATAACTGCTAAAGAGTTGGCTTCAATCGTGAATGCGACGATTGAAGGAGATGATAGCGTACTGATAAATAATTTTGCGAAAATCGAAGAAGCGACTAAAGGTTGTGTCACTTTTTTAGCAAATCCCAAATATACGCATTATATATACGAGACAAAAGCATCTGCCGTGTTAGTTAAATCTGATTTTGTAGCAGAGCATCCTATACAAGCCACTTTGATAAGAGTGGCAGATCCGTATGCGACTTTGGCAGAATTGATGAAAATGGTCAATTCTGTAAAAAAAGAAAAAATAGGTGTTGAACAACCTGCCTATATCTCCGAAGGGGTGAATGTCCCTAATGAAGCTTATATAGGTGCTTTTGCTTATATAGGCTCAAATGTAAAGTTGGGTGAAGGAGTTAAAATTTATCCTCAGAGTTATATAGGAGATAACGTAGAAATTGGCGACAATACAATAATCTATGCAGGATGTAAAATTTATGCAGATTGCAAAATTGGAAATAGATGCATTTTACATTCAGGAGTGGTAATTGGTGCCGACGGATTTGGATTTGCACCAAAAGGGGAAGAATACGATAAAATACCTCAAATAGGAAATGTCGTGCTTGAGGACGATATTGAAATTGGAGCAAATACGACAATCGACCGTGCCACAATGGGTAGCACAAGAATTGGTAAAGGCACCAAATTAGATAATCTGATTCAAGTGGCTCATAATGTAGAGATTGGCAAAAACAACGTGTTTGCGGCTCAAACAGGTATTGCCGGTTCCACTAAAATAGGTGACTCAAATATGGTGGCAGGTCAAGTGGGATTTGCAGGTCATATATCCGTAGGAAATAGAAATGTAATCGGAGCCCAATCAGGAATCCCAAATAATGTTGGCGATGGAAATAGATTAATGGGATATCCGGCAATTGATGCACGCCAATTTGCAAAAAACTTAGTGTATATAAAAAAATTAGACTCCTTATATAAAAACAATAAATAAAGAAATAAAAAAATGAATCAATTAACGCTTAAAGATATATTTACCATCACAGGTAAAGGTCTTCATTCAGGGTTAGAAGTTACAGCGACATTTAAACCTGCACCGGAAAACTATGGATACAAATTTCAAAGAGTCGATTTAGAAGATAAACCTATAATCGATGCTTTGGCAGAAAATGTAGTTGACACTACGCGTGGCACAGTGCTTGGTAAAAAAGATGTAAGAATAAGCACCGTAGAACATGCTCTCGCTGCACTTTATGCAGCAGGAATTGATAACTGCTTGATTGAAATAAACGCACCGGAATTGCCAATATTGGACGGCAGTGCTATACAATATGTTAATGAGATTGAACGTGTAGGTGTAGAAGAACAAGCAGCAGAAAAAGATTTCTTCATCATTAAGCAAAAAACTACTTTTAAAGATGAAGAAACAGGCTCAATGATAACAATCTATCCTGATGAAAATTTCTGTGTTCAAGCAATGGTGGAATATGATTCGCCAATCATCCCTAACCAATTTGCAGTGTTGGATGAATTGTCGGAATTTAAAAAAGAAGTATCAAGTGCTCGCACATTTGTATTCGTCAGAGAGATTGAACAATTGCTGAATTATGGACTTATAAAAGGTGGTGACCTCCAAAATGCAATAGTAATCTACGACCGCCCTTGGGAGCAAGAAAAAATAGATAACTTGTGCGATATGATTGGAATGCCTCATCGTCGAATTGATAAATTAGGTTACATCAATGATTCTCCTCTCAAATGGGATAATGAGCCGGCTCGTCATAAGTTAATGGATGTAATCGGAGATATAGCATTAATAGGTCGTCCGTTGAGAGGTCGTGTAGTTGCTGTTCGTCCGGGACATACAATAAACAACAAATTCGCAAGAATGTTGCGTAAAGAAGTGAAGCATACAGAAGTGCAAGCACCTATTTATGATCCGAACAAAGCTCCGATAATTGATATTAATGGAATTCGCGGTCTTCTCCCTCACCGCTATCCATTCTTATTGATAGACAAAGTGATTGAAATAGATAAAAAGCATATCGTATCTATTAAAAATGTAACGACCAACGAGCCTTTCTTCCAAGGTCACTTCCCACAAGAACCTGTAATGCCGGGAGTGCTTATAATAGAAGCTATGGCTCAATCAGCCGGCGTATTAGTACTTAATACAGTTGATGAACCGGAACGTTATTCTACATATTTTATGAAAATAGATAACGTTAAATTCCGTCAAAAAGTAGTGCCGGGTGATACTTTGGTTTTCCATGCATCTCTTATGACTGAAATTCGTCGCGGATGTGCTGTCGTGAAAGGCTACGCATTTGTAGGCGAAAAGATTGTTACAGAAGCTGAGTTTATGGCCCAGATAATAAAGAATAAATAAACGTAGCGATTATGATTCAAAAATTATATTGCGTAGACGAAGCGGCTGTTATCGGGAAAAATGTAGAAATAGGTAATTTTACAACTATCCACGATGATGTGGAAATAGGCGATAATGTCATCATCGGAAGTAATGTAACAATATTTCCCGGAGCCAGAATTGCTGACGGAGTTAGAATATTTCCCGGAGCAGTAGTGTCAGGTATGCCACAAGACCTTAAATACAAAGGAGAACGTACATTTGCTTATATCGGCGAAGGTACGACTTTAAGAGAATGTGTTACTGTCAACCGTGGCACTGCTTCCAAAGGCAAAACAGTAGTAGGGAAAAATTGTCTCATTATGGCATATTCTCATATCGCTCATGATTGTTGTTTAGGAGATAATATAATAATATCCAACGCATCTCAAATAGCCGGTGAAGTGATTATCGACGACTATGCAGTGATAGGAGGTGGCAGTATGGTCCACCAATTCTGTCGCCTTGGAAAACACATAATGTTGCAAGGGGGAGCCTTAGTCAACAAAGACATCCCGCCATACGTTAAAGCTGCAAGAGAACCAATCTCTTATGTAGGACTAAACACCGTAGGACTACATCGCAGAGGGTTTACCCAAGAACAAACAAATACACTCCAAGAAATATATCGAATATTATATTTGAGCGATTTGAACGTAACCAACGCGATAAAAATGATAATCGAAACCATACCGCAATCACAATTACGTGATGAAGTAGTGGAATTTGTAAACTCTTCAGAAAGAGGTGTGATTCGTTCAGCAGTATAATAACAATCACCATCAATCCATAAAAACAGAAGCGATTTCAACAAGTCGCTTCTGTTTTTATATAAAAGACAAACAAATAGCATGACGATTGAACCGAATATACCGGCTAACATACACATAATAAAAAACGTCCGAATTGCTCACGCTCTGCAAAATTCAAGCGAACTTGTTTTGCCCTCACATAATCGCAATAGTCGATACGCTTTACATCGGTTGCGAGAAATTTCCGGTACACTAAAGATTTCCAATCACTTCGTCGGGAATTTTGTAACAAAATTAATTATTATTACCTTTGCACTCAAAGCATTGAGGGAATGGCTATCTGGCGTAACGAGCTTAATTGCCACCTTTGGTGCTTTTTTAATCTTATATTTTTTGTTATTATGGCTCTAATAGAATGTCCCGAATGCAAAAAGCAAGTTAGTGAAACTGCAAAAACTTGCCCTCATTGTGGTTATAAGTTAAATGCAGCACAAGTGAAACATAGAAACAAGGTTATCTTTTGGTCTATTGTTTCGGTTTTAATTATTGCCTTATCAATCTGTCTATTTGTATTCATCTCAAATGAACGAGCTAAAGAAAAACAAGCTCAAGAAGCATTTTATGAATATATCAAGGAATCAACCATGCCCGGCTCTTATCAAGACGCAAGGTATGCCATTGTTGGTACTCACCACATTTGGGAACTTAGAGAAAATACCACAAGTGCGTCTATTATTGTCCATGGAAAGTTGGCTGAAGATGAAAAAAATGGTGTACCATTCAAAGAATCGTATGTTTACAAAAATTGGGACAGCTTTTTTAAAAGCAAGAAATAGATTATTATGATTTAAGATTATTTAAGTCGGGTATGCAAAATTCCTGTACTCCATACGACTTATCTTTGTCGCAAAATCTATCTCGTTATGATACACCAATTTTACGCTAATCTTACCATAGGCACTTTAGACCTCACTCAAGAGCAATATCAGACTATAAAGTCTATGCTTTTTGAGGAATATAGTGCTATGGCTTTCGTGAAAATCCCGAATCAATGGGTATTCGCCATTAAGGCTTTTTCGCGTGAGGAAGCTAAAGAAACTATCACTAAAAAAATTGCTCAAATTATAGTAACTCTCGGATTAAAGGAACTTACTTTCACACTATCCTTATCCATTGAGAATTTAGGCATCGGGACTATGCGTAACAAGCAGATATTCCCAAATAGGAATATCCCCGAAGCCTAATTTCTTTTTTATTATTGTGTTGGTTGGTTTAGTATGAAATTTTTTTGTAATTTTGCCATAGATTGTCAAAATTAAATATTAAAGTCTTATACCTATGTATGAAGTTTGTCAAATATTAAAAGAAATCAGAGAACATCGCGGAATATCTCTGCAATCAGTTCACGCATCTTCAGGAATACATTTAGCCCAACTTAGCAGAATTGAAAATGGGAAAAGACTGCCGACATTGGAACAAATACAAATTCTTGCGAAAATATATGAATGTGATGAGAAACATCTAATCATACAGCGAGAAAGTGATCGTATTATAGAATCTATGCCATATCCTGAGATAACCAAGGAAACACTAAAGGTCGCTGAAGAAAAGATTGCGTATGGCTCGCAATATCTAACAGTATTCTCTGAAAGAATTATTGAGCCTAAAATTGGATTAGAGAGCAGAAGATATATCGGAAATAAAGCGAGTCTAACTGATTGGATTATGAAAATAATACAATCACATACATCTTGCTCAGGAACATTTTGCGATATTTTTGCAGGTTCAGGTTCTGTTGCAAAAAAAGCAATACCATTATTCGATAATGTCATTATAAATGATTTTTTGTTTTCAAACAATATCATTTACCAAGGATTTTTTGGCGAAGGAGAATGGAGTATCGAAAAAATTTCGGATATTATTGCTGCATATAATGCTGTTGAAGTAGAATTTTTACCTGAGAATTATTTTTCAATGCATTTCGGTGGCAAATTCTTTGAGCACAAACTTGCAAAATTAATCGGATATATTCGAGAAGATATAGAGGATATGCGTCCAACACTTACAAATAAGGAGTATGCCATACTATTAGCCTCTCTTATATATAGCATTGATAAACATGCAAATACAGTTGGACATTTTGATGCGTACATTAAGAAGGAGATTCTAGAGAGATCGTTTAGGTTAAAAATGATTGATGCTCAAAGTCTTTCAAATGTGAAGATTTTCAGAGAAGACTCAAATTCTCTTGCGCGGAATATTTCTTGTGATGTTGCTTATATTGATCCACCATATAACTCTCGTCAGTATTGTAGGTTTTATCATTTATATGAAAATCTTGTCAAATGGGAGAAACCTGCATTATACGGAGTTGCACTGAAACCTGCTCCTGAAAATATGAGTGGATTCTGCACAAGTAAAGCACCACTCTATTTTGAAGATTTAATTGCGAATTTGACAGCAAAATATTTTGTAGTGTCATATAACAACACATACCAATCAAAAAGTAAATCTTCAGCAAATAAAATAAAGTTAGAACAAATTATTGACATTCTTAACAAATGTGGAGATACACAAGTATTTGAACATTCATATAATGCTTTTAATACCGGTAAAACTGAATTTGCAGACCACAAAGAACTCTTATTTGTAACAAAAGTTGATAATGAAAGAAAAAGTAAAGCGTTCGCCTCTTTTTTATGTAGGAGATAAATATAAGCTTATCTCTGAAATAAAGACTCATTTTCCGCAAAGGATTAATAAATTCGTAGAACCTTTTGTGGGTGGAGGCTCTGTCTTTATGAATATAGAGGCGAATAAATATATTTTGAATGATATTGACACAAATGTCATAGAAATACACAAATATCTTTCTCAGCAAGTTGGAGATATTGCCGCTTTTTTTAAACAAATTTGGAGCATAATAAATAAATATGGATTATCATGCTCTTACTTATACGATATTGTTCCGCTTGAATTAAAACAAAGTTTTCCAAAAACATATTTTGCAAAATTCAATAAGGATAAATATAGTCAATTAAAATCAGATTATAACAAGTCAGATAGAAGTGATATACTGAGACTATATTTGTTACTAATCTATGGTTTTAATCGAATGCTTCGATTTAATTCTAAAGGTGATTTTAATTTACCTGTTGGGAATGTTGATTTTAACGCAAACACAGTTAATGCTCTAAATTCGTATTTTGAAGAAGTTGGCACAAAAAATCCACAATGGAGCAATCTGGATTTCAGAGTATTTTTACCACAGTTAGAATTGTCTGAATTAGACTTGGTTTATTTAGATCCTCCTTATCTTATAACATTTAGCGAATACAATAAACTTTGGAATGATGAAACAGAACGAGATTTATTAAATATACTTGATGATTTCTCAATGCGCAATATTAAATTTGCTATATCTAATGTAACTCATTACAAAGGTCGTACTAATGATATATTTATTGAATGGGCGAAACAATATAATATACATTCTATTAGAAGTAACTATATTAGTTACCACGATAATACAATAAAAACATTTAATGAAGTTTTAGTAACAAATTATTAATATGGCAAAAAAGGCTGAATACAAACCACTTCTTTATACAACAACTATTCGCAACCCTGAAAGGTATAAAGATTTTATATTCTTACTAAAGAAATTTGACGGTCAAATTTTAACTGCAGAAATTGTAGAGAAAATTGAAAGAGAAGCCTTCAAGTGTGGGCTTTATCGTCCAGTGAAGCGAATTCCCATGTCTGTAAAAGAAAAATGGGGAAATACGAGAAATGGTGAATTTGGTGAATTTGCTTTAACAGATAAGGAAACAAAAGCGGTATATGACGGTAATAACCCAAATCTACATGATGATATAAAAGGGCATAAAGAAGCCGGCTTTGAAAGAGGTTGGGAAAGTCGATTTGATACACAATTCAAATTAATGAAAGTTTTAGGTTTTGTGTATTATAATATGGGAGAACCTATTCAATTTTCAGAGACGGGAAATTTCCTTGCTTCAACAGTTTCGATAACATACGGAGATGGCGGTTCTGTTAATAGGCAAATTGTCAACCCTCAAAATGAACAAATAGCCTTTATGCAGGCATTTGCAAAGCAACAACGATGTAATCCTTTTATAAGAGAATTAAACGACAATATTCCTTTAATCTTGTTGCTTAAAGTTATACGCTTGCTAAATGCAGATACTGAATATAATGATTGTGGCATTTCATATAAAGAAATACCATTATTGCTATTTTGGCCTAATAATGATGCCAATGCTTTATATAGTCGCATTAAACAATTACGCAATGAATATGGCTATAATCCAGCTCCAGAAGTAATTGCAGAAATTTGTATTGACGAAATTTTGGGCGAATTTAAAGAGTTTAAGCTAAAATCAATAGTATCTGAATATCCAGATGACTTTGTCCGAAAAATGCGTATGACTGGACTTATATCATTTAGAGGTGGTGGCAGATTTATTGATATTAATCACAATGAAGACG
>CAZGEX010000021.1:0-42742 GCA_964524385.1 uncultured Sangeribacter sp.
TTTGTAATTACTAATCTGCAGGAACTGCTCTGACAGGAATAATTCCTCCAATATAGCAAGAATTGAATTGTCTAAGGCGTCGTCAAGGCTCACACGATAAGGATTCGCAACTTGCGGAATGTTTTCCGCTTCAGGTGGCAGATTCGGTTCTTCCGAACTGCACGCTGCAAACAGCATCGCTATTGTAGCAAAAGATAAAATCTTTAATCTCATAGCTGTTTGATTTTAATGTTAATCTAAATTAAGTTCGCAAATATACGAATTAAATTTCGTAAATACAAGATAAAATGATATGTTGCACCTATTTTTTGATTTCAATCAAAAAATAGGTCGAAGATTATATAAATTTCAGTATTCAGTATTATATTATTTTTGAGAGAAATTACTAATCACTAATCCATCTCTGATAATCCGTAGATGATTCGTTTTAGCAAGCACAGGTGTTATTTCTTGTGATTTGAATTGTAGTGTGGATGATGGTTGAGAAGTTCATTGTGAAGTGTGGATTTATCTAAGTGCATGTATATTTCAGTGGTTGAAATTGATTCGTGACCGAGCATTTCTTGAATGGCACGAAGATTGGCCCCTCCTTCAAGCAGATGGGTAGCGAAAGAATGTCGTAGGGTATGGGGACTGACATGTTTGCTTATGCCTGCAAGTTGTGCAAGCTCTTTGATAATATAAAACACCATTACTCGAGTCAGCTGTTTGCCACGTCTGTTAAGAAACAGTATATCTTCGTATCCCGGTTTTATGTCGAGATTTTCACGACATTTCATATATTCTTCAATTTCGTCCAATGCTATTTGAGATATAGGTACAAGTCGTTGCTTACTGCCTTTTCCGTCGATGATGATAAAACTCTCTTCTTTGTATAATCTGCTGATTTTTAGATTGATTAGCTCCGATACTCGAAGCCCGGAACCGTAGAGAGTCTCTATAATAGCTCTATTCCTTTGACCTTCGTTTTTGCTCATGTCGATAGCATCTATCATAGCATCAATTTCTTCGATGTTCAGCACATCAGGCAGATGCTCGCCGACTTGAGGATTTTCAAGAAGTTCGGTAGGATTGTTGGTAACGTACCCTTCTAATTTGATAAATTTGAAAAATGCTTTTATGCCGGAGTTGATTCTCGCTTGCGAGCGTGGATGAATACCTAATTCATGAAGCATAGACAGAAATTCGTGCAAATGAAGCTCTGTGATATCTGTAAGTTTCAGACCGACATTTTCTGTGTATTCCAATAAGTAACGTACATCGCGACCGTAGCTTTCGCACGTGTTCTCTGACAGACCTCGCTCGAGCCTTAAATAATTGATAAAATCTCTCAAAATCAGAGAAGAATCTTTTAGAGGACGTAAACCTGAGTTCGTGGAGTTTTGGCTCATATAGGAGTGTCGTATTTAAGCGAAGGAAGTTTTTTATTAGTGAAAACTATCGCAATATCATCATCTTTAAAAATGGCTCCGGTACTCATGTTAGCAGTGGTCTTACTAAATTGAGAATATAATTCTTTGTTATATAATCCTCTGAATACAAGTATGTTGTGGTTTGATGAAAGTGAATTTATGATGAGATTCAAGTTTGATGATACGCTGTCGATATATGTGAGGTGATATTCGTGGTTTTCTTGTGGAGAGGAAATAATTTCGATGCCGCTGTAAGCTGTTTTTGCTGCGATAAAAATTGCTTTGTGCGTATTTTTAGGGAGAGTAATACTTTTTATGTTGTAGCGTGCAATCAGACGAAGTATTAATTTGGCATCGTGTCGAAGTATTTTGTTTGATTTAGTTGTCGGTATTGCCTCTTCAATCTCGGAATAGCCGTAATAGGAATATTTGCAATTAAGGATTGTGGTAATGAAATGAAAGGCAAAGGGGGAGTGAACTCCAAACCCTTTGCCATGTCTGTAGCGATTGATTCGCTTCCTTATTTTTGCTATAAATTTCACTTCTTTGAATTGATTTTATCAATTTCAATTGAGGTCGAATTTTTGTAAATTTTGAAGCACAATAGCCCCAACGCACTCAGACATAGAATGTAGATCATGATGATTGCAATAGTGGCGAGTGTGTCTGTCGTGTGGATGGATTGAGGGTCGAAACGGAATGAAATTGTATGTTCGCCTGCAGGTACATTGATAGCACGCAACACATAGTTTGCACGTCCGATTTCGGCATTTTGTTCGTCGATTGTCGCTTCCCAACCCCAAGGGAAATAGATTTCGCTAAACACTGCGATACCTCCATTCTTGCTTACCGATTTGTATTCGAGGCAATTTGGTGCATATTTAGTGAGGAATATGGTGTCAGTGTCGGTTGTCGTACTTGCTTTACCTAAGATTGACTCGAATTTTTTGTCGGCAACGGCTGTCGTTGACGGGTCGATTTTGTCAAGAGCAAGCATTTCATCGTTGGCAGTACCTACATATTGTATTTCATCGACAAACCAAGCATTGCCTAATGCGTTTGGATTCAACTGAACTTTGCCGTCCGAAATGATGTATTTCGCGTTAAGCATATTTAGAGCATTGTCGGTTGTGCCGGAAGCTATCTGAGCATCGATAATATCGTTGTAACGAGTGAGTTTTGCAGCGTGGTATCCACCAATCGTTTTGTGAAAATATGAACTGCGAGCACCACCGAAATTATCGAAATCAGCAACTCGATAGATTGATTTATCTTCCAATATTGCTTTGTCGGCATCGGAAGGTGTAAATGCATCAATATCTTTTTGGGCTACGACAAAGTTTTCTGCATCTACATATCGTTTGTTGATAGGGTAAAGGTCGATTAATGTTACCACGATAAGAGTTCCGATGAGGATATACTGATTGAATCGGAAAATAGCAAAAGTGATAACAATGGCACTACCGATAAGAATGAATATTAGCGAACGTAGCGAATCAGATGCGACAAGATCTAAGCGAGCATCGGCGATCTCTTGCAGAGTGCCTGAGAATGTAGCATTGTCGAAGGCTCCGATTGCTGTCAGGTATTCTGTTTCGGACGCAGAGAACGGCTCTCCGAAAAATGACGGATAGATAGTGCCGATAAGACATATTAATATTCCAATACCAAAAACACCGATTGTGCTTTTTTTGTAGCGTGTAAAAAAGTCGGGTGTTGTGATTATTTTATGCAAGCATAGCATTGCCAATAATGGGATGGTAAATTCCACTACAACTAAAAAGCTTGATACTGTTCGGAATGTGCTGTAACCGGGGAAATAATCGATAAATAACTGAGTGAACCAAGCAAAATTGTTTCCCCAAGCAAGTAGTAATGCGAGGATTGAGGCTGCAAACAATCCCCATTTTATTGTTGAATAAGGTTTCTCATCAACAACAAACAGAGCTAACACAGCAAGCAACAATATGAATGCACCTACATAGACCGGTCCATTTGTGCCGGGTTGGTCGCCAAAATATTCTGAACTTGAAACAATAGTTTGTGCCACGCTCATTGCAAAATTGAGAGTATCGTAGGCTTCTTGTGTCAAAGGATTGCCATATTCATCGGTTTGTCCCATAGCATAAAGTTGCTCTATGATTGGACGAACCATTTGTTGGAATTGCGTTTCTATGACAAATTGGCTTCCAAGGGCGAATTTCGGTTTATTGTTGCCTGCAACCGGTTTTATTGAAGCTCCACCTTTAATGTTAGGTATTAACAATGATAAAGATTCGTCTTTGCCGTAGCTCCAGCCTGTGATGTAGTCAAATTGTTCTTGTCGAGGATCAATTACACCGTTGTAAGTGTCGTAACCGATTACTCTGCTTTCGCCATTTGTCCCAACGATACTTTTTTCGATTTCTTTCTGATTATTTCGGTTTACGATTTTTTTACTGATATTGAGAGCTGTTTTCTCTTTTCGGATAGTCTCTTTGGAGTATTCGTAAGAGTTGTATAGGCTTGGAGAATTAGCGATAGTAGCAAGTATTCCTGCTCCGAGTATGCAAGCTGTGGCTATTCCCCAACGTTTGAAATCTTTCTCTTTGACAGCATTCCATAAGAATGCTGTTACAATAAAGAATATCACAAACAAGAAGTAGTAGGACATTTGTGGGTGGTTGGCTTGCAGTTGTAATGTGCCGAATAGAGCAGCCAATGCAGTCCCGGCAATGTAATGCTTACGGTAGCAAAGTATTATGCCGGCTATTGTGGGTGGAATATATGCTAAAGTGACAAATTTCCAAATGTGTCCTGCTCCGATAATGATGATGAAGTAGGTGGAGAATCCCCACGCAATAGCCCCTAAAAATGCTATGCCGGGTCGCATCTTAAGGCATAGCCCTAAAATGAAAAATCCGAGCATCATTATAAATAGAATGTTGCATGGAGAGGGAAGCCCTAAAGAATAGGCCGTAAATATCCATGAAAGGAGGCTTGTAGAGGGATAAGATGGAGAAATTTGAAAAGTTGGCATGCCACCGAACAGAGAGTTTGTCCAACGAGTAGTCTCGCCGGTTGCTTCTTGAAATTGTCGTGCTTCTTCTCCGTTGGCGAGTCCTTGAAGGATGTCGTGTTGCTGAAGTACTTCCCCGTTTTGGGCATTAGGGTAAAAAAAGAAATAGGCTATCACTGCCATTAGCAGGACAGCCAATATGGATTGGATGTAATCTTTTTTCATTTGTGTGGTGTTATCTGTACATCAATTTGTCGATTCATACTTTGCTCCAAAGAAATCAGAGTTTCTGTTTCGGTTACACCCGGAATATGTTGGATGCAATCATTGAGCAATTCCATTAGATGTTGGTTGTCTTGGGCGTAAACTTTTATAAGCATAGAATATGGACCTGTTGTGAAATGACATTCCACGACTTCGCGAATTTTTTCAAGTTCTTTTACCACTTCGCGGTACATTGAGCCTTTTTCTAATTTGACGCCGACGTATGTGCAAGTGTTATAACCTAATATTTTAGGATTTACTGTATAACCTGAGCCTGTAATGACTTTCATATCAATCAGACGCTGGATGCGTTGGTGAATGGCAGCACGCGACACACCACATTCGACTGCAACATCTTTTGATGCTATGCGAGCATTCCTCATCACGATATTAAGGATTTTGCGATCTAAATTGTCTATCTTTTCCATATTCTGTTATTATGTTCAATTTTTTGCAAATTTAAATATAATATTTTGATTTTGCAAAATATTATGGTAAATTGTTTGTAAAATTCGGTTTGAGATGTTAATTTGTAAGGCTTGGTAGTCTGTTTTTGTGTGCTTGCCGATTTCTGTTGTGCCTGGTTAGAGTTGATTATTCTTCTTTGTAAATGCTGTAGTAGATGATAAAAAGATGCTGTACCAATTCTTCGGGTGAAAGGTACAGCATCTTATTGGTGTTAAATAGAGGTTAGTTCTCTACTTATGAATTGGCAGTGTTGTTATTCTACGATTTTTTGGGATGTGGTAAGAGTTACTTCCACAAGATCATATTTGTTGAGGTTGGATTGTGGAGGCATTTGGAAACCAAAGATGTCGAATGCAGAGCCAATAAAAATGCTTTCTCCGCCCATATCCATTGTTTTTACTGCTCTGTTAATGAATTGAGAGTAAGGGAATTTACCTACAACAATATTGAATGGTTCGCTTGGCATTGAAGCTACAGCTTTACCGTTGGCATCTTTAAATAGCATAGTAATGCCAATAGTGTCACCTTCAGCGAGTTTGCCTTTATCGCCCGGGGTTACAACCTTTGTTATGATTCCATTGACATATTTGTAGCCGTCTTTTGTAGTTTTTTGCTTTAATAAGGAGTCAAGAGCGACTTTATCACGAGCATCTTTTTGGTCTTGAACTGATTGCATCAAGAAACTATATTCTTTCTGGAATTCTACGCGGTTGACAGTGCTGTCTGATTGCAAACCATATTTTAGACCTTCTGTGATGACTTTTTTGTTGACTGAAGTTTGGAAGTTTTTGTCAAAATCACGTAAGCTGAGAGCCAAGTTCATACCATCTAAAATGCCTTTGTTGTATGCTTCATTGGCTGTTGCCATTTTTAGACCTTTTTCAAATCCTTCTACATATTGGTCTTTGTAGTTTTGTGTTTGAAGAGTATCCATATTTACAGCTGCTCTCCAATATTCCATTGACATATTTTGTCCGATGAAATGGCCGATAGAGTCATTGATTGTCGGATTTTCAAGCTCGGAAATTGATTTAGGCTTTTCGTTGCCGCCGCAAGCTGTAAGAATGGCGATAAATGCTAAGCTGCCAAATATTTTTAGTTTCATATTTTTATAATTTAGTGCTTTCTGTTTCTTCAAGTTTACATTCATCGATAATTGAAGGTTCTCCCTCAGGTTCTTGTTGAGCATGTGTGTCATCAATAGGATTAATGTCTACTTCGACAACTTCTCCGTTAGGAGTGTTGTCGGCGTATCTGCCTTTACAAGAAGTTAATGGGATGATTGTTGCGATAATTGCTACTAACAAAAAAAATTTTCTTTTCATTTTTATTAGGTGCATTAAAGTAACTTATAGAAACGTTTTTAATTGATTTTGATTAATTCAACGTCGAAGATTAATGTCGCATTGCCTGGGATTATATCGCCTGCACCTTGTTCGCCGTAGCCAAGTTTAGAAGGGATGTATAAAGTGGCTTTACCTCCTTCTTTGAGAAGTTGTAGTCCTTCAGTCCATCCGGGAATCACTTTGTTCAAAGGGAATTGAGTTGGCTCTCCACGTTCAATAGAACTGTCGAAAACAGTGCCGTCAACTAATTTGCCTGTGTAGTGAACAGTTACAACATCTGTTTCTTTCGGGCTGTTGCCTGTACCCTCTTTGGTGATTTCATATTGAAGACCGCTTGCAGTCTCTTTGATGTTTGGGTTAGAAGCTTTATTTTCACGAAGGAATGCCAATTCTTCAGGGCTGACAGGTTTTGAAGCCAGTTCTTTACGAGATTTTTCTACTGCAATTTTTTGAACTTTAGACATTATTTTTTGCATGGCAATTTGAAGGTCGATTTGGCTTACTGTGTCTTTTTTCAAAGTAGCAAATGACAACCCGTTGAGAAGACGTTCGTTAGAAGTTTTCATGCCGAATTCTTTTTCGAATGTTTCTAATTCGGTCTTACCTTGAATACCGGCCATATATCCTGCCAAATATGCTTTGTCTTCTTCGCTAAGAGCTGCATTGACACCTTCTAAGAATTTTTCTTTATTGTTGTAAGCGGAGTCTTCGCTAACCATTGCCCAATAGCTTAAACCAAGTTGTTGTCCCATATAGTATGCCAAAGAATCTTCAAAAGTAGCATTTTCAATTTCTGACATAGCCATTGGTTTTGCTTCGGTTGATTTTTGTTCGCTGCAGCTAATTAATGATATTGCAATAGCAGCACTTAATAATATCTTTTTCATTGTTTTAGTGTGTTATGGGTTATTATTTTTTGATTACTTTTATAAGTTCCACTTCGAAAATCAATGTAGAGTGAGGAGGAATAGCATTAGGCACTCCGTGTTCGCCGTATGCAAGCTCTGAAGGGATAAAGAATGTGTATTTTGCACCTTCTTTCATTAGTTGAACGCCTTCAGTCCATCCCGGGATTACGCGATTAAGAGGGAATGTGGCAGGCTCTCCGCGTTGAACAGAGCTGTCGAATACTTGACCATTGAGTAAGCGACCGGTGTAGTGTACTGTTACATCGTCAGTAGCTGTAGGTTGGATACCTGTGCCTTCTTTTTCTACTATGTATTGCAGACCGGAAGCTGTTACTTTTACATTTTCATTATTTTTGTTTTCTTCAAGGAATTTTTTGCCTGATTCGCGAGCTTTGGCACTTGCTTCGGCTTCAAGATTTTGCAAATATTCATTGATAAGTTTTTGTGCCTCCTCAATAGGGAGTTGTGGTTCAATACCATCGAAAACTGATTTTACAGCGTTGGTGTAATCTTCAATAGAGAGTGTTTTTACACCCATTCCGCGTAATTGTTGACCCATTGCGAGCCCCCATGCGTAGCTTAATTTGTCCATATTTGAAATTTGTTAAATTAATAGACTATTATATTCAACGATTGTCGGGATTATATGTTTTTCCTACTATCCCAAATTTTGTGCGAAGTTAAGCATAAAAATCTTAATATTAACATAAATATGTGCTAAATTGGTCGATTTTAAGAAATTTTTTGTTTTGAAAGTGATTTTTTTATCGAAAAATTTGGTGGAATAAAAAAAAGTATCTACCTTTGCATCGCTTTTAGGGAATAAACCTGAAGCTAATGATTGTCTTATGGTGTAATGGTAGCACTACAGTTTTTGGTTCTGTCTGTCTAGGTTCGAATCCTGGTAAGACAACTTGGAAAAGCCTAAGTAATTGCAAATGCAGTTGTTTAGGCTTTTTCTTTATTGTGTCTGTCGCTTTCAATATAATAAAATGGGGCTTATTGGGTTCAGTAGTTTTTTAGTGTGGGTAAGCGTAAAGCTTAGCAATGCGAAAGAGGAAAAATTTCTTATCGACGACACCCCTGAGATTGGCTCTGAAAAGTTTGATTTTAGCATTGAATGATTCCGCCAATGCGTTTGAAGAACGATTGTTGTAAAAGTTCAGAATCTCGTCATAGTGTTCGTAGAAGGTAGTGGCAATTACATTGAATGAGTGAAGTTCCGCCTCTTCGACCTTGTTATACCAACGAGCCATAGAAAGTTATTCAGCATTTTTAATTGTGTTTTTGAGAATATAAATCCTGACTAAAGGATTATATGCCTAATAAAAAATTTGGCTAAAATTTGTTGCTTTCAGAGTCCAAAATGGATTGAGCTAACATCCAATCAAAATTTGTGTCTATGTCGATTGAACGATTTGCCGGCATTTCATACATAATCCGTCGTTGGAATTTGCCAATCGGCATTTTTTTGAGCGATGCTATGTTGATGACATATACGGCTCCGTTGTATTCCCACACTTTAGGGGCATCTTGTCGGCGTGTATATTCTCCATTGCCCTTGGATATGTGTAAAAAACCTTTGTCGTCGATTTCAAACGCATTGTAGTATGGGTTGGTTGATGCTTCTTTTACGCTTACAATCATATCTATTTCATCGCTGTATAAATCGAGACAGCCTTTGATGTCATCGTAGGTGCGTAGGGGTGATGTGGGTTGGAGTAAGACGATTTTATTGTATTTCTTACCGATTTTTTCATAAAATTCGATTGCATGAAGTAGCACTTCGTAAGTTCCGGCGGTGTCGGAGGCAAGTTCGGTTGGGCGTGTGAATGGCACGTTTAATCCGTAATTTTCTGCTATTGAAATTATTTCTTCAGAATCGGTAGTCAGACATATATCAGAATCATCTACAAATAGGCGAGCATGGTCAATGGAATGGCAAATGAGTGGTTTGCCTGCCAATGATTTGATATTTTTGCCGGGAATTCCCTTGCTGCCACCACGAGCAGGAATTATAAATAAAGTATCGGAAATAGTCATATTTGTTCTAAAATGATATATCGTGGAACGATTTGATTTTGAAGTCAGAGAAGGGGAAAGATTCTATTGTATTTGCCATTAATGATATTGTGTCGGCTTTGTAATACGGGTTTATACTTGATGCGGCAATAGATTTAAAATTGTCAGACGTAATAGTGAGTAGCCCGGTGATGATTTCTTGAGTTGTGCTGCCGCAATGTAAAACCGAATTGCCTGATGTGCGTCCTTTTTGGCGAATGCCAATGTCGAGTGTCGGAATTTTCATGGAAGGCACTTCGACTAATCCGCTTGATGAATTTCCTACCACTCCACTGACATATTTTAATGCCGATAGGTATCTGATTCTTCCCAAAGAGGGAGTAATACATACTCTTTGAGGGTTGTCATTTTTGAATTTGTGTATTATCGAAATCATTTTATCTGTTTCGACGTCATTATTCGGATATGTGAAAATAAATCGATAGTCTGACAGCGTTTCTAAAGCTGTAATAAGATTATGCATTTGTGTGGCAGGAGATAATGTGTCTCGAGTGGCGGCATGAAGTGTGACGAGGAGAGTTTTATCTGTGATTTCAAAATTGATGCTTTCTTCTAATTCTTTTTTTGTCAGAGGTGTAATGTTTAAAGCATTATGTACTCCTATTGCACCGGTGCAGACTACCGATTCCGGTACTTCTCCCATCTGTATGACTCGTTTTCGATGTTCATCTGTTTCGGTAAGGTGAAGATTACTCATTTTGGTAATGGCATGTCGGAAACTGTCGTCGATTGCTCCTTCCGAAATTGTGCCTCCTGCGATGTGAGTTATTGGAGTTCCGGATAATATAGCAGAAACTGCCACTGCTAACATTTCAAATCTATCTCCTAAAATAATTATGCAATCCGGACGAAGTGATTTCAATGTTGGCGTCAATTTTAAGATGATTTCAGACATAATCTCTTCCGGTATGGAGGAAGTCGGGATTGATGTGTGGATATCAAAACCATCGTCGATTATTTCTTTGCAGGTCATACCGGCTTGGTCGAGAAAATGCATATTTGTGGCAATAATATTTATAGTATTACCTCGTGAAGCAAGTTCTTTAGAGAGGGGGGAAAGGAGTCCCCAGTCGGCTCTGGTTCCTGTGGCGATGGCTATGTTTCGTTTCATTTCATTCTGTTTCTATGAGTTGATCGTAATTGAAATCTCTAATAGCAGTAGTTCCGATAACTGAATCCCATTTCATCGGAGATATTCCGTTGCCGGGGCGTTTAGTTGTAATGTTATTTGGAGTAAGAATTTCTCCCTTTTTTATGTCGCGTGAAGCTACAATACTTTTGCGGGCAATATCAATATTTTTCTTTTCGCTATTGCTGACGGCTTTAATTCCGTTGCCTAATGCGATTTCGATGTTCCGAATAGCTTTTACCATAGACGACAACTCTGACGGATTGAGGGATGCTATGTGGTCGGGACCCGGCAATGTTTTGTCTAAAGTGAAATGTTTTTCAATAACACTTGCACCCAATGCGGCAGCTGCAACAGGGACTTCTATCCCTGTAGTGTGGTCGCTATAACCGATTTTGACACCAAATTCATTATGCATGGAAAGCATTGCATTAAGGTTGACATCGCAAAACGGAGTAGGGTATTCAGTGTTGCAATGTAGTAAAGTTATGTCGTTGAGTGTCAGTCGTGAAGAAGATGGGTATTTAGGACTGTTGCCGATAAGGATTTCTATGGCATCGTGTATTTCTTCTGTGGTTGACATTCCGGTAGAAAGTATGACCGGAATACCTTTTTCAGCTACTTTGCGTAAATATGGGAGATTTGTAATTTCTCCGGATGGAATTTTGAAAAAGTCTTGTCCTAAATCGGCAAGCAGGTCGATTGAAACCAAGTCGAAAGGAGTACTCATAAAACCGATTCCTACTTGTTGACAAAGTTGTTTGAGCGAAGCATAATCGGAAAGAGGAAGATGAATTGCTTTACACATCTCTAATTGCGATTGAGCATCATCACCTGTGTTTGTTGCTTGGTATTCTGCTTTTGGAGCAATGGATGAAATTACGAGTTCGGGTATGGCTGTCTGAAATTTGATGTAATCGGCACCCGCTTCTTTTGCTGCATATACCATCTGTCGAGCAATTTCAATCGAACCATTATGGTTTACGCCTGCTTCTGCTATTATGATTATATTATTTTTCATAAAATATTACTTCCTTGAAATATCTTGTCATCAGTGTGTTGTCTTTCCAATTGTCGATTGGAATTGTTGGGATAGACAAAGTTTCTTGTAGGATATAGTCGGTAATAGGTGCTCCTGCAAATATAGAACAAATGACACCCCCTCCGAGTCGAGGATTGATTTCCATTAATAAAAATCTATCTTTGAGTTTATCGTGCAGAAATTGGAGGGTAATAGGTCCTCGGAAATTGTAGGCTGATAGCACTTTGCGACTTTCTTCAATGATTCTGTGATTTTTGCAAGTGCGTGTTTGAACCACTTCTCCGCCTGACGTTTCTATGCGTAGGCGAGGAACGGCACACAAACATTCGCCTTTCTGAGAGATATAGCAATCTACCGTATATTCGTCTTTGTCTGAAATATATTCTTGGATAAGATAATTTTCGGTATCGGTTATTTCCGATACATCTGAGATTATTTTAATACCTTTAGAAGCAGAACCGAATCGAGGTTTAGCTATCCATTGTTTAATCTCTGATTTTTCGTTAGTGTAAGTGTAAGGTATTGATAAAGATGATTTTAGAAATGCTTCTGCGGCTATTGATTTGTCGAACATCATATCAACTAATTCAATGTCGCTTGTCGGAATGAATACGTGAGGAAGTGCTGTCTTACAACGAGTGGCAATTGAAATAGCACTGTCTACAAACGGAAGTATTACTGAAATTTGATGCTTGTTGGAAATTTCGGTAATATGGTCAATGATTTTTGGATTATTCCATTTCAACCCGATTTCTATCTCGGCTAAAGATGCGAGGGGTACTTCTTTGCGTAGTTCATAGCCGATTATTTTGATATTGATACCCATACGTTTGCCGCTTTCAATCAATTGTTCTGCAAGCGATACTCTTTTGGCCCCTCCGAGCATCAATATGGAAATTGTAGGTTGTATCATACGTTGTAGATGTCTGTTTTGTAGCGATTAAGATTGTTTTTGTCAGCGAACCAATTGATAGTTCGGCGTAATCCTTCTTCCAAACTTATTTGAGGATTCCAGCCTGTGAGCGACTTGATTTTTTCGTTTGAACCATGCAATCTGAATACCTCGCTTTTTGAAGGACGACAACGCTGTGCATCAGTAATCCATTCGATCTCTTTATCCATAATTCGGGCAATCATATTGAGCGTGTCGAGCATGGAAACCTCTGTATTGGTACAGATGTTAATTTCTTCTCCTATAGCTTGTTGAGATTTGGCAATAGCAAGAAATCCTCTGCAAGTGTCTTCTACATAATTGAAGTCGCGGGTAGGTGTTAAGTCTCCTACTTTTATTTGTGTCAATCCGGATGCAATCTGAGTGATAATTGTAGGTATTATCGCTCTTGCTGATTGACGCGGACCATATGTATTAAATGGACGGACTATACTCAATGGCAGACCAAAAGCATTATAAAAACTCATAGCAATGGCATCGGCTCCTATCTTTGTCGCTGAATATGGCGATTGAGGTTGACGCGGATGTTTCTCATCTATTGGGACATATTGAGCAGTTCCATATACTTCGGATGTAGATGTAATCAAGAGACGTTCGATGTTAGATTCACGAGCCGCTTGACAGATATTGATTGTGCCTTTAATGTTGGTGTCAACATAGCTGTTGGGGGCTACATAGCTATACGGAATGGCTATTAATGCGGCAAGATGAAATGCTGTGTCAATCCCTTTCATAATGTGTCGACAAAAGTCGGAATCACGCACATCTCCGCACACAATCTCAAGGTTAGGATGGTTGATGCCTTCGAGCCAACCCCAATTGTTGAAAGAATTATAATAGCTTAAGGCTCTGATATTATACCCTTCTGTAAGAAGAAGTTCTGTGAGATGAGAGCCGATGAATCCGTCGGCTCCGGTGATTAATATATTTTTCATAATGTAAGGGTTACCATTTTGTGAGTTGATATTTTATTTCTCTTCCGTCTATCGATTGTTGGGCCAATAGCATAGTTTTTCCTGATAATTCGATAATTTTCATGTCATTTGAAACATCAAGATATAATTTATGAATTGGTTGAAAATTTGTGTCGGGAAATGTAAGTGTAAGCGTTTGGTCGGTTTGTTGCCAGTTGCCATAGGTGGTTACGGTTTTATGGTGGTCATACACTTGAATCATGCTAAATGTGGATGATTGAAATGACCAATAAATATTACCCTCGTATGTTTCGTCTGAAATGCTATCGATTTGAATGTCAATCAGTTTCCATTTTCCAAACAATGGACCTATATCTCCATTATTGTGGGTGCATCCTCCGATTATAAGGAGAACGAAAATTAGTAAGGTTGATATAAATGACTTATTCGCTTTCATTTTGTGTCTTTTCCTAAAATTATTTCTCCACTATATGTCAGGCAGACCAGAGCACCGAATGTGTCGCCATATAGTGACCCGGCATTGAAGGCTATTTGCCCTTTGAGTGATAAGCCGGGGATGGATGAAAATATATAATTGGCTTCAAGCATCATTGATGTGTCGTGAAGTTTATGGAGGTTTGGAATAAATGGTGTACCCCATGATGTGCGGTGTGAAAACAATACTCTGTAAGAGAGTGGATTTGAAATTTGTCCCGCCACGCCTAAGTGTACTCCTCTGACACGATTATCTGCGAATCGAAGGTATCCGTCTGTATTATAGATTGTCGATTTAATAAAAGGCGAACCGATGCTCATTCCTAAATGTGTCCATCCGTTGTACATATAGTTGTTATAGTAGTCGTCTGCTCCTGTGGCTTTGCCGATAATAGGTGTACCCGGACGATCGGACGGTGACCAATGTATTGGACCACTTTGATTTGTAAAATCGATGTATTCCACTATCGCAGAACTGATTATCCCCGGTTTTGCCGCTTTGTATTCAAGACCCCAAACGCCATCCCATCCGTTAAGTTTACCTATGGCCGAACCATCTTCCCATGGACTTTGCATATATGCTGTGAGTTCGGCCGAATTGTTGAATCGATATCGCAATTTTAAATCCCATGAACCCAAATGGTTGCCATTGTAGTAAGCTTGGTCTCCGGCATTTTCTCCGTTCCCTCCCTGTTTTTGTACGAAAACATCTACAAAATCTTTGATTCCTACGTCATATTTGTGTGCGAATGCTATTTGTCCGTTATCGTATTGTCGATAGTAACCGCCGAATTGTGCTGCGTGTTGCATACCGACAGTAACAGAAAATGGCATGTGAGGATTAGTGCGAAAATAGCATCGTTTATAGTGATACCACCAACCGGTAGTTATAAATGAATTGTAGTAATTGTAATGGTTTTCAAGCCATTTGGAATCGATGCTTTTGCCATAAGCTATTTCTCCTTGTATTTGAATCCATCCATTGGTGAATGGTATGTTTTGAAAATCGATGAATCCTATTCTAACTTGTGGTATAGGGCGTGAATTTCTACCCTCTACAATATCCCCGCTTCCAAGAGTGTTGTTGAAAATGCTTCGATCGTTCTCTTTCATTCCTGCTGTTAGAAATATCCCTCGATATTTAACACCACCCCATAGCTGTTGAAGGAATATGTTGGAAGGATGTTGTCTGTTGGAGATGAAATCGGCTTGCACCGGAGAATATTTATCGTATATAGTGGATTTGCTCCAATTGGCTATTATATCGGCTCCAAAGCCATATTCAAATTTGTTGGTCGTCTTTAGTTCTCGAAATATTTTGCCACGTTCTATGATTGAAATTGGCCGGGTTATTGTTCCGTATGTGTTCGAAGAGATGTAGTAGGGGGCAAAATCACCTGTGCCAACATTGACGATTGTCGATGCTTCCCAATCTATTTTATAGCGGGCTTGAGAAGAGAATGTGGCAACAATGGCTATGATAGCAATTGTTGTTAGTTTTAATATGGAGGTTTTATTTGCCATTATATGTTCCGATATGGCGTTCTTTCTTTTCTTCAAATATTTCTGAAATTGCAAAAAATATTCCACTTTCTTCGACATTGCCAAATTCTTCGTTAATAGCAGTCCCAAACATTTTCATTGTTGGAGACAAACTCATATAGGCATTGACTAATGGTGGTATATTGTTGCCATATTCACGAATGGAGTGATTTAGGATTTTATAGTCTTCTTTAAAATTTTTGCCATTAAAGAGTTTGGTCATTGCTTCGACATCGGTGTGTGTTTCTAATGGTTTGATGGGTGTTACAAGGTTGTCGTTGTCGTGAAAATATTTATGTAGAAAGAAAAGAAGCATGTTTCGACATTCGACTCCGTAGTCAGGGTACATCGTAACTTTCCCGAATAAGTATTTTATTTGAGGATAGACCACAGTTAGAGCTCCTAATCCGTCCCATAAATTATCGAGAGCATATAATGCTTTGGTGCCGGCTTTTGATGATTGATAGCCTAATGCGACAAATGATCTGCCTAATTCGAGGGTGTTAGGAAGATATTCTTTAATGAATTTGTCGGAAAAGTTAAACATGTGGGATGTGGCAATGTTAGGTATGCCTTGCTCGTTAAATTGAATGTCTTCTCCGAGTATGAAACGATAGCCACCTATAATCTCTTGTGCGTGGGTGTCCCATACGATTAATTGACGACAAGGCTTTTCCATAGTGTCAAATTCGTCTATGTCGCAACTTTTGCCTGTGCCTCCTCCTGCATCGCGAAAAGCGATCTCTCGTAAACGCCCTATCTCACGCATTGTGTTAGGTGCGTTGAACGCATCAATTATGTATATTTCGTTGTCGGCTTTGTTTGTATGGCGTAGTAAGCGTTCCTGTGTTAGTTCGCTCGTAATTAGGGCTCTATCGACACGCTCTATAATTTGTTCCATTAGCAATTAATTTAATTGTAGGGTAAAAAGATTTGTTTTACTCCAAAATACTAATTGTTATGTTACAAAATTAACGAAATTTAATTGATGTTGCAAATTTGGAATCCTCTTTTACTGATTTTTGAATAAAAAAATGATGCGAATGATTGAAATTTGCACATATTGTTGTTGAGCGTGCAGTATTTAAAATAGGAATAGAGTAATTGTTGATTTAAAAAGCTATTTGGTTAGTATGTTTTCATAGACTTCAAGTGTTTGTGTCGCTATTGTATCCCAATTGTAGTTGCTAAGGTCATAATTGCGGTTTATCTGCAGATTATTCAGCTTTTGCTCAAGTCCTGTTTTGAGAGATGTGATATCATTGACTGTAAAAAAGTCGGTGGGCTTAAGTTCTTTTAGTGTGTTTGCCGGGATATTGCTTACTAATACATCGATGTTGTAACTCATGGCTTCAAGTAGAGATATGGGTAATCCTTCGTGAGATGATGGAAGCACAAAGAGTGCGGCGTTAGATAGTATTTGATTAAGTTTTTCTCCCTTGATGAACCCGGTCAGTGTGATGTTATGTTGGTGAGCTTTTTCTTTAAGACTTAGAGAATACTCGTCTTCGTGGTCAGAGTCACCGGCAATGACTAATTTAAAATCTGTTTTTTTCAATAAAGTGTAGGCTTCAATGAGTTGATGAAAATTTTTTTCTTTGACAAATCTGCCTAATGCCACAATATATTTTTTTTGAGTTAATCCGAGAGATTCGATATAGTCGGTCGATTGAGATTTAATTGCAGTGGGTACGCCGTTATATATCAACGAGGTTTTTTGACAATTATATTTTGTCTTGAGAATGTTGTCAATTACGTTTGAAATGACAATGACCTTATTGCTGAATTTTGCTCCTGCCCACTCTCCGGTTTTAAGTATGAATTTTGCAAGTCGTCCCCATTTTTGGCGATCGTAGTCAGGTCCATGATGTGTGGTTACTACCTTCATTCCTAATATGCGAGCTAAAGGAGCAAGAAGAGACGGACCTATTGCGTGTATGTGAAGAATGTCAGGGTGAAGGGATTTTGCTCTGATAATAGCATTGAAAGTGTGGATAATGGCTTCGATGCTTTTTTTTCGTGGAGCGAAGGCATCAATTAGTTTTACTCCTTTGTATTCGTCGATTTTGTTGTTTGGTTCGATGTAGCATGTGCGGCGTATGATAGTGACATCATTCCCTTTATCGGCAATTCTTGGAAACAATTCCTCACAATGAGTCTCAACACCGCCGAGGATGTTTGGAATTCCACGAGTGCCGATTACTACTATCTTCATATTCTTGTTGGAATTATCTTGATTTATCGTTTAGAATTTGTTGTTCCACAGAAGGGAGTAGCTTAACGGGCTTACCAATAATCGAACGCATTTTGTTTTTGAGAGCCCATGTTGCGGGTTGTGTAATGTATTTTTTCATTACAGGAGAAGCGGTTCCGACCATCCAACAATTTTTTGGACAATTTTTTACTGCTTGTCTGACCTCTTCTGCTTTAGAACTGAACCATATTTCTTCAAAACTTTTCGCTTGTCGAATATTACCCATGCTTTTTTTCCATTTGGATTCTTCCATTCCGTTGCAAGGATAGACTTCCCCCCATGGATCAATGAAAAAGTTGACAGAACCGGCTTCACATGGTAATAATCGTTTGCCTCCGTTGATATAGTTGATAAGACCCATGTTAAAGTAGGCCCTGAACCACGATTTTGGATGAGTCTCTTTTAATTGAAGTTCAATAAGTTTGCGAAAATTGGATGTCACTTCGTCGTGGTTGGTAATAACATTGTCGTATTTGTGAAAATAAAAAGAGTTGTGGAATGCTGCTGTTGCAAATTCCATATCCAATTCTTTCGACAATTCGTAGAGTTCCAACATATCCGCAGAGTTGTGATTGCTGACAGTGATGCCGAAGCCAATGTCTTTAATCCCCATTTCTTTTAATTTACGCAAAGTGCTTACACCTTTTTGAAAGCCACCTTCTCTACCGCGAAGTTCATCGTTGATTTTTTGCATTCCTTCTATGCTGATGCGGATTCCGATGTTAGGAAAGTGTTTTGCTATGTCGATTACTCTGTCGTCATACCATCCGGATGTGGATATGACTATACGTGGAGATTTAGTGAACATTACTTCTATAATTTCGTGAAGATCTTCTCTTACAAAAGGCTCTCCGCCGGTAATGTTGACAAATTTAAAATTGGGTAGGATGCGTAAGTCTTTAGCTGTGATTTCCTCTTCTTTTTTTGTGGGATGTTGCCAAATATTACACATTTGACACCTCATAGGGCATCGATATGTTGTGATGATTGATATGTCGGTAGGCAATCTTTTCATTTTCTGTTTTCAAAATATTCTACAAAGGTATAATTTTTTGTCCAAATAGAGATAAAGATTGGCTGAGGAATATTTTATTTAAGTTGAAAAAGTTGGTGTTTTTATTATTTTTGATATGTTTGAAGAAGAAGTTGATAGTGACTTCTCTCAGAAAAACGTGAAAGAGATGTTAGAGAGATCGTTTCTCTATCAAATTTATGTGTGTCGAAATTAGCGATTTTACAAACAAGGTCGTCGATATTGCCTGATTGAAAAATCAACCCGTTGTTGTCGGTTATCAGTTCGGGGATTCCACCGATGTCAGCACCTATGACAGGGGTTCCGACGGATAGAGATTCAATTACTCCGAGAGGGTTGTTTTCATACCACTCCGAAGGGATTATTGATGCTTTCGCTTTGCTTAGAAGTGAGAGGATGTTTCTTGCATTAAGATGTCCTAAAAATTCGATATTCTTTTGGAATTTATATGCTTCTTCAAGTTCAAACTTAAGTGGTCCGTCGCCTGCTATTTTGAGGTTGATGTTCGTCTTAACTGCTGCTTCAAGAAGCGTTTTTACCCCTTTTTCATGAGATAATCGACCTATATAACAGAAGTAATTTTCAAAAGAATTTGAAATATGTTGTTGTAGGGTATGGACTTTGTCTAAGTCAAGAAAGTTGCATATAGTGACGATTTTATCCGGATTGAAACCTGATAAAATCATTTGTTGTCGCATAAATTGGCTTGGAGCAATAAAAACATCGGTTGAGGTTTCGAGACGCTTGCGATTCCATTTGAGTGCTTCAATATATGCAATGATGCTTTGTACAAGGTCGTTTTTCATACATCTGTTGCTAATGACGGCTTTGAGGTTTGTGCGACATTCTGTGCATATTTTACCTGATGGTTGCCGACAAGTGTAGACAGGACAAATGAGTTTGAAATCGTGAAGTGTCCATACGACTTTTGCCCCGGATTTGCGAGCTAATTCAGCTACTATTGGAGAAATATAGGAGTGAATGTTGTGTAAGTGTACCACATCAGGCTTGAAATCGTTAAGGAGGTCTTTGAATGATTTTTTGATGTCTCCTTTACCAAGGATGCGTTGAAAGGCTTTGATTTTGTCGGTAATCCCGCCGGAAAAATTGATTTGAGAAGCGTAGGAAGATGTGTCGGGAATAGGTAAATTTTCCGGGTAATTCATGGCAAATACCTTTACGGTATGACCATTTGCCTCGAGCAGACGTTGTGTATTAATAGCTACTATACAATCTCCACCTCGCGGATAAAAAAATTTATTGACAATTAGTACCCTCATCGCTCCCGTTTTTATTTGTAAACGTGATGATGTAGTGAATTATTATGTTATTGTGTGAAATTCTGTTTAAAAATGTCAATTATGGTTTGTGCACAATATGTGTTTGTCAGTTTGTCGCGATAATTAAAGCAGTTTTCTACGTAGGTTTTATTCTTGTCTATGATGAGTGAAAGTTCGTCATTTCCCCATTCGTCTTTCACAATACCGAGTCTGTTTGCTTTTATGTAATCGGCAGAGGCAGGGATGGTGTTAGTTAAAATTGGTGTTGCTGAGGCAATCGCTTCCGGTATTGATACCATATTAAGATCTTTGCGAGTATTTACTAAAAAGCAAAGTGATTCACGAATATATACGTTTAACTCTGATTGTGGTAGAAATCCGACAAATTTGACGCTCTCTGTAATGTTTAGTTCTCTTACAAGTTTTTGCAGACTTTCCAATTCGTTTCCTCTTCCTGCTATAATAAGTTTGATATCGCTATATTTTGGGGATTTGATGAATTTGCTAAATGTGTTGATGATACCATCTATGTTTTTTCGATAGATAAGTTGAGCAGAAGATATGATTTGGCGTTTTTTGTTGGTTTCGGCATTGAATTTTTGGATATTAATGCCGTGGTCGACTATTTCTGTTGATGTAGGGATATATTTTTTTATAAAACTTTGGGCTTGTTTAGAACGAGGTATAGCGATAATGATTCTTTTCATTAAATGTTTGGCAATAAAATTGTGCCATATTTTTGATGGAATTTGATGAAATTTGCGTTGATGAGCGATTAATTCTTGCCAAATAACGGTCTTTTTAGGGCAAATTTGTGAAGCGAAAAATGATTGAAATGAGAATGTTTCGCTTGAAATAATGAGGTCAAACTTGCTATGGTTTAAACGGATATATTGTTTTAATTCGGAAGAATAGGGGAGTACCGTAGGTTGGAAAATACGGGTAAATTTTGATTTAAAAAAAATGATGTCAAAATCATAGTTCTCTTCTTCGGTGGGGCGATATTCGTCGGCTGCGGCAAGGGTAATGGAATGTCCTAATTGTTTAAATCCGATACACATATTGTATATCATAGTGTCTTTGATGGATTTAACTTTGGGTATGATGCCATTATCGGGGGTGAATAATATAGCGTTAAGTATAAGTATGTTCATACAGGAATCTATTTAAACTATTTTATTAGGTTTCGCAGTCTTTCTTGACCTACAACGAGATAATAAAGCAATCGAAAGTGGTGGTTGATAAATGCCCAAAAGTTAATGCGGTGTTTAAATCGAAGCATTTTCCATGGATAATTTTTATGGATGTAATCGATATATGGAATTTTGGATTGGCAATGCAACCATTCGATTTTGTCTTTAAAATCCATGCCTGAAATAAGGATATTTTTTATATGGGCACGCAATAGTTCGATGACAAATCCCATGGCATAATTTTCGGCTCTGACTCCAATATTGTCGGTTGAAAATTTTTGAGTCATAAGTTTTGCTGTAGCGACAGTGCGAACCACATTGTCTTTTTTGGGTGCACGAGTAATGGAATTTGGAGTTAATCTCCAATGATAAAGTGTTTTATGAGTTTTGGCTATCCGTTTTACATGATTGAGGTAATCATAATTGAAGATGTAGTCTTCGCTTATTATTTCGTGTTCGCTCATGTAGCGAATGTTGTTTTTTTTGATAATATCGCTTCGATAGATAGCCCCCCATGGAGCTCCTCCAAGATTAATGTCGCGATTATTATCGTTGACAGGTCGGGAAAACAAACATAGTTGGATTTGTGTGATTTCTTCTGCTGTTGCAAATATTTCTAAATCATCTTTATCGTAGATGTGAGAGAATTTATCTTCTGTGGTAAATTCATTGTTGCTAAAGCGTAAGATGTCTAAGTCATGTTTCTCTGTTAGCTCGACAAGATGGGAGAACGCATCAAGTTCAAGATAATCGTCACTATCAACGAAAGTCAGCAATTCGCCTGATGCAACATCCAAACCGGCATTTCTTGCCATTCCTGCACCGGCATTATTTTTGTGTATAACCTTAACTCTGTCGTCAATCGTAGCATAATGGTCGCATATTGCAGGGCTATTGTCGGTTGAACCGTCATCAATTAAGATTATCTCAAGATTACGATAAGTCTGATTGATAAGCGATTCAATGCAGCATTGCAGATATTTTTCAACATTGTAGACAGGGACTATTATGCTTAATTTGGCTTGCATTGATACGACTAAGTTGGTTTTTGATTTATTAACGAAAGCGTTGCCAAATTTATTATATGTAAGTCGTGCTTTTAGCGTCGGATTTTATTTGTTATTATGGTTGTGATATGCTTGCGTTCAGATGACGTTAATCCAATAAAATAAACAGAAAGGATGATTATGAATATGGCAGTTGTCGAAGTCAATAAAATTCTTTGCCAATCTGTGGTTTGTTCTCCAACCCATAATGGCAAAGGGATTGATATTGCTGTAACGATTAATGGCAAAAGCAATGTGTGTATTACGTATTTACCGATTGTTAATCCTACTTGGTAATGTAGGTATCCGATACGAAATATATGAAGGATAAAATTGATTGCAACTCTGATTATGAATGCAGCCTCCGGTGCTGCTCCTAATTGAAATGCGATGTAGCAAAAAGGAAGATTTAATAACAGCATTGATGCAAATACAATATTGTAGGTGCGTACTTTGCCTGTGGCTTGGTTGGCCATCCAAAGAGGTGCAGATACAGCATCAATAGCATAAAATATAAGATACAGAACGCAGAAATTTGCTGTATGGGGAGGAATGTCGTTGCCTAACCAAAGATGTAATATTTCATCAATGTTAATGATTATCGGCACAATCATTATCAAGCAGAGGTAATATGAAAATTTGGAGGTGGAAATAAGCATTGCATTAAATTTTTCAGCCTCGTTATTCACATAAAGCTTCACAAGGCGTGGGTTAAATGCTGTCTGAAAACTGCTGATGATGTTGTTGATTGCTTGCCCTACTTGGTAGGTTATACCTACTGCCGCATTTATTACTGCATTAAAAAACAAATTCATAATAACAGCTATACCTTGTTGTGCGGCAATGTTACCAACACCCCCAAGCATATTCCAACCGGAAAATATCAACATTTCGACGAAAATTTTTTTGTCCCATACGAATTTGAAATTGCAGGTCGGAAATTTATATGTACAGAAAATTTTGTAGGTTAGAAATACAATGATTGCTGTTGCCGCCCAAATAGCAGCGTATGATTCAAGTAGATTGTTTGAAATAAAATATTGCAACACCATCACTCCGGCAAGCCTGACTACAGCTTCCATAATGCTGAAATAAGCATAGAATGACATCTTCTCATAAGCTATTATAGAAGAATTGTAAGGGACTCTGACAATGTTAAGTATTGTTGTTAAAACGGCTAATTGATATACCCAATTAGTTGCGAGCATTTTGTTATCAGGTACGTTAAGCCGGCTATTGACAAACCACAACCCAATTGTTTCGGCTAAAATGAGAAGAATAGCAGCTATTGCTATATGGGCAGAAACTGATATGCAAAACACTCTGCTCATCGATGATATTGTGCCTTTCCCTTTTTCTACAAGTAAAAAACGAAGGGTGGCACGTTCCATGGCAAAGTTCAAGAATCCGAATAGAACGACAAAACCTGCAACTAAATTGTATATCCCAAAATCTTCTTCACCTAATACTTGAAGTGCCACACGCGATGTGTAGAGCGATACAAGCATTATGACTATTGTGCGAATATACAGATAAATTGTGTTTTTGGCTATCCGCTTTTTATGCCCGCTTGTTGGCTCTGTGAACTGTTCCGGATTTGTGGTTTGAGTATTGCTTGCCATCGTCGTGTGTTCTAGTTTGTGGTAATTTGAGATTGGCTTGCATTTTCATCTTCGATTAAATTCCATCGGCTACTTATGTAGAGAAGGTACATAAATACGATGTAGACAGGCACCAAACAAAATACAGGATTGTATAGGCTTATGAGAATTACTGTTAATAGCAGATAGAATTGAAGTTGTGCATTTCTATGGCATTTGCTAAAGAAACGGAAATAGACAAACCAAAACATAATGTACCAAATTAATCCGCTCCATCCTAATTCCACCATCCAAAGGAATGCTTGCATAATAGTGCCTTGAAGCAACCAATTATAGTGTTTGGAGAACTCGGTCTTTTCAAAAATTTTCCCTCCCTTGTAAAGCCCGATGCCATATCCTATGTTTGTCGCATGTGGTGAACGTTCAAGTATAAGTGGGAGTACGGCAAATTTTAATCCTCGTGCATAATCCTTTTCTTGAACATCGGTGACGTCGTTTTCCACGATGTATTCTACTAACTCTACTAATTCATCATCTCCATTTAAATAGATGTCGATATATTCAGCTGAAAATATGTCATCGCCTCCGGTATCTACAAGTGTAATATAAAGGTAACCTGCTCCGGCAAGTGCCACTACCATAATAGGAAGTACAATGGTCAGACGTTTGATGAATTTTCTGTCCATAGGAATGAGGAAGAAAAAATACATTGCTAAAAAAACGAATGCAATTTTTGTTTCATTCAAATAGGAGGGGAATAGAAGGAATACTAAAATCCAATTTGCTTTAATGTTTTGAAAATATGATTTTGTCTTATCCCATCGCTTTAGCATCAAATAGAATGATGTGAAATAGATCATTGTGGTAATGGCTCCCGAATTAAGCCATCCTAATGTGCCTCCTACTTTGTCGTATGCTCCGTAAAGGAAGCATTGTAAAATCATGCTTGGCACTTGTAGCCAAAGAAATATGTAAAGGTGTTTATCTATTTTTTTGATGAACGCTTTTCTCCGTTCTTTGTCTTCAAAAAAGTAACGGATTATCGGGATTATGAAGATGAATGCAATGTAAACACGCAGTCCGTTGAGATATTGAAGAATTGACATATCATTGAAAATGCAAGTCGAAATGAATGATATTATCAATAGAGAAGATGTGACAATTAAATCTGTGCGACTACGCAATGTCCACACTCCAAGAATTATGAGAATGAAATCTACACCTGCAAAAACGGGAGAACTTAGTTTCTCATAGACGGATATGGCAAATTCTTGTGTAATAAAAGAGAATAAACCTGCAATCCAAAATGCTGTAAACAGCAAATTGGATATGAGTTTACTCTTTGATATTACCAAATTCATTGTTATTCTTCAGATTTTTCTTCAGATTCTGATTTCTTTTCCGGAGAAGAGGGTGTAGTAGGAGTTGTTGGTGATGTTTCTTTTCCGAATACAGATAATAATCCTATTGGGATAAGAATGCCTGCAAAAAGACCTAATGCCGCTACCATAATTTTATTAGGGCTGATAGGCTTTACTTCGGCGTATGCTTCATCAATCACTTTCCCTGTCGGACGATTACGTGAAAGTTTAAGTTCGTTTTCTTCTCGTTTTTGAAGTAAATATCCGTAGATTTCATTTTTGATTACTTGGTCGCGATATAGTTCGGTAAGTTCTCGCTCCATGCGAGGTATGCCACTCATTCGATGTTCGGAAGAAGAGGCTTCTTTACTCATGTCTGCTAAAGCAATATTGGCACTTTGAATCTGTTTTTCGAGTGTGCTGATGACATTGCCTCGCATTGCATCGACTTGTGTTGTAATGTTTTTAAGGGCAGAGTTATTACCTTTGGCTGTAGCTTCAAGATTTAATCGTTGCAGTACTAATTCGTTGTATGCACTGATAGGGTCTTCCGGAAAATCTGCCGTAAATGGCACAAGAGTGTATTTGTTTTCAGGTGATTCCAAGAATTCTTTTATCATGTGAAGTACAGCTATTTTAGTCTGTAGTTCGACGATTGATGCTTCAATAGTTTCTTTTTTCTTGAAAATATATTCTGCTTCAGCTTCGGCATCAACAATCTGATTTTCTCGTTTGTAATTTTCAATTTTTGTTTCTGATGTTTCAAGTTCCCGATATAGTTTTAGAAGTCGGTCTTCGATGAATTGAGCTGTGCTGGAAGCTTGTTCGTTTTTATCGGCAAGACTGCGTTGATTATAGATGTCAACAAGTGTGTTCAAGAAATCTTTTCCTCGTTTGATATGTACATCTTCGATGTCAATTTGGATGCCGTTGGCTTTCTTTGATAGTTGTGCTATGTTAAAGCGTTTGTTGATTCCTTCTATTGCCCCATCGTTTCCGGAAATTTTGGCATAAAAGTTTAAATCTTCACTATTATTGTAATATGATGTTGTGTCGATATGGAATATTCCGTATGGAGTTTTTACTGAATATGGGAGCGTTTCTATTTCTGTGTCAACGATTGTTTCATCGGCTTGTTCTACTTCGACAGAAATTTTACCACCATTAGCAGGAATTTGAATATTGAATTCTGTGCTTGTTCGAATTGTGTCCAATACTGATTGAGGAATGTTGATTTCAATGGGAGAGTCGTTATAGTACCACACTTTTGAATCAAACAAACCGGCTTTACTCCAATAGGTGTGGTTTAGTTTTAGTGCTGAGACTACTGCTGACATATTTGAGTGAGAACCCATTTTCATCATTTCGTCTTCTACATTTGCACCTCCGCTACTACCTAATGAGAATGATGACATCAATGCACCAAGTCCGCCTACTGCACCTCCTGCATCTTCTTCTTCTTGATTGAACATTACGAGAGATTTAATAAGATATACAGGACTTTTTATTTTGAGGTACATAAATGTAAGCACTAAGCAAACTACTAATGAGATTGCAAACCACCACCAATGGCGTTTGTAGTTGGCTAAAATTGCACCGAAGTCTATTTTGTCATTATCTTTGATTGTCTTGTTGCTCATTGTTGTATTGTTCTGTTAAGTGAATTATTTAACGACTAATGCAATCACTAATGATGTGATAACTGAAATCCCACTGACAATAGCGGAAACTACGCTCACTTTGTATGAGTTGTTTTGGTTGTAGTCGGCTTGACCGCTTCTTGATGAAGATGGTTCTACATAGACAGCATCGTTTTGTTTGAGGTAAAAATATGGAGATTCAAGTGTCTTTGAATCATTTAGGTTAAGGCGAATATAGCTGTTTTGTCCGTTTTCTTCACGTACTATCAATACATTTTCGCGACGACCATAAACTGTCATGTCGCCGGCTGCTGCAAGTGCATCAAGTATTGAAAATTTTTCTTTATTCACTTCCACTACACCCGGATTTTCAACTTCGCCAAGCACTTTGACCTTAAAGTTGACAAGTTCTACTCTTACATATGGAGATTCAACAGTTTCTGCAATTTTACGAGTCAATTCTTCTGTCAGCTCAGCTGTTGTCATCCCTTTTACATGAATTTTGCCAAGCACCGGAAAATTGATGTTCCCCGCAGTATCTACGATATAAGTTTGTTGTTGAGCTTGAGTATTTCCGATGGTCATTTCAGATTTAAATGCGGGATTTGTAACCGGCAAGTTATATATTAATGTCGCTTCCGGCACTTCGGATGTAACGGTTATAAGCAATTCATCTGTAGGCTCAAGACGTATTTTATAGTCGATGCTTTTCATTGTGCCGGATTGTGATTCTTTGATGTCGCTGAAGTAAGTTAAATCAGTCGATTTGCAACTGCAGAGTACGAAAAATATAGCGATGATTGCCGGTATTGTTTTTTTCATATTGTTTGTGTTAATTCTATTTCAAGTTAAAATCATGCAAAATTAGTAAAAGTTTGTCAGTGTCCCAAATATGATGTATACAAATTGTCATAATTAGTACTATTGCTGACTAATTATGACTATTCGCGAAATATCAGTGCTGTGGAATAAGCTGAAATTCCCTCTTTCCTTCCTGTAAAGCCTAATTGCTCGGTTGTGGTGGCTTTTATTGAAACATCTTCTGTGTCGATATTCATTATTGATGCCAATACTTTTTGCATCTCATGGATGTGTGGATTTATTTTGGGGGCTTCCGCACAAATTGTGATGTCAACATTGCCGATGGAATAACCTTTTTCTTGTAAGAGCTTAACAGTCTTTTTTAGTAATATTTTGCTGTCAATGTCTTTAAATGCGGGATCTTTATCGGAGAAATGGTAGCCAATATCTCGCAGTGCGGCAGCTCCGAGAAGAGCATCGCAGAGGGCATGGATTGCGACATCAGCATCGCTATGACCTAAAAGACCATGGGTGTGAGGTAGTTTGATTCCACATAGCCAAAGTTCTCTGCCTTCTACAAGTTTATGGACATCAAACCCTAATCCGATCCGAATATTACATTTAGACATAAATTGTTGATTTTTAGTAGATTATCTGTTGCGTTTGCCGAGTAGATCTTTAAGTCCGTCCATATCAAATGATAGTGTAAATCTTAAAGTCTGGTCAAGTGGACTGCTTTGTGCTGTGGCAAGCATATATGAAGCATCAAGACGAACTACATTGAGCGAGAATCCTGCACCAAATCCGAAGTAAGAACGTCCGCCTTTGCTGGCATTTTCATAGTAGTAGCCCATACGTGCAAAGAATTGTTGATTATATGCATATTCTGCTCCTATTGAAAAATTAATCTCTTTCAATTCTTCTGAGAATCCTCCCGGAGCATCTGAAAAGCTCTTGAAAATACCGGTAATAGGCGACATGTTGTTCCAATTGTCTAATGCTTCCTCATATTCACTTTGACCTTCCGGAGTGTCCATGTCATAGTCACTTTGACGTGGTTTGGTCGGTACAAGTAATTTATTGAGGTCAAGTCCGAATGCCATAGTGTGGTAGTCGGCAAGAGGGAACATAAATGATGCACCAAGGCGTAGGTTGGTTGGTAAGAATGCGTTGTCGGCTCCGTTGTTGTAGCTTACTTTCGAACCGATGTTTGAAATGTTGAATCCCCATGCAAATTGACATTCGTTGCGACCTACCATTGGGTATGTGACATAATATCCGGAAATATCAGCTGCGAATGCCGATGCTGCATTGGTCTGTTCGCCTGAATATGCATCATTATATGAGAGGTCGGATAGAATGTATCTCAAAGCAACACCCATAGAGAATTTCTCGGATAATTTACGTGAGTAGCCTATGTCGAATGCCAACTCATATGGGTTGATGGTTTGAATTGTGACTCCGGTGTCATCTCCCATTGTAACTTCTCCAAGAGAAAAATAGCGGAATGAAGCCGAAATTGCTTGATTGTCGCCACTTCCTAATTTCCAGTATCCGGAGAGGTTGGCAAGGAAAATATCATTGACAAGTTTGCGTAGCCATGGGGTGTAGGAAATACCAATTCCTCCGTTGCTATACGCAAATGCGTATTTTGATGGATTCCAATACTGGCTGTCTATGTCCGGATCTGTGGCTGCACCGAGATTACCCATTGCTGAACCTCGAGCATCAGGAGTGATGCCTAATGTGGTAACGCCGGTATTGACAGGATTAAAATCGTTGTTTTTGATGTCGTCTTGTGCGAAAACTACTGATGGCGAAACCATCAAGATTAGTAGGCTCGCCATCAGTATTTTGTGGTATTTTTTCATTTGCCTTCTGTTTCTTGGTTGTTTGTTATATATTATAGAACTTCAAAAAGCTCTTTTTATTGTTTAAGAAGGCTTATTTTCGATAAAATAGAGAGTCAGATTATTCTTTTTGTTTTAGTATAGTCATTTTTACGACCGATGTGTGTCCGTTGATTGTGTGTCCGGATGATAGTTTGCAATGAGCATAATAAATGCCTTGTGGTACTCTGACTCCGGTTTCATCGCTCAAATCCCATTGATATTCTGAATCGGTCATGGTAATTGTCTTAATGTGTTGCCCGATGGCATCTGTTATGTAAAGAGTTGCATCGGTGAGATTCTCTGTGTCAGCTAATTGTAATTCAAATGTAGCAATATCTCTGATTGGAGTTTCTTTAACTATAAGTGATGCTTCGATGTTTTTGTCTGTCACATAGAACGAAACGGAACGAGTAGTGGTATTGCCCATTATGTCAGATACATGAAGTGTTAACGTGTGTTGCCCGACAGAAATATTATTCATAGGGATAGAGAGATTGATTTGCTTGCCATTGTTAGTACTGTTACAATATTGCGAAGTAGAAAATATCGCATCTTTCCCGTCTAATGTAAGATGAAGATTGTTGGTAAATGAGTTTGAAGAGGTGGATATACCGTAATCATCACTTACTTGTGCATAAAAAATAAAATCTTCGATTGTGGCATCGCCGTCGCAAAAATCCGGTGAATTGAGATAGATATAGTCGACGATAGGGGCATTTGTGTCTGTAATACTTTTGTCAGGATTGTTCTCTCCAATTTCGATAGAAGCTATGCCGGATGCACCGATACGCAATTCCGGTGAATATGCAGCTACGCGGATTGATGCAGTGCCTGATGATGGTTCCACACTTGGTGGAAGCAATATTGTAGTTTCAAATTTACCTTCTTTTACTTCTGTTGATGTGGAAGTTAAAATTGTTTCGTCGTAGGTAATATCAACTGCTGCTGAGTGATGACCATAAGTCTTTTTGACGATTGGAGGAGTAAATAATTTAGTGACAATTGTGCCATTGAAATCTGTCAATGTGTTGCCTGATTTGTCTGTGATGATACCTGAAATCGTGATTTCGCTTTTAGGGGAAATTGAAGCGTCAGATAGTGTTAAGTCGATATGATGAGTTGCCACAGGGATAGTAATGGCAGGATCACATACAAGGTGATAGACAAGTTCGTTGCTACTTGATACTTGTAAATTGGTTTTAGCAAGTGCGTAAGTTTCTCCTATGGTACGTGGGCGTGATAATCTTTCAGTCGATGTGGCTGCATTACCATCTTGGAGCATTAGGGCTTGATTGATATAGCTGAGTAGAAGATAATTATAGTAAGAATAGGCGGTACGCGATGACATCACTCCACCGATAATTCCGCTTTTGTTGAAAAGCATCGTTTCTGAAGACCCCCTTTCTCCGCAGTCTAAGGCAGTAACGGTGCAGCCTCCAAAGCTCATAAATGGGAAACGAGTGTTTTTTAATTTTAAAGCAAAATTTTTACGCCATAGAGATTCGTCGCTCGACAAACTGACGGCTTGTGAATGACCGAGATATGTACCATATAAAGTGCCTTGATTAAAGGTCTCCATCATTTTGTCGCATGTGCTGTAACGAGGATAAGCATTGATGTAGATTTTTGTTGTTGCAACTTCGTTGTCGGTCAGTGAAGATATTTCTTCAGCGATGTATTCGCTATATGTCTGATGCTCATTATCGTCGGGGCTGTCTCCTGTGACCATAAAATTGTTAAGCCAATTAGCGAAAGATGTGTCAACAGTGTATTGGATTATCTTATTGATGACAATGTCAGCATCGTTAATAGAACGGCAAGGAAGTTCTCCAACGCCGATATTTATAATGTCGTATTGCATCCCTTTTGATGAAGGGGTGTCTTCAAGCATTCCGTAAAAATCGGAAATACAGAATGTCATATCGGCATGAAGACTTTCTTCAGTTTGGTATGAAATCAATAATTCTCTTTTATTAAGTGAAGATATTTGTCGGTTGTCATAGAGCATCTCTCCGAATAATAGTAGATTTTTGAATTTTTGAGGATTACGGTCGTAAAGCATTTTGCAAAAAGCTCTGTAAGCCATGGCATCAGGTGTGCCACCTGAAAATTCATTGATAATATCCTCGGAGTTGATGACAAGAATATCCATATTGTCGTATTGTCGATGAATATCGGCAAGTTCTTCAGCTTTGTCGTGAAGATAAGGGACCGTAATAATGAGCATATCAGGCACTTCGTTTGATTTTATGCTATGAAGATTTTGATTGTCGATTATTTTGTAGTCTGATATTTTCATTTGGGTTTGTTCCGGGTCGAATGCTATCATCAGGCCGGATGTCTTATAGGGCGTTAAGAATTTAACTTTAGCTACATTCTCTTCGACTCTTAAAGGTAGGTTTTTAATATCTGAAGGAGATTTTATGTCCCATGCTATTGTAGTTTTCGGTGCATTCTCTATCCTTACTATTCCATATTGAGAGGTGGAATAATTGGGAATAAATGCACGAAATTGAGTTTGTTCCGGTTGGAATGCAATTTTTTTCTTTGCCCCAATAATAATGTAATCAATGTGGGCATTTGATGCTTGCCCGCTTGGAGTGTAATCGACATTGAAAGTGCCATTCGCTGACGGAAGAGTCGATTCTGAGTAAGCCGGGAATGCCTTTGCCGCATAGTACAGATTGTTTGGTGCATTAATGGTTGCATCTATTTGGTCACCTGCAAATCCATATTTTAAAGTGCTGCCGGTTCCGTTATTTGCATAGAATTGACATTCCACTGAGCATGATTCGTTTTCAATTGCTCCGGGAATTGAAAAAGGAATAGAAATGGAATGATTGTCTGTAAGGGATTCTCCCACAAATAATCTACCTGAAAGACAAAAGTTTTTTAACTCGGCTTCGTGGTAGAAATAGTCGTAACATTCTGTCATTTCCGGTTTGCTTTCATTGATTATGCCTGTAGCATCAGAGATTGTTAAAATTTGGGCATCCGAATCAGTTAAAAAATAATAAGCTTTGTCGGAGTATGTGTTGATGCTTTGTCTTACAAAACGTCGGTTGACAGGATTTGATAGCTCGGAACGATAGCGTATCATCGCGGGTCCTTGACCATAAAAGAGTAATTTTTCGTTTTTATGAAGAATTGCTACGGGAGATATATCGTCATAATATACCTTTTTGCCTGCAGATATGAAATTTTCATCCATAATTTCCCCTCCGCGACCATACATGCCCACTTTCTCCGGATTTGAAAATCCCATTTCTCGGAGTTCGTCGTATGTTATTTCATAAATGCCGTTTTCTTCAATGCTGATTTTTACCCATTTACCCGATGATAATTTGGAGTTAGCTGAAAAGAAATCCGCATCAAGTGCCATTGCTGATTGTGAAATGATTGCAGAAAGAAGTATAATACAAAGCCTAAAATGAAAGTTCATATTGCGTAGTTATTTTACATTAAAACTTAATGTTAATTTGTCCTTTAAAAAAGCTTCAATATGGTCGTTTATATTTATTTCAAAGCCTTCGTTTTTGATGCCAATGTAGATGTAATCGCCTATTTTTAGTGTGAATCGAGAACTGATTTCGGCTATTATTGTATCAATGCCGGCATTTAGAGCAGAATAATTCCATTGAGAGATTTCTATATTGTTCTTTTTGATTTGGAAATTCATTTCATCGCAGTTTAAATTTTCGATGTCAAAGAAGTCTCCAAGGATTGTTGATGCATCAAACGCTATTGCTGAAGTCCAAGCTAATCCTTGTGATGAAAGACATTTGAATTCATTCTCTGCACGCACATTCAACCCGATAGAAATCGCATCGTAGTAGCGATGGGCAAATCGGGATGCAATGTTTTTCCCTAATCTGCAAATTCTAATTACGAGCGACGGGTACATTTTGAAGTCGGTGTCAAAGTCGGGAACAAAAAAAGGTTTTCCATCTTTAAGTAAAGATGAATCTGCCATTAGGAAATAATTACGAGGAGTATCTCCTGATGCTGAATAGTTGTTGGTAATGCCTATAATTTTCACAATTGATTGTCGATTGCTGCTTCTAAACGATTGTAAATTAAAGCTAAATGTGCATATATAGAGGTGTTGGTCATAACGATGCCTTGTGCAACTTTTATTCGGTATGGAGTAAAGTTCCATATGGCTTTCAGACCGGATGCTGTCATTGTGTCGGCAGCGTCTTGTGCTTGGTCGGCAGGCACTGCAAGAATACCTATTGAGGCATTAAGCTTGTTTTGGTAGTGTTGCATTTCTTCGATATTATAAATCGGGACATCGCATATTTTTGTGCCAATTTTTGTCGTATCAGTATCAAATCCTGCAATGATGTTCAGTCCGTATTTTGCAAGTCCTGTATCGTGGATTAAGGCTGCACCAAGACTGCCTACTCCGACGATGAATGCATTGTGAGGTTTCCTGAATCCGAGAAATTCGCTCAATGCTTCTGCTAAAGCATTGACATTATAGCCAATTCTCGTTTTCCCTTTAATGTTGAGAAATGATAGGTCTTTGGCTATTTGCGATGAATCGACACTGAGGGCTTTTGAAATCTGTGTGGATGAGACTGTGTCAGCTCCGGTGGTACGAAGTATATCGACATAGGCTAAGTACCATGGTAATCGGCGTAGTGTCGGTTCCGGTAAAATTATACTATGGTTTTCTTCCATTTTCTTTACGAATTGCGATTAATTCATGTTTTAGAAATTTAAATTCCTAAAACACAAGTGCAAAGATACGAAATATTTATGATATTGTGAAGTTTAATGATGTAAGTAATTTCTAAACTTCGTTAGCGAGTGTGTTAACTTGATATAGTTGTAATATGAAAAACGCCCTGAAAGTTTAAATCGACTTTCAAGGCGTATGATAAGGTATGAGTTCGGTTAATGTAAATTATTTGCTAAATCCGCGAAGACGGAGAAGTGCGACAGGGTCCGGTTTGTGACCTCTGAATTTTACAAACAATGTAGTAGGATCTTCAGTATCGCCTGATTCAAGGATGTATTTCTTGAAGTTTTTAGCAGTTTTTTTGTCGAAAATTCCTTTTTCTACAAATAGTTCCCATGCATCGGCTTCAAGTACTTGAGCCCAAATGTAGGTGTAATAGCCTGATGCATATCCGTCGTCACCAAAGATGTGTTTAAAGTAAGGACTGCGATAGCGGTAAGTGATTTCATCAGGCATACCAATTTTTTCGGCAACTTCTTTTTCAAAGCCTAATACATCAATATTTTCGCCATTGTGTCTTCCCCATTGAAGGTCAAGAAGAGCCGCACCGGCAAGTTCTGTGCAAACAAAACCTTGATTGAATGTATCGCTTGCGACAAGTTTGTCGATAAGTTCTTGTGGCATAGGCTCACCTGTTTGATAGTGTTTTGCGTAGACTTTGAGTACGTCAGGGTGAGTAGCCCAATGTTCGTTGATTTGAGAACAAAGTTCCACGTAGTCGCGGTCAACATTCGTGCCTGCGAGAGTTTTGTATTGAGCTTGAGTTAACATTCCTTGAAGAGCGTGTCCGAATTCATGGAATGCTGTTTCTACTTCATCAAGTGTAAGAAGTGCCGGAGTGTCGGCTGTAGGGCGAGTGAAATTGCAGACGTTATAGACGATAGGACGTTTCATTACGCCGTTTTCATATAGACCGGCAGCTTGCATTTGTTCCATCCATGCCCCCTGACGTTTAGATGCTCTTGGGAAGAAGTCTGTCATGAATACAGCGATATGTTCACCTTTGTCGTTAGTTACGTTGTAGACAGTCACTTCGTCCATATATTTTGGAGCATTTGGCATTTCTGTAAAGTGGATGCCCCATAATTTTTCTGCGCAATAGAACATACCGGTTACAACATTGTTGAGTTCAAAGTATGGACGTACTTCGGCTTCGTCGAAATCAAATTTTTCTTTTTTTACTTTTTCTGCATAGTAATAATAGTCCCAAGGAGCGATAGTGAATCCGCCATTTTCTTTATCAACATAGGCTTGCATATCAGCGACTTCCTCTTTAGAACGTTCTACGGCCGGAGTAAACACATTAAGAAGTAATTCTTCTGCTGCTTCCGGTGTTTGAGCCATGACGCGTGATGTCATCATTTGAGCAAAGTTATCAAATCCCATAATTGCAGCTTTTTTAGCTCTAAGTTTTACGATTTGTTCTATAACCGGAATATTACTTGTCTCGCCGGTAGTAGCAAGGGTTGTATAACCTTTGTACATTGCTTCGCGAAGACCGCGATTGTCAGCGTATTGGAGTACGGGTAAGCGGCTTGGTGCATGGAGTGTAAACACCCAAAGTCCATCTAAATTGCGAGCTTTTGCTTCTTCTGCAGCTGTGCCGATAGATGAGGCCGGAAGTCCTGCCAAATCTTTTTCGTCATAAACAATTATTGAAAAATCATTGGTCGCTTTAAGAAGGTTGCGATTGTATTGAATGAAAAGTTTAGACAGTTCGTTGTTTACTTTGACGAGTTCTTCTTTTTGTTCAGCTGTCAGGGCTGCACCTTGTTCTGCAAAGCGACGATAGTATTTTTCAACGAGGCGTTTTTGAATATCGTTTAATTTTGCTTTGTTGCGATTTTCATAGACTGTTTTAACTCTTTGGAAAAGAGCTTCGTTGAGCATTACTTGGTTGCTTGCTTCGTTTACCATTGGCACGATTTTGTCGGCGGCTTCAGATAATTCAGGCGAACTTAAAGCATTGTCATAGTGGAAAAATACGGCAACTACACGGTCGAGAATTGGAGAAAGATTTTCGAGTGGCATAATTGTGTTGTCGAATGTTGCCGGCTCTGTGTTTTCTACGATTTTTCGAATGTTTTCTGCTTGTTCTGCCATGCCGACTTCCATTGCAGGAATCATGTGGCTGATTTGTATTTCCTCAAATGGAGGAATTTCGTATTCTGCCGTATAAGGCATCAAAAATGGGTTAGTCTCTTGTGCTGCCATTTCTGTAGATGTTAGCGGAGCGAACAAGAATGCCGCAGTCGCAAGTGTAATTAATTTGTGTTTCATTGTAAATATTTTTGTTTATGTTATGTTTGTAGTATTATTATTCTTTTGAAAGTGCAAATTTAACAAAAATCGGATAATGGTCACTACTTTTTAGTCCTCCTTTTTCAAAATTCAGAGTTTTTAACATTCCTCGATATAAAATATGGTCAATGTGAAAATACATATGATGGGCATTATATGTGATGATAGGGCCGAATCCGGCTTCTTGATATGCATCAGTCAAATCATCGCCTTTGATTGTGTTGTAAGCCCATGAATCACTTACATCGTTGAAGTCACCGCATACAATGATGTTTCCTTCTATTTTGTCAATCATTTCTCTGACTATTGTAGCTGCATAGGCTCGAATCTTAAACGCAGAACTTAATTTGGAGAAAATGCTGTGTTTGAATTCTTTGGCACTTGTTTTTACGTCTGTTATGTCATGGATTTTATCGACTATTTCTCTCTCTTCGTGGTTGAGGTCATAAGATGATAAGTGAATATTCAATATTGTGACTTTTTCTCCGGAAATATCGGCTTCATAAGCATCAAATGTGAAGTGCTTTAAGTCCGGTAAGTCCGGAATTTGAACATATTTTAGTGGGTATTTTGACATTATCATCACATCGGTATTGCCACGCTCCAAAATGTAAGGATAATTTTGACGGAGCGAATCGATTTGTGAGTCAATGAATTTCGGATTTACATGTGTCTTGAGTGCATATTGCTCTTGCATACAGACAATGTCGGCATCTGTATTAATGATATAACTCATTGTGCGGCTATATGGCAGTTCTGGTTTTTCGCGGTCAACACCATAGTAGACATTATAGCTCATAAAAGAAAATGTGTGGTCAGATGGAGTAGGGGTGTTGTTGATGAAATTGATGGGTGAGTAGGAGAGAATAGCACCTGCAGATGCAAGGATGACCACAGCTCCTAATATTGTCATTAATTTATCTTTTAATAAAGCCCAAATAGCTCCAATTATAATTGTGGCTATTAAAAACAATGGAAATGTCAGTTTGAGAATAGATGGTAATGCCCATTTCGCAGGATTGATGTTGCCTCCATAAGCAGAGAGTAACATCAATACGTATAATATTATAGTAAAAGTGTATCCTATAAATTTTAAGATATTTACCATCGTGGCTTATTTGTCTAAATTGTTAGAAAGGTCTTTTAATTCTTTTTGCTCTTTTGCAGATAAAGAATTGTATCCTGATTTGGTTATTTTGTCAAGTAAGGCATCGAGCCGTTGTACGTCGCTCTGATGCTTTTCCATAGCTTTGACAAATTTTTTTGATTGAATTTTTCCCCCTTGTCGTCTTTTAGGGGATGTAATTATCTTTAATAAGGCGTTTAATGGTTTCAATATGTCGTATCCTTTTCGTAACGAAAATCCAAAGATTGTGCCGGCGATAACTCCACCGAGGTGAGCTAATTCTCCTCCTTTGTTTGTCCCTCCTATTCCTATAAATACTAAGATAATCGAGATAATGGCTATCCATTTTAATTTTATAGCACCGATAAAAAGGAGATTAAATCGATAGTCGGGTGAACGAAAAGCAGCAGCTGTCATAATGGCAAGAATTGCCGCTGATGCACCACAAAGCTCGGCTGTGTGCAGTTGAAATGCGGGAATAAGATTGTATGCTGTTTCATAAATGAATGCTCCGCATAATCCTCCTATTAAATATAGGCTGAGAATATGATATTTACTCATCGTCAAAAGTAGGACCTCTCCAAACCAATATAACCATAGCATATTAAATAGTAAGTGGATGAAATCATAATGTGTAAACATATATGAAACTATTGTCCACGGACGATATAATAGATGATTTAAATCGGATGAAAGCGAGAAATATTCGTGTGTCCATTCTATCGAAAATGAAAAAAGGTTGCCTCCCGCCATACTCAGTCCCAGGAGGATGAAAATTGCGACATTAATTATGATAAGACGAATTAGAATGTTTCCTTTGATTGTGTAACGAAGAGTCATTGCCATAATTAATATTGTCGTTGAAACCAATCACGTTTGATGAGAATGAACATCAATCCAAAAAGCATTCCTCCGAGGTGAGCAAAGTGTGCCACAGACCCCATTGTTCCACTTACTCCAAACACAAATTCTAATGCGGCGTAACCAATTACCATGTATTTAGCCTTAATAGGTACAGGAATAAACATAATGTACATAGGAATGTTTGGAAATATGAATGCAAATCCGAGCAATATGCCGAATATTGCCCCTGATGCACCGATTGTACATAATCCGCTACTATATAGTGTTAGTGCATTTGTGATTTCAGAATTTTGAAGTGCTTTGCCGACTTCAATATATTGTTTCATCTCTTCGTAGCTTATATTGTTTTGGACGGCAATTGCACTAATATAATCATGCTCCCATGAAATAGCCCAAATGCCTTCTTGTACGAGTGCTGCACCTATGCCACATATCATATAGAATATTAAAAAACGTTTTGACCCCCACACCATCTCAAGCATTCTTCCAAAAGAAAAAAGTGCAAACATATTAAAAAAGATGTGAGCATATCCTTTTTGGTCGTGCATAAACATATATGAAATGAGTTGGAATGGATTAAAGTCGGGTGAACTTAAATAGTGTAAGCCAAACGATGTTACCAGCTTTTCTCCAAACTCCGGCATAAACATCCCTATCAACCATAGGCCAATATTGATTATCAGTAGATTTTTTGTTACCGCAGGAATCGAAATTCCAAAATTCGAACGATTATTACTAAACATAATTGCAAAATTACCTATTTTGCCGCAAAAATACACCTAAAAAGGGATAAAATAAAAAAAATAACTCCATATTTTAATTTTTTTAAGAAATTAATTTGTCGATTTTAATTATTATTGTATATTTGCGAGCAAATTGACAATTTCCATTAATACAAACTAATTAGTTATGAACAAGACAGATTTAATCAATGAAATTGCTGCTAAAGCAGGTCTTAACAAAGTGGCGGCAAAAGCAGCTCTTGAAGCAACACTCGAATCAATTTCTCAAGCTCTTGCTAAAGATGACAAAGTAGCTCTTATCGGCTTCGGTACATTCTCTGTTGTTGAAAAAGAAGCTCGTACAGGTATTAACCCTCGCACTAAGGAAAAAATCGAAATCCCTGCTCGCAAGGTTGTTAAATTCAAACCGGGTTCTGATTTAGGTAAATAATTAAAACTTGAATTTTTAAAAAAAACCTCGTGCCGAATAGGCAATGAGGTTTTTTTATTATCTATAAAAATTAACATTTGTTTGCTGTTGACTGCAATATATTGGCGGTAATGGGTGCTTAAATTTGTAATGTTAAACAAATTTAAGAGTTATCATGGTGAATAGCAAGCAAATTACATTTGGAGATAGAATTTATGTACGACTTTCTTCTAATGGTAGTAAAATAACAGAATTTGTGGTAGATTGTGTATCTGATATGACCGAATTAATCGGACGAGTAAGGTCCTTTTCTACAAAATTTAATGGTTTGGCAAATTTGTTGATACGCAATATGACACGAGGTTGGATTATAGAACGTCCGCTGATGCTATATTCTGCGATATTCCCTCTTGACAATAGTAGAAGAAAATCAGCTGCTCGGAAGTCAAGCCTTTCAAATCTTGGTGTGAGTGTGCATCGCCTATCTCTCTGACACATTCGGCATTTTATAATGGAGATTCGCATGATATAAATAGTATATGTGCTTTATGTTGGTACTATTGGCTTGGTAAGTACGTTTATTTATTAAAAATAGAAAAAAATTAATCCGATAATTTGATTTTTTAGAATAATTGAGTAATTTTACGCCGTTAACTTTAAATCAAATACAATTATGATTATCGGTGTACCAAAAGAAATTAAAAACAACGAGAACCGCGTGGCAATGACGCCAGCAGGTGCTAAAGAATTCGTAAAACGCGGACACGAAGTATATGTACAACATACAGCAGGAATCGGCAGTGGCTTCCCGGACGAAGAATATGAAGCTGCAGGTGCCCACATCTTACCGACAATAGAAGATGTCTATGCAATTGCTGAAATGATTATTAAAGTGAAAGAACCGATTGAACAAGAATATCCATTAGTTCGTCCTAACCAAGTGTTATTCACTTATTTCCATTTCGCTTGCGACAGAAATCTTACAGATGCAATGCTTAATGCCGGTGCAACATATATTGCTTACGAAACAGTTACCGATCGTAATGGAGCATTACCTCTTCTCATCCCGATGAGTGAAGTGGCAGGACGTATGGCAATTCAAGAAGGTGCGAGATTCCTCGAAAAACCACAAGGTGGCAAAGGTATTCTTCTCGGTGGCGTACCGGGTGTGAAACCGGCTAAGGTATTAGTCCTTGGTGGTGGTGTTGTTGGTAGAAACGCAGCTTTGATGGCTGCCGGATTAGGTGCAGATGTAACTATTACCGACATCTCATTACCTACTTTGCGTCATCTTGCTGAAGTGATGCCTAAAAATGTGAAAACACTTTATTCTTCTGCATATAATATTGAGAAAGAACTTCCTACTACAGACCTCGTAATTGGTTCTGTGCTTATTCCGGGAGCTAAAGCACCTCATTTGATTTCAAAAGAAATGCTTAAACTTATGCGTCCGGGAACTGTATTAGTAGATGTCGCTATCGACCAAGGAGGTTGTTTCGAAACTTCTCACCCAACTACTCACTCTGAGCCTATTTATGAAGTAGATGGTATAGTGCACTATTGTGTGGCAAACATCCCGGGAGCAGTACCTTTTACATCAACATTGGCTCTTACAAATGCTACACTCCCTTATGCTTTGCGTCTTGCAGACAAAGGTTGGAAAACTGCATGTCGCGAAGATCCGGGCTTGGCTCGTGGCGTAAATATTGTAGAAGGTAAAATTGTATTCCAAGGTGTTGCTGATGCATTTGGTATGGAATGTTACTCACTTAATCTGTAAAAAAATATTTTGCTTGATATACGCAGAGCCGACCTCAAAGTCGGCTCTGTTGTTGTGTGAAATATCATTACTAATGTTTTTTTATTGTTTTGTGACATAAATCATAAATGTAACAGCGATAATTGATATTGCAATCCCTGTTACAATATTTGTAGTCAAAGGCTCATGAAACATTACCGTGCCGACGAGAATTGCCGTTATCGGTTCAAAAACGCCGAGTACTGATGCTTTTGTCGCTCCAATTTTACGGGTAGCAACAGCAAGTGTTGCTGTAGATACTATTGTAGGTAAAAGTGCCAATCCCACTAAGTTGAGCCAATCCGCTCCTGTGGATATACCGGTGAGAATTGCGTGATCGGTTAATGCAATTTTTAATAGAAATACAATGGCTCCTACCGATAACGCATAAAAAGTTAACAAAGAGTTTGATATATCTGCTATTAGTTTGCTGCGATTGATAATTACTATGAATAGAGCATAGACCAGTGCCGATCCTAACGACAATATTACGCCTATCGGATTAATTGAATCTCCTCCGCTATTTTGCGTCATTATTAATACTCCACTAAATGTAGTTGCAATGGCTAACCATACGGACCATGAAGGAATAACGCCTAAAAATATCATTATGATTGCTACCAATACGGGATATAAAAATATCAGTGTGGTTGCTAATCCGGACGCAATATAATTATAGGCCTCGAATAGAAATATGCTACTTGATGTGTACAGCAATCCAAGACAAAGTAACACGCCTATTTGCTTGACAGTAACTCTAAAACTATGTTTCCTGAATAATATAAATGCTCCAAGAATCAATACCGCAAATGAATATCTGAAGAAAAGTATTGATTCTATTGATGCTCCTTTGCTCATTAGGGGCATCGCAAATAATGGGTTCAATCCGTATGTAATACCGGTAATTATACCCGCTGAATATCCGGCTATCGCAACTCGACTTGTATTTTTCATTTTGTCTGAAATTTGTTCTCTTGGATTTCAAGCATAAGGCACATTGCTTGGGCGTGATACTGTAAAACAAAAAAAGAACGGATTATCCGTTCTTTTTGCGCTTCAAGATGGGCTTGAACCAACGACCCCCTGATTAACAGTCAGGTG
>CAZGEX010000022.1:0-42589 GCA_964524385.1 uncultured Sangeribacter sp.
GCGAAAAGTGCGTTGAAAACCACTAACTTACACATTCTCAACGACTTGCCAAATGAGTGATTGTACCTTTTAGAGTGCTAAATGGCTGATTGATAATCACCTACACTTTCTGCATCGGCAAGTAATTTTTGCACACTAACCCTACTAAAATACCAACGCCCACTAATACACTCTAACACCTACAAAAATCGGCTGAAAATCATGCAAAAGGTAAGGAGAAAGCGATAAAAAGTTGGGTGAAAATCGTTGCATTGTTTGTTGAGAATGGCAATTTGAATGCGGTAGCTCTTGTTGAGGAGATTGTCATTTAAGCTAAAGCCATAAAAAACACCTCGCAATTCTATGAGGCAGTTATAACTAAACAAGCGACATCATTCAAATCAGATGTCGCTTGTAGATTTAGGGAAAGTCTGTCGGTAGGCTAATACGAGATGAATTTATTTAATTTTTCAAAATTGAAAATCTATGCGTATGAGTGCATGCCGCCGAGGATGTAGTTTACACCAAAATAAGTTATCAAAACCGTCAGAAATGCTATAATCATAAAAGTGTGGAAGAATATCGGGTTGCGGAATTTGCCAAGTGAGGTGATGTGCAAAGCTGCCGAATAGATTAGCAACGTAATCAACGCCCATACCTCCTTCGGGTCCCACCCCCAATATCTGCCCCACGATATATTTGCCCATACGGCACCCACAAAAATACCTGTAGCAAGCAGAAATACTGCCGGATAGAGCATAATGTTGCTCACGACCAGCAAGTACTCCATCTCTGCCTGATGATCACGTTTTGTGTAACGTAGCACTATTGCTGTAATGCCATTCATCAAGACAAAGGCGAGTAGCGAGTAGGCTATCATAATTACCACCACATGGATACTCAATAGAGGAGACTGCAAGACAGGCATCAGTTGTGTGATACGGGGAGTTGCTTCGCCCATCATCGACACCAAAAGCGGTAATCCACACAAAAGATAGCCCAGAGGCAGAGCCATACAGAATTTACGCATTGTACAGAGGGCTATCAATGCACTGCACCATGACATAAACTGCATTGTTTCAAAGCCATTTGAAAGTGGTATATGGTCGCTTACAATCCATCTTAGGGCTATCTGCAAGGTAAGATAGAGCAATACTACCCCTAATCCCACAGCAAGCGATGTGTTTAGCCATCTGCTATGACCGTGGCGAAACGAAGAACTCAAGCAGAATATCAAAAAGATAACTATTCCTAACGTTATGCAAACCATTGCCAATGGACGGTTGATATTGGCCGAATTGTACAGTTTTTCCGCCTCGAAACGCCACGATGGGGGTAGTACGTCGCCCGCCTCTTTCGCCTGATATTTGCCGATTTTATCGAGCAGAGACGCCACTTCATCATACTCTTTGAGCATAATCTTTTCTGCTACAAGATTCATGCTTTGACCGATAAAAAGCCATTGTTCGTATGGGACTTCGGCAGGTAATTTGTCCGCCAATGAGTACCATGTAACAATGTTATCAGAATTGCGGTAAGGATAAATTTTGAGCAAGTTCCCCATGGCTAACATACTCACCAAGTTGAACTTCTCGTTTGCCAATTCGGCGTTTTGGCGATTTGATACTTCCTCGCCACGCAGTGCACGTTCAAGTTTGTAACCTTCAATCGATACAAAGTCGGTAAGACGGGCGTACTTACCTTCTATACCGAGCAGTCGCTGTATTTCGCCACCTTTGATTTTAATCATTGGCTCGTGTTTCCAATCGTCATAGAAGAAAAACCATCCCATAACCACCTGCTCCGCCGTCAAACCACGATAGGTGGGTTTCCCATAGAGTTTTGTCGTAAAATCTTTAGCAAAGGTCTGCAGCGGGCATATACGGTCGTTGTAGTAGATGTGCAAATCTCCAAACTTTGTCGCTATATCGTGTGGTAGTGTGAGAGGCATTCTCTCTTCGCCTTTGGCGGAGATAATACCGAAGAATGTAACAAGAACTACAACAGTGCGTTTTAGTGCAGGATGATGCAACAAGGTACGAAAACGACTGTTTGATTGAAAGAAGAAACAAATCATAGAAATCAGCAGTGCGATATATCCTGCATATGTTATGCCAATGCCCCAAGGATCGTACGATACAGCAAGCGTAGCACCCTTCCCATCACGATCATACCCTACCTGATAGAGGCGATAGTTGCTATGTGTAAGGATATTATTCATAGAAACCTTACCCTCGATTTGCTGCTTGCCCTCTACTATTTCTATATGGCTTACATAGTCCATTGGAGCAAATGTACCCTTATAGTATTGTAACTCAAAATCGTGTAATATCAGTGTAAACGGAAACTCCTTTGCTTCGCCCTCTGCATTGGTAAAGCTCCGCACCTCTTCGCCTATGCACAGATGCACCTTGCCTTGCACGCCCCAAATGTGAGTTGTCAATGCACCCATCAAAATAAGTAGAAACGAGAGGTGCAGCATCAGTGTTATGGGCATCTTGTGCAGGCGTTGTTTGACGATATATATCAATGCTATGAGCGATGCCACACTCCATAGTGCAACCATAGGTGCTGATGTATAGATATTCTCATAGACAAAAGTCGTTCCGTAGAATTTTTCGATTATGGTAGCCACCATAAGTACTACGACAATAAGGGCAAATGAACCAAAGGCAATATATTTAGAAAGACTTTTTCCCATATTTGAATAAGATGGAGAGTCTGTCCACTTAAACAGTGGAACAGACTCCATGATTATTTGTAATATTCAGATGTTAGATTGCATCGAGGAACTCGATAATAGCATCGCGGTCGGACTTCGACAACTTACGGAATTCTTCTACGGTCTGACGAGCATCGCTTTCTGCGGCACCATGCCACATAATAGCCTCCATAGTGGTACGTGCACGGCAGTCATGCAATCGGTCAGCGGTTGGTGACCCTGTAACCTTTTGGTGTAATCCACGTCCCCAAAGAGGTGTCGTACGACACCAACCGGTGCGGATGTCCTCCTTCATACAAAGTTTGTGCTGTACCATATCGGTATATGGCCAGATAGTCTGTTGGGGAAAGCGTGGCAACTCGTTGCCCTTAAAAAATCCAGCGGGGTCACGAATTATATCGTCGCCTGTAGTCCACGATGGGCGGTGGCAGTAGGCACAACCTATCTCCTCGAACAGTTCTTTACCATGTTTAACCGTTTCGTAATTGTTATCGGTGATACGAGCTGCAGGAACTGCTAAACCACGATGCCAAACCATAACATCAAGATACTCTTGATCGGTCATCTCAACGGGGAGGTCGGTAGCTGTAAGGTAGGCATAAATACGATCCTCCATAGAGCCTTCATGCCAAGCAACGTGTCCCTTGTTTGGATCAATTTTTGCTATATATGCCTCAAATCCGGCCTGTACGTCGGCGTCTTTTGCCGAAGCACGAGCCCACGACGATTTTTTACCATTAGCGGTGTGTGCATCGAGATAGTGCGAACGGCGGTCGCTACGAGTAACATTTGTGATGTTCCAGATAGCATTGGCACCTGCGGCATCCTGCAATGGACCACGACTCATTGCGTATGTGTAACGACGTGGATAAGTCTTACCATCTGAATTTATAGCAGTACTCTTATATGGGTTTATCCACTGACCTCCGGCGAAGAAACTAGAGTTAAGACCATGCTTCATATAGCCATCTCGCTCCTGCTTTGCCCACTCCGCAGTAAGATCTTCGTCTGATATGGCATCAAGCAAACCTGTGCCATAGATGCCGATTGTTGATTCGAGCTTCACTCCATAGTTGCCAAGGTCGGCATCTGTCAATTCGCCCTTATTGTATGCATAGATTGCATCTTTGCTCATTTTTACGGTTGGATACTGTAACGAATAAGTCTCGCCATCATCAAACTTATTTCCCCACTCATCGGTATATTCGTGCCAAGTGACAATAACCTTGTTATGGTCAATAGGAGCCTTAAAAGGTGCTACCGCATAGCCTTGAGGCATACCTGCAACCCACGAAACGTAACCTTCGGTATCCTTATTGTAGACAACTAACAAACAACCATTACCTACCTCGTCTGTTTCAAAAGTTCCAGCTTCGATACGTTTGCCGTGTCCGTAGCCCGGGTGGCAGTGCAAGCACGAAGTTCGAATATAGGCAGGACCCAAGCCGTGACGAGTGCCTGAGTTATTGGTCATAAACTCATTCTCAAAGAGAGCTTCACCATTCTTAAATGAACCGTACATTCCTTCGCTTACAATTTGTCCTGTAGGCTGCTCCAAAGCATGCGATGTGAAGATATAAGTAGTCCCGAGCTCCCCTCCCGTATAATACCATTCCGGCATTACGTCAGGCAACTGTCCCTCAGTGGGTATTTTCCCATCAGGATAAGGTTCATCTGTACACGCCGAAAACATTGCGACTGCGTACAGCATAATGATAATAAAACTCTTCTTCATAACTTTAAGCGGTTATTAGTAATTTTTTGCTAATTCTGATGCGACCTCTTCCAAAGCTACAACTAACTCATTAACTTTGTCTATCGCTATCTTGGTTGTCGAGGAGCCTGCATTTTTTGCAAATGGCTCTGGGATTGCATTGATAGCTATCTTCGACTCTTGAATCAGAGTGCGTACATTTTCATCCAACGATGGATTCACACTCTTAATATAATCAGAAATAGAAGCATGCGTACCACCTTCAATACCTTTACCTGTGTACACATTGTCGATACTAATGATATTTCCCACAAAATCGACTATCGAATTGAGTGAATAAGGTGATTCTATATAGTTGCGATCACCGTCAGCTTGACCATTCACGCCACGATAAGGTGAACCCATCTTGGTATTTGCGACTTCGTCAGCGATGGTTACACAACCGTCGATAATCTCTTCGGCTGCCTCTTGATATGTCTTGTAAAGGCTGCCTACCTGACCTGCATTCTTCATTTCATCGCCATAGTTGCGCGATGCCTCCAACTCGGCTGCCTCCAAGATGGCAGTTTTCTCGGCAGACACCTCACCAGCCCATGCTTGTTCAAGTAGAGTACACTGTGCTGCCAAATCGTCAGCCACTGCAGCCAAAAATGTCAACTCTACATCCTCGAAAGTGATGCGTGGCGATGAAGTTGTGCCATCTGCCGACAGCTCGAACAACATATACTCGATAGAGTGGAAGCCAAGCAAGCCGTTACCAAAGTCAGTTGCCTCCAAATTCTGACCGTCTTTCAAAAGACCAAGAACGGTTTGTAATTTGTTGTGGTCAAGGGGCCACGAATCGATATGTGGGTCGATGTTATAATCTGCAGCCGCTCCAAAAAGGAATGCCTCGCTCTTTTCCCAATAGTCTCGACTCTTCAACCAATAACTTTGTGCCTCCTTTACCATATCTACGGTAATACCGTTTACACCTGCTTCCTTCATCTCGTTACACTTCTTTGCAAGAAGCACTGCATTGTCAGCCATACCTTTGTATGTTGGTATAACCACATTATCGATGTACGGATTTACTGCGGCTTGTAACACTTCTTCTTTTGGGCTAAGGTTTTCACCCGGAGGATTCGGTTCATCGCTCTCACAAGAAGTAAAAATCATTACACTTAGAGTAAGACAATAGATGATTTTGAAAAAATTTCTCATAATTATTATATTTAGAATTTGTTAAAAAAATATCATATTATAACATACTGATAGTTATTGTTCGATAATTTACCACACACTATAGTTATTTGAAATAGTTATTGAATAAGCCGGCAAATGCAATTCCAAGAGACACATATGGTTCATTATTGTACTGCTTTGCAAGTATGCTTTGTCCATACTCTGCCTTAACCACAATATCTTGCATAGGGCGGTAATTCAGACCAACAATCCAACGATGACGAGCACACCATTCGTTTTTGATTACAGAACCCTGTGTGCGAAACATCGAATCATAGTATTCATATCGCCCAAAAAGATGAAACGACTGCCCCTTTGAGTGTAATTTATTGTTAAGACTGAAAAAGTCGTAGCCGACTTCCAAGCCTCCAGCCAATACATCGGAGCCAATATGCTGTTTGGGTGATGGAGAGTCTTTGCGCATAGTCATATTGTAGGAGGTTATCAACTCTGAATCGTAGAGATGTCCATAGTCAAAATTACCCCTTATAATGATGTTGTGAGCGTTATAGCAAAAATCAAACGCTCCGAGTAAGATAGTACCTTTAACTCCTTTGTATTTTGCTCCATCGGTCGAAGAGAGTGTATTCTTAAAAGAATTGCCAATATATCCACTCAACGACAGACGCAATCCTTTAATTGAAAAGTTATCTACACGAAATGCTCCTGCATATGAGTTTGCAATATCAAACTCGTATGGAGAACCGGCTGCACCACCAATCCAATTCTGACTGTTGAAACGATCGGAGTCAAGTCCCGGAATAAACAACAACTCATAACGCCAATCTTTGATTTTGCCCCAAAGACTCACTCCTGTTTGATGCCAAGTGCAAGGCATAATAGTATTCTCTCCCTCAGGACGCATATTGGTAAAAAACTCCGTAGGCATGTGGTACATATTTGTTGCCCCGACAGGAACGATAATGTGTCCGATTTTTAGATTTACCTTGCCTGCAAGCCACGCTTTGTTAATCCAAAACTGTTCGAGGACAACTTCACCCCCTTTCTCGACTTCTGTTTCATACTCACCGCCCTCATCGACCTCCATTTCGATTGAACTACCTGTGCCTCCGTGTTCAAATTCTACTTCGCTACCCAGCGACCAACCTCTGCCAAAGTCATAACCCAACCACAACACAACATGAGGAATGTCGAAACGACCATGTCCCTTGTCGTTGGCAAAACTCATAGCATCTGTGTAGCGTGCCGGGTTGGAACTGAAGAAGTTACGGGAATAAACCACTTCACCATAACCACCTAATTGTAGGCGCGACTTTGAATGAGTTTTTACCGCTGTCGAGTCAATACTCCCTGCCACTGACTCTTCGTGTGCTGAAACATGTAGAGACAGCATTAGGAAAAATAACAATAAAAAAAGGTTTTTATTCATGTTTTCTATATGCTTTTTATTGTACATAATTTGATATGCAAAATTACCGTGGTATTTAGGAACGCACAATACCCTAAATGTGGTAATTTGTTATGCAAACTCCGTTATTTTCATTTATTTTAGGTATTGTCCATATTATATATTATTGCTGTTCGGTAAAAAAATTAATGAAATAAAAAGTTAGGACTGATTCCATTTGCAGGATTCAGCCCTTTGGGTTATTTTGCGTTTTCCATAAATAATCTAATAACCATGGGCAAAAGTACACATTTCTTCGTACAGCCAATATATGGTCAAATAATACAATTGTTAGATAAGTCAAAAATTCAGCAATTAAGTCGTCAAACCGTAGGAAGCGAGAATAACGTTGATGAATTACGTAAATATTATTTTTTTGGGGGAATCCCAATATTGATAAAACGAAAATACATGCAGAAAGAGACATCTCTCCACAGATACAATTGACTTTATTCGATTAGGGTGGGCTTACTTTTTGGTAAAAATAGTGTTATATATGAATGCAATTGATATTATGAAGGGTATTGACTACTCGTATTGCTACGAGCAGGAAGAGTAGTAAAATTTCAAAGTGCCAAATTGAAAATTTCAGAGAGTTAAAATGCTACTTTGAGTGTTAATTAATCTTGTTCCGGGAAATAGGCTTTATTTGATTAAGTGAGGAGATCTAATGTCTTGGTATATGGCGGGTTAGTATCCGAGCAGGTCGCGGTAAATGTCGATTGCTGTTTTTATTGTGCCGTCATCAATGTCGACATTTATTTGGGGTTCTCCTATATTTTTTAATAGGGTGAAATTAATTTTATCGGTTTCATTTTTTTTGTCGTGGTGCATTAAGTCTAATAGTTGCGGATAGTCGTTGCAGGTGAAATGGATTCCGGGGTAATAGTCTTTGACGAATTGTGCGATTTGTCGGAGTAGTGTGGTGGGAAATTCTAAGATTAAATGGCTAAGTACTAATTCTACGACTAATCCGTGAGCTATAGCATATCCATGAGGTATGGGTGTCCCTATCATAAAAGCATAGCTTTCAAAAGCGTGTCCGGTGGTATGTCCGAAATTGAGCGTTTTGCGTATACCTTGTTCTGTAGGATCTTGTTCGACAATGTGCTGTTTTATTTTTACTGATTCTTCGACTAATTGTAACATTTCAGTCGATGATTTGTCGGATAAATCGAAATTGAGATATTTGCCTATTGAGTTACAATTGTCAATGAGAGAGTGTTTTATCATTTCGGCGTATCCTGATAGTATTTCTGATTTGTCAAGAGTGTTGAAAAATTTGCTTGATATAATCACTTTAGACGGAAGTCGAAATGCTCCGATTTCATTTTTTAGTCCGGCAAAATTGATGGCAGTTTTTCCGCCGACAGCCGCATCTACAGCACCGAGTAGGGTGGTTGGGACGTTTATATATTTGATGCCTCGTTTGAAAGTAGCGGCTGCGAATCCTCCTAAGTCGGTGACCATTCCTCCGCCAAAATTAATAAGTAGTGAATTTCGGTTTGCTTTGTGACTGACTAATTCATTCCATATTGTAGTCAGAGAGTCGATATTTTTGTTTGAATCTCCGTTATTGCATACGATTTTAATAGCATTTTCAATATATTTGCTGTTGATGTAAATTTCCGGTAAAAGGGATATGGTGTTGGTATCGGCAAGTAAGAATACCGATGATGGTTGAAGTTCGGTTATCGTTTGATTTATAGCACCGGCAACATCGTTGGTAAATAAAATATATTCAGAAATGCTCATATCTTAATCTTCGGTTATGGTCGTAATAGAAAATAGCTTAATTAGTTCAGGTAATGTTTCAGCGAATGATAGCATAGAGGGGAAGACTATATCGGCACCGGATGAATATAAATCATTTGCAGGAATTGGACCTGTGGTGATACCAATTGTAAAGCAACCGGCATTATGGCCTGCAGTTACGCCGAGAGGAGCATTTTCAATCACAATTGCTTCTGTGCATTTTGCATTAGCTTTTTTTAATCCTTTCAAATATGGTTCAGGGTCAGGCTTCCCGTTTGAGACATCTAATGCAGTAATTCGATTTTCCGGGAGGAAAGCAGAAGGAAAATCTTGATCAATTTTTGAAAGCAAGCTATTTTGAGCAGAACCTGTAACTAATACTCGATTTATATTTGCATTTTTCAGTGTCAATAGCATTTCTTTGGCACCTGGCATTGTCTCTTTTTGACCATAAGCTATAAAATATTTTGCTTTTCGAGAATAAAGTGTATCGATTTCTTCCTTTGATGCATTTCTTCCGTATTCTCTTTGAAAAATGAGATTAATAGTGGCTTTGCCGGTCATCCCTTCATATAGAAAAAAATCCTCTTCATTGCAGTTGATACCTAATTCAGTTATCATCTTATGCCAAGCCTTAGCATGGTATTTCATCGAATCGTACAACACTCCATCCATATCGATTAAGGCAGTTTTAAGTTTGATTTTATTGATGCCTTGGTTGATACAGTAAGATTTAATGGCAGTAATATATTGTTGTCGCGGTAAACTCATAAATTATCAATTGTTGAAATTGTCCGTATTACTTTTTAGAATATGCTTGTTTTGCAAGATGAGGTCTATAGGAAGTTCAACAAAATTATTTTGGATTATCTCTAAATATTTGTTATTATCTAAATCTGAAGATATTTCTTTGTTGCCGTCATCAGTTTTATTTTTGAGAAGTCTCAAGCCTAAACCTTCAACATCGGTCATTGCAGCTTTATGAACGAGTTTATCGAAACAGCGTTTCATTTCAGTAATTAGGTTGATACGTTTATCTCCGATAATGTTATTGAAAGAAATAGCCATATCTTCTTTGTATTTAGCTCCGCCGAAGCGTAGTTTAGGATTGTCAAATGTCCCTTTTATATTAATGCCGAATTTAAATGGAATAGGCGACTTTAATACGGAAATATGGTAATACATATTTTTTGCAAAATCACTTTCTCCGAAGAATGCTAATTTATATCGGTCCATTTCAAATACAAATGGATACAACTCTAATATATTGTCGTGAATAGCCGCTTGAATAATCATATCGTTGATTTGCAAATCATTTTTATTGCGAATGAATAGCATTTTAGCGATTTTACGAATAGTTGGATTTTGGTGTAAATACATATCATTACCCCTAATGTCAAGGATGGCATTAAGTGAATTGAAATTAATATCCATATTTTCGTATAGGTCGAAGCTCCCGGCAAATTTAGCTGAAACGAACCCGTTTAAGTCTGTTAATAGAGGCATATTATCTTTAATTTGTGGGAACGAAGTGCTGAAATCTTTGATGTTTACGCGTTCGAAGCCTAAGTCAATACCTATATTTAGAAGTTTTGGATTACGAGTGTTGTATAACAAATTAAGATATGCTTGTCCGAAGCCGGTAGAGGCTTTCAAACTGTCAATCTTCAATGCTCCTTCCTTGATTAATAAGTCTGTGCCAAGATTATATAAGTCAAGATTGGTGTAGATCGCTTTTTTTGCACGAATTTTAATTTCTACGTCAAGATTTCGAGGCACTAAAGCCGTAGGACGTGTCGTGTCGGTCGGATTTAGATTCATAGTAGCTTCGACATCTTCAATATCTTCGACATTATCAAGAGTGATATGTCCTGATTTTGCAAGATATTCAGAGATTTTCAACCCCTTTTCATATGTTTTTGCCATTTCATTGATATTGACAGTGTCGATGTTGGCATTAAGCGATATAATTATCGGTTGACGTTTTCTACCGAGCATTAGTTGTCGAAGATTTCGTATTGTACCATTCAGTCGCATAGAATTGCTTTGAGAGCGAATCCCAATATTACGAAGTATTATAGAGTCTAACGAAAATTCGAAATCGATATCTGATATAGTATTTATAGTCGGATAGCTATAATTTGCGAGCTTTCCTTGTTTGGCTTGTATGCTTCCATGAATGTCCCATTGACGGAATAAATCTTTAATTCCTTTATCGACATCTAAAGAAATTACTTCATTGTCATTGTATGTTTGACTTTTGCGTTTAGGCCTTGCTAAACTTGCAACAGAATCTGCACTCAGATGAGGGTTGGCTTTAGCAATAGAGTCGTAGCGTGCTTGATAGCGAGTCGTCTGTCGGGGTTTGCGTTTCTTGATATGAGCTGTGATAGAAGAGCTTAATTCATTCATGCTGATAAAATTCAGACGATCTAAATATGTAATTTTATCAGTTTGAAGTACAGCAGTCAGAAGAGGGACTTTTGCTTCGTTTGCAAATCGCTTTAATGAACCTCCGATTTTGAAGTTTTTCGCTGAGATTTTAGTAGAATCAGCATACGATAATAAATTGAGCTTTTCTGCAATTAAAGAGATGCCTATCGGAAGAATTGTATTAGAGTCGGTAGGTACAATAAACATATCTTTGGTTGTAGCACCTTTAATAATCCCTTGACGCATAGAGAAATTCATGCCCGGCACATTGGCATTAAGCGAATCAATGTTAGCGGTCAGCATCAACATTCCTTCGATAATTTCATCTCCGTTGATAGATTTTTCATCACTTCCAAAAGTAATCAAAGATGAATTGTTGAAAATATCGACCTCTTCATTAGGTAATTTTACAATCAAATTATTGAATTTAGCATCACCCGTAATGTTTAAATTTTGTAATTTGAAGTCGGTTAGGTCCGATAATTTACACTGAATGCTCGTGTTGTTTTCAAGATTTCCAATAATTTTATTCTCCCCGATACCGGGAATATATTTTGCAATTTTGTCGAATTCGATTTTGCCTTTAGTGGTAAGAGTAATAGCAGGATCGGTAAATATAGATTTGATATTGGCAGTAATATTAAAATCAATTCCTTCACCCCGTAATAAGAATTTAGGCATCTCAATATAGCTTGCCATCATATTCTTTCCGTCAATATGAGCGAGGAATTTAATTCCGAGTTGTTGAAGTTCATAGCTTCCGACTTCTTGTAAAGTGTATTTTAGATTTGAATCCGGTAATTCAAAAATTGCATCGATTGATGGGAGGTCTATTTGACCGACAAAATATGGTGATGTGAGATTTAATTTCAATTTTGCGGAAACATCTGATGAAATTCCACTCAAATCAGGAAGTAAAGATTTAGGAATAAATTGTGTTGTTTCCATAATTTTAAATGGTAAAATCTCATATTCCATTGAATTGATACACATCTCTTTCCCAAATGTAATATCTGTCGATAATTTTGACTCAATATTTGCGATATTTATATTATAATTATCGAATTTAATCTTCAAATTTGATTGGTCGCAAAAAATGTCACCATTCAAATTAAATGGCATTTTTAAAATTGGAGGAGTGGAATTTGCTGTATATGATGCTTTTCCGGAGAATGTAAAATTGAGTCGATTGCTGTCGTTATCGTCGCAAATGATTAATAATTGCTCGATTCCTAATTCTGCATCGATTGAAGTTGTCGCATTGAAATATTTGATTGGTTTGGAATTTGTTAATTCCACTTTATCAATCATTATATAAGGAATTGATGAGCTCTCTTTATATTCTTCGGGTTCACTTTTCTGAAATATATTGAAATTTGAAATAGAATCATTGAATTGCACGATGTTTGCATCAATTCCATCAATAGCTATGTTTTGTAAAGAAATATCGCCTGAAATAATGCGAAGGATGTTTATCCCGGCAGTCATTTTATGAAGGCTTAAGAGGTGAGCATGATCAGAAGGTAATTTTGAGATAATCGAATCAGGCTGATTATTAAGAGATTTTGATTCAATATTTAAATTATCGATGTCTACTCTGACAAAAGGGAATGTTGACCAAATAGTTAATTCTATTTTATCGGCATTGACCTTTGCATTTATAAATTCACCGGCATATTTTTCTACTAATGGTGTTAATCGTTCCGGTGTGAGATAGGACGAGATTATACAGAGGATTAGTAAAATTAATCCTATTAAAGAGGTAAAAGTCCACCCGAAAATTTTTGCTATTAGTCGAATTATAGATTTCGACTTTTCGGGAGTTGGGATTTGCTTTTCAGATTTACTATCTTCATTATGTAGAACGGAATTTCCCATATGCAAGGATTATTTAGTGGTGGTAATGTGAAAACAGCCTGTTTTGCGTTCGTATTTCACTAAACATTTATTTTGATTACGAAGGTCTAAAAGCACCTCTGCCAATAATGATTTTAGAGTGTAAATATCAATTTCGGCATTTTGATTATATCTGTAAAAATTAGTATGACTAATGTCAAAAGTAGTCCCAAATTGATGCGTCGATGAGTCAGTAGCATTGATATTGACTTTACGTAATTTTTTTACAGTAGTAGGTGTTCGTAGCACACTCGTTACTTTTATCCTATATCCGTAGCCACCTCTGTTTGAGAGAGTATCAATGAAATTTTTACCGATAATTGTTAGTAAAGAAGCTGCTTCCGGCACAAGATATGGCAAAGAATGAGTCAAAGTGTCAACATGATAATATTCATTTGACACTATTTTGACAAGCGGACGTTTAGCTTCGTAAATAGATTTTAAATCAGTAATAGGGTCGATGCCTAATTTTTCTGCGTAAGCATACTGACTTTTGTTGCTGTCATTAAATACTTTTCCAAATGCCCCGACTTCTTTGATTCGAATTCGTCCTATTGCTTTATCTTCTGTCTGAACAGATGTTTGTGTCTTTTTAGACGCTTCTGTATCTAAAGATTGGTTAGGCTGAGTCTTTCCCTCCTCGTTATTGCAAGAGGTCGAGACTAAGCATAACAAAACAGATATTATTGGGAATATTAATTTTCTAATTGTCATGGTCAAACTATACGATAGTAATCTAATATATTAATGATTAAGAATTTCCTTTAGCTTTTCAGGTGAAGATAACACTTCAATGGCTTTATTAACAGCATCATCACTTTTGAGACTTTGCCTTACGATACCTCTATCATAATAGTATCTTCCTACAATCTCAGAAGCAAGATATTCGGAAATATGAGCTCTATGAGTGTCTAAATCTTTATCTAAATTGTGCGTTAGAAGTTTTTCTATCTCATCTAATTTCTGTTGACTTTCATCATTAAGATAGCCTTCTGATTTTGCTGTTTCACGAAGTTGTTTCACTATTTCTTCGCATAATTTGTCGTATTTGAGTTTTTTAGGGTCGATGCTTTGTTTGAAATCGGTATATATTTCGTCGGTAATAACAAAGTCTTCGGGTGTCGGTATTGAAGGATTTTGGGAGGCATATTTTGTAGCGTAATCAAAAATCCAATTGTCAGTAACAAGATTATAAATCAGACCATTAATTTTTTTCCATTCAATTTCAATGTCCGGCTTAAGTCCACCGCCATCTCTGACAATCCTTCCATGTTTTGTTTTGAATTCATTTGTTAAACTATCCGGAGTTCGAGCCACCGAGCCATCAGAGTTGCGATGAGAAAAATCGTAGGCTTGAATTAATCTGCCTGATGGAATGTAATATTTGCTTACAGTCACTTTTAATAATCCGTCGTAAGGTAGTTGACGAGTGGATTGTACTAATCCCTTGCCGTAAGAACGTGAGCCTATCAATACAGCACGATCCAAATCTTGCAATGCTCCTGCCACTATTTCAGACGAAGATGCTGAATTACCATCAATGAGTATTGCCAATGGAATGTCAGCCATTATAGGCTTCTTTGCTGTCTTGTAGATTTTTTCAGACGATTTCTCTTTCCCTTTAGTCCGAAGAACTTCAACTCCTTTGGGTACGAAAAAATTGACAATTTCTACTGCACTTTCAAGCAAACCACCACCATTGCCTCGTAAATCTAAAATGACATATTTTACATTAGGATTAGATTTGAACGATAATAACGCTTCTCTTACTTCTTCTCCCGATTTCTCCATAAATGAGTTCAGTTTGATATAGCCGGTATTGTTATTGATAACGCCATAATAAGGTACTGATGGAAGACGTAATTTCTGACGTTCAAGTTCGAATGTTTGAATGCTATCATGACTATATGGTCGATAAATTTTGACCTTAACTTTAGTGCCTGCCGGTCCTTTTAGCATGGCACTAACTTCCGAACTTTTCTTGCCAATCATATTGGTCGTGTCAATTTCCAAAATCTTATCCCCGGATTTCAATCCTACTTTATCGGCAGGCGAATTTTCATATGGACCGGAAATATATACGGCTCCGTTACGCTCCATAATGTAACTGCCTATACCACCATATTCTCCTGATGTCATAGTCTCAAATCCTTTTTGATCTTCCGGTGATAAATATTCTGTGTATGGATCAATAGTATTGAGCATAGCCGCTATGGCTACTTTAAATGTCTCATCCACCTTTATGGAATCAACATAATTCATATCCAACTCCTTTACTAAAGAATTGAATATCGATAAATTTCTTCCAATTGCATTGTTATGACTGTTTTTTGCAAATGACAAATTGAATGTAAATAGTGCTGCAAAAATTAATAGTACAATTCGCTTTATATATGTCATATTTATTTATTTTATTCGGGATTAATGATGGGGTGGGGATAATCTATTGTGAAATGCAAACCTCTACTTTCTTTACGTTCCATCGCTTGCCGCATAATAAGATAACCTACATTAATCATGTTTCGAAGTTCACAAATTTCACGGCTTGCCTTACTTACTTTAAACAATTTTTCTGTCTCTTCATATAAGATGTCCAATCGATTCCATGCACGCTTAAGACGTAAGTCAGATCGTACGATTCCTACATAGTAACTCATAATTTGGTTGACTTCCTTAATTGATTGTGTAATAAGCACCATTTCTTCAGGATGTGCGGTTCCATCGTCGTTCCATGCCGGAATGTCTTTGCGAAGAGAATATTCGTCGATATGAGATTTTGCATGTCGAGATGCAAGCTCGGCATAAACTATGGCTTCAAGTAACGAATTAGATGCTAAACGATTGCCGCCATGAAGCCCTGTACATGAACATTCTCCTACGGCATAAAGACGTTTTATTGAAGATTCACCGTTGTAATCGACTTTTATTCCACCACATAAATAGTGTGCACATGGTGCGACCGGAATATAGTCCTTAGTTATATCGATTCCCAATGACAGACATTTGTCATAAATATTGGGAAAATGACGTTTGGTTTCTTCCGCATCTTTGTGAGTTACATCTAAGTAGACATGGTCTGTGCCATTAAGTTTCATCTCAGAGTCAATAGCTCTGGCCACAATGTCGCGAGGAGCAAGTGATAATCGTGAATCATACTTTTGCATAAATTCCTGACCATTAAGATCTCTTAGGACAGCACCATAGCCTCTCATAGCTTCAGTGATTAGGAAGGATGGCCTATCTCCCGGATGATAAAGTGCAGTAGGATGAAACTGTACAAATTCCATGTCTTTCACAGTCCCTTTAGCACGATAAACCATTGCAATGCCATCTCCGGTAGCAATCAGAGGATTTGTCGTTGTCGTATAGACTGCACCAATGCCCCCTGTCGCCATAAGTGTTACACGCGACAAGAATGTATCCACACGACCTTCCGATTGATTCAAAACATATGCTCCATAACACGTGATGTCGGATGTGCGTCGTGTCACAATTCGTCCCAAATGATGTTGTGTAAGTATCTCTATAGCAAAATGATTCTCGAAAATATCTATATTGGGATGGCGTTTAATTGCCTCCACCAAACTCAGCTGAATCTCTGCCCCGGTGTTGTCTGCATGGTGAAGTATTCTAAATTCGGAATGTCCTCCCTCTTTGTGAAGATCAAAATCACCGGATTCTGTTTTGTCGAAATCTACCCCCCACTTTATTAATTCCTTAATCTGTGAGGGACCATTTTCCACAACCATTTTGACGGCTTGAGGGTCACTAAGCCAATCACCGGCTATCATTGTGTCATTAATGTGTTTCTCGAAATTATCAACTGCAAGATTAGTTACACTTGCAACCCCTCCTTGAGCAAAATAGGTATTGGCTTCTTCCAAATTTGTTTTACAGATTAAAGCCACCTTCGAATTATCTGCAACTTTAAGGGCAAAACTCATTCCGGCAATTCCGGAACCTACGACAAGATAATCATATTCGTAGACCATACGTTTAAAATTTGAAATTTTGTGATTGCAAATTTACATATAAATTGCGAAACTTGTGCATGCCTGTAATAAAAATATCGAAAAACGTTTGTCTTTTTATATATTATCTATGTGTGTATTTAACACGAATAATAGAGTTTTTTGTCTGTTTCGTAAAAATTTCACGTCTATACCTTCTATAGGTTCAAATTTGCGGATTTTATTAGTTTCTAACCATTCTTCTAACATTTTAATTAATTGTTTAATCTGCAAATCTGCATTTATTGTTTCTGTGTCTGAATTTATGAACTTTTTTTACTAACTTTGCACCTTGATTTACTATGCCTCTGTTAAAAGAGGTGTCATTTGGTATTAAATTACAAGAAAACAAATAATTAATCGTAATGGATAAAAACACAGTAAAAGGACTTTTATTAATGGGGGCTGTTTTTCTGCTATTTATGATTTTTACTCCTAAGGAGGAGAATAAGAAGAAATCATCTGAAGAAGCAGCCAATCCTCTTGTATCAGAGCAGACCGATGCTTTGAATGTGGCAGATAGTGTAACGGCTCAGCAGATTGTGTGGCTAAAGTCAAACATAAATGACTATGGCACAGATATTCTTCTTGAGGGTAGCAAAACTGCTAAAGAACTTGTAGGTGAAGATTTCAGATTGGTGCTTGCCGGAGATTCTGTTTATGGATCGGTAAAAGTTGAAGGTCAAGATGTCACATGGAATCAAATTTTGAAAAATGATCCGGTGGAAATTGGTTTTGATTTGCGTACGAAGGCAGTTGCGAAGTTGAATGAAATCAGTGAAACAAGTGGAAAATATGGTAAATTTGCTCCATTTACATCCGGAGAAGAAACGATTCTCAAACTTGAGAATGATGTTTTGGCTCTTGAATTCTCGTCAAAAGCCGGTACAATCAGTCGTGCGGAGTTGAAAAAGTATAACACGGAATATCATCCTGATGAGACAGAAAAGGTAAGCAACCCTGTTGTGCTTTTCGAAAATGGTTCTAATGAATTGGGCTTCAAACTGCCATATTCAGCTAATGTCAATACTAAGGATTTATATTTCACACCCAAGCTGTTGAACGATTCGACAGTGTTGATGACATTAGATTTCGGGCAAGATGCTTATTGGGGATTGAAATATACGTTGCCGAAGGGAGAAAGCTATGTGGTTAATATAGCAATGGTTCAGAAAAATATTTCTCCGGTGCTTCAATCCAAGTTGAGGGAGATGAACGTCGAATGGTCGCAACTTATTCGTCGCCAGGAGAAAGGTAAAATGTTTGAAGAACGTAATTCAGCACTTTATTACAAATATTCAAAAGAGGATGTAGAGAATCTTAACGAAATGGCAGATGATGCACAATCGGATAAGACTACTATCAAATGGGTAGGTTTTAAAAACCAATTCTTTTCATCGGTTCTTGTGGCACGTACACCATTCCATAAGGCGGATTTTACATCCGTACAACTTAAGGATGATTATTATTTGAAGTATCTCTCGACAGAAGCGACAATTTCCGGCTATGATTGGAGTTCGGAAAATCCGGTGAATTTCGATCTCTTCCTTGGACCAAACTTATATCCGCTTTTGTCGGATTTGGATGACCAAATTGCTACTGATGAAGATTTGGAAATGACACGTCTTATTCCGCTCGGTTGGGGTCTCTTCCGTTGGATAAATACAGGAGTAATCATACCATTATTTAATCTTCTTAGTGATTTTATTGGTAATTATGGTATTATCATTTTGCTTTTGACAATCTTTATTAAGCTGATATTATTACCTCTTACATTCAAGAGTTATAAGAGTCAGGCAAAAATGAAAATACTTGCCCCTGACATCAAAGCAATCAACGAAAAATATCCGTCAAAAGAGGAAGCTCTCATACGTCAGCAAAAGACAATGGCACTTTATAGCAAAGCCGGAGCGTCTCCATTCTCAGGATGTTTGCCGATGTTGCTTCAATTGCCAATTCTATTTGCGATATTCTCATTCTTCCCGTCAGCAATCGAATTGCGTGGACAAAGCTTCTTATGGGCAGATGACCTATCAGCCCCGGATGCGATAATCTCTTGGAGTGGAAATATTCCAATTATTACAGAATATTTTGGTAATCACATTTCATTGTTCTGTCTTTTGATGACTGTTACAAATATTCTCTACACAAGAATCAGTATGCAATCGCAAGGAGGTGGTATGCCCGGTATGAAGTGGATGATGTACTTGATGCCTGTATTCTTTATGGTATTCTTCAATAACTACGCATCAGGTCTTAGCTACTATTACTTCTTGTCGTTGCTCTTTACAATTCTCCAAACATACGCAATCCGCAAATTCTTTATCAAAGAAGAGGATGTGCGTCGTGCAATGGCAGAAAATGCAAAGAAACCGAAAAAGAAAAGCGGTTTTATGGCTCGATTGGAAGAGGTTCAACGTCAACAACAACAGATGTTGAAGGAACAACAAAAACGTAATGGAAAAAAATAACAACGATTAAATATCAAAATGTATAACAGAGAAGAGTTGTGTTTGATAGTCAGATACGACTCTTTTCTTCATTTAAAAGAGTAGATTAAAAGTCGCTATATAAGCAGATTATTGCAATTGAAATTTGCAATTCTCACGCCACTGCGTTAACTTTGTAGTCAAAATAGAAAAGAATATGATTTTACCGGTATATCTTTATGGGCACCCTGTGTTAAGGAAAGTGGCTCAACCAATAGATAAGGATTATCCTAAATTACAGGAACTTATCGCAAATATGTTGGAAACAATGTATCACACCGAAGGTGTAGGATTGGCTGCACCGCAAGTGGGATTAAGTATTAAATTAGTAGTACTTGATGGCTCAGCTGTAGCCGAACATCATCCCGAATGTAAAGATTCAAAGATGGTGCTTATAAATCCTGAATTGGAAGTGATAGAAGATGGCGAAGCAATAGGGAGGGAAGAAGGTTGCCTGTCATTGCCCGGTATGTCGGAAACGGTAAAGCGATTTGAACATATTCGCCTCAAATGGACTGATGAAAATTTTGAAACTCACGAACAAGAATTTACAGGTTTTCTGTCAAGAATCATACAGCATGAATATGACCATCTTCTCGGCAAAGTCTATATGGACCATGTGTCGCCAATCAGAAAACAATTGAACAGAGCAAAACTGAATAATATTGTGAAAGGCAAAATCGCTTGCGACTATAAAGTGCGATTTGCCCCAAAATCAAAATGAAAAATTGAAGTAAAATTTAAGTCGGCACGTTAAATTTATAGAACATGCTTAAAAATACTATTAAAATATGTCAGACGATAAAAAAATAATATTTTCGATGGTCGGAGTGAGTAAAATCATTCCACCGCAACGCCAAATACTTAAAAATATTTATTTGTCATTCTTTTATGGAGCTAAAATCGGCATCATCGGTTTGAATGGTTCAGGAAAATCCACCTTAATGAAAATCATAGCCGGTCTTGATAAGAGCTACCAAGGAGAAGTAGTGTTTTCACCCGGTTATAGTGTAGGTTATCTTGAACAAGATCCTAAGTTGGATCCGGATAAAACCGTAAAGGAAGTGGTTCAAGAAGGGATGCAACCAATCCTTGATTTGCTCGCAGAGTTTGACAGAGTCAATGAGGCGTTTGCTGATCCGGAAGTGCTTGAGGATCCGGATAAAATGGAATCGCTCATCAACCGCCAAGGCGAGCTTCAAGATAAGCTTGATGCGTGTGATGCATGGAATATTGATAATAAATTGGAGCGAGCAATGGATGCATTGCGTTGCCCGCCGGAAGACCAAAAAATTGCTGTGCTTTCCGGTGGAGAACGTCGTCGTGTGGCTCTTTGCCGATTATTATTACAACAACCGGATATTCTATTGTTGGATGAGCCTACCAACCACCTTGATGCAGAGTCAATCGATTGGCTTGAACAACATCTTCAACAATATCAAGGTACAGTCATTGCAGTCACTCACGACCGATATTTCCTTGACCACGTCGCAGGTTGGATTCTTGAACTTGACCGAGGAGAAGGAATTCCATGGAAAGGAAACTATTCTTCATGGCTTGACCAAAAGACCAAACGAATGGCTCAAGAGGAGAAACAAGCCAGCAAACGTCGTAAAACACTTGAAAGAGAGTTGGAATGGGTGCGTATGGCTCCGAAAGCCCGTCAAGCAAAAGGTAAGGCACGTCTTGCAAGTTATGACCGACTGCTTAATGAAGACCAAAAAGAGCGTGAAGAAAAGCTTGAAATCTACATACCGAATGGTCCGCGACTCGGTAATAAAGTTATTGAAGCTCAACATCTCGCAAAAGCTTATGGAGATAAAGTATTGTTTGATGATCTTAATTTCATGCTCCCTCCTAATGGTATTGTTGGTGTGATTGGTCCGAATGGAGCCGGTAAAACCACATTGTTCCGCTTGATAATGGGGCAAGAGACACAAGATAAAGGAAACTTTGAGGTAGGGGAAACAGTGAAAATAGCTTATGTGGACCAAAATCACAAAGACCTGGGACCGGAAAAGACGGTTTATGAGGTAATTTCACAAGGTGTGGAATCGTTTAGAATGGGTGGACGTGACATGAATGCACGTGCTTATTTATCGAAATTTAATTTTACCGGTGCCGACCAAGAAAAGAAAATTGGAGTGCTTTCCGGTGGGGAACGTAATCGTTTGCACCTTGCAATGGCACTCAAAGAGGAAGGCAATGTATTATTGCTTGACGAACCTACCAATGATATTGATGTAAACACACTCCGAGCATTGGAAGAAGGTCTTGAAAACTTCGCCGGGTGTGCAGTGGTTGTCAGCCACGACCGTTGGTTCTTAGACAGAATTGCAACTCATATTCTTGCCTTTGAAGGCGACAGCAAAGTGACTTTCTACGAAGGTAGTTATTCGGAATATGAAGAATTCAAACGTAATAGAGATGGCAACGTCGCTCCACAACGTATCCGCTACCGCAAGTTAATGGAATAATCTTAGCAATAATATATATCAATTATAGCAAAAAGTCATCTGTAAAGAATTTCAAAATCTTTGCGGATGATTTTTTTATGTGTAAGTATTAATTAAATTATGCGAAAAAAGATATGATGCAAGGAGTAATATTTGTCCTTGTGAAAAATGCTTGCTATTTTTGGAGAAATATTTAAATGAAGATAGCATGAAAAAAGTAGTAGTATCAGTCCTGTTTGCCATTATTTTTGCATCGAATGTGGCGGAAGCACAATATCTCAGAGAAGGTCAAATTGATCCGGGATTGAGCGGTGTGGAATTTGATATATCAAAGTGGATAAAAGGTAGCGAATGGTGTGAAGATGATAATTTCTTTATATCAAGAGTAAAACCAAAGGCACGATTCGTCAATAAATTCACGCAAATCAACAAGAAACTTCAACCATGGTGGGATTGGGATTACACATCAGCATATAATAGTGCTAAAGACTATTCTTATTATAGCAAGAAGATGTTGATGTGGGTGCCTTATGGTTTTAGTTACAGCTACGCCACAAAGTCTCCGTTTGAAATTCTGCCGAATGGCATATTTAATAGCGAAGTTTTTACGATGTGGCAATACGTATCGACTTGGGGAGCATGGAGCGATCGTTTTATGCGAATGCCCGGAAATTTTGCTGATGTCGCACATAAAAATGGAGTGGCAGTCGCTACTCAATCCACAACAGCCTATGGAGCAAATATGGAAACCAATGGGTGGGGCGATTTGTATGAAGAGTTAGGCGGAACAGAAGAAAATCGAAATAAGGTGATTGAATATCTTGATTATTACGGGATAGATGGAATAGGGTATAATTCAGAATTTGCAGGAGGATATAATGCCAAAGGAGTGCCGGAAATAGTGGAATTAAATAAAGCTATATCACAACATTTCGAAAAAAAATATGGTGGCGAAATGAAATGTTTTGCAGCCGAAAATATATGGTATGACGGTGTTACAAAGACCGGAGGTCCTACATTTGATAACGGTGTTAGCGAAGAAACAGAGATATTTTTTGGCTCATCGGAAGAAAAAACATCATCATTTTTCCTTAACTATAATTGGAATGCCAATTTCAACAATAATAATAATGAATATCTGCCACCGACATTAGAGTATGCAGCAAAGGAATTGGGAAGAAATCCGTTTGATGTGTATGCTACATTCGACCTTCAAGGAGGTTCTCCAAAATTATCAGGCGACGGTGAAATCAATGGCAGGTGGCAATATTTGGTGGATAAAGCAGTTTCGATAGGGATATGGTCAGGACATGATTCAAATACATTTTGGGAACATAGATTTAAATATGGCTCTAATCCGTTGGAAGTGCAAACGACCTATCAAAGGCTGTTGGAACGATGGTTCACAAACAGCAATTTTAATCCGGTATATGCCATCGATGATGATTTAGAGGTGGATGAAAATATCGACAATTCGCTTGAAACAGAGTTTTTCGGAATGTCAAAATTTATAGCGGCACAAAGTACATTGTGTTGGGACCTTGAAGATGAACCATTTGTTTCAAATTTTAATATTGGCAACGGTTCATATTTCAATTGGCAAGGGAAACGTCAACATAGTAAAGAATGGTATAACATTGGAATACAAGACTATCTGCCTACATGGCGTTGGTGGTGGTCGGTAGAACCTCTCGGACGCGAATCTTCAGAAATCCCGGTAGGGATGAAAGCCGAATTGTCGTGGAATGATGCATGGATGGGCGGTTCATCTCTCAGAATAAGCGGCTCTAACTCAGGCAAAAGCGTATTGCATCTGTTTAAAACAAAATTTGCCCTTGAACCCGGAGATGTGGTCACTGTTAGATATAAGATTAACAGCGGAACAGCCGATTGTTCGTTATTAATGGGCATGGGAGAAGAATGTGATAAATGGACAGATTCAAAGCAATACAAAGTATTTGGCTCTGATATAGTTTCTGCATATGGATGGAATGAACGACAATTTGTGGTTTCTGAAAATGATGAATTGGCGATAATTGCACTACAATTTGAAAATTCGGATAAATTAGATGTCAATATAGGTGAAGTGTCGATAGCTAGAGGAGAATATCCGATGCCGGATGTTCCGACAATTACACGAGCAGAAGTGTTGTGTACTCATTTGAATGGAATTGACGGAAAAGTTATATTTGATATGAATATCGGTGAGGGCAACAACGTCGGACACTACAATATAGACCATCACGCTTCAATGTATAAACTTTATGTAAAGGTAATTTACAATGATAGCGAGCAAGTAACACACATGGGATGCACCACATCTTGGGCGGGAATATTTTTCTCTGCACCGATGGATGTGTTGAAAGCGGAAAAGGAATCTGCACAAGTGCAATTCGGAGTTTCTGTTGTGGGACTTGATATGGCAACAGAATCAGAAATATGTTGGAGTGAGCCAATGACATTGACTTTCTTTGGCGAAGACGCAGTGTACGAAATGACCGATGATGTTGAGGTGTCGGATGCCTATATTACAGACGGAGAATCCTTCTCTGTAGCTTATAAAGACTCACTTCATCCGGCAGCTGCAGAGTGGATTTTGAACGGACCGTTTGGTAATCCAAATTTCAATGAGCCTGCATCAATAAAAATTGCGGGGGCATCCGGATTTGATGCAGTGGCAAAATCCGGTGCAACAGAAGTTGCATTGCAGTCGTTGCCATTCGGATTCTACAATTTGACGATAGAAGAACAAACCGGAGAAGTACGCACATTGAATTCCATAGTTCATATCTATTCAGAAGGGGCAATAAATGGTCCGAAGATTACAGACTTTGTTGCAATCGACCTCGATGATTCGGATGATGCTGTTTCAATTGTAAGTGAGGAAACTGCAGAGTTGACAATGCTCGAAAAACAACCAAACTGTGAATTCATAATTGTCGAGTCGGATGGCAAGGAAATAGATTTGAGAACTATCTCCACCAATTTGCCGGGAGAAGGCATCAAAATGCGTCCGGAAGACACACTTAGAATGAAATACGTTGCGGAAGCAGATGCTGCTAAAAACATATCAAAAGCCGTCAATCTAAGTGGCTATTCGCTATCTACAACAGGAGATGCAGTAGGTGTAAAAGCAGACGTTACGACTTCTTATGATGGCGATGGCTTGGATCGTGTGACAATCGACGAATCAAAGCTTGATTTCAGTGTGGCATATTGGATTAAATTGACGGATGTAAATGATCCTATTTGGATGTTAAATATTCGTAATCCGAAAGATGATTGGCCTTACACCGATTGGGGCTGGATATGGGGTACGGTAGCTGATGATGGAAGCATGGAAAGTATCGCAATAAGAAGTCATGCCAACAATAGCTATGTCTATAATTTTGTAGATTCAACAGGTAAATCAAGCGTAAAATTGGAAAAAGGGGCTTGGAATCATATTGCTTACGTGTTCCATGAAACAAAAATTACAGAATCGGGTTTCTATGGTATTAACACTTCGTCAGACAATCAATTCTCATTCTATTTGAATGGAAAGTTGATAGAGCCTGTGTCGGTTACAGAGCCTGACGATAAAGGTTGGAAAGATTTTGATCCTCAGGCAAAAATAGCACTTGGAGGTACAGCCGGGGTAGGTACATTTGCAGGATATGATGCGGCGATAGATAATTTGCAAATATATAGTGTGGCGTTGGATTCAGAGGGCGTAGCAAAATCAATGGACGACATAGATTCGCCGGACGACTTGCCCGGACTTGTCGGATTCTGGAATTTCGAAGGTGTAGATGAAAATCTATATGCTAATTCTGTGTCTGCTTATCCACAGGCAAAACTTGTCCACGATTATAGCGAATTGTCGGTAAGTACGGAAGATATAGAAGTGGCAGGCTATCCCGGTTTGCGAGGTTCACAAGCATATGATGTCAAAACAGATGCATCGATTTATGTGGCAGACGGTGTGGCAAAAATTATTGAGACCGGCGTTGATGATAATGGCAAAGTTTATGGCTATGCGGATCTTACATTCCCGAATCCGGGTAAAAATGTGTACAGAATTTATACGGCAAAATTATCTCTCTCAAATGATGTAGATAATGATGAAGCAGAGTATGATTACATTTATGTGGTAGATATGGATGGTAAGATAGATTCCGGAATTGTGGGTGTTGACAGCCCAAGTACGACATTTATTCAAGAAGGAGATAAATTGCTATTTGCGGTGCCGACTGATGACTGTTTCGAGATTGCCATTGTCAAAGTTGATGGTACGATAGCGGCATCCGTATCCGGCGACTATTCTGCTTATGAAAAAGTGGAAATATCCCTTCCGGAAAATAATGGAATCTATATAGCAGTGGCAGTGTCAAAAGGTAAAGTGATAGCCACAAGAAAGGTTGTGAAATAATAAATTTATGGCAGGTTCTATAAATTGATTTGGGAAGATTTTGAGAATTTAATCGAGGAGGTTTCAAGATTGAGGAAGGAGTATAGCGAGCTAAACGACTGACGAAATCGAAGAAAACTGCCGATTAAAAATCAAAAGCGACCAAAAGCCTGCTAAAACAAAAGAAATTGGAATAAAAACAATCTCGCAGCGTTCAATTTATAGAACCTGCCTTATATTAGTATGGATTTGCTGATTGCAGATTCTGAAATAATTATTAAATTTGCAGGAAATTTCAGTTGCCAACGGAGAAAGCTTTGGGCAACTGAAATTCCATTATATAATGTTTAACTCGTTTAGCGTAATAAGAATGATTACACAAGAACAATTAAAAGAGACTTTTGAACGCAAGCTCGCGTTGAGGAGGTATCTTTGACATCGACAGTAAGAAAATAGAAGTAGAAGAGGAAGAGTTGCGTACGCATGTCCCTGATTTTTGGAATGACCAAAAAGCAGCTGAAACCCAAATGCGTAAAATCAAGGAATTGAAATTCTGGATTGAAAACTACGAGGCATTGGAGAAACAAATCGATGAATTGCAATTAGCATTCGATTTCGTTAAAGATGAACTTGTTACAGAAGACGAGGTTGACGCACAATATGAAGAAGTGTTGAGAGCGATTGAAAATCTCGAACTTCGCAATATGCTTCGTCGCGAAGAGGATAAACTCGGAGTGGTGCTGAAAATCAATTCCGGAGCAGGTGGTACGGAAAGTCAGGATTGGGCTTCAATGTTGATGCGTCTGTACTTGCGTTGGGCTGAAAAACATGGATATAAAACCTCAATAGCTCAGCTTCTTGAAGGTGATGATGCCGGAATAAAATCCACAACAATCAATATTGAGGGCGATTACGTGTATGGATACCTGAAAAGCGAAAACGGTGTGCATCGTTTGGTTCGTGTCAGCCCGTATAATGCACAAGGGAAACGTATGACTTCATTTGCTTCCGTATTCGTAACTCCATTAGTCGATGATACCATTGAAATCAATGTTTCTCCGGCAGCTGTGTCGTGGGATACATTCCGAAGTGGCGGTGCCGGTGGTCAGAACGTGAATAAAGTGGAATCGGGTGTCAGACTGCGTTATCAATATAAGGACCCTTACACAGGCGAAGAGGAAGAAATCTTAATTGAGAACACCGAAACTCGCGACCAACCTAAGAATAAAGAAAATGCAATGCGACAGCTTAAATCAATCCTCTATGAAAAGGAACTTCAGCATCGTATGGCAGAACAGGCAAAAATTGAAGCCGGCAAAAAGAAAATTGAATGGGGTAGCCAGATCCGTAGCTACGTCTTTGATGACCGTAGAGTAAAAGACCATCGCACAAATTATCAGACATCAGATGTCAACGGCGTGATGGATGGTGACATCGATGATTTTATCAAGGCTTATCTGATGGAATTTGCCGCTACGATGGACTAACCAAGATGACAGACGATTAACTATCATAAAGAGAGTTCGGAAACGAACTCTTTTTTGTTTATCTAACGATTGCAGGTTGTTGTCCTTTTTTCGGAATGCAATGTGCAGAAAATATGTTTTAAAACACATTTAACACTTATTAACTATTCGGGGGTAAAGCTGCGCTTTCTATTTACCTTTGCATCACATTATCAAGTTTAGCAGTGAAACTTGTCGATTTCGTGTATAATTTTTAAATTTATATATAGATGAACGTAAAGATGCTTAAATGGGTGTTGCCGATGTTAGCCCTACCGACATTGGTGATAAGTTGTTCGCAAGATGACGACCCAAATTATCATGGGGGCGAGTATGTATCAATCAATTCAGTCGGTATAGGTGAATTGCAAACAAGGTCAGGATATGAAGCAACCGACAATTTTTTGCCAACACGTGGTGATATTAGATTGTTTTTGAAGTCATCAAATGCAGATTCGCAATACAGTGCCGATTATTTTGGCTTTACTTGTGATGGAGCATCTTGGAAATCAGATGTAAATCTGCCATGGGCTGAGGGCTCGACTGCTACATGGTCGGCATTTTTTACATCTGCCGCTAATGATGGTTATGATGCTGAAAAAGACTCAATATTTGTCACATTACCTAATGATCAAAGTGCATTAACCGATAACGAGTTTAATGATTTAGATCTTTTGGTTGCCAAAGGTTCAGCATCAACATCAAAGCTTAATATGCAATTCAAACATATATTATCAAAGGTAAGGGTTAATGTATATAATGAAACCGGTTATTTAGATGGCAAAACAATAAATAATCTAAGGATAACAAATAACCGCTATCGCTCAACGATGCTTAACACAGCGTCAATAGGAATACCGACATCAGATGATGAGTGGTCGATAGTAACACCTCAAGAAGATTTCCAAGAAACAGAATTTGTTTTAAAACAAGTAGAGACGCAATCTGATTGTTTTGCTACATATGAGGCAATAGTCCCTCCGTTTACCACTCGTTACCTTGTAATATCAGCAAAAATAGAGGAAACAGGAAATAGAATTGGTTACAGTTTTGAACCTTCACTATTTAATCTCTCAGCAGAAAGCGGACAGATACTTGAATTTAATATATATGCAGGAGGTGACGAACTTATCACAGTAGAATCTACAATAAAAGGGTGGACAAATGCTATTTCTGATGTAAAATTGGAAACTGAATAAGAATTAATAAGAATAAAACGATATAAATATGAAAATTAAATATTCAAATTTTATAATGGCAGTTGCGGCTCTAATGGTCACTTCTTGTACAAATGATGAAATTCCGAGAGAATCATCAAATGAATTAAAAATGTATGTTACTGTCAATGATGTAGTGACACGCGTAGATTCCGAAGCGGAAGGAACTAAATTTTTGCCGGGAGATGAAATTTGGTTACAAACAAGACCAGATCTTTCTGTTTCTCCTCATCAAAGGATAAAATATTCTACAGCAAATGGCACAGTGGATGGGGTTGCCGAATTTGTCTCAGCAGATAGTAAAAGTTTTCAACATAATGGTACAGTATGTGTTTACTATTCGTTGCAAGATTGTGAATTAGATGACGAAAATTACCCCCAATATTTAGTTTGTAAAGATCAATCCACCATTGATGATTTCAGAAAAGCAGATTTCTTGTCGGGAACGGTAGAAAATAGTAATGTCCTTGAGCAGGTTGGAAGTGGAAGTAGACCAGTAGAATTAAGTCATATCGTAGAAAAAATCACAATTACAATCGACGAATATGAAAATTTTGATGCATCAACACTTGCATCTATGACACCCGAAAATGTTAAATTCTATTTCCCCTCTGAATATGAAAAGTATTATGCATACATTTATTTTAATGTACTTTTAGATAGAGGTAAAAAAGAGAAGGAATTTATTCCAATAAAGCCATTAATTACAAAGGATGAGGCAAGTGGAAAATATAGTTTTACGGTTATTGTTCCTTCTTGTGAGTATAGCAAAGGAGACACAATGCTCTCTTTTAATATGGGAGGATTAGACTATGTCGTAAATGCTCCTGAAAATATAAATTTAAACAACTGTGAACATACTCATTTTTCATTGAAATTAGTTGGTAAATATGCTGCTGTTATTGAAAATGTCAGTTTGTCGGACTGGGAATTAATAAGTGGTAATAAAGTAGTGGCAGGGATGTGGTAATGATGCAATAAATTAGTAAGTGTCAGTGAATAAGTTAAATATTAAAGGTAAAATATGGTTTGTAGCTCATCCGCATCGATTACGCTCGATGCAAGGGAAGAAGTATTGTCCATGGAATCGTACGACATCGCATTATAGAAAGTTTATGCAGTCGGATTCGGCCGACTATTTGGATGCTTTCGGAAATCTTCACAAGGATGAGACAATATATTTTTTAGGCGAATTTGAGTGTTGTTCGGAAGTCCGAAAAAATCCGACAACTTCTCGCTACAAATATATTCATAAACCATTTTTTACTCATTTGGATTATATTCCGGAGGTCCTCAATACAGACCCATTTGTTTTCGGCGACAATTTTTATTATGCTTGTTGTAAACTTGAAAACGGAGAAAAATGGGGGATTCAAGAAAATGACATAATAATCTTTGGCTCATATCTTAGAAATGATAATTCCAAGATAGTAGTAGATACGGTAATGGTATTGGGCAAAAAGATAAATAGGATGTCAACTCCCGGAGTTTTATTGCCGAGTGCTTACTACGATGTAACATTGTCGAAGATTCCGGTCGACAAACCTATTTGGATAGGTAAGATGATTACCGACTATGCAGAATGTTTCTCTTTTGTGCCATGCCGAACTGATGAAAATTTCGCTATGCCGATTATTTCATTGCAAAATTTCATCGGTGCACAGAATGTCAAACCTGTAGAAGTGGAAAATCTTAATGAAGTCTTTAATGACATCAAACGTCAGCTTCTCGATCAAGGTTTTCTCTTAGGCGTCAGAATTGATATGCCGGAGTATAAGAAAATTTCTATGTGCGAAGAAGCCACCGATGCAGAAGCACAAGAAAGAATAGCAATAAGAAATGAAATCGGTTGTGAAATCTCGGATTTGGAAAATCATGACACACGCAGAGGTTTGGGACTTCGACCATTTTTAATGGGAAAGGATCTCGATAATGAATGTGAAGAGATAATATAACAGAAATATAATTGGCAATATAAAGGCGACAGCGAATTATCTTGTGATAGTTTTGCTGTCGTCTTTTATTAAAAACGATTCTACAAAAACTTTTAATGTTGATAGCATGAAAAATTAACAGAACTTACAGTTAGTTTTCGAAAATATATATTTTTTGTTATCTTTGCAGATTAAAATAAGACAAACATAAAATTTTTAAATAGAGATACAAAAAATGAATGAGTTGGCAACGAAATACAGCCCTGCAGAAGTAGAAGGAAAATGGTATGAGTATTGGATGAAGCATCGTTTGTTTCATTCTGAACCGGATGATAGAGAGCCATACACAATAGTGATCCCTCCACCGAATGTAACCGGAGTGCTTCATATGGGACACATGCTCAATAATACGATTCAAGATATTTTGATTCGTCGTGCTCGTATGGAAGGTAAAAATGCATTATGGGTGCCGGGGACAGACCATGCATCTATTTCAACAGAAGCAAAAGTGGTGGCTAAGCTTGCTCAAGAAGGGATAAAGAAGACTGACCTTACCCGTGAACAGTTTTTGGGACATGCTTGGGAATGGACACATAAATATGGGGGTATCATTCTCGAACAATTGAAAAAACTCGGGGCATCTTGCGATTGGGATCGCACTGCGTTCACAATGGACGAAACTCGCTCAAAGAGTGTAATCAAAGTGTTTGTCGACCTTTACAATAAAGGTCTTATTTATCGAGGTGTGCGAATGGTGAATTGGGACCCTAAAGCACTTACAGCTCTTTCCGATGAGGAGGTAATCTATAAAGAAGAGCAAAGTCATCTCTTCCATTTGCGTTATTATGTGGAAGGCGAAGATAAATATATAGTTGTAGCAACTACTCGTCCCGAAACAATTCTTGGCGATACGGCAGTTTGTGTCAATCCTAACGACGAACGCTACGCATGGCTGAAAGGTAAAAATGTGATAGTGCCATTAGTGGGCAGAGCTGTACCTGTCATAATGGATGAATACGTTGAAATGGATTTCGGCACAGGATGTTTGAAAGTGACTCCGGCACATGATGTCAACGACTATATGCTTGGTGAAAAATATAATCTTCCGTCAATAGATATATTTAATGACAATGGCACAATCTCAGAACGTGGAGGAATGTATGTCGGAATGGATCGTTTCGATGTCAGAAAGAAAATTATGGAAGATCTTACTGCTGCGGAATTGGTAGAGAAAGTAGAAGATTATGTCAATAAAGTTGGACATTCAGAACGTACGAATGAGGTTATAGAACCGAAGTTGTCAATGCAATGGTTTGTGAAAATGGACAAACTTGTGCCACCTGCACTTGAAGCAGTAGAAACCGATGATATAAAATTTGTGCCATCGAAATTCAAAAACACTTATCGTCATTGGATGACCAATATAAAAGATTGGTGTATCTCTCGACAATTGTGGTGGGGACATCGTATTCCTGCTTATTTCTTGCCTGAAGGTGGTTATGTTGTGGCGGAATCGGAAGAAGAAGCATTGAAATTGGCAAAAGAAAAATCTGGCAACGATTCGCTTCAATTCTCGGATTTGCGTCAAGATCCGGATTGCCTCGACACATGGTTCTCATCTTGGTTGTGGCCAATATCATTGTTTAATGGAATCTTAGAGCCGGAAAATAAAGAGATGAAATATTATTATCCGACAGCCGACCTTGTGACAGCTCCGGATATAATATTCTTTTGGGTGGCAAGAATGATAATTGCAGGCTATGAATATATGAATAAAAAGCCATTTGGCAATGTCTATTTCACAGGTATAGTAAGAGACAAGATCGGGCGTAAAATGTCGAAATCACTCGGTAATTCTCCGGACCCATTGGAACTGATAGAAAAATTCGGAGCAGATGGTGTGAGAATGGGATTGATGCTTGCAGCTCCGGCCGGAAACGACATTATGTATGATGATAGTTTATGCGAACAAGGACGTAATTTCTGTAATAAAATTTGGAATGCGTTCAGATTAGTGAAAGGTTGGGAAGTCAGCAAAGAAATAGCTCAACCGGAATATGCTGAAATATCTTGTCGTTGGTTTGATGCCGTATTGAATAAGACACTTGAGGAAGTGGCTGATTTGATGAGCAAATTCCGTATTTCAGAAGCATTGATGGCAATCTATAAATTGTTCTGGGATGAATTTTCATCTTGGTATTTGGAAATGATTAAGCCTGCTTATGGCTCTCCGATAGATGCAAAGACCTATAATAGAACATTGTATTTCTTCGACTCATTGCTTCGCTTATTGCATCCGTTCATGCCGTTCATTACAGAAGAATTATGGCAACATCTCGCTGAACGCAATGAAGGCGAGAGTATAATGGTGGCTCAACTCCCTGCTTCTGTTGCCTATGACAATGAGTTGATTTCAGAAATTGAAATGCTTAAAGAAATTATTGCCGGAATCAGAACAATCCGTTTGCAAAAACATATTGCAAACAAAGAAACCTTGAAATTACAAGTCAACGGAGCATATAATGCAGTGTTGGAATCAGTGTTAGTGAAAATGGCAAACCTTAAAGCTGTGGAATCTGTAGCGGAAAAAGACCCTGCATCAGTGGCATTCCGTGTCGGAGCAACTGAATTCAGTGTGCCGTTGGAAAGTAACGTGAATGTTGAGGAGGAATTGAAAAAACTTAATGCCGACTTAGCATACTATCAAGGATTTCTTGCTACGGTAGAAAAGAAACTTGGAAATGAAAAATTTGTGGCAAATGCTCCGGAAGCAGTCGTAGCTATGGAGCGTAAAAAACAATCGGATGCGATAGAAAAAATTGAAGCAATAAAAGCTTCGATTACTGCATTGACAAAGTAAAAACAGATAAAATAAAGCAAAACCGCAATCGAAATGAATAGTTTTGATGCGGCTTTGTTGCTTAAATCAAATAGGTGAAAAATATGAAAAAGTCTGAAATTTTTGCAATCTTGTTGGCTATGTTCGTAGGGAATTTGGCTGCAAAAACTTTTGAAATTACTGAATTTGAGGTCAGTGAACCGATAAACGTAGCAAATGCATTGACAGAAAAATGCGGTGCTGAAGGCGATAAAGCTGCATTGTTGAAAAATGAAGTCAATGTAGAAAATCTTTTTGCAAATGAGACAATGGTAGTAAATGCCGCTGATACCACATCTGCAATTGTCTTGAAAGTTGCGAATAATGGTGTTGCTAAAATTGTGGTTTGTAGAGCATCGCTTATGTCAGAACAATTTGTAACTGCAAAATTGAAAATTGACAGCCCTTCGCCTTACGAATTGTTTGTCAATGGCGAAATGAAGATGCCAAAGTATGAAGGAGGTAATAGCGAAATAGATTTAACAATGTTGCCGTTACGTGACTATAAAGTGGTGGTTAAATTGCTCGTCACAGACGCGGAAACCACACTTAAAGCATCTGTGGATTGTGGAGATAAAGAAGCAGATGTCTATTGTAATGTAGATGGAAAACGCAGATTGAAAATGTCTGACATACAGCTTGGTAAGCGAGCTGCATCGGTAAGTCTGTCAGCAGATGGAAAATATCTTTTGACAAGATATAACGACAGAGCTACAGCGAAAATCACTAATTCGTATTGTGTTTTATCGGAAGTGAAAACCGGAAAAGTAATTGCAAATAGATTGAATGCATCTGCCGATTGGTCGTACGGAGGGAATGAAATTGTCTATACAATTAATTCTGAAAAAGGATATGATTTGTATGCGTTAGACCCTGTTACAATGATAGAAAGATTGGTCGTAGCAGATTTTCCGGTTGCATATGGATATGTGTGGAATAAAGATATGGATTATATAATCTACACTAAGCAGATAGAAGGCGTCTATAGCGATGGCGTGATGCAACGTTACACAACACCTGATGACAGAATACCGGGAAATAGAGATAAATCGGCGATTTATAAGTATAATTTAAGAAACGGTTTGTCAGAACTGATTGTGGAAGGCTCTGTGTTTTTGACAGATGTAGCTGCGAATGGTAAAAAAATGCTTTATGCTACAATTGAACAGACGCCTACAATACGTCCGTTCAATAGCAACTCGTTTATAGATGTAGATTTAGAAACTTTGGAAGTGGATACTTTAGTTACAAACACCGGTATGTTGTCTAATGCTCTGTATTCGCCTGATGGTTCCAAAATATTATTTTTGGGAAGTGCGGCCGCATTCGATAATTTAGGTAAAAATTGTGGCGAACATCCGATAGTAAACGATTTTGACGTTCAAGCCTTTATCTTTGATAAAGCGACACGCGAAGTGGAACCAATATCGTTGGATTTCAATCCGTCGATAGATAGAGCAACTTGGAATAGAGGAGATGGAAATATTTATATGTATGTTACAGAAGGTTTTTATAAGAATTTGTACAGATATGTCGTAGCAAAGAAACGATATGAAAAATTACCTGTCAAATCAGAAGTAATTACAAATTTTTCCATAGCATTCGCCAATCCGTCACAAATAGCATATATCGACTATGGTTTTGATTATGCAAGTATGGTGTGGGTGTATGATACAAAAAAGATGGTAAACCGTCTTGTGGATAGTCCGCTTCAAACCACACTTGATGAGGTTGATTTTGGAAAAACCGAACAATTCGATTTTGTTAACTCTCGAGGTGATTTAATAGAAGGATACATTTGTTATCCACCGCAATTTGATGCTGCAAAAAAATATCCTATGATAGTGTATTATTACGGAGGAACGACACCAACTACAAAGGCTATGTCGAATCCATATTGTGGACATATGTTTGCTGCAAACGGTTATGTGACATATGTTTTAAATCCGAGCGGGACCATCGGTTACGGACAAGAATTCTCGGCTCGCCATGTAAATGCGTGGGGTGATTACACTGCCGACGATATTATAGAAGGAGTGGAGCAATGTCTCAATGCTCACGATTTTATCGATAAAAACAGAATAGGCTGTATTGGGGCTTCTTATGGAGGTTTTATGACACAATATTTACAGACTCGTACAGACTTGTTCGCAGCGGCAGTGTCACATGCCGGAATTTCCAATGTAACAAGCTATTGGGGTGAAGGATATTGGGGTTATAGCTATAATTCAGTGGCGGCTGCTGATTCATATCCATGGACCAATCCGGAATTATTCACAAAACATGGTTCACTGTTTAATGCAGACAAAATCAATACACCGATACTTCTTTTGCATGGTACAGCCGACACAAATGTGCCTGTCGGAGAAAGTATTCAGTTGTTTAACGCTCTAAAAATTTTAGGTAAAGAGGTTGAACTTGTAACAGTCAATGGAGCAGATCATGTCATACGTGATTACGAACAATTAATCCCTTGGCACAACACAATAATGGCGTTCTTTGCAAAATGGCTCAAAAATGATTCCGCTTGGTGGGAACACATGTATAAATAAGAGTATACATAAATAAAATTAAGGCGAGGGCTGCAATATTGCGGTCCTCGCTTGCTATTAATGAGACGTAATCTATTCGGGCAAATGGAAGATTGAAAAGTTGACACTTCCATAGGTACGATGTTGGTCGAAATGAGGTAAGTGACTGAAGTCGTGGTTTTTGGAGTGTTCGATAACGACATGGCATCCGGGATTTAGCATCTGCGAGTTCAGAATAAGTTCCGGGATTTCAGCAAATTTAGGATGATCATATGGAGGGTCAGCAAATACGATGTCGAATTTATTAAGGCAAGTTTCAACAAATTTAAATACATCCCCCTTAACTACACGCAGACCATCTGCATTTAATTTTTGCTTTACCGATTTGATGAAATTGACTTGAGTGTTAGCCATTTCTACCGCTACAACTTCGCTACATCCACGTGATAAAAATTCAAAACTTATTGCACCTGTGCCGGCAAATAAGTCAAGAGCACTCATATCATCAAAATCAATAATGTTTTCAAGCACGTTAAAAATATTCTCTCTTGCAAAATCCGTTGTCGGACGAGCTGATATGTTTTTGGGTACATCAAAACGGCGTTTGCCATATTTGCCTCTAATTATTCTCATAGTTGTAAATTTTATGCATTGATAAGAAACAAGATGTCGGTAAATCTTCCGAATTGACACTTTCGGGAGCAGTGGTCAACATTACATAATTAATGTATTGGCGTAAAGTTGGCATCAAAAGCTCTCTTTGCTCCTTGTTGCCCGAGATTTTTAATTCGCCATTTTGTTGGTCGAATCCGAGTGCCTCCCATGCATTAAGGATGAAATAAGCTGCATCGGAAACTTCTTTATAGTCAAATGTGTTTGCCATTTTCAGATTGCCTTTATGATAGGCAAAAATGTCTAATTTGTTTTTGCGAAGATGTCCAAACATTATGTCGTTGTTAGACTGTAAAGATAAATTTATGAATGATTTAGTCATAGCCGACAAATGACAATAAATGTTTTCTGTTCCGAAAGTTCGATAAAGAAAAGATTTTAACCCCTTGACAAAAGAGAAAATGAATGTAATGTCGCCTATAGAATCAGAATAAATATCTTTGTTGCTACTCGGACAAATAAAGTCTAACATTGCTTTAGAGTCCTCCTCATCTGAAATTTGGGAGGTCGGAACTATAAGAAAATGTTGGCTCTCTATTATGATAGAAGTGTGATAGCCTTCAAGTAGAATAGGATTGTCGTAGATTATGTCTTGGATTGTATTTGCCAATTCAGATTCATCGCAATTCCATCTTTTTTGAAGATAGTCAACTTTCTCTCCGGAGGAGGGATTAAAGAAACAGGCATCTATGCCATCAAATGCAATAGTTAGCACCAGATGCCATAGAGAAATATCAGATATATCGATATTATTAGAAATATTTTTATGAGTGTCCATATTGAAAAATCGGGAAAGCACATATACTGAAATGCAAAATTACGAAAAAAATAGCGAAAGTAGTTCAAAACCACAAAATTTCTGTCAACCGAAATTCTTATATGAAAGAATATATAAAAAAATAAAAAAATTTTGTGTTAGAGAAATAATAACTATTGGTAACTATATATTACTTTACAGTAGATTTGATAATCTGTAAAAATGAATTAAAACATTAAATTTATTAATGAAATCGCATATTATTAAAAAGAGACTGCCCAACTTTTATTGTTAGACAGTCTCATAAAAGATGTTAATAAACCTATATGTAGATATTGTCCTTACTGTAAAGTAATATATAGTTACCTTAAAATTTTTAAGCTCAGCAATGGAGTCCTGCACATTTGTAGGGCTCTTTTTTGTCTATATATCTGTTGTAGTGTTAATGTAGATGTAAATTGAATTATCGAAAATATGCAGTAATAAACAAAAAAGTCAGAAAAGTGCGTAGATACTTTAAAATTCAAATAAAAATCGTTAATTTCGCCATTTATTAGGATATACCACCAAAATGCGAATATCTATATAGTAGAAATATAACAACTAACATAATAAACGAAATGAAAGAAAAAGGACAAAAAGAGGAAAATGTAACTCTAACATCACCGGAACACATAAATGAAAGTGTTCAGACATCGGGAGGATTGCCGGAGAACGCATTTAGAGAATTAGGTAAGGACGAGACTTACCGTCCTGTAATGCATCCGGAGTTGCCCCAAGCAGAAGCTACTCCTTATTCAATCATCACCGGGTTGATAATGGCAATAGTGTTCAGTGCGGCAGCTGCGTATTTAGGATTGAAAGTAGGTCAAGTGTTTGAAGCTGCAATTCCAATTGCAATTATCGCCGTAGGGCTATCGGGAGCATTGAAAAAGAAAAATCCATTAGGACAAAATGTAATTATCCAATCGATTGGAGCTTGTTCGGGAGTGATTGTTGCAGGAGCAATTTTTACATTGCCTGCATTGTATATTCTTCAAGCAAAATATCCTGATATTACTGTCAATTTCTTCCAAATATTCTTAAGCTCATTGTTTGGGGGTATTTTAGGTATATTGTTTTTCATTCCGTTCCGTAAGTATTTTGTTAAAGATATGCACGGAAAATATCCATTCCCTGAAGCAACAGCAACTACTCAAGTACTAATCAGTGCAGAAGGGAAAAGTTCGGCAAATAGTGGTCAAGCCAAAACACTTATTCTTGCATCGTTGATAGGTGGTATCTATGACTATATAGTAGCGACATTTGGTTGGTGGGCGGAAACAATCACATCCACAGCATCATCATGGGGTGCTACAATTGCAGAAAAGACCAAACTTGTGTTTAGTTGTAACACAGGAGCAGCGTTGCTTGGTTTGGGTTATATTGTAGGTCTGAAATATGCATTTGTGATATTTGCGGGTTCTATCTTTGTGTGGTGGATAGTGATTCCGTTAATGGGGACATATGGCTCTCCTGAAATAGCATCGTTAGATTCACAAGGCATATTTAGCGAATATGCTCGCTTGATAGGTATTGGTGGTATTGCAATGGCAGGTGTAATCGGTATTGTGAAATCGTGGCCAATCATAGTTCAAGCCATAGGTCTTGCGGGAAAAGAATTTAAAGGTAAATCAAGTTCTGAAAAACCTGTACGTTGGCAATTGGATATGTCAATGAAACATATAGTGTTCTTCATCGCAATTGCTCTTGTTGCAGTGTTGATATTCTTCTGGTTTGGTGTGATTAGTACATTGTGGCAAGCAGTAGTGGCATGGGTTGTAGTAACAATAATTGCCTTCCTGTTTACTACAGTAGCGGCAAATGCAATTGCCATTGTAGGATCAAACCCTGTATCAGGAATGACTTTGATGACTTTGATTATCGCTTCAGCAATATTTGTAGGAATCGGTCTTAGTGGAACATCCGGAATCGTTGCATCAATGGTGATTGGCGGTGTGGTATGTACTGCATTGTCAATGGCAGGAGGCTTTGTTACCGACTTGAAAATTGGTTATTGGCTTGGTTCTACTCCTAAAAAGCAAGAAAGTTGGAAATTCCTCGGGACACTTGTGTCGGCTGCCACAGTTGGTGGTGTAATACTTGTGCTTAATAAAGTGTATGGATTTTCCGGACCTGATGCGTTGGTAGCTCCGCAAGCAAATGCAATGGCAAAAGTGATTGAACCGCTTATGATGGGTGGTGAAACGCCATGGATTCTCTATATGGTAGGTGCAATATTTGCATTGATACTTAATTGGCTTGGAGTGCCTGCATTGGCATTCTGTCTCGGAATGTTTATCCCATTGCAATTAAATACGCCAATGTTAATCGGAGGTGCTATCGCTTATTTCGTTAGCCATAGTTCTAAAGACAAAGAAGTTTGTGATGCACGTCGCGATAGAGGTACGTTGATTTCGTCAGGGCTTATAGCCGGTGGCGCTTTATTTGGAGTGTTTGCTGCCGTAACTAAATTTGCCGGCTTTAACTACGAAAACACAATGTCAGAAGGTTTGACACAAATTCTTGGTGTAGTGGCTTATGCATTAATTATCGGTTACTTGATTTGGGATTCAAAACGTGCCAAAGTAGTAAAATAAAAATACTAAGTCAATATATAAGGCAAGTGCAATCAAAACAAATTGCACTTGCTTTTTATTAATGGTGGTTGCAATAATAATTCAAGTTTTAACTTTATAGTTAAGGATAGTTGTTTATTTAACAGGAATAGACGGATTGATGAAGAACACCTTTTCGGATGCACGAGTAATGGCGGTGTATAGCCAACGATAAAATTCTATATCGAGCGTATCGGGTTGCAGTCCGCTCATATCAATATAGACGTGACGCCATTGACCGCCTTGAGCTTTGTGACATGTCAGACAATAAGCATATTTCACATGTAGTGCATTATAATATGGATTGTTTTGAATTGCTTTTATTCGGTGGCTCAATTCTCCCTCTTCATCGTCTAAAATTTTGGTATATAACAGATTCATATCGTGGTTTGACATGTTGGCTACATCTGAATTAAGTGTGTCCAATAAAATTTTAGCATTGAATGAAATATCGGTATTTGGAAATTCTAATTCTACATCAGCAAATCTCATCCCATAGCGTTTCTCGGAAGTTCCTAACCATGTGATTTGTAGAATATCTCCGTTTGCAATGAAATCAAGTTCTTTAATGTTTTTAGTCCAAAAATAATTGTTTTTAGCCACGACCAAGCGTTCGCCACGTTCGATTTCTTCTTCAGCATATCTGACCATACCTCTAATCCCTCGATTAAAATGGTTGGCTCGAAAATTGGACCGAGTGATAACGATAGTTTCGTCTTGCCCTACTTCAGAATAACTGTCGGAAATCATTTCAGCAAGATATTCGGAAGAGACAGATTGCACATCATAAAATTTACTTATCCAAATCATTGGCGGAGGTAATGGCGTTTTCATCATCCTATTGCGGATGCGAGTTGCGTTATATAATATACCACTTGATGCTGCTTGACGTACCGGTTCGTCGAGACTGAATCCAATAGGTTGTAGCCCTAATTGAATAAGTCGGTCTCTATTCATAGCCGGACTGTCGGATTGTCCCACAGGTGGTAATTGTGCCGTATCTCCCATAAGAATCAGATTGCATCCGGACGATGAATAGACATGACGCACTAAATGCATTAACAGCGAGCCGGAATTCATATCGTCGGAAATCATAGAAGCTTCATCCACAATGAAAATAGTGTTTTTGTCTTTGTTATGTGCAAGAAAGAATTTTGAAGACGTAGGGTCGAGATTATCTGAGCGATATATCCGTTTGTGGATGGTAAGAGCTGTATTGGCAGAATGAGCAGAGAATACTTTAGCGGCTCTGCCGGTAGGTGCAAGAAGGACGACAGGTATTTTTAGTGACTTCAAGGTTTTGACAAACGCCGCCATAAGAGAGGTTTTACCTGTTCCGGCATAGCCATAAAGCAGAAACAAATCAAAAGGCTTCCTTCCGATGACAAATGCCGCTAATGCGTTAATGAGAATATATTGTTTTTCAGAAGGCACATAAGGTAAATGCTTCAAAACTTCATGGGCAATATCTTGTATAGTCGGTATCATCCTATAAATATTATTTGCTACAAAGATACAACAAAAAAACAAAAGTGAGTGCAAAATGGGGACATAACGTTGTCTGTTAGCGATTTAACAGTGTTTGCCAAGATGTTGCAGAGCCATTAAATGCCAATGAAAAGCCAAGAAATGACAGAGTTTAGTTACTATCCCGTTACTTTGAATCTTGACTTTGAAAGGTTGCTTTGGATGTTGTAACAGATTGAATTGCAATACTTGTTAAGCGATTTCGGTCGCAAATATAGCGAAGTTTCTAATATCTTCGTTCCGGTTTCGCTTCGGCTGATTCTTTTGCATTGATACGCTGTGTTTTGCTTACCGTCACTCAACTCTACCATAAATTATTTTGTAATCAAAAAAGTAGAGTTATGAGCAGAAGCACTTTCAGAGTATTATTCTATCTCAAACGCAATGCCCCGAAGAAGAACGGGCTTGTACCTGTGATGTGCCGTATCACCGTAA
>CAZGEX010000023.1:0-42541 GCA_964524385.1 uncultured Sangeribacter sp.
CGCAACGGATTACGTTCATTAATCCGCCACTTTTCCCTCTTCCGAATAGTCCCATATATTATGCATGTTTTTGTGAAAGAGGGTGTTTCATTTTAGAATACACCCTCATTTATTGTGTTAGAATAAACCTTCTTGAGAAGTTTCTTTTTTATATTGCTTTGAAATAAGATTTAGACTAATGATTACACCAATTAGTGCTAATACACCGATTACTATAGCTCCACCGCCGATTATTATGCAGATGATAGCAGTCAATAAGAACACAGCAGCTAAAATGCCACGCCAACCGGTTAAAATACCGATTAAAATTTTTTTCTTTTCCTCTTTTAAATCCTGTTTTTCTTGTTTGATTTCTTCATTTAATTTAGCACGATATTCGCGAGGAATTTGAGTGAAATTCTTGTATCCTTTTGGTAATCTTTTTATTAAAGAAGCAACCATTCCTGTTGCTTGTTCTAATATCGTTTTGTCGTTAGATGCACAGATGATAATCTTTTGATATATTTGGTCTGTCTTTTGAATCCATACTTCTTCTTCTTTTCCGATAACTCCGTCATTGTCATACGCAGAAGAGGAAGCCATCGCTAACATTTCAAGTAAATCTTCTTTTGAATTAGGAATAGGATATGTTTTAATTATTTGTGCTTTTTCTACGGAAAATTTGCGTTCAATTTCCTTTGCTTGAGCATTCAATTCGCGGATTAAGTCTTCTCTTTCTTCGTCTTCTCTCGCATGTCTTTTACCTCCTGAGAATACTTTTGCAAAGCTGCTGTCAGAATTGTGCATTTTAGCTAATTCTTCTAATCTGCGGTTTTTCTCTACGTTGTGTGCTGCTAATTCTTGAGATTTTCGCATATCTGCCGCTTGTAGCAAGTCGAATAACTTAGAAGCAGATTGTGCTGATGCTACATTGTTGAACTCATGTCCACATTCTGAACACTTTGTTTGAAATGATTCTACAAATGCTCCACATCCGGGGCATTTTCTGGAATTACCATGTTTTTCTGAACTCATAATTTTAATATATTTGTTACGTTATTATTACTCCTACACATAGGAATCAACCTGTAAATTAGTTGCTATTTGATTTTTTCACAAAAATATATAAAACGCCACTAATTACCCCCGAATAGTTAATAAGTGTTAAATATGTTGTATAACATATTATTGGGAATATTCTTTATCAGTAAATAACATTGATAACGATACCCTTTTTATAAACAGTTCCTCTTATGCTATTAGATATGAACGGTATAAAATTTCTGCTTTAATTATGTTAAAGTCAAGAACGAACTCATGTCATTTAGCTATGTATTAGTGATTGTTTCGGTAATTCTTAATCGAGTCAGAATTTCATAGAAGTATATATTCCGAAATTTTCTCCATCACTAATAGGCAGTATCGTCAATTCATGTTTTTCAGCAAACGGGCGTGTGAATATGTATGAACTTCCTGCCCCTATTGCCGCTCCAGCAAGCACATCCCACCAATCATGTTTTTTTGCGTATGTTCTTGCCCATCCCACATACGTAGCCAATGTAAATGCAGGTATTCCCCATTTCCAACCATAACGTCTTTGTATAAATGCTGCATTTGCAAACATTATAGATGTGTGAGCCGAAGGGAAGGAATGATTGTCAGAAAAATCAGGGCGTTCTTTTTTTACTGTATATTTTAACAAATAAGTTACACCAATTGTAGTAGCTGCGGAGAATGCAGCTTGCTTAAGACCTGTCCAATCCTGTTTAATAATCACACCTGTCAATGTCGCAATCGGCATAGCTATAAGTAAGACATCACTTGAAGTTTTTACACCTTTTTGCGATGATGACAATTCAATAGGTTGCGATTCTTGAGCATTCACGCAATCCAAAATCGAAGAAAAGATTAATAACACAACAGCCACACGTTTCATCGCTAAAATAATCTAATAATTTTAGGTAAAAATATTATTAATCCCACAACCACAGATGTTATTGCCATAATTAATACCGCTCCAGCAGCAATGTCTTTTGCCCTTTTGATTAATAGGTCATCTTCTTTGCATATTTTATCTGCTAATGTTTCAATAGCCGAGTTAAATCCTTCTGCCATAAATACACCTCCAATACAAATGGTCACTGCCACCCATTCTATATCTGATAAATGTAATATAAAACCTGCTATAAGAACCGCTACGGCTGCCACACAATGTATTCGAGCATTATGTTCGTTTTTGACGAGATCAGTTATGCCTCTAAAAGCATAGCTAAAACTCTTAATTCTTTTTTTAAAATTGAATTTTTCGTTATTCATACTATAAATCAATAATCGTACTCTAACTTAAATTCATCGACATATAGTACTGCACCTGCTCCTCCGGTAAAGAAATCACCATACTTAGATGCCGCAGAAGTTACCAATATGTATTTAGGCTCACGATTTGTGGCTCTATAATTAAGTTCTATTTCGAATTCTTCGAAACCATCAGTTGTTTCACCGCACAACAATTCGCCATAAGCAATTATAGCCGGTGAGTTCCTATCAAAAATTTGCCTATTTTTGGGATTGGTTCGGATTTCATATGGTTCGTTCCAATCAGTCAATGCTATATAAATATGACAAGTATCAGGTTTATCAATTAAATGTTTAAATTCGGTTGACGCATAATTTATCGGTGCAGTCGTGTATTGAAAATATCCTTTTAATTTTGTTGGACGAGTGGTCCACTCTCTACCAAATCCAAGAATACCATTTGTTCCATCAACTTTTCTAAACACGCCGGAATAAATAGAACCGGCAGCCAACTTTCCAATTCCTGCAATTCCTACAAATTTGGTTTCTAATTTTGCAGATTTACCGGTTACTCCATTTGGCACATAATCAGATGGTACTACATTTGATTGTCCGAGCGTTGCTGCTCCTTTATTTCCGGTATCCCAGAATTGGGTACTACCTTCTTTCCATGGATTCCATATTTTATCATCCTGCCACCAATCATTAAATGATGCATCAGGAAGAGCCACTACAGCACCAGTTGTAACAGATATTTCATTCCCTAAATTTTCTCCGGAGACAGCTCTCACTACGTATTCAGTCAACGGATATAAATGAGGTATACATACTTTAAATGCACCTCCATTGATTATTATACTTTCTTTAGGCACATCGACCCATTCTGATGCAGATGCTGCACGATATTGAAAACCATTGTCGGCACCTTCCGGAGCATTTCCATACACCCAAATAACTTTTGACCACGCATCTGCCTGAGTTGTAGTTACAATAGCCGTTGTAGTATCAACATAAATGGTCCAATCTTCTTTTTCTTCAAAGTAAGAAACTGTTACATGAACAGGTTTAGAAAAGTCGTATTTTCCTATCTTCAAATTTGGTGAGATTGTTGTTATTCCCTCCGGACCCAACTTTAATGCCGTAATTTCAAGTTCTTTTTTATCAAGATTATCCGGCACATAGACTATTATACGATGACCGACAGCATCAATTACTGTTTCACCGACTTGACCGGCAATTGAGAAATATCTTTCAATTTCTTGTGTCGCAGATATAATCCATTCATACGATTGATACTTTGACAGAACAACTTTTATTGGAGTTGATAAGTCATACGTCCCAAAAAGCAAATCCCTCGAAACTTCTGCTCCTTCTGTATATTTGAATTCAGTAAATTTCACTTTCTTTATATCTTCTGTTTCCGGAAGGTGAACTTCAGCGGTCATAGCTTCCGGATCAATTGTTGCCGAAGACACTTCATTTTGGACCGCAAGAGCCAAGATGTTTTGCTGAATTCTTGGATAAGGAATATCATTTTCTATACACGACACCAATGAAGAAACGAGTGTCAACAATATTAATATGTTAATCTTTTTATTTCTCATAATCCTTATATCAGATATGAACGCCAAGTCCAAAATTTATATTAAACAGATTAAATTTAAAGTTTGCTCCTGATGTAAATCTATTTCCGGATTCTACACCATCTGTAATCTGTTTTTCATTTTTAAGATAATATCCAAAAACTCCAAAAGATATATTAAATGAAACATTTTTCATTATGAACACACATAATCCCGGCGAAAAATTAATTCTTGCATCCATAGATGTCGTGTGTGTATTTTTAGGTTCTCTATTATATTTTCTCCTGAAATCTCCATTTCCCGAAGAAAAAGCAAGTTCCACTTCGTTAAATACGCCAAACCTACCTCCACGACTAAGTCCAATATAATGTCGTAAAGTCAGAGCAGCTGTATAAGATTCATTACGGTAATACACATCAGATATATCAAAGTTTAAATCTTCATCAAAATCTACAACCATTGAGTCTAAAGTGGCTTTAGAACTTGTATACCCTAATCTCATTCCCACTGACAAATTATTTTTAATAAAATAACTTACAGACGGCTTTATTGAGAATGTATGCCCGGTAAAATCGAAATCAGTCAGAAGGTCCAACACTTGAAGATCGTCCGAATTAAATTCTCCATACGATGCTGTCAATCCGAAATGCCATGAACCCTTCGGGATATAAATATAATTAAACAATCCTCTGTCAAAACGTCCTAAATTTTTATCTTTTATGATAAGATTAACAGTATCTCCATTCACAATTACCTTTTCATTAGGGTCAACTTTTGAATCATCTCTTACAATTTTAGAATATCCTTCAAGAACAGATTCTACTTGAGATGTCAACGAATCAGGGATAAAAAACATTTTACCTCCGTTTACATTTTTAACATCCAAAAATTCCATTTGTTGAGAAGGAGCATCAACATAAATTGTATCCAACACATAGGGTGCAGAACTCAAATTCAACGTTTCAAACACCGATAATAATATAATGCAAACAACTTTTCTCATACCTTATAAATAAAATGCTACGCCAAAAGATATTGACATTAAATTAATTCGGAAATTTGCTGATTTTGAATCTCTGTTCGATTCATAAATTTGATTATTGATTTGCTTGGTCTTAGTATAACTAAAGCCTAAAACTCCCACATTTACTTCCAAAGCCGAATAATTATTTAGGAAAACAATTAATCCGGGGGTTAAGCCAATATCTAATGAGAAATTTGTCTCATATGCACCACTAATTTCTGTCGATTTTCCTTGCATCAGTTTAGATTGACCTCCTCCCAACTGCATTTGAATTTCATTGAAAAAGCCAAATCGTTTAGACGTTCCAAGCGAAAAGTAATTTCTCATAAGAGCAGTAACATGATAGTTATGCGATAATTTATACAAATTGTTTAAATCATAGGAAGTTTCCGAATCTAATACAATATCTGCACTTTCTAATTTAGTTAGATTTCGAGAATAAGAGAATCGACCACCGACACCCATATCATCTTTAAAGAGGTAACAGACCATCGGACTCACTTTAAAAGAATACGTATCTCCTGTTATTCCTTCTACAATTAAAAATTGATATTTGTTTTGTGTCGACTGAGTATAATTTACACTTACACCTGCTACCCACTGTCCTTTAGGGACAAAAACCGCAGATTTTATATCTCGTTCATATACTTCAACTTTCTGCTCTGCCCAAATAGGGCAAGAGCAGAAAGCTAAAATAAACGATAATATAACACCTATTTTCAATTTATTCATATACAAATTCTAAATCATCTATATAAAGAGTACTTGATGTTGAACCTTCAAAATAGTCCCCATATTTAGAAGCAGAAGCCACAAGCACTAAATGAGTAGCTTTAGTCAACTTTGCCGCATCTTTATAATCAAGTACGACTTCAAATTTTTTCATTTTCCCATCTTCACCAAAATTATCAGTCCATGTTAATTCGCCATAGGCCAATACTGATGCATCGTTTGAATTAAATAATTGACGCTCGCTTGATTTAGTCTTAATTGTGTATTCTTGAGTAGTGAGAGCTACATAAATTTGACCTTGGTCATTAACACCATTGGCAATTGCACTTCCTCCCTTATCTACTACTCCGGGACGATAATTTGCCCAACCGATTAATTTTACAGGACGAGAGCCATTAAACGGACGACCAAATGACAATATACCATCCATGCCATCTGTTTCAACATATCTTCCGGCAAATATATTGCCCGCAGCAAATTTACCGATGACTCCGAGACCCACAAACTTAGAACCTAAGCGAGCTGATTTTGAACCGGTGTTATAAATATCTGATGAACCGGTAGTAATATTGACATCCATTGTGATTGAGCCATGGTTACCCGAATCCCAAAAAGTAACTTCGCCATTTAATCCCGGTACTATAGCATCATCACTTGCGACACTCCAATCTTCAAAACTTGCATTCGGGATTTCAAAAAGTGATTCTGTGGTAAAATACATCGATTCTGTATTTACAAATCCATCGCTTACGGCCTGATATTCATATCTTGTTCCCGGTTTTAAATTATTAATTTCCACTGAAATCTCAGCATTGACAGCAACATCATTTACTGTAACATTTGTCCATTCAGTATCTCCGGATGCTCTATATCTGAAACCCGGGTTTACTTGATTTTCTTTCACGACTAAAGCATGCAAAGTCGCTCTATAAGCATAAATTTCTGTCCAATCAGATTCCTGTAGTATTACACCTGCATCGCTCACTTTTATGTACAGAGTTTTCACTTTTTCTTTATCATTAGCATCAACAGCCGCAATTTGAATTGAATAATCACCATTAGTGAGTTTATTCAACATTGTTTCTCCAAAAGATACTTTAGTTGATGATATGTTTAGTACATCATCATATTCTGTTTCATAAGTTAATCCTAACATTTCCAATTCAGCGAGAGCTGAAGCAGAAGCTGCCACCATATCAAATTCGCCGGAAGGCAATCCAAATGAAGCGAAATCCGATGTTGACACATTCAAATTTTTAAGTTTTCCCCACGCTTGAATATATACTGATTTCTTTTCAAATTTACCTGAAGCTGACGAAATTGGATTTTCTATATCATAACCTACACCAGAAATCACAGGGGCTCCTTTAAGCTTAACTTCATCATTAATGATTACTTCTGTATCATCAACTTCTACTGTAATATACGCACCACCGACAGCAGTTGACGACGGAGTGTAGCGAATATTTAAAACATATTCATGAGCCGGCTCTACATTTTCAATAACACCGGATTTTGTGAATTCTTCTCCATTTTCTCGTTCACCTTTTATTGACCACGTCAAAGAAGTATCACCTGTAGGCATCATAAAATAACCATGAGCAGATGCTGCATTTTCAGCAGTAAACTCTAACGAACCTCGAGTGTTACCGATAGTTACTACATAATTTCTTAATGCCTCAGCCAAGATAGGTTCCGGATTGATTGATGCGACAACATTTGCTATTTTGCAGTTCAGCACTACATTTTTAACATCGCCTTTTGCAATATTAAATGGCTCATAAGCCTTGTAAAATTTTTTATCAAACGATGCTGTAACGCTATCCCCGGTCCAAGCTTCAGCCACGTAGCTCCCTGATTTGAGATAAATATCGGATGGGACATTATCCAATCCTTTGAATTTATAAATCAAACCTTTGCTATTTGACAAATATATCACACAATTTTCTGCTAAAGTTTGTTCATTATCGACTGCACGAGTTGTAAGTTGATTATTGATATACATTCTCATTTTCAACACACCTTCGCCGTCTGCAAATGGTTCGTCGTTAACACATGACGATAGCACACATCCTAACACTGTTGTTAGCAATAATATATTGATTAAATTCTTCATAGCATTATTCTATTACAAGTGTTAATGTTTTTACTGTTGTTCCATTAGCATCACCTACCGTCAATACGAAATCATGCGAACCTGTTCCAAGTACTGCCAATAGTCCCATAAATTGAGATATATCTACTCTGACATCTTTCAACCCTCCAATATTCACAGGGAAGCCCAAACCTTTCAAACCGTCTTCATACTCTCCCGGAGTTACAAGATCTAAATTATCTGTAAGTCCCACAGCTTCCAACTCACTTGGTGTAAGAATATCCGACACTATTTTCACTTTGAAAACTTCTATACCGGTTTCTGCTTCACTATGTACATTAATTACCACAGAAGAACCGGCATTAACGACATTCGGAGCATCGAATGAAATAGGAGCCTCTGCATCTACCGTAGGTGCAGGAGTGTCCGGAGTATCCGGATTAACCGGATCATCGCCTGGCTCATCCCCATTTGACGGACGATCAGAGTCTTCTAAAACATCATCTTCAACATCGGCATTAATGGTTAAATTTTCACTTGTAACTGTTGCATCCACAATCAATCCCGGATTAATAACGCCTTCAGGCTGGGGTACATCTCCAGTAGGTGAATGTAATGTATATGTGATTATATAATGATTACCCGGAGCTACATCGACGTAAGTTCTGAAATTTTCTTCATAATTTCCATCTACAGTACCGCTGAAAGTGGCTACCATAGTATTACTTCCCTGTTCATACTTAAAATAGCCCGAACGAGTTTCGTCTTTTCCAAAGTCAAGTACCCCATTTTGTCCAACTACTACATTTACTTTGCAATCAGCCTCCATCAAAGCCTTAAGATTTACGTCATAATTCACTGTTACTCTTACATTGGCTAATTTGCAAACCACAGTTTCTATTTCTGCAATTACGTTTTCTTCTATAGTAAACGTTTCTGCCCCCTCAAAATAAGGTTTATCCCAAGCTGCAGGCTCTACATTATGCGACTTCACATCAACAACATAGTTTCCAACCGGCAACGTCAAAATTTCCGGCATATCTTTATATTGATATGTATTTACGACAACTCCACTCCTAGTTATTGTAACGATAAAAGTACCAACATCCAACGATGAACGTACGACTGTTTCTTCGTTAGCAATTTCCAAAAGCATTTTTTTCATCGACACTTGACCATATTTTTCATATTCGCCTGTCGGAAATGGCTCTTCCTTACTACATGCTGTAACAACCACAACTGCAAGAATAGCCAACATTAATATATTATATATCTTTTTCATTTCAGACTTTTTTAATAATTTAATTGAATATCATCTACACGTAATGTCGCACTTAGCTTAATTCTATATTTATCTTCTTTTGAGATAGATGAGCCTGCTATTTCAAGCCAATCGCCACCTGCACTGCATGAATGATCGGATGATGTCGATGCTTTAAATGCAATAAATATAGATGCGGCTTTCTTGTTATATACGGTATAATTGAGAGGTAGTTCCACTGACTTCCATTCTGAAGCAGAGCCTCCATTTGGCAACGATGCTGTTGCGATAATTGTTCCATCCGCAGCCTTCAGCCATAATTCCGCAGAGAACGTATCACTACTGCTATAAGGCACGTATTCATACCAGAATGTTAACGATGTCGGACGAGCTTCAAATGAATGACCTTCTGACGATCGTGACCATCCACCATTCGTACCATCATTACCTGCACCTAATAACAATTCCCCAACATACCAACTACCGGTAGTAGCAACAATACTATTTCCATTACCAACATTAGCGACTGTTATTTGAGCTGATTTTCCACCACTATGAGAATCAACAGAATACTGCACTAACGGATAAGTTTTGAAATAAGTATATCCTATAGTAAGACTGTTTCTTAATGTTGTAGTTGTATTTGAATCCCACCATTTATCTGATGAACCGGCACTCCAAGGTTTATAATATTTCATCGGACTGCTTTGACCTCCTAATGAACCATTATGGTTGAATTCCCAATCATAAGAACTCCAATCTTCAAATCCGGCATTCTCTATTTGTAACGCCGATTCTGTTTTGAAAGATAATTCCGAACATCCGGGTTCTAAAGCATCTAATTCTGTTGCAATCACTTTGTATGCAGTTCCGGCTGAAAGTCCATTCAAAAGAACTGTCTTATTAGTTGCATCTATAGTGACATTTGAATATTTTGTGTAATTACCATTTCCGGCTGCTACATATATATCCAAATCTGACAAATTAATATCCGTCGGATATTTAGACACCTTCAAAGTTGCTTTTGTAGCCCATATATCTACGTCATCAACAGCAAGTTGAACTCCTTTGACATTGATTGTCGCGTCAGTTTTTACTTCCCCTTTATACTTCACTCTCACCGGTATATCTGACAATGATGCCGGGATAGTAATATTAAGTTTATATTCCGATTCCGATAATTGCGTTAATTCATTAATAGCACAATTAATCCATGCGCCATACGGATTTTGAGCCTCAATTGCTATATTCTTTGAAAAATCATAACCATTATAAGATATTACCATTTCAGTCTGAGTTGATTCTATCATAACTTCTTCGACTGATTTCACACTCACTTCCACCGGAATAGTATTGACTTTCATCACTAACGGCTCACTTACTTTGGTCAATTTATCTTTCACCATTAGAGTAAATTGATTCGAACTTTCTCCATTTAAATTTTCGAAAACATTCGACATATCTACAATTGCCATTTTATCCGGATTGTTCCATATACCTGCAACTTTAAGACCAAGAGTTTGAAGTAATGCTTTTTGAGAATCAGAAGCAGCCATTAAATCAATTTCGTCAGGCCATCCTAAGGCATGGAGTTGTTCCGACTGTGTCGTTAGTATAACTTCTTGTAGTCCACCCATTGCTATAGCATTAAACTTTGCCTCAGCAGGAGTACCTTCAAGAATTGATAAAGACTCATTATGAACAAATCCTACTGCAGTCAACGACGGCTCCGGAGACAACATTAAATCGTCACTAAGATTGATTACCACATCCTCTTTCGAAAGCGAATCATCAAACTTGATTGATAATTGAGCTTCTCCTATTTCTCCATCATTAACATCAAATGTAATATGATAATGATGCTTTGCCTCAGTAGCTATTGAAGTTGGTTGGAATGTGGTCGACACTCCATTCTGCTTTGTCAATGACACTACAATTGAAACTTGTCCGGGTTTGAGATACGCAGGGCGTGTTTCTCCCGACAAGAAAGTAATAAAGTCCCCTCCCTTGGAGTGTAATTGTGTACTATATTGCTTGAAATAAGCTTTAAATGCATCAGTATAATCTATACTAACCATCGTATTTGCCAATGATGCTGTTATTTTTACTTCAGAAGTCTCATCTTCTTTTACTAAAAAATCTGATGAACCATAAAAATATGGAGACTCAAAACCTTCTTTTTCAAAATCGCCATAATATGCTTCCATTGTGTAAGCACCAACCCCGAAACTTTTATCCGTAGGGAACAAACCGATTGCATCCCATGATTCGGAATAAGTACCATCTTCTTTTGCCAATTTAACAGCAAATTTATCAGCTTCAGGGACCGACAATGTCTCTTGTCCGCGAGTTAATGGCAATGCTGATTCCACTGTACCATCGGTCAATACCAACGGAGAGATATGCCCTTCTCCATTCGCTGAGACCCATGGGTTCTCATCGCTACAAGAAAAGAGCGTCAGCACCGAAGCAACAAGTACTACAAAATTAATTCTTTTCATATTATTTATTTTAGTTATTATTTGCAATTTAAAAATTTCAGCAAAATTACAAATTTTAATTGTAGCTACAAAAAAATCTCCCTTTTGGCACATTAATGTGTAAAATCAACCATTTTGACTAATAATTCCGCAAATAAGACCATTACCACATTTCTTTTAATACACATTCAAACTATTACAAAGAATGTAACTACAATTTTTTTTTTAGCAAAAAAGCATTAAATTTGCAAAATAAATTATCTGATTGTGTTTAATCACGCAGAGTATACATGCAATAGGTCGACCAACTACTAATTATGGCAAAAAAAATCATAGAAAAAATATCCGGCATCAAAGTGGTGCAATTAATCTATTCGACACCAACGCCTCGATGGATAACCTACATGGCAGACTTATTAATAGTCGCTATCAGTGCTTTAATTACATTTGTATTACCGGTAAATAATTCACCTATACAAGAATCATATCAATTTATTGGCTATTGCTGTATAATTGCCACTTATGCTTTATCCAACCTTATTACAGGCAGCTATAAATGTATCGTAAGGTTTTCTTTAACAAACGATATGTTTAAAGCCACATTATTCGTATTTGTTTCGACAGCCATATTATGTGGTATCAACATTATATTTTCTTTATTTTCCTCAAGCCATTCTCTTTTGATTAGCACACCTACTATACTAATTACAGGTTGCTCTTCATTATGTGCAATGATGCTAATAAGAGTATTCGTTAAATATTTTTACAACATTATTTCGAACACAAATCACAAAAGAGAGTCAGTCATTGTACTCGGTTCTGCCATTAACTCTCTATCTCTTGCAAATAGTCTGAAAAATGAAATAGACGGAGAATTTGACCCTGTGGCATTACTATCCTTAAACAAGGATCAAAAATACAAACAAGTAAACGGGATGCCTATTGAAATTTTTGACGAAGATAATATCGAATTCATATTCCATAAATATAAAACACAAACACTGATATTCCTTCAGAATCATTTAGAATTGATGCGAAGCGGATTTGCTGATATTTTTCTTCAAAAAAACATTAATCTTCGAATTCTCAATCAAGTGGAAGAATTTGATATGAATCAGCAAAATGAAGCAAATATTTCCGGACACGTCAAACAGATTAAAATCGAGGACTTGCTTGGACGTCCGGAGATAAAAAATAAAAATCCTCAAATAAGCAACCAAATAAAGAATAAGACAATCCTTATTACAGGTGCTGCAGGTTCAATCGGAAGCGAAATAGTGCGTCAAGTCGCTCAATTTCAAGCAAAAGAAATCATACTTCTCGACCAAGCAGAGACTCCTATGCATAATATGCAATTGGAAATGCAAGAGAAATTTCCAAATGTGAAAATTCACCTTTATATAGCTGACATTTCCGATTATCAACGTATTGAAAAAGTTTTCAAGAAATTCCAACCTGAATTAGTCTACCATGCTGCAGCCTACAAGCATGTCCCAATGATGGAAAACAATCCTACTGAAGCTATTCGGACAAACGTTTTAGGCACAAAAAATCTTGCAGATTTATCTGTGAAATACAATACACATAAATTTGTAATGGTTTCTACTGATAAAGCAGTAAATCCCACAAATATTATGGGAGCGAGCAAACGAATTGCCGAAATTTATGTTCAATCACTTTTCTACAATATCCAACGTAATAACGAAGAAGACAAAACAAAATTCATTACAACTCGCTTTGGCAATGTATTAGGGTCAAATGGCTCAGTCATACCATTATTCAGACAGCAAATTGAGAATGGGGGTCCACTTACTGTAACACATAAAGACATCATTCGATATTTTATGACTATCCAAGAAGCTTGCTCTTTAGTATTAGAAGCCGGATGCATGGGTAATGGCGGAGAGATTTATATATTTGATATGGGCAAACCCATAAAAATATATGACTTAGCCAAGCGGATGATTCTTCTTGCAGGACTTAAACCAAACGAAGACATTAAAATCATTGAAACCGGTCTTCGCCCCGGCGAAAAATTATACGAGGAATTGCTTAATGATAAAGAAAAAACAATATCTACAAGCAATAGTAAAATCATGATTGCCAAAGTCAGAAAATACGACTTTAACGAGGTGCAATATCGCATCAATAATACCATCAAATTAGCCAACGACGGGAACATTCATGATATGGTTAAACTTATGAAAGAAATCATTCCTGAATTTATAAGCAACAATTCTATTTTCCAATCAATCGACAACGAATTAAATAATAATAAATAATATAGTATGAAAAAGATTATATCAAACCTTTTAATTGCAGTGATTTTATCTATTCCTGCTCAAACATTTGCATTCGACCTCTCGGAATTTCTCAAATCAGTTTCTGTCGAAGATGTGATTGACGGTGTATTTTCTACATCTAATATAGAAATACAAGACTTAGCAGGGGAATGGACTTCTACCGGTTCAGCAGTTTCTTTTCAAAGTGAAAATTTTCTAAATAAGGCCGGAGGAATTGCCGCTGCATCAACAATTGAAAGTAAAGTTAACCCATATTTCGAAAAATTCGGATTGACAGGAGCTGTATTCTCAATTCAAACAGACGGATCATTCTCTTTAAAAACAAAAAAAATTACGCTAACCGGCGTATTTACTAAAACAGATGATGGAAATTTTATCGTATCATTTAACTCATTAGGACGATTACTCGGAGACATTAAAACATATATTCAAAAGACATCCTCATCAATGGACATTATGTTTGATGCTTCAAAATTACAAAGCATCGTGTCTGCCGTTGCCTCTCTATCTAAAATAAAAACAGTAGAAACTTTGAGTGGCGTATTAAATTCATACGACGGAATTTGCATAGGATTTAAACTTGAGAATAACAATAAAACTATCAACTCATCTTCTTCTGACAAAGGACTTTCTACTCTTTTCAATATGTTCGGAGGGAACAACGACTCTCATAACACAGACTCCACAACGATTGTAGAAGAAAATGAGACTAAAGAATCAACTCAAAATTCTGAAAAATCAACTACAACCACAAAAGAAGAACAATTAAACAGCCTCAAAGAGCTATTCAATAAACGAAAGTGAGCTATAAATATAATTAGACAAACTTTTTTATGGCACCTATAAAGGCATGGATAGAAGCAATGAGACTACGGACTCTTCCCGTAAGCATTGCAGGAGTATTAGCCGGGTGCGGAATTGCTTTATGGCACAACCAATATGCACTAATTCCGTCGTTGCTATGCTTTTTATTTGCAATTTTAGCTCAAATAGCTTCTAACTTTGCGAATGAATACTATGACTATAAAAATGGATTAGACCGCAAAGGAAGAGAAGGATTTCGACGAGGAGTAACAGAAGGCGACATCTCACCAAATGCGATGAAAAATGCGACATTTATTACTCTTGGATTAGCAGCTATTGTTGGCTGTGAAATGCTGTTTTACGGAGACTGGTGGTTTATTTGTGTGGGGCTTTTTATCGGATTGTTTGCATTAGCTTATAGCACCGGACCATATCCCCTTTCTCATCATGGCCTTGGAGACTTAGCTGTTATTGTATTTTTTGGAATTATACCGGTAAGTTTAACTTGTTACATTCAAGAAAAATCATGGGAAAATTTCTACGATACGTTTTTAATCTCACTATCAATCGGTTTGTTAGCAGCTAATGTATTAGTCGTTAACAATTATCGAGATATGGACGATGACAAAGCCGTAGGAAAGCGTACTACTGTCGTAATTTTCGGAAGAAAAGTAATGAGCCGAGCTTATTTATTATCCGGAATTATTGCTATGTTATTAATGGCTCCTATTTGGCATAAACTTCCGAATACAGCACTAATAATCCCAATAATTTATTTTTGCTTACATTTCTTCATTTGGCAGCAATTACGACGAAAAACCGGTGCTGCTTTGAACCCACTATTGGGGAAAACTGCAATGAACCTCCTCTTATTTACATTTATGCTGTTGGCAGCATTTATATTCGATTAATATGAAGATTTCACAAAGCATCCGACTTGAACTAAAAAAGCATGCCTCTGAAGAACAAGCATCAATATTAAGACGCTTTTTTAAGACCGGCAAGGGAGAATATGGAGAAGGAGATAAATTTTACGGAGTAAGAGTTCCTCAAACACGCAATATCATAAAAAACTTCCGAAGAAATGCATCTCTTTCTGACATCGATACATTGATAAAATCGGAATGGCACGAAGAACGATTAGCTGGTTTTTTATTGCTAATCGAGATCTATCAGTACCACAAAAAAGATAATGAATACGTAAATCAAATCATTAAATTTTACATTGAGCATCTTCAATGTGGCAACAATTGGGATTTAGTTGATTTAGTTGCTCCCAAAATATTAGGAGATTGGCTAATTACAAATCACGCCCAACGTCACATCCTTTACGAACTTGCCAATAGCAGAACTATTTGGGAACGAAGAGTCGCTATCGTTGCCACTTTAAGTCTAATTCGTCAATTCGAATTCGATGATACCGAACAAATTTCAATAACACTTCTCTTCGATAGGCACGACTTAATACATAAAGCGATCGGATGGATGCTTCGAGAAATAGGCAAACGCGATGAACAACGATTGATTAAATTTATCAACAACTTCGGACACCAAATGGCCCGTACTACACTACGATATGCTATCGAACGACTATCTCCCGAACTTAAAACTTATTTTATGCACGCGACTAAACATCAGATAATCAATAGTATATAAAAAAAGACCATTTTTTTACCTAAAAAATTTTGCAAATACAAAAAATATACTTAACTTTGCACACGCAATTCGGAAATAACAAATAACAAGGGAACGAATCAGTAGCATGAGAGCGAATCCCCAAGCAAACTTTGGAGAGATGGCAGAGTGGTCGATTGCGGCGGTCTTGAAAACCGTTGAAGTGAGAGCTTCCGGGGGTTCGAATCCCTCTCTCTCCGCAGAAAGCGAGCTAATTGATTGATTATCAATGATTAGCTCGCTTTTTTCTATTTTGCCATAGACGAATTATAGACAATATTAACACAAAAGAGACTGCTTGATATCAAACCAGGCAGTCTCATTCTATAATATCGCAACAAACAATTAATTATTTTTTGATGTACGTCGCTGACGTTTTTGCTTCACTTTTTTCAATACTTGTGCTGTGCGTGCCGGCAGATACATTTTTAACCAACCTTTACCTGTCGGTTTGTAAAGTTTGTCTTCCATTGTGAAATGATGTACCGAAGAATCAATATTACCAAAACCTCCATACTCTTTAGCATCTGTATCAAGCAACACTTCGTATTCTCCTTCAGGGGCGAGAAAACCATAGTCGGTAAATGATTTATTCGGGCTGAAATTGAATACAAAAATCAAATCCCCTCGCATAAAGGCCAATATTTGGTCATCATCTTTTTCCCATAGTTTTTCTACCGGAGTGGCTTGTATGTTATAATTTGATGAAACAACAGCAAGCATATCGTTGTCAAACTTGTTGAGATACCTGTATTTTAAATCTTCACGATCCACAAGATCCCATTGACGACGTGCATACTTATAGCTCCATCCGTTTCCTTCGCGAGGGAAATCGATCCATTCCGGATGACCAAATTCATTACCCATAAAATTAAGATAACCACCATTTATAGTCGACAATGTCACAAGACGAATCATTTTATGTAAAGCCATTCCTCGATCTACCATAAAATTATTGTCATCTACCATCATATGCCAATACATTTCTTTATCAATTAAGCGGAATATGATGGTTTTATCTCCGACAAGAGCTTGGTCATGGCTTTCACAATAAGAGATTGTTTTTTCGTCAGCTCTACGGTTAGTCAGTTCCCAAAACACAGATGTCGGATGCCAATCTTCATCTTTTTTCTCCTTAATCATCTTTATCCAATAGTCTGGAATTCCCATTGCCATTCGATAGTCAAATCCGATACCTCCATCTTCAAATTTGACAGCAAGTCCCGGCATTCCACTCATCTCTTCTGCTATTGTAATAGCATTTGGATTGACTTCATGAATAAGCATATTTGCGAGTGTCAGATACGTAATTGCGTTAGTATCCTGACCACCATCATAATAATCTGCATACGAACCAAATGCTTTCCCTAATCCATGGTCGTAATAAAGCATTGATGTCACACCATCGAAACGGAATCCGTCAAAGCGAAATTCTTCAAGCCAATATTTGCAATTACTTAAAAGGAAATGAATCACTGAGTTCTTTCCATAGTCAAAGCAAAGACTATCCCATGCAGGATGTTCACGTCGATGATCACCATAAAAATAAAGGTCATGACTACCATCTAATCTACCGATTCCTTCTGCTTCATTTTTCACAGCATGAGAATGAACAATATCCATAATAACGGCAATGCCAAGCTGATGAGCTGCATCTATCAATTGTTTTAGTTGGTCAGGTGTTCCAAAACGACTTGACGCCGCATAAAAATTTGAAACGTGGTATCCAAAAGAGCCATAATAAGGATGCTCTTGAATTGCCATTATTTGAATGGCATTATAACCATCTGCCGCAATGCGTGGCAAAACCTTTTCACGAAAATCATCATATGAGCCGACACCTTCTTCTGTCTGTGCCATTCCGATATGACATTCATAGATTAATAATGGTTTGGTATCTGGCACAAATTCCTTTACCTTGAACTGATAGGATTCTTCCGGATCATAAACTTCAGCCGAAAATATATGCGTTTCGGGGTCTTGTACCACACGAGTTGCATACGCAGGAATTCTTTCTCCTTCTCCCCCATTCCATTTAACTTTCATTTTATAAAGGTCGCCATGACGGAGAGCCTTTTTCGGAAGTTTCAACTCCCATACGCCATCTCCAATATTTTGAAGTGCATATTTTACGTCTTCTTGCCAATCAGAGAATGTTCCTACTAAATTTATTGACGTAGCATTTGGTGCATATTCACGAAAAACCCAACTACCTCTATTCCCTTTTTGTAATCCAAAATATTTATGAGCATTCGCAAATTGTGATAATGAATTACCACAATTCTTAGTAATCTCATTAAATTTACGAATTACATCTTCATGTCTTCCTACAATTGCATCACTAAATGGCTCAAGCCAAGAATCGCTTTTTAATATAGCTAATTTCTTTTTCATATATAAATTTATATCGAAGTTTCTTATTAATTGGCGAAGTTACACAAAATTAAGTTAATCGCCAATTTTTTATTTTCACTTATTATTCATTGTATCAAGAGTCCTGTTGTCTGATATAATTCCAAAACAATATTGAATCACATTTCTGAGTGTTTTTGCATCTTTGCCATTACCTTTTAATACATTCAACACACCGGTAATATATGATTCTTTATTGCTATATCCTAAAAGTCCTGCCACATTCGAATCTGACAGCATTGGCTTATGGTTAAACACTTTTAAAATATTTGCATAATCTGAATAATTGATATAATTTTTAAATTCTTGTAATCGTTGGTTATAAATTTCTCGAGGATTGATTTTATTAATCAAAGTTCGAAGATGATTCTCCAATTGATTAATAGATGAAAATTTTGCATCTATTTTACATTCCACATCTCTTTTCACCTTGTGCCTCACATGAAGCAATACTTGTTGTTCATGCATTGATGCAAACATTTGAAGGACTGTTTTTTTTACCTTTGAAAAGACCTTTTCCGGATCTTTACCTCGACGTTTTGCCATTGTTTTAATGACGCCTTCGAGCAAAAAAATATTTTCTATCTCCGCCACGTCAGGCACAAAAATATTTTTATTTCTCAGATACTTAACTTCAGAATCTGTACGTCTATCTCTATCTACAATTCCATGGCTGTCAAGATGGTGCAAATGGCATAAATCATTAAATGTCCTTGTTGATTCTATCACCTTATTACAACTTCCCAACGGGCGGACTGTATATTCGGGGAACACTAACGGATAAAGCTTTGCATCAATACTATGGACTGCATCCCCCTCGATAAACATCACAGGTTTTCTCGACCCCATTAGGTCTATAAACAAATCCTCTGAAAGATTATTACTATTCAACACCTCATAATCCCAAGCTTCTTGCTTGAAACTATAGCTCTTAATCCAAACACAGACATTCTCTGTACGGGAATTAACAAAATCCACATCGTACGTATTATATATAAACGTACAATCCGGTCGAAGATCCTCGATTGCATTCCACACCGTATTCAATATCGATGGATGCATAAACAATGTAGGGGAATCAATAAAGATGACTGCATCCGGCATCGCATATAAAACAGCCGCAATATAATATAACACAGCTTTTTCTCCGGAACTTAATTTTATAGACGAAATCAGATTATCACCACTTTCTGTCATAAACATCAGCTTTCCGGTCTCTCTAAGTATTTGATTTCCGGGAAATATTTGTTGCCACAAATTAACAAGTTTATCTAATTTTGTGGGTTTCAAATCAATACCCACTCCATCTATCAACTTTTTCGCTTTGACTGACAACAAGTATTCAAACTCATCGTTAAACAGCATATATGCTAATTTATCAATTTCGCTAAGAGCATCATCCTTCAAATGAGATGATGTCTTAACTTTCATCGCATACAGCATATCGATCGAGCCTTCCAACGGAGATAATTCTTTTTCCGGATAGAAAGCTTTCATCGCCGACAACACGTATGCTTTATTACTACATCGCGAAATTATATCGTTCATAAAGCGAGTTTTACCGGATCCATTAGCACCGATAAGAGTAATTTGGCGAGAGCATGGCAATCGATGTGGTTGCGAGCCATCTATTCGTTTAGGCAAAGTCAAATCCATAATATTAGCGAATAAGTTTTTCAAAGTTACAAAAAATAAATCAAATTTCACTCAATTTGCTTAAAAATTGTTATCTTTGTCGAAACAATATAATTAAATCTATATATACAACAATGTTTTCAGGAATAGTAGAAGAAGCTGCCCAAGTTGTAGCACTTAATAAAGAGAATGGAAATCTTCATTTACGTCTTAAATGTTCGTTTGCAAAAGAATTAAAAATAGACCAAAGCGTAGCCCACAATGGAGTTTGTTTGACAGTAGTCGAACTACACGATGATGATACATATACCGTAACCGCAATCCAAGAAACTCTTAATCGTTCAAATCTCGGAGATTTAAAAGTCGGAGATTTGGTCAATCTTGAGAGAAGTATGAAATTTGATGGCAGATTAGACGGACATATCGTACAAGGACACGTTGACACCACTGCTATTTGCTCTGAATTAATTGAAGCAGATGGTAGTTGGTATTACAAATTTGAATATGATTTTATACCGGAATTAGCATCAAAAGGATATGTTACCGTCGAAAAAGGGTCGATTACCGTCAATGGTGTCAGCCTGACTGTATGTGATTCTGAGAAAGATTCATTCAGAGTTGCCATCATACCTTACACACACGACAATACAAATTTTCACAAAATTTATAAAGACACAAAAGTGAACCTTGAGTTTGACATCATTGGCAAATATATTGCTCGGATCGCTTCGTTCAATGCATAATCATTCTAAACTTATCAAACCAAGGATTTAGAATGTCGGAGAGGTTGAAATCAAGAACAATCAGAAGTCTTATTTGGAGCGGAATGGAATCTATTTCTGTTTCCGCTTTAAACTTATTGTTTGGAATCATACTTGCCCGCATCTTGCTACCTCAAGATTTTGGAATAGTCGCAATTCTTCAGACATTCATTTTCCTATCACAAACTTTGGTCGACAGTGGCATGTCGAACGCTTTAATTCGCCAAATCAAACGGACATTTGAAGATTGTTCCACTGTATTTTGGTTCAATATTGCAATAAGCATTGGATTGTACGCTATTTTGTTTGGCAGTGCTCCGCTAATTGCTGATTTTTTCAATATTCCTATTTTAGAACCTACAACAAAAGTACTGTCGTTGACTCTTATTATCAATTCGGCAAGCATCGTACACCAAACATTACTAACAGCGAATCTTGATTTTCGATCTCAAACACAAATATCACTAATTTCTATCATTCTATCCTCAATTACAGGAGTGATTCTGGCATATAATGGATGCGGAGTATGGGCCATTGTCATTCAACAACTCTTAAACTCCATAATACGTACCACCGCATTTTGGTATTACTCAAAATGGCAACCCAAACTAACTTTTTCACGCAAGTCATTCTCATCTCTTTTTTCTTTTGGTTCAAAACTGCTCCTTTCCGGAATTATTGACACCATCTATACAAATATTCACTCCCTTATAATAGGAAAAATATTCGATTTGAAAAATCTTGGTTTATATTCAAAAGCATATCATTTATCCAGATTTATACCTACCACCTTGACTGCCATTGTTCAACGTGTATCCTATCCTGTCATGAGCGAAATTCAAGATAAAAACGACCAATTGAATGATAATTTTTCGCGAATGATTAAAATGGCCGGATTTATAACATTTCCTATAGCTTTTATTTTTGCAGCCACATCCGACTCTATTATCAATGTCTTATTAACAGAGAAATGGATTGGGATTGTACCATATATACATATTTTAACTTTCTATTTTATATGGTATCCGATAAATTCTTTAAACCTTAATTTACTACAAGTTAAGGGCAGAAGTGACCTTTTTCTAAAATTAGAAATAATCAAAGTCGTTATAGGCTTACTGATTCTTGCAATAACTGCATCTTTTAGCATTAGGGTGATATGTTGGGGATTAGTATCTCACTCCACTATTTCCTTAATTATAAATATGTACTATACCGAAAAATTCATTAACTTTGGATTTAAACTTCAATTAAAAGCATTTATGCCATCATTGATAAATGCCATAATAGCCGGTCTTGTAGCATATTTTTTACATAACATAGCAGAAAATCACTTAGCACAAATCTTTATAGGATTAACTGCCGGAATATCAATATATTACTTTGGGAGCCTACTCCTTTGCTCCGGCGAACTAAAAGAAATATCACTTTTACTAAAATCATTGAAGAATGGTCAAGAATGATAATCAAATAACCGTTACATCTCCTTTACTGCCTGATTTAGACAAATTCACTGAAATGCTTCGTCAAATATGGAATAATAAATGGATTACCAATAATGGCGATTTTCACCAATGCTTGGAAAGGGAATTGGCTAATTATCTTGGCGTAGAATACATTAGTCTATTTACCAACGGTACGATTCCCTTGATAGTAGCACTTCAAGCATTAGGTATTAAAGGAGAAGTGATCACAACACCATATAGTTTTGTTGCTACATCTCATTCAATTATATGGAATGACATAAAACCTGTATTTGTCGATATTGACCCTCTCACTTGCAATATAGATCCTTCTAAAATAGAAGCAGCCATTACAGATCAAACTTCAGCCATACTTGCCGTACACTGCTATGGAATACCTTGCAATGTAAAAGCGATTCAAAAGATAGCTGATCGACATAATCTGAAAATAATCTACGATGCAGCACACGCTTTCGGAGTGAAAACAGGCAATCAGTCATTATGTAATTTTGGAGACCTTTCCACACTAAGTTTCCATGCGACAAAGGTGTTTAACACCATTGAAGGCGGTGCAATCGTGTCCCATTCTGCAGAGATGAAACAAAAAATCGACTATCTTAAAAATTTTGGTTTTGCCGGAGAAACTGAAGTTGCCGACATCGGTATAAACGGGAAATTAGATGAAATTCGCTCTGCATACGGACTACTAAACTTACAGCAAATAGATAATGCCATCGCTTGGAGAAAAACGTTAAGCGAACGTTATCGCATCTCATTAGGCAACATTGAAGGGATACGACTTATCGACATCGATAAAAATATCACTTACAACTATTCCCACTTTCCAATATTCATAGATGCCGAAAAATTTGGAATGACACGCGATAACCTCTATTTCAAGCTTAAGGAGAAAGGGATATTTTGTCGTCGATATTTTTATCCGCTAATCCCCGAATTCACACCTTATCGCGACAAATACGTTTCAACCGACACACTTATTGAAGCTAAGAAACTATCAGAGAGTGTAATATGTCTGCCAATTTTCCATAATCTATCATTATCCGATCAAGATTATATCATATCCGAGATTTTATTTTGTAGTTCGAATGCTATTTATTAACTTTGAAAATCAATACAATATTAATATAATATGAAGGCTAAGTTAATTACATTATTGGCGATAACATTACTAACTTTAAATACTAATGCTGAGCCTAACGATACAACTATACGACCAAACCCGGCTGTAAAGACCATATATGGAGAACATGGTCATGAGCAACAAATAGAAGACGCGTTCAAAGAGAATAAGCCTGCCGATAAAAGCGTTGCCGGTACGCCTCACTTCGCGATTGTCGGAAAATACAAGAAATTTTTCCTTGGTATAGGAGCAAACTTTAAAGCTTATGGAACATTCGACTTTGGGGCTGATATGCCCTCATCGCTCGACTTCGTACCTTCTCAGATCCAACCGGCTATGGAAGGGAACGGCTCTAAATTAAGCTTTTCCGTTGAGCCTTCATCCATCTATTTAAACTTTGTCGCAATGCCCGACAATCCTAATAAAACAGGTCTTTTCTTCTCCGGCAACTTCAGAGGAGGTGATTATAAATTTCAACTAAATCATCTTTATTTCAAATATAGAGGTTTAACTTTCGGTTACACCGATGGTGCATTCACTGATAGTGACGCAGATCCATATATAATTGACGATGCAGGAATTTCCGGCAAAGGTTCTAAAAAGACATTTTCTGCTTATTGGGAACAACCCTTCGGCAAAGGATTTTCCGGTGCTTTAGGCCTTGATGCTCCGGAAGTCGAATTAGACTACGTTTTGAACAATACTACTGTCAGCAAAATAAATCAGCGTGTACCATCATTTCCTTTATGGGTGCAATATGCCAACGATAACAGTCATATACGATTTACAGGATTACTTCGAACTATGCAATATCGCGATTTGATTGCAAATTGCAATCGTAGTATTCTCGGATGGAGTGTAAAGCTGACCGGCAGTTACAAACCTTGCTCATATATTCCTCTTAAATTCTACTACGGAGCAATCTATGGAGAAGGGATTACTGAATACATCAATGATTTAAATGATTTGGACATCGATGCTTTGCCATCTATTGACAAATCAGGAAAAATGTCGTTGACTCGTTCTTGGTCAGGACATATCGGATTGGAATATCGTTTTACCGACAAAATCACTTCTAATTTAGTCTATAGTCGTGCCGGCAATTATTACGATAAAACAGTAGTAATTTCTTCTGATATGCATAAATATGGAGAATATGTAACTGCCAACTTGTTATATAATATTACCTACTTCATGAAAGTGGGTTTAGAATATAATTGGGGCTACAAAAAAACTATGAACAACGATAACTTACACGCCAATCGTTTCCAATTATTATTCGCTATCGAAATTTAATCCTACCACATAAACTATAATGCCAAGATATATATTTCAGATATTTCTCTTATTGCTGACTTACACAATCAGCACAGCAGAATCACACTCTTGCACATCTGCCATAATAGGAGCGGATGCAACACCTTACGGTCGTCCTCTCTTATGGAAACATCGAGACACCAATACCATCGACAACAAAGTGGAATATATCCCATCTGCAAATGGAGAATTTAGCTATGTCGCCTTATTCAATGCTGACGACATAAATTGCGAACAAGCTTGGATAGGCATGAATGAAGCCGGATTTGCAGTGATGAATACTGCTTCATACAACATTAAGAACGATAATGTTCCACAACACAAAATGGATAAAGAAGGCTACCTTATGACTATTGCTTTACGCACTTGTCGAACAATTGATGATTTTGCGAATCTTCTTGAAAAACTACCTCGTCCGATGGGCGTGGAGGCAAATTTCGGAGCCATTGATGCAGAAGGCAATGGAGCCTACTTCGAAACAAATAACGACAGCTATGTAAAATATGACATTAAAGATGCACCGGGCAATGTCATAATTCGCACTAATTATAGTCATAGTGGTCGAGAAAAAGAGGGTTATGGACATATTCGGGAAGCTAATGCACAACATCTATTAAAGCCATATATAGAGACAAAATCAGTTACTGCAGAAGTGCTGACAGAACAACTTTCACGCAGTTTTTACCACGACATCTTCAAAAAAGATTTTTCATCCGACCATTGGGTAATTGACCAAGATTTTATTCCACGATATAAATCGACTGCAACAATTGTTGTTGAAGGTATAATTCCATTAGGAAATGCCACCGATATAACATCTGAAATTGTTTCAAATCAATATATTATGTGGGTTGGGATGGGCTATCCTCCTTGCTCGGAAATTCTACCGGTGTGGTGCGAAGCCGGAGGTGTACCCGACTGCCTTAAGGGGCTTGAAGAAAACGGACACTCTGAAATGTCAAATCGAGTCAAAGCAAGAAGAGATGAAGTATTTCAATCCGTAGGTGGCAATAGCGATAAATATATTGATATGACTAAATTATTTAACTCCGACGGAACAGGATACATCCAAACTTTAACGCCATTAAATTTGGGAACTTATCGTGTAGCTCGAAGAATTCGAGACGGATATGTCAAAAAAAATAATCCGAAATGAACATTGTAACAGAAAAATTCAAGCTGTCGCAATCAAAATTCATTCGTATGCTGATTGCTTTGATTGGCAATAGATGGTTATGGATTCCAATATTTTTGATTTTAATATCCGCAACTTTATCTATCATCTACGATTGGAGATTTGCCATCGTAACATTAATGGTAATTCTAATTTTAACACCAATGTTATTGGCATTCTTCTACATCTATTATGGATTGGCAGAAGGATGTTGGCAAAACATTCTGGATCATCAATTATCTTTTCACAAAGATAAAGTAGAGGTAAAATTGTTCATAGATAAAAAAATCGGATACGATGAAGATGAACGAATTGAGACAATCGAAAAAATTATTTCAACACCTTATTCAGAAATAAAACGTCTGAAATTTATGTCTGATGGTTTTGTAATCGAATTTAATTCTATCCCTTATGGTTTTCTTTATGTACCTTTTACATCTATCGAAAATATTGAAGACTCTAAAGCTGTAATCGCAACAATCACAAATTATATTAATTCTAAATAATGATAATCAAAATGAACACTAAATACATTTTTTCATTAATACTTCTATGCTTTATAACCATAACCAACGTAAGCTGTACTCACAACATTAAAATAGACGATGCTTCATCTTACTATGCTAAAACTATCTTTAATAGTCAAAAGTTTGAGCATAATGGCTTTTACTACGCGATTGACGAAAACAACAACTCTGCAATATTAATTCGCAATCCCCAAACGCCATATAGTGGCGACATTATCATTCCTCACAAGGCAGTTCATAATGGAAAATCTTATAAAGTAAATGCAATTGGAGATAGTGCATTTTATAATTGCAAAAAATTAAATTCTGTAACAATTGAAAAGAACATCTCAATCATAGGCGAAAATGCTTTTGCTCAATCAGGATTGCAACATTTGAATATGAATAAAGACATTGATCTAATCGGCAAATACGCATTTGCCAACTGCTATCACATCAACACCCTATCCTTGACAGACATCCAAATAATCAGTGATTATGCGTTTATGGGATGTAGCGGATTGACATCCGTAACAATTAAAGATGTGCAACAAATTGGCAGTGAGGCGTTTTTTGAATCTAAAATAGGAGTTCTGACTATCGACAATGTAAATATTATAGAAAATCGAGCTTTCGCTATGACAAGCGGAATAACCGAAATTAATATCAACAACGTGCAAATAATCGAAGAACGAGCATTTGCTGAGAATGGGCGACTTACAAATGTAATGCTTCAAAAAGTTCAGATATTAGGCAAAGATGCATTCGCCGATTGCAGTCAACTTCAAAAAGCCGAACTTCATAATATTCAAATCATCGAATCCGGAGCATTTAGTAACTGCACAAACCTATCAGAAGTAATCAAACATGACGTATCTCAAATCTCCAATGACACTTTTGTCGGATGTATCAGATTGTAAATTCCGAAATTTTGAGTAACTTCGTATCCAATTAAGCAAAACGCATAAAAAAGCGTTATAAACATAAAAGACTATGCCAATTCTTAAAGACAATAAAAAATATTGCTACGCAAAAGAAATGTCTGTACGCGACTACGAATTAGATTGCGAACAAATAGTAAACAATGCCAACTATCTCCATTATATGGAACACACACGCCATTGTTTTTGCCGCGATGCAGGTTTATCTTTCAATGAAATGCACCAAAATGGCATTGACCCGGTAGTTAGAAAAGTTGAAATAGAATACCATAGTTCATTACGTGGAGGAGATAAATTCATCAGCTGCCTTAGCATTGAGCGTAAAAGTGCCAGATTCATATTTCATCAAGATATTATTAACCCAAACACTAACGAAATCGTCACATCAGCACTTATCACAATTGTATGTCTGAAAGACGGCAAACTATCTCGAGGCGAAGAATTAGTAGCTGCATTTGGTAAATATATGAAATAGAATGGAATCATTCGTCGATAAAGACCTTATTTACAAACTCGCACTTTCGATGACCAAAGGTGTGAATGCAGAAATCGTACGCCATATCGAGGATGCCGAACTATCGTATTCTGATTTCTTTACTTTTGAAGCTGTAAAGTTATCTGACAAGTTGGGTATGTCCCGAAAAAAAGTGATTACTAAATCCGACAGAGACGAAGCTCTGCTAAATGCACACAAAGAGTTTGAATTTATCAATCGACATAATATTCGCTCCTTATTCTTACTCGACGATGACTATCCATTCCGACTTAAAGAATGTGATGATGCACCTGTGATGCTTTACGTTTTAGGAGATTGTGATTTGAATTCAGAACATTTTATTTCAATGGTAGGGACACGCAAATCCACCCCATATGGTAATAATTTTTGCGATACCACTATTTCCGAATTAAAAGAATATCTGCCCCATTTCACTGTGGTCAGTGGTCTTGCTTACGGCATCGACATTGCCGCTCATACCGCGTCTTTAAAAAATGGCATCCCGACTATTGCTGTTTTGGCTCATGGGCTAAACATGATTTATCCTGCCACTCATCGCGATGTTGCCCAAAGAATCATAAAATCCGGAGGGGCATTAATCACTGAATACAATTCTATGCAAAAACCTCATCGCAGTAATTTTTTAGAACGCAATCGAATTGTAGCAGGAATGTGCGATGCAACTATTGTTGTCGAAAGCGACATCAAAGGCGGAGCAATGTCTACAGCTCAACTTGCATTTGATTATGGAAGAGAAGTAATGGCATTACCCGGTAGAGCTACCGACGCTTTAAGCCGTGGATGCAATAGTTTAATACGCAGAAATAAGGCTTCACTGATTACTAATGCAGGAGACATTATCGACTTGATGAATTGGAATATTCAAGAATTTAATATCGACTCCCGACAACGAGTATTATTTCCGGAATTGACCGAACAGGAACAAATCATCTACGATACCCTTCGCTATAATTCCACTGAAATGACAGTCGACGAAATCAGTCGTGTAACACATATACCGATTACCACCCTTTTGCCGATAATGACCGAAATGGAGTTTAACGGTGTTATTATCAAACATCCCGGCAACCGCTATTCACCGGCATTATAATCTACTTTCATCTTCACAAAATATTTATCGAAAAGTATTATGCCTCTTAAAGAATGCTCATATAACAAAAAACTGTGCCTTCACAGACACAGTTTCAGTCAACTTAATAAAACTTCAAAATGTTAAAATTCTTTACGTTAGATTTGTATATATCTGAGGTTATTTCACCATTACTTTTTTCCCGTTTATTATATAAATACCTGATTCAAGTTCAAATGTCATTTTTTCACCTGAAGAGATAGCATCCGACACTTTGCGTCCCATCATATCATAAATCGCTATAATTGTGCCATCAACAGCTTTTACTACTGCATAGCCATTACCGCCATAAACTTCCAATTCTGATTGAGCGACTTCTGCAACTGATGTCATTGTCCCGTTATCCTTATTGATAGTGGTATAAGCTAATGTAGTTGCTGCAGATGGTGTAGCAAGAGAAATCGACTGATAACGAAGTTTGCGATTACTGCTTCCCACATTTTCCGTTTCCACTCTATTCTCCTCACTGATAGTGGTCAAAAAATCGTTGGCATCCGACAGCTCGTAACTTGGATTGAAAGCGAGGCTGTTGCTCCCTTGAGTCAAATAGACTTTATCCACAAACCAACCGGCTTTATCGCTGACAAGCACCCAACCTCCATTTCCATCGTCAACCCATTTATCTTCTGAATCGTTAAGCCAACCTTCAAGACTGAATTGTACGTTTACATTAGTTCCTGACGGATATAGAATATACGTTTGAGAATTGTTGTTTGCATCCACATAATCCACTGTATAGACGTCCACAATGCCGTCGTTACGCACGTATGAGGATGATATCGAAGGAGATGTAACCACCGCTGCCACTCGATACGAACCATCTTCTGCCTTAGCATCGGTCAGGTTGAAATAATAGTGTTTGTCAGGAGTAATTCCATTTTCGTCCCAAGTATATGGCTCGGCATTCGCATCAGCACCCGGAAAATCGTTATTTTTAAGCCAAGCGGCAAAATTTCTTGCTTGACGGAATCCCCCGGTCATATCCCCATAAGCTGTAGCAGTAGCGACACAATCTGTAATAATATTATTTCCATCGCTACCCCAACTGGTAGCGATATCATTTGTTACTGATTTTGGCCAAATCGCTCCCCATCCAGAATCATTTGCCGCATAAATCGACTTAGTTCCGGAAATATAGCAATTTATTACACCGCCTGCATCCGAATCTTGTGCACCTACAATTCCACCCGCACAACTATATTGATTATTAATATATTGATTCGAGGTAGAGGATATATTGCAATCTTTTACACTACAATTATAAACTTTTCCGCCATTGGTATTAAGACCTACGATAGAACCAGCAGCAGTCCAACATGTTTCGCCTTTATATGTAACTTGAGCTACTACCGTTGTGTTTTGCATATGTACATTCTTTACAAGGCCGGCATTATATGCAAATAACCCAGCAATTGCTGGGTCTCCATTTTGCCCAACTGCTCCAACAGAAACAACACAATTCAAATTTTTTATCGAATATCCCTGACCATCAAATGTGCCTTGAAAATAATTTATACTTCCATTCCATTTTTTTGTTGCTATCGGAGTCCATGATTCACCGGCAAGGTCGATGTCGGCTGTCAAACGGATTGTCTGACCACTATATGTATTTCCACTATTGACCGCATCACGAAATGATTTTAATTCTGATGCTGTACCGATGTTTAGGTCCGCACTTGCTACAAATGTAGCAACCGAGGCAAGCAGACACATTGTTATTTTTCTGATTTTATTCATTACTTTATTTCTTTTTTTACAACATTAACCCTATTTACAAATTAATATATTGTAAGTTGAATTAATTGTAGAACTTTTTTCACCTTATTTCGAGTGCAAAATTAATAAATTTTATTCAAGATTCACCATTTTGACCACGAATATATGGATTTTACACCCACATCAACCACAAATACACCAATTTGACCATTTTATTTTCTTCTGATTCATAAATTTCCGCCATGCTGCAACCTTCGAACCATTTCATCCAAGAGTTTTGCTAATTGTAAAAATTGCAAAAAAGGGGGCTTGAAATGTTAAATGATTGTTAACACAGTTGCTTAGCTCAAATTTGAAATATATATTTGCATCCGAAAATAACAATAACGGGTAAAATATGACGAATATCTACTACCGAATAATCACACTATCACTGCTATTACTCGGCATCTGCTATAATTCTGATGCTCAAATATGTCGAGTGTGTTGCGGTGTAAACGCAGAAGGACACAGAGCTTATAAGGAAGTATATGAATACGATTTTGTTTCGGAAAAGCCGATGTTTCCCGGCGGAGAAACAAAGCTTCTTAAATTTATCAATAAGACTCGTGAATACCCCCAAAAAGCATATAAAGCTAACGTTGAAGGTCGTGTGATATGCTCTTTTATTGTTAACACCAACGGGAAAGTAAGCAACATTCAAATTCTCAGAGGAGTAGAAAAATCGCTCAACGAAGAAGCCATCAGAATTTTAAGTAAAATGCCTGAATGGACACCCGGCAAGATTGATAGTATTCCTGTCCCTGTCAGAGTGATTTATCCTATTGTATTCAGAAAATAAATTTCAATATTCCATAATGAAAAAGGACTTGCAACAATTGCAAGTCCTTTAGTATTAGAATCAGACTCCTATTCAGTGTCAAGGATATTTTCAAATGCAAAGCTGTGATTACAATTAAAGCAATTCAACAACGATGTCTTCTTCTGTTTGGCTGATTGCAACTTTTCCTTCACGGCCTAACCAACCAAGAGCAGCCATAATCTCATCTTTTTTGAGTTTTGTGGCTTTTTTGATGAGTTTAAAACCAAGTACGCGTGTTTCTGAAGCGTCAAGGGCTTTATAAACTTCACCTGCCCATGTTCCGATTAATTCAATGTTCATTTTTACCTTGTTTTTGATTAATAAATTAATAATAAATCCCTAAAACGATGCAAATTTACAAAAAATATTCGGAATAACAATAACTTAGCTACTGCTATTTACCTGAAAATCAACACTCATATATCCCTTAATATTTGTAACTTGTTAATATTCAATAAATTAACCTATCCGACATCATTCCGTGAGAGAGTGATTTTTTTTGCTTATTTTATCTCCCTAACAATCAAGCTATTACAAAAACATCACACACACAACTATATATTAGTAAAAAATCACTATATTTGCAGAATGAATATGGATGGTCAAATAATCAAAAACACCGGTAGTTGGTATGTGGTGCACACTTCTGACAATCAATTAGTAAATTGCAAAGTAAAAGGCAATTTTCGCATTAAAGGGATACGTACCACAAATCCGGTAGCTGTGGGAGATATTGTGACGTTTAAGTTGACTCCCGACGGCACAGGCTTCATAACAGACATTGCTCCACGAAAAAATTACATCATTCGTCGAGCATCCAATTTGTCGAAAGAAAGTCATATCTTAGCATCCAATCTTGATATGACATTTCTTGTAGCCACCTTACGCGAACCGGTTACGACCACAACCTTCATCGACCGGTTTCTTGCCACTGCCGAAGCCTACAATGTGCCGGCTACTCTCCTATTAAACAAATGTGATAATTGGGATGAAGAAGACAAAGAACTTGCCGAAGCAATTGCTTATCTCTATCGCTCCATCGGATATAAAGTATTGTTTACTTCAGCCACAACCGGAGAAGGTGTTGATAAGATTCGTGAACTGACAAAAGACAGAATCAGTCTGTTAGCCGGAAATAGCGGAGTCGGGAAATCATCACTCATCAATTCTCTAATTCCGGGATTGCATCTTCGCACAGGTGAAATTTCAGACATTCATCACACCGGCATACACACAACTACATTTTCAGAAATGCACAATATTCCCGATGGCGGAAAAATTATCGACATTCCCGGTGTCAAAGGATTTGGCACAATAGATTTGGATGCCAACGAAGTGTCTCACTATTTTCCGGAGATATTTCGAATTGCCACCAATTGCCGTTATAATAATTGCACTCATCGCCATGAGCCCGGATGTGCAGTTCTTGAAGCTCTTGAAAATCAAGAAATTGCCCAAAGTCGCTACACATCGTATCTCTCAATTATTGATGACACCAATCCCGATAAATATCGCAAACCATTTTAAATATTTTAATACACTATTTCACTTATGAAACAATTAAATTATCTTTTCATTGTAGTAGCAGTAATACTTTCATCGACATTCACTATGAATGCTCAATCTGACACTGAATTATTTAACATTTTTGCAGAAAGCATGGAAAATGGCATGTACCAAGAAATGTCTAAACCGGAATGGAAAGGTACTATGACCGGAGCAACATGCAGATACAACGGACAGGACATTGTTTCTACAATAGAATACACCTTCAATTCGCAAAATTCAACTCCCAAGGATATGGAGTTGTTAAAAAATAGTCTTTCCGAGAAAGATCTTAAAATCGCATTAACCCATAATTTAAGCCTAACAATAAACTCAAATGCGGAAATAAAAGATTTATTTGTTGATATATTCAAACGTAACCAATGTGATTTTGTTTACAATGTTTATTACAATTTCCCCGACACAACAAAACACATCAATTTTTCAATTACTATAGACGAACTCATTGATAATCCACCGACAAAAGAAGAATTTATAAATACATTTATCACCAATTATCGCAAAGCAATGGATTCAGAAATTGGCAAAAACGGTATTATAAATGGCAGTATAGAATTCGATGGGAAAAATATTATAATTACCTACATTGATGACTTTGATGCTGAAACGATAAATAATATATCATCTGATAGTTTCGAGAATATGATTGTTGATGAATGGAAAGCGACACCAACATCATTAAGCGAAATGAGACAACTAAACGATATTGACACCGATTTTATTATAATCTATCGCGGAGCAAACGGAGGGACAAAATCAGTATGCATTGATACTGCCCAATTTTAATTCATAAAATCTAAAGCAGGTGAAATAAATTGATTTTGAAAATGTAAACAATTTGATGATAAATTACTTCAATTAAAAATTGTCAAATGACAACCTTGTAGTAACTTTGCGACATGGAAGTTAACAGCAGAAATAGAAAAAGAATACAGACTGCAGATGTAATCACAGACGCAGCAGGCAAATTACAACCTCAAGACATTGAACTTGAAGAAGCCGTATTAGGAGCTTTAATGTTGGAAAAAGATGCTTACACAATAGTATCAGACATTCTTACACCTGAAAGTTTCTATGAACCCCGCAATAAAAAAATTTACGAGGCAATAAGTAGCCTCGGTTTCAATCAGCGTCCAATAGATATGCTGACTGTAACCGAACAATTACGTCAGAACGGCACACTTGAAGATGTCGGAGGAGCTGTATTTATTACAGAACTGACAGCAAGAGTTTCTTCTGCCGCACATATAGAATTTCATGCTCGAATCATTGCACAAAAATTTCTTGCACGACGTTTAATCACATTTGCATCATCTATTCAGACTAAAGCATTCGATGAAGCTAACGACATAGATGACCTGTTACAAGAAGCCGAAGGTGCATTGTTCGACATCTCACAAACACAACTCAAACGCGATGTCACTCAAATTGACGATGTTCTAAACACTGCAATCGGACAAATAGAAGCAGCAGCCAACAGAGAAAGTGGATTATCCGGATTACAAACCGGCTATACCGAACTTGACTCTTTAACTTCCGGTTGGCAAAATTCCGACCTTATCATCATTGCGGCACGCCCGGCTATGGGTAAAACAGCTTTTGTGTTGTCGATGGCAAAAAATATGGCTGTAGATTTCAATATCCCGGTAGCTATATTCTCGCTTGAAATGTCGAATGTTCAGCTTATCAATCGTCTGATCTGCAACGTATGCGAGATAGAAGGTGAGAAAATTAAAAGTGGGCGATTGAGTAATTTTGAGTGGGACCAACTTAATTCAAGAATAAGATATTTGTATGGTGCTCCATTATATATTGACGACACCCCGGGCTTATCAATTACCGAATTAAGAACTAAAGCCCGCAGACTGGTTAGAGAGCATAATATCCAAATGATTATAATCGACTACTTGCAGTTGATGAACGCTACAGGCATGAAATTCGGCAGTCGCGAGCAAGAAGTAAGTACCATTTCTCGTTCGCTAAAAGCACTCGCAAAAGAATTAAACATTCCGATTATAGCACTTTCTCAGCTCAATCGAAGCACAGAAACTCGCGAAGACAAACGACCGGTACTTTCCGACCTTCGTGAATCCGGAGCAATCGAACAAGATGCTGACATTGTATGTTTTATCCACCGACCTGAATATTATCTTAAATCGTCGACAGATGGCAATGGTAAAGACATTAGAGGATTAGCCGAATTTATCGTTGCAAAACACCGTAGCGGTTCAGTCGATGACATTAATCTTCGATTCACTGCAAAATTTGCAAGATTTGAAAATTGGGATCAAGCACGTTTGACAGTGCAGACCACTATTCAATCACGAATGAATTCCGAACCGACAAATTCAGATACAGAAAATTCATTCCCGTCTTACAATTTTTCTCAACCCGAAAACAATGGTGCTATGCCGGACATTATGCCGGACCCTTCAGACTCTCCGATTCCGTTCTAACTATACCACTAAAAGAAAATCAACAATAACGGTTCAGTAGAAATTTCTACCGGACCTTAAATTTTACATAAAGATTAATCGCAAATCAATCGGCTAAACAACAAAAAAAGTTCCTCCGCTATTTCGGAAGAACCTATTTACCTTCATGGCGATTATTTCCGCCATAGCAGTATCATTGCAAAATTATTTGCTTGCAATGCTGTCAGAAACGGTCAATCTCGCACGTCCTTTTGCACGACGGCGTGACAACACTTTGCGACCATCTTTAGTCGCCATTCTTTCGCGGAAACCATGCTTGTTTACTCTTCTACGATTAGAAGGTTGATAAGTTCTTTTCATCTGTATTTGTTATTTTCGTTATTTCAATACTAATTTTCGGAGTGCAAAATTACTAAAGGATTTTTAATCTGCAAAATAAATCTGCTTATTTTTTTATTTTTATCTTTTTATAAGCATCAATTTAGGTGCTAAAAATTTGATTTATACATTGTCAATTATCCTTTTTTTATTAATTTTGCAACCGAAATAGACCAACACTGAAATTTATTTATTAATATTACACATATAATTTAATATGATTAACGCTCAAGACATTAAGAACGGAACTTGCATCCGTATGGATGGCAGACTTTATTTTGTTGTAGAATTCCTTCATGTAAAACCGGGTAAAGGCAACACCTTTATGCGTACAAAGCTTAAAGATGTAGTTGATGGTCGCGTACTTGAACGTCGATTCAACATCGGCGAAAAGCTCGAAGACGTACGTGTAGAACGTCGTCCTTACCAATTCCTTTATGCAGAAGGAGCCGACAACATTTTTATGAATAACGAAACATTTGAGCAAATTCCAATCGGTAAAGACCTCGTTACAGGCGTAGATTTCATGAAAGAAGGAGACACAGTGGAAGTCGTTTCTGATGCTTCAACCGACACTGTTCTTTATGCAGAAATGCCAATGAAGACCGTTTTAAAAGTTACTTATACTGAACCGGGTCTCAAAGGCGACACTGCTACCAACACATTAAAACCTGCAACCGTAGAAACAGGTGCTACCGTACGTGTTCCTTTGTTTATCAACGAAGGCGAACTCATCGAAGTTGATACCCGCGATGGTTCATACGTAGGACGTGTGAAAGCTTAAAATCCACACAAATGGAAAAAGGTAAGCCGTATTTTTCTATTATCGTTCCGGTCTATAACCGAATCAATGAGATAAACGACCTACTTGAAAGTCTTACTCATCAGACTGATTCGGACTTCGAAATAATAATAATAGAAGACGGTTCGACTGAAAAGTGTGAAATTACAGCTCGCAATTTTTCCGATAGGATTAATATCCAATACTTTTACAAAGAAAACGAAGGGCGAAGTATAGCCCGCAATTACGGCATAATCAGAGCCAATGGAGACTTTTTAGTCTTCGTTGACTCTGATTGCATTTTTCCTAATGACTATATTCGAAATCTAAAAAAAAGCTTATCAGACAATCCCACCGATTGTTTCGGCGGCCCGGATGCAGCACATGAATCATTTTCCAACCTGCAAAAAGCCATTAACTACTCTATGACTTCATTCCTCACCACAGGAGGAATCCGAGGTGGCAAAATACAACTTGAAAAATTTGTACCTCGAACATTTAATATGGGATTCTCTAAAAAAGTATTCGATACTGTCGGAGGTTTCCGAGAAATGTTTAGCGAGGATATTGATATGAGTACACGCATTAGGCAAGCAGGATTTTCAATTTCACTTTTCAGAAATGTGGAAATTTATCATAAACGCCGGATTTCCCTAAAGAAGTTTTGGCGACAAGTTCACGTTTTTGGAATGTCGAGAATAACGCTTAAACTATTATACCCGGATTCTCTAAAAACAGTACATACGTTACCAGCCCTTTTCGTGGTATTCGCAAGCATTATGCTCTTAGCTTCTTTTTGGAAATGGTGGATTTCCATACCATTGACAGCATACATCGCCATTGTATGGATTTCAGGAATTATTTCGACAAAGAGCCTTAAAATCGGAAGTCTTGCCATAATCACAAGCCTGATTCAACTCATCGGCTACGGCACCGGCTTCATTCGTGCTTTTACTTGGAAAATTCTTCTCGGTCACGGCAGAGACGAAGCTCAAGAGATTGAAATACGTCGTGGTAAATAGTCGATATTAATACTGTTATTTATGATTGTAAAAGAACATTCCAACGAATATGGCGATTCTTCAGATCAATCTCTGAGCGGGCAACAATATTTGTATCGTCGTATCAAGGATATGGACAAAGAAGACACCCCGCGAGAGAAAGCTGAAAAATATGGTTGTGGCGTATTATCCACTGCCGACCTTTGGGCTTTAATTCTTCGAACCGGAACTGTAGGGATGCCTATCACTGAGTTATGCAGAGAATTAATGCGAAACAACGACAATCGTCTATCCACGCTTGAACGCCGTTCTCGAAAAGAATTATCCGAATTAAAGGGATTAGGGAAACTGAAAGTATTGCAAATTGAAGCTGTAATGGAACTTATACGTCGCTACAATACAGAAGGAGCGAGCGACAATCCTATCATTCGAAATTCTTCTGATATTTACGCATTTATGAAAGATAAATGCAATATGGTTCACGAAGAAATATGGGCTTTAATCCTAAACCGCAGAAATCAGATTGTAAAACGCTACCAAGCTTCTAAAGGAGGTCTGACTGCATCTGTTTTTGATGTAAAATTAATCATTAAAGAAGCCTTGTTGGAAAATGCCAATGCCATCATACTGTGTCATAATCACCCTTCAGGGCAAACCCGTCCAAGCCGACAAGATGATATGATTACATCTCAATGTGCCTCTGCCTGCAAAACCATGGACATTAGCTTTCTCGACCATATTATTATTACCGCCAATGCCTACTACAGCTATGCCGACGAAGGCAAACTCTAATCAATAGCCGCCACCGAATCCAACATCTCAGACAAACGTTGAGCTGTAGCACTCCATACATCTTTTGCAACATCCTTTCGATGAATTCCGGTCATTTCATTTAGTCCTACCTTATATTTAAAGAACAGAATTCGTCTCACTTTTTGATTTATTTCTTCTATAGAAATTTCTCCGAAATCTATTGCCGACATCACAGCCTCAATCTCTTTATCTGTATCTTTCGGTGATATTATTATATCAGCACCGGATTTCAATGCCTTCACACTTAAGTTTTCACCTTTGCCGACTCCTCCCATATTCATAGCGTCAGTCAAAATCAATCCATCAAACTTCATATCTTTACGAAGTATTTGCTTCATAATTTTTGAAGATAAAGTCGCTGATTGTATCTCTTTCTCTATCGAAGGTAAGGCAATATGTCCCACCATTATTCCTGACAGACCGGCATCGATATACTCCTTAAATGGTTTAAAATCTATACTATCAAGTTCTAATGAATCGCAATAAGCTATCGGAAGTGTCAGATGGGAATCCTCTTTAACACTGCCATGACCTGGGAAATGTTTACTTACCGTCAATACGCTTCCGGCTTCCACTCCCTTTGAATATGCCACACCTAATGTTGCGACCTTATCACTATTCGAACCAAATGAACGTCGACCTATCACCCCTTCTTTGACTCTCACTACATCTAAAACCGGACCAAGCAACATATTTATACCTAATCGTCGAGATTGACGAGCAATTTCATAGCCATATTCATACATCACACTTTCTGACGCATTCGATAATCGCCCATTGGCAGGATAACGCGGAGCATCCGAATATCGCATATTTAATCCCCACTCAGCATCCAATGCTATAAACAATGGAATCAACGATAAGGATTGCAATGTATCTGAAAGCAATGCCTGTGATGATATATCCCCTTTTAAAAACACCACCCCTCCCACATGGTAATCGGCTACATAGCTCTTCAATTTTTTAATTGTAGAATGATCTATTGAAGCATAACTGCTCGGCATAAATAATTGTCCTACACGCTCTTCAATAGTCATTGACGACAACATCGAATCTGCCCATGCCTTCGCATTATCCGTATAATCGCTTTTTTCAATAGAGACATTTTCTGCCTGCTTTTGACTACTGCCATTGTGATGACATCCGATTGTCATCATCAATAGGAATACCACAGCATTTATTTTCAGACTCCACTTATGCATATTTAGTCGCTCACTTTTCTATACCAATGGCTTTTATATATCTGCTCGCAGTATCTGCCACTATTGGCATTCCCATTGCTGTAAGACTTCGTATGTACCTCAACACCGGAGCACACATTTCTTTATCGTCACTGTATATGATTTTCCCTTTTTTCAACGAATTCAAATCGTCATTTCCCCATGCAAGATAATCAATTGTAGATATATAATAATATCTATTATCATCTAAAGGCACATTACTGATTATAACATTTTTCAGACTACCTTCCTCATTAAGCAACACTCTCACTTCATTACTGATAGCCTCTCCCGATTTCTTTACTATTTCTTTAAATACAGATCTTAAATCCGAACCTTTAATCTTAACAATTACCATTCTATTAGAGAAAGGGAAAGTCGATAATATCCGACCTTCAGTAACTATCCCTTTATGCATCTTTTGGCGTATTCCTCCCACATTCATCAGTCCGAAATCTATTCTCTCGGGAATTTCCAAATTCGCAGAAATGATATTTAAACTATCCAATGTGCGTTGCCCTTCATACGAAGCAAAATCCGCCACCCAATTAGCAAACGGTCCATGAGCAGTGTCATTATCCATATCTAACAATGACACACCGGCCGGAACAGAATTAATTGAATCCACCACATGGCTATAAGGCTCCAGAAATGCTTGAATTTTAGAATCATATTCCGATTCTTCAAACCTATTATTGACCGGTATCAACCGATACTCATAATTTAAAGCATTGCCTATTTTATCAAAATCAATTTTTATATAACCTAATCGCTTACCGGCTTTTCCTGTTTGAGCAATCAGTACATTTTCACCTATCGCATTTTTCACTATATGCGGATACATAGGATTAACACCATCTATCAACGTATGAGAATGTCCCCCAATAATTATATCTATATCTCTACTACTCTCTGCAAGTTCCACATCTGTGGTCTTTGCATTTTCTTTTACATATCCTATGTGAGTTAGAGCAATCACTATATCACATTTCTTCTTCTCCTTCAACATTTTCGCTGTATTGTTTGCAGTCATAATGACATCATTCCATACCACTCCTTTTATATTTGGTTCGGAAATCAAACTTTGAGGATCAATATTTAATCCGATAAGCCCCACTTTCTTGCCCCCTGTTTTTTTTACCAAATAGGGTTTAAACAGACCTTTAAGAGGGGTATTATCAAAATTATAGTTAGTGGAAATACTCGCTACTTTTGTGTTTTTATTAAAATACGCCAACAATTCTGTGCCATTATCAAATTCGTGGTTACCAACAATTCTGGCATCATATCCCATTAAGTCCAATAATGGATAATCCACTTCCCCTTTAAAAAATTTGAAATATAATGTGCCTTGAACTGCATCTCCTGCATCTACAAGCAACACATTCTTTTCTGCTGCTCTAACACTATCTATTATAGCTTTCCTATTAAGCACTCCTCCCATACCGTCTTTTTCGTCAGGGTCAATTTGGGAATGAGTGTCATTGGTATGTAAAATCACAATACTTTCCGCACTGAGCAAAGTGCAACTTATTAATGAAAAAAAACAGAATAGCAATAACTTCGTAAATTTCATAACTTAAATATTTAAGGCAGGTTCTATAAATTGAACGCTGCGATGTTGTTTTTATTTCAGTTTCTTTTGTTTTAGGCAGGCTTTTGGTCGCTTTTGAGTTTTAATCGGCAGATTTCTGCAATTTCGTCAGTCGTTTAGCTCGCTAAACTCCCTCCTCAATCTTGAAATCTCCTCGTTTAAATTCTCAAAATCTTTCCAAATCAATTTATAGAACCTGCCTTAAGATATTATCTAAAATTGTTATCTTTTAGTCAACGCCACATTTCTTAGTGACTTCTTTTTTTCGATTAATACCATTTTATATAATAAATCGTCTGAAGAAAAACACTAAAGGATGATGCGAATTTAATCAAAATATAGAGAATCCACAACTTAGAATCCAAAAAATTTGCTCATATCAAAAATATTTAGTTACTTTGCACCGCTTTTCGCAATCTCTGGTAAGACAAGCGGCTTATTATATTGCATATTAATAATTTAAAACGAAATATCCAAAATGGACTTAATTAAAATTGCTGAAGAAGCATTTGCAACAGGCAAACAACATCCTGATTTCGGTTCCGGTGACACTATCACAGTTGCATACCGAATCAAAGAAGGTAACAAGGAACGTATCCAGCAATTCCGCGGTGTGGTAATCCGTATCAGCGGTGAAGGCACTAAAAAACGTTTCACAGTTCGCAAAATCAGCGACGGTATCGGTGTAGAACGTATCTTCCCTATCGAATCTCCATTTATCGACTCTATCACAGTCAACAAATTCGGTAAAGTACGTCGTGCTAAACTTTATTACCTCCGTAATCTTACAGGTAAAAAGGCTCGTATCAAAGAACGTCGCGTAGTGAAATAAGAATTTTCTCTAAATCACAAATAATAAGGTGGACTTTTAATGAGTCCACCTTATTATTTTATTTTATTGCTGTCCGGTAAAACTTTATTGATATCTAAAATTAGGGCTGACACTTCT
>CAZGEX010000024.1:0-38443 GCA_964524385.1 uncultured Sangeribacter sp.
CAATCTCGAAACCTTCTCGCTTAAAATCTCAAAATCTCTCCAAATCAATTTATAGTATCTGTCTAAAGAAAATGAAGATTTGGAGAATTGGTTATGTTTCGTTAAATTTGCCGTATAATTAAAGGCAAATATTTGTCAAAATCGGGTAAATAATGCCCGGAAAAGAATCGAGAAGTAATGAAAAATCGAAAAAACAGAATCGTTCTGCACGGAGTGTTGGCGACAGTGATTGGCTTAGGCAGTATGGGAGTTGCAGCTCATTCGACGAGCGAGTTGCAAAGCATAGAAGCGATAGGCTACATAGAGCGAGCGAAGCGAATGTTGTCAGATGGAAACTATTTGGGTGTCATCGACCAGTTGCGAGGGATGAATTGCGACGGATTGACTGTCAGTGAAGCTGAGCGAGAGGAGCGAGATTTTCTGATTGCAATAGCAATGTATGAGCGAGGAGATGAGGGATGTCTGAGGCATTTGGAAAAATTTGTCATAGATTATCCGGCATCGGTAAAGACGCTCGAAGTCAGAAAGAAGATAGGAGATTATTATTATTTTGGCGGGGAATATGGCAAAGCGTTGGATGCATATTCTAAAATCGAGAGCAATTCGTTAAGCGGTACGGAGCGAAGCGAGTATGCCTATCGCAAGGCATATTGCACATTGCGAGTAGGCGAATTTGATGTAGCACGAGCGATGTTTGAGGCGTTGCAAGGCGAAAAAGAATATCGAAATGCATCGACCTTTTATCTTGCGTATTTGGACTATGTGTCGGGGGATTATGACAAAGCCTTAGAGGGATTTTCAAAGGTGACACCGGAGTCGGGACGCATGGATATGGAAGGCGGCATGAATCGTGTGGCACGCCGTAAAGATATTTCACGAAAGCCGGCAGAATTGGATGCTGCGGTCTATATTCAACAGATAAAGTTTCGACAAGGTAAATATTCGGAAGTAGCGAGTCAGAGCAGTCGGATGTTGCAGACTGACCCTCCGGCAGAAATGAAGCCTGAATTGAATCGAATAGTCGGAGAGAGCTATTTTCGATTGGGAAATATGGATGTTGCACATGGCTATTTGGACACATATTTAAAGACAGCGGCTTCATCGGCGATGCCGTCGTCATTGTATGCAATGGGAGCAATCGAATATGAACGAGGCAACAATGAAGAGGCTATGCGATTGTTCTCGGAGTCGGCATCGGAAAATGATGAGATAGGGCAGAGTTCGAATCTCTATCTCGGACAATGTCTGTTGCAACAGGGTGAGCGAGATGCCGCGGCGATAGCATTTGAGAAGGCATATCGGATGGGCTACAATTCGAAAGTTTCGGAAGTGGCGTTGTATAATTATGCCGTAGTAAGGAGTGAAGGAGGCAAGATACCATTTTCGTCATCGGCTGATATATTAGAGGAATTTTTGGAAGTGTATCCACGTTCGAAATATACGTCAAAGATTCGAGAATATCTTGCGACAGCTTACTATAACGATCGTAACTATCTAAAAGCGTTGGAGAATATTGACAACATTGCCGAGCCGACGCGAGAAGTGTTGGCGACGAAGCAAAAAATCTACTATACATTGGGAGTAGAAGCGATGAGAAATTCCGACAATCAGTCGGCAATAAGCTATATGGGCGAGGCGTCGAAGATGACAGAAGTTGATAAATTGTTGGCGATGCAATCGTCGTTGTGGTTGTCGGAAGCGTATTACAATGAGGGAGAATATTCTCAAGCGGAAGAAAGAGTTTCCGTCTATTTGAAAGGAGTGTCGGCGAGCGATAACAATCGGGCAAAAGGCTATTATACGCTTGGCTATAGCCAATATATGCAGAATAAATTTGAAGAGGCACGCAAATCGTTTGAGCAATCTTTGCGAGCTACCCCGAAGCCGGAGAAATCGGTAGAGTCAGACATATATCTTCGGATAGGAGATTGTTGCTACTATACGGCTCGTTTTGTCGATGCTCGTACGGCATATTCAAAAGCGATTCAGGCGGGAGGGCAATCGAGCGACTATGCAAGTTTGCAGCATGCCATAATGCAAGGAATGACAGGCAATGACGAAGCTAAATTGAAAGAGATAGACGCGATGTTGAAGAAATATCCTGAATCGGTCTACTATGCCACAGCATTGTTGGAAAAGGCACATACAGAGCGGGATATGCGAAAATACGACAAATCGCTTGCTACTCTTGAGCGACTTATCGATGACTATCCACAGACAAGCGAGGCACGTAGAGGTTTGCTATATAAAGGAGTGGCACAAAGCGAATCAGGCAAAACGGATGGTGCTGTCGATACATATAAGGAATTGATACGTCGTTGGCCGTCGAGCGAAGAAGCTGTAAGTGCTTCGGAATATTTGGCGGAAATCTATGCTTCACGAGGTAGATTGACAGAATATTCGGAATTTTTAACATCGATAGAGGGAGCTCCGAGACTTGACACCGACAAGATTGAGAAATTGAACTTTGAGGCAGCCGAGCAAGCATTGTTGAACGACAGTTCCGACATAAAGGGTATGCAAGCCTATGTGGAAAAATATCCCGACGGAACATATTTGTCGGAAGCTCTTTATGCATTAAGCGATTATTATAATGGTCAAGGAAAATATGAATTGGCGTTGTCTGCGGCAGAAGAATTATTGAAAAAGCGGTCGTCATCGGTCTATGCTACGGAAGCATTGCGAATAAAAGCGACGATACTCGAGCAGCATATAGGCGACACACCGTCGGCATTGAAAACATATAAAGAATTGGAACTGCGTGGAGAGGAGGAGTTTTTGGATGATGCTTATTTGGGAATTATCCGTACATCCGACGACAGCAAAATGGTGGTGAAATATGCAGAAAAATTGTTTTCATTGTCGGGTATGACTGCTGAAGACCAAGAAGAGGCACGCTATTACAGGGCAAATGCATATATGGAGCAAGGGCAAAGAGAGAAAGCATTGCTCGACTATTCGACCTTGTCGGCGAATCCAAACAGTTACTATGGATCGCGAGCGGCAGTCGAAGAAGGGGAATATTATCTTGGTAGCGGCGATTACAGACAAGCAGAGACAAAAATGAATCAATTCATAGAAGCGGGGACACCACATTCTTATTGGCTTGCACGCGGATATATCGTATTGGCAGATGCACTTTATGCACAAGATAAGGGCTATATGGCACAGGAATATATGCGAAGCCTGAAGGAAAACTATCCGGGCGACGAACCCGACATTCATCAACAAATAAATCATCGACTAAAGGAATGGGCAAAATGAGATATTTGAAATTGACACTTATCGGAGCAGGATTGCTATCGACGCTGTCGTTGGCGGCACAAGAATTGAACGAATCGTTGTCGGTGGAGGGAGAATTTTCTCCGACGATAGTTCACCGCAATAAGATAACAACGTTGCCACAAAGTGTGGAAGTTGACATACCTCAAAGTCGCTTGCCATTTTCGGAGCGAGGTGAGATAGTGGAGCAAGAGCCTGCAATCACGCCATTGTCAGCCACCGGGTGGCGAGCGAGTAGAGAATTGAGTCGCTACAAAGGCTATTTGGATTTTGGTATGGGAGCATATATGAATTGTGTGGCATCAGCCGGCTATCGATTTTATGAGAGTCGACAGAGCTATGCCGGTGTTTGGCTTCAACATAATTCGACATGGGGTTTCAGTCCGGAATTTGAGTTACCCGACTATGACAATAGTCGGCACCGTAGTGATAGCCACATCGGGCTTTACGGAGGTCATCGATTTGATGACTATGGCACATTGACCGCCGAGGCCACATATCATTCAGGCTATTTCAATTATTATGGCATCCGATTATCCGACGAATATAATTATGGAGAAACGACACCGACACAGACACTGAATGACATTGATTTGTCGCTCAGGTGGGATTCCGATAGGAAAAATACTGCCGCATTGAACTATTACGCAGGAATTGATTTTCGTCATTATGGTTATCGCAGAATGTATGAACCGAGAATCTTAAACGAGTTGGGTTCGACCGGGAAAGATTTGTTGCCTTGTCTTGCTGACTATTCCGGGCAGAAAGAGAATCATTTGTCGGTGTGTGGAGGATTGGATAAAGGATTTGAGAACGGAACAAAATTCGGGTTTGATGCCGATTTGGATATGCTTTTCTATGCTAATGCCGAACTTTCAGGTTATGGTGCCGATGACTATGGATTGCTGAAATTGACACCATATTATCGCATTGAACGTAACAATCTGTATTTCAACGCGGGAGTAGAAATAGATTTCGCCGTAAATGCCGGTGTGAAAGATAATCGCTACTCGGCATTTCACATTTCTCCCGACATTAGAATGGGATGGAGCGAACGTAAATTCGGGATGTACATTAATTTGGAGGGGGGCAGCGAGCTGAAGACATTGTCGGCACTCAGTCGGTATGACTATTACCTTCGACCGATGCTCTATGACACACGCCCTATCTATTCACCTTTCGATGGAGAAATCGGATTTACTTTCGGGCAGTTTGCAGGATTCAGCGGAGGGTTCAATTTCGGATATAAGATTACCAACAATATTCCGTACATGAATCGCTACATGGCAAGTTTTACGGAAGATGTGATATTCGGACAATTTAATTTGCGTGGTATGAGAATCGGGGTTAATCTTAATTATGAGTATGGACAACTATTTGAAATAGGAGCCGATTTGTCCTATCAACCGCAAAATGGGGAGAAAGGGTATTTCAACGGCTATGACCGCCCACGATGGGTAATTGATGCAGAGGCAGTTGTCAATCCTTGGAAAAAGCTCAAGTTCAGTGTCGGTTATCAATATCGAGGAGTTCGTCATCTCTATTATCTGAAGAATAGTGGCAATATGTCGGATTTTCGGGAGCAAAGTCGCGACCGACTTCCTGATGTCAATCTGCTGAATATCGGAGTGGCTTATAGTTTCTCAGGCGACCGATTGACAGTGTGGGGAGAGGCAAACAATCTTTTTGGCACAGACACATATATCGATCCTAATGCCCCCGATGAGGGATTTAATTTTATGCTTGGGTTCGGTTTAAATTTTTAGCATCAGTCGGTAGCAATGAAGGAATTATGGCGAAAAATCATATCGACTTCTCATCGGGGTTATCTGAGTGCCCCTGTAGCAGTCTATATGTTTGCAATTTCGCTGCTTCTGATAGTAGCCGCTATCGTGGACTATGGTTTTGAACTGACCGAAAATGAACTCGGCTACATTTATGGAGTCTATCGATTGGCGTGGTGGTCGTATGCCATCGCTTTGCCGTTGCGACTGCTTACTCGTTGGCAACGCATCCGCCGCAATGCTCCTGTGATGACGATATTGTTCGGAATATTACTTTATCTGCCTTTGATAGCAAGTTATATTAATACGGAAGGTCATTCCGGGCTTTTAGCGGGACTTCACAACGTCATTATTGACAAATATTACCTTATTGCAATATCAGGAGTGTTTGCCTTGATGGAAATTTCAAAGGATGTGGTCAGATTTATCAATAAAAAGACCAATCCGGCACTCATTCTCGCCGTAGGATTCGCACTTATTATCCTTATCGGGACAATCTTATTGTTGTTGCCTCGCTCCACGCAAGAGGGAGTGGAGCTGAGCATCGTCGATTCGCTCTTTGTCTCGACAAGTGCCGTCTGTGTTACCGGTTTGACACCGGTGGATATAGCCGCTACGTTTACGACAGAGGGGGAAATCGTTCTAATGTCACTGATTCAGGTCGGTGGTTTGGGGGTGATGACCATCACAAGTTTTTTCGTTATGTTTTTTATGGGAGGCACCAACCTCTATAATCAATTTGCATTGCGAGATATGATAGGTTCCGACACTTTCAATTCGCTTATTTCCACATTGCTTCATATCATAGGCTTTACGCTCGCAATAGAGATGATTGGAGGAGTTGCAATCTTTTTTGACGTACATGGCGAACTTGAAATGAGTGTGCAAGAAGAGATATTTTTCAGCATATTCCATGCAGTATCGGCATTTTGTAATGCCGGATTTTCCACATTGGAGGGCAATCTGTCGCATCCGTTGATAATCGAAGGACACAATATGTTTTTCTTGATAATTTCCATGCTGGTGGCACTCGGAGGAATCGGATTTCCGATATTGGTCAACTTTCGGGACATACTCGGTTATCATCTTCGACGAATGTTTCAGAGATTACGCACTCCGCGACAACGTCGAATTCGTTATCGTCACACGGCAAACATCAATACCAAAATGGTGGTTAGGATGAGTTTGCTTCTGATAGTAATCGGCAGTGTGATAATCGGAATGAGCGAATGGAACGGAGCATTTGCACAAATGCCTGTGGGCGATAAAATCGTACATTCGATATTTAATGCAGTGGTGCCTCGAACAGCCGGATTTGTCGGTGTCAACGTAGCCGAGATGTCATTTCTCACAATAGCAGTCTATATGCTTTTGATGTGGATAGGAGGAGCATCACAATCCACTGCCGGTGGTATCAAGGTCAATACATTCGGCGTGGCAATAGCCAATTTTAAATCGATAATACGAGGGAGAAACAGTGTTGTCTTATTTGACCGCGAAATTTCTCCCAACTCGGTCAGACGGGCGTCTGCCACAATCTTTGGGTCGATATGCATCATATTAATATTCTTTCTTACGCTGACTGAATTGGAACCTCATCACCCTCGTTTGAGTCTTCTGTTTGAAACCATTTCGGCATTTTCGACAGTAGGCACAAGTCTTAACCTCACGCCGTCGCTATGCGATGAGAGCAAAATTCTATTGTCGGTATTGATGTTTATCGGTCGCGTAGGATTTATCACCGTAGTTTTAAGCATTGTTCCTGTCAAAGGAGACTATAAAATGGGATTTCCGAAAGATGATGTTATAATCAACTGATACACAACCTCATAAAACGTAGTAATAATGAAGTATTTGGTAATAGGATTAGGTAGTTTCGGACGCACATTGGCAGAAGAACTCACCGACAAAGGACACGATGTAATCGGCATTGACTACAAGGTCCAAAGAGTGGAAGAGGTCAAAGACCGTATCGCACTATCCTACGTGCTTGACTCCACAGAGAAGACATCATTAAAGGCATTGCCACTCAGAGATGTAGACGGTGTCATAGTGGCTATCGGTCAAAGTATGGATGCATCCCTACGCACTGTTGCCGCCCTTAAGGAGTTGACGCGGGTTAAAATCTACGCACGAGCCATCGACGAGACACACCAATCAATATTATCGGCTATGGAGATACGTCAAGTATTCATTCCGGAATATTATGCGGCTCGTCATTTTGCCGACACGCTGACGTTGTAGAAGCAAAACGACTGATAAAAAAGGTCCCACTCGCAAATATTCTTCGGTGGGACCTTAAGCAGATTTAAGGCAGGTTCTATAAATTGAACGCTGCGATGTTGTTTTTATTTCAGATTCTTTTGTTTAGGCAGGCTTTTGGTCGCTTTTGATTTTTAATCGGTGGTTTTCTTCGATATCGTCGGACGATTAGCTCGCTAAACTCTCTCTCAATCTTGAAACCTCCACGCTTAAAATCTCAAAATCTATCCATATCAATTAATCTCACCTGCCTTAAAGGGTTATGGTTTTAGGAATTGGAATGGGCAGTTGCGAAGAGCCGGGTAGCCGCCGGAAATCATCCAAGTGTTGGTGAAGTCGAAACCGCTGTATTTAGATTGGTTGCCGATGTCGTTTTTAGATATGGCAGTTGCTTTCCAACCGCCACCTGTCCCGTCGAGATAGTAAAGATTGTGGTCGTACCATTCTGCTTTGTGGTCTCCGACACATGCTTCATCTTTGTCGTCGGGCATCATACCGAGATTTACACATCGGCTTACGACAGCGTAGTAGTCGACGTAAGATACAATACCTCCGTTGCAGTGGTCTTGAGGAGTAGTGATGTCGCCACGATTGTAGCAGTCGTAGACGTGAGATTGAGAAGAAGCTTCTATGATAGCTCCTTCTTCTTGGTATCCGAGAATTCCGCCGATGTAGGCATCTTTAGATGTAATGTTGGCGAGAGTTCCGAAGTTGCTACATTCATGGATTTTGAGGTTTTTTTCTTGTTTAAACACATCTGCATCTTCACCCATGTGTCCGGCGATACCGCCGATGCCTTTGAACGAACCGGAACCGGAGATTTTGCCATGGTTGGCACAGTGGCAAATTTCTATTCCTTTGGATCTTGCACCGCCAAGGATTCCACCGAGACCGTCATTAGTGCCAAGTACTTCGCCGTAGTTGGCACAGGAATTGATTTGTTTCCATGCACCAACTGAGCCCATTTCGCCAACGACACCCCCGGTCAACGCTTTTCCGGAGACTTTTCCGATGTTTACGCAGTAGTAAAGGGGAGTGGAGTGTTCCGGTTTATAGATGTATCCTACGATTCCTCCTGTGGAATTGCCATAGCCATTTATTTCGCCATAGTTTACGCAGTCTTGCATATAGCCTTTGCCTTGCAATTTTCCGGCGATACCGGCATTGTTTTCTTTATGTCCGGTAACAATGCTTGCGAATGTAAGGTCTTGATAATGGATGTGGTCGGAGCAATCAGAGTTGTCGATGAAACCGATTACTCCGCCGACGTTGTTTTCCGATCCTTCGACGTGAGCGGCAATGTGAATGAACGAGACGTTAGAGTTTTTGGCGTATCCGACAGCACCGCCGGTGTAGATTCCGCCGAAGACTTCACCGGCGAAGTCGGGGCTGAATTTGCTTTGTAAAGGAATTTTGTCGCTGCCGGATTCGTTGTAGTCGAATTTGTTGTCGGAAGTTATTGTTGCGTCGTAAGAGTAACCGATAAGACCGCCGGTGTTTTCCGATCCTTTGATGTCGATTTCGGCATCGATTTTGATGTTTGCCACATCGACAGTAGTCTTTTCGATGTACCCCACAGCTCCGCCGACGTTTTTAGTGCCGGAAATATTTGCACTCATTCTGGATTCGCCGGTAAAGGAGATATTGGTGGATTTCATATATCCGATTAGACCTCCCACATTTTCTGTGCCTGAAATGCCGACAGCGGCGGTTTTTTGAACTTCGACGGCACATTTATCGCCGATGACCACAATCGGGGTGTAATCGCAATGACCTATCAGCCCGCCAATATCAGTGTAGCCTCTGACGAAGCCGGATGCCTGGCATTTGTTGAGAGTCAATGTTTGACCATCGCATAAGTATGAACCAACGATGCCTCCGACGCGATATGTTTTGGCATCATCGCTTGCCGCACCGATAGGGCAACGCACGATGGCATTAGAGATTTCGCTGTTTGGCTTGGCATAAGTGATTCTTCCTGCGATTCCGCCTATATCACCTCCGGGAGAGGTGGTGGAAGAGATTTGGGTGAGGTCGGAGTTATCGGTATCGGAAATATTTTCAAGCGTTATGTTGGAAATATTGAAAGAAGAAGAATATAAATAACCGACAATACCTCCGACAAAGTAAGAGCCGGAGATGTTGAATTGGCTTTTAGATGAATAAATATTTGAGATATTCAGATTAGAATCATGAGCATTACCGATTACACCGCCGATAGCTTCATCGCCGTAGTTTATACCTATTTGGAGGTGGCAATTGGTAATAGAGATTGTAGCGTCTTTTGCGTATCCGATGATTCCACCGATGTCGTTGCCGACGTTGTTTAGCGAGATGGCACCGGCAACGGTAACGCTATCAATGGTTACGGTTCCGGTTGCTTTTCCGGCGAGGATTCCGCCTTTGGAAGCGACACCTGAGATAGAAGTAGCTTTGACAGTAAGGCATTTTATGGATGCACCGTTTTTAAGCGTTTTAAACAGCCCTATTTCGGTGTCGGTGTCGGTATTGAAAGATCCGGAATAGTAGAGGTCGGAGATGGTGAAATTTCCGCCGTCGTAGTGTCCGGCGAAATCTTTACCGACAAACCCGCGATTGCCGATCAGGCTTTGCTGTTGGATAGAGATGTCGGCAGTCTGTTTGAAATAGTATCCGGCACCGGATGTTTCGGTGTCTTGAGAAAGATTGTTGAGGAAAGTTGAAAAATCGCTGTCAGAAGCGATGATGTAGGGGGTTGCTTCTGAGCCGTCGCCATTGGAGAAACCGTTGTAACTTCCTAAAAGTCTGACAGATTTCATCATTTCGTCTTTAAATTCCACAACGACACGAGCTTCGAAATGCTTTTTACGGATAGCACCACGCATTACATAAGAGCCGTCGTGGATTTTTTTGTCGGCAGGGATTTCGATGTTAACTGAAATCTTCTTGTTATGCAGGCGGACAAGCGATTTGAAAGTTTCTTTGTATTCGGAGTTGAGAGAAATCAGAGTAATATTCACTTCGTTGAAATCGGAATTGATTTCTTTCCAGTGGTGAGGCATTTCGAAGGATGTAATTCTGCAATGACCATTGTCTTTTACAGTAGAGCCTAATTCGTTTTCAAGATAAAGACTGTCGTCGGTGCAAGCACCGAGCAATAGAGGTATGATGGAAATTAGAGTCAATAAAAATTTATTAGTCATAATGGCTTGATATTTATGTTGTTATGTTGATAGTTGAAGTAATTTGGATTTTAATTCAGTGGTTTTTGCATTTCGGAGAAGTAAGGCACGGGGAAAGCGTTTCCATCGTTTTTGGAAGGTATAATCCAAGGGCTTTGGGATTCGCCGATGTCCCAATTTTTGAAGTTGGAAGCGTCGGCGAGCTGAGCAGTGGAAAGACCTTTACCATAGTCGGAGTATCCTCCGCGAGTGGCAGGAGCCATAAAAATTTCGGGAACCGAAGTCATATTGTCCTCGTTACAATAGTAGAGATTATGGGTTTCGGATTGGAATTTTGAGTCTCCGATGAGGTCATACCAATAGTGCTGATTGGCGATGGTTAGAGAATTTTCGACGATTGATTGTTGTTTCATATATCCGACGAAATGCCCACCGCCTTTACCTTGTTGTCCACCGGCGGCATTAAGGCAGTTCCTGACGATGCTTTTGTCGTGAAGGATTCCGACTATGCCGCCAACGTTGTTGGATGATTTGTTGTCGGTCATGATATAAGCGGCATTGACACATTGTGAAATAATCACCGCGTTGTCGGCAAAGTCGGTGCAAGATTTGTAAATAGCGTTGGCTCCGCCGACAGCAGAAGTGATCGAACCGGCAATAATGAAAGGGACAGCCGCACCGCCAGTAGCTATAGTGGCACCGATAGTGGCCACCATTCCGACAATAGTAGCCATACCGCCGATAATGGTGTGTATAATTTCGTGTTTACGATTGTCTTCGGCAATCCATTTGGCACGTTCTTCGCGAGTCAGATTGATGTTTTCGTTGAAAAGTTCGGCATTTTCGGTCGAAGTTTCGTAGAAATTAGTCAGGGATAGGATGTTGTTGTTATAGTCAGAAGAGATGATAGTCGGAGAGAAAGAATTGACAAGTTGGGCTGAGTTGCGGATGTTTTGAATCTTTGTATTGACAGCAGTCATATCTTCTTGCACTTCAGTGTTGATTGTGTTACGAAGGAGGGCGATTTCCTCTTCGTTTTTGAGAGCATATTCGCTGAATCCTATTAAGACAGTGTCGGTGATAGTCAGAGCCGATTCGATAGAATTATCGATAATTTCGAGAGTGGTGTGTAGCCAAGGGATTGCTTTTGAAGCGTGGGAAGCGATAGCAAAAGACGGTCCGGCGAAAGCCATTAGACATTCGATACTACCGACAACACATTCGGTGATGTTCATAGCCGACCATTCTCGTGGGTCGCCCACTTCGGCGACGATACCGGCAGCCGGACCGTTGCCACCGGCGAAAACGTCGTAAAAGTTACCGCAGTAGTTGACGATAGTGTTGTTTCCGGCAAGTCCGATGATACCTCCGGCATGAGAGTCGATAGCAGAAATAGAGCCATAGTTATGGTCGATAGCGACTGAACCCCACGATGTTTTGCCGATAATACCGGCGACATATTTGTTTCCGGTGATGTTTCCGGAGTTGACCGAGTTGTGAACAACTGCAATAGAAGTGTTAGCGACGATACCTGCCGCATAGTTACCTGATGCGGTAACATTACCGGTGTTGTAGGCAGCGTAGCATCCTGCTTGAGCCTCCCCGACGATACCCCCGACACAAATTTGTCCGTTTATAGTTCCGTCGTTGCCGCAATATCTGATAGAGACATTGTTATAGACATAAGGGTCTTCGGCGGTATCGGCAGAAGCGTTTGCATTGGCGTTGCCACTGATTCGAGAGCTGCCGATAATACCTCCTACACCTTCGAATCCGTTAACTTCGCCGGAGTTGTTGCAAGCGATGAAGTGAGACACACCTGTACCGCCGGCAATGCCACCGGCACCTCTGAGTGGAAACTCGGCATTAGTTCCGCCTGTCATGGTAATTTTTCCGAGATTCTTGCATCCGTTGACGAGGACCGAATCGCCGGCAGCAATAATTCCCCCTGTGCCGGAATATTTTGATTGTACGTTAGCGGAGTTAGAAGAAGTGAATACCGAAGTCAGGGAATAAATTGCCGATACACCGACAATGCCACCGGCACCGAAATCGGCAGAAATGGAAGTATTGTCGTCAGTAGAGCAAGAAGCGACGGTCAGTCGAGCGTATTGTTCGACAGCTCCTACTATACCGGCTACGGCATAGCTGTCGTTGTTGCCGGTAATAGTGGAGTTGACCACTTTGCAATTTTCGACAGAAGTGATGCTTCTATGGTCGCCGACAGTGGTTGCTACTCCGAGAATTCCTCCGATAGCGAAATTGCCTGCAATAGATGCGTTTTCAAGTGTTACGTTTTGGATTACCGCATCGTGGGCATTGCCAAACAGTCCGAGAGTCGGAGCGTTCGGTCGATTGATGAAAAGGTTTGTGATTTTATGATTGTTTCCGTCGTAATGCCCTTTGAAAGCTGTGGTGGATTGCTGTCCGATAGGGATCCATCCGGCAGTGTTGCCGACGTAGAAGCATTGATTGTACATGTTAAGGTCGGCATCTTGTCGGAAATAAACAGCGTCGGGGAAAACTTCGTCAGAGCGGTCGTCGTTGACGGCTACCATCATAATGGTCAGATGCTCGGGATCGGTAATTATGAAAGGATTTTCTTTTGTGCCTTCCCCGTACATATCAGCTTTGACATTATATTTGTCGAGAACTTCGATTTTGTCGTTGCTGATGGAGATTCGGCAGCCGAGTCCGTAAGAGCCGGTAGTTACTTTTCCTTCGAATTCAGGAGTATCTAAATCATATTCGAGGCGAAGCAGCTGATAGATTCCCTCTTTCAATCCTTTGTCGAGAGTGAAATTTGATACATTGTTTTCACGTCGGTGGGAACAATCTCGCGAAATGATATTTCCGTCGGGAGTTTTGATGAAAAGTCTTAAACCGTCGGTGTGGGTAATGTCGTGTGTGCCTTCGTGAATTTGAAACGAATGGAAATTGCCTTCAAAATTATCATTGCCACTTGTTGGAGGTGTCGGTTCCGGAAGGTCATCGGAGCAAGCGGTTATGATGATAACGGCAAGCATCACAGGTAAATATTTGAGGAAATTTTTCATATCATAAAATGTTTTGCGAGCAAAGATAATATTAGATAATAAAATATGAAAGATTGATAGTGTAAAAATGCGAAAATTCGGATAGATATATAATAGACAAGGGGTTGCATAATTAATCGACTCGCTTTGGTTGTGGAATCAGATGAAAGTCAGTGTCAGCGGTCGATTTGAGGGATTGAAAGTCCATATAGCGATCTGCCGATATAGATAACGCGGTAGAACCACGCAGTGTCGGCATGGCAGATGCCTTGATTTTTCATTTTTTCGGTTACGACAACAGGGATTTCCTCTAAATAGCGAGGCACAGTCAGAAGCAACGGTGACTCTTCGTTGAATTTAGCGATGAGGCGACCAAGACCATAGATGGGATTTACGTTGCCGGTAGGGGGGATGTGCCGGGGGTTGCCGAATTGCAGGTTTAATAAGGTGGTGTCTAATCTGTTATGAGAATAATATGTGGGGTAAATGCCTTTCAGCTTAGCAGTTCCGTCGATAGAGGGAAGAGAATCGAAAGGGGTGTTTTCAAATTTTTTTGGCAGGATAACGAAGCGAGCGTGATAGTTGCGGAATTGTTCGGCGGCGATATTAGCCCGAGCGGTTTCAGACGCATCGTCGGGGTATTGAGGTATTTCCCATAGCCACCATGGCATAGTGCCTGTTGTCGAGGTGTTGGCATAAGCAATGTTTGTTTGGGTGGCATTTAGAGAGGAGAAAATGTTGTCGGTTTGTTGAGAGAATCTGTGTTGCCATGCAGAAAGAGAGTAGAGCCATGTGGCGAGAGCAATGGTGGCGGCAAGGGCTATGACAGAAGGGAGCGGTCGTACGGAATGTCTGAGCCAAGAGAGGGGTAAAGAGCGGAATGATATGATTAATGCAAGGAGATAGGTGAGCCACAATGCTCGAGCAGATTGTCGGGCGATGATAGCTACGGCAACGGATAGAATGGCCATAGCGACCAAAATAGCCGAAACGCGGTCGATTTTCTTGTTACGAATACTATTGACAGATAGCAATATAATTGATAGCCATAGAGGCCACAGACGAATACCGATGAAATAGGAGAAAAAAGTGGGCAGGTAGTCAAAATTGTCTCTGTCGTCGAGCAGAGACCATATGGCAGGAGAGGCAGACACTACGATTGTAGATAGCCAATAAGTCGCAATAGGGATGTAGAGAGAAGGTTTGATTTTTCTTGATTTAGAGTAGTCGCAGGCGATGATTGCAATGAGTAATCCGCTGATAGGCAGCGAAAATCCTTCGTGCATTGCTCCGGCAATCAAAGCGAGTGCAGTGCCGGCTATGATGCGATAGCGAGATTGTGGATGGCGGTGAGAGAGAATGAGATAGATAAATGCCAGATTAAATGTCGAACTCCAAACGTAGTTGAAGAAGAAGCACGATGAAGCGATGCCATCTTCCCAAGGAAGAACTATCCAGATCGCCCATGCGAAAACAGAGAGAAGGAGCGGTGATAGGAAATTAGTGGTTCGAAGGGATATTAGTTTGAGCATCAGATAGATAAGCAACGAGAATACGACGGCATGGAGGCAGTCGATGATGAAAGGATTGACTATTGACGAAGTCAGAGCAAGAAAATTGGCAAGACGACCGTTAATGAGGATGTAATGGTTTGGAATAGAATATATCACATCTTTTAACGAGGAAATCTTATCTCCTTCGCATCCCCAAAATGCTTCGGCGGCACGCGGGTAGTTGCCGTTGAAGATTTCCGGACCTTGTACACAATGGGAATAGGGGAAATCGTCGGTGATATTTCCTGCGGCAAGCATCCATGCAAGCATCCCTATCGAAAGAATCGCAAGGATGCAGAGTTTAAAAAAATGTCTGTTGACAGTAGGAAATTTCATCAGTGTTCTATTTTACGCCGGGTTCCGACAGGTTCTATGAATCTCACCTGCCTTCTATAAAATGGAATAATAATTTGCAACGTTAATTTATCTTGCCTGACCGGTAAGGGCGTTGAAAAAATGCCATATTGCGATACCTGTCGAGACAGCCACGTTGAGAGAGTGTTTTGTTCCGCATTGAGGTATTTCGATGACAAAGTCGGAGATGTCAACCACCGATTGTTCGACACCGTTAACTTCGTTTCCGACTACAAGAGCATACCGATATTCGTCAGCCGGGACAAAGTCGTTGAGGCTGACACTGTTGTGTGCTTGTTCGAGCGAACAGATAGTGAAACCGGTCTCTTTGAGGCATTTGACAGCATCGAGAGTGGATTTATTGTAAGACCATTTGACGGATTCTTCTGCTCCGAGAGCTGTCTTGTGGATGTCCGGATTTGGAGGTGTTCCTGAAATTCCGCATAGAATGATTTCGTCGACGAGAAAAGCGTCGGAAGTGCGAAATATAGAGCCGATATTATTTAGAGAGCGGACGTTGTCGACCACTATTTTAAGCTTTATTTTTGGTGTTGCTTTATAGTCGTCGATAGCGATACGAGTCAGCTCGATGATATTTTTTTTTGTTTTGTCCATTATTTTTATTGCCTGCAATTAAGGTAGTGTTCGATATTTATTCAGACAGATACTTTTGCTTCGATTTTCGGGTATGGATCGTAGTTTTCTAATGTGAAATCTTCGTATTTGAAATCGAAAATGCTTTTGACATCAGGGTTAATCCGCATCACAGGCAGTTTGCGAGGAGTGCGGGAAAGTTGCAATTTGACTTGTTCCCGGTGGTCGTTGTAGATATGTACGTCGCCGAAAGTGTGTATGAATTCGCCCGGTTTAAGACCGCAGACTTGAGCCATCATCATGGTTAGGAGAGCGTAGGAAGCGATGTTGAACGGCACTCCGAGGAATGTGTCGGCACTGCGTTGATAGAGTTGCAGCGATAGTTTTCCGTCGGCAACATAGAATTGGAAAAATGCATGGCAAGGAGGGAGATTCATATTCTTAATGTCGCCTACATTCCATGCACTGACAATAATTCTACGTGAATCGGGATTGTGTTTGATGTCTTCGACGGCTTGAGAAATTTGGTCGATAAAATTTCCGTCGTAACCGGGCCACGATCTCCATTGAAATCCGTAGATGTGTCCGAGATTTCCGTCATCGTCAGCCCATTCGTTCCAGATTCTGACGCCATTATCTTGCAGATATTTGACGTTAGTGTCGCCGGCGAGAAACCATAGCAATTCATGGATAATGCTTTTGAGATGCACTTTTTTTGTGGTCAATAGAGGAAATCCGTCGGCGAGGTTAAAACGCATTTGATAGCCGAAGCAAGATGTCGTGCCTGTGCCTGTGCGGTCATCTTTCGAAGTTCCATTGTCGAGAATATGTTGAAGGAGGTCTAAGTATTGTTTCATATAGGGTTGATTTATAGATATTTATGATTGTTTTGCTTGATTAAAAAGAGGTGAAGCAGGGCGGTTTCGTCCCGCTTGAAATCTGATAGCTTTTTGCGGGCATTCTGCGATGCAGTTGAAGCAACGGATGCATTGCGAATTGTCGATGTGGCGAGAAACGGCATTTATGCAGGAAGCTTTGCATATTTCTTCACATTTCAGGCACGAATTGCAGATGTCGGTATTGATTTCGATGCGGTAGACATTGAAGCGTTCAAGCATTGAAAATGCTTGTCCTAAAGGGCAAACCGAGTTGCAAAATTCACGACCTCTCATTGCAGTGAGTATCACTAAAATCACTATCGAAATAATGGCACATGCCAAGCCTGTTGCAGTGCCGACGCCGAGATAAATCAGAGTAGAAGTTGTTTCGTCTGTCGGGCGAATATGTTGGATGATGTTTGCATAGATAGTGGCGGGTTCAAGCAGCAGCATTGCTGAGCCGAGGCTGAGAGCAAGGCTGACTACATATAGCAACAAAGCATCGTAGCGAAATCGTTTAGGTTGTTTGTAGCGATATTTGATGCGGAAAATTCGGAATTTTCGAAACACACGAATCAATAGGTCTTGCAGACCGGCAAGCGGACAAAATGCCGCACAGTAGATGCGACCAAACACGCCGCTGACTATCAGCCAAAAGATAGATATTCCAATCGAAGCCGACAATAGAGAGGGGATGATTTGCATCCCGACAGCGATGCGTTCGAGACAAGGAAGATGTTGAGGCATAAGGAAATAGGCAGTCGATGCAATAAGCATAAACAGAGAAACTATAGTCCGAATGGTTCTCAACTTTTTCATTTATTGTCGTATGTAAAATTGAGGGTTGTTATAGTTTAAAAGGGATTATTTCGGCGAAATTTTTCCAATCGGGGTGAGAGCGGTAAGCCTCTTCCGAGCCTTCCGGCACATATAGTTTGATTCGTCGCGGGGCATCATAGTCGAAAGCACCTTGAGCCGAAGGTGGAGTGGAAGTGTAGAGATAAACGTTTTGGAGGTAATAGCACGCCGAGAAAGCACCGAATTCGATTTTTCGGGTGTATGGTCCTAAATAGATGTTTTGCAATCCGGAACGCTGAAACACCCAGCTGCCAATCTCTCTGATGCGTGGCAGTACAAGAAAAGTGAGAGAAGAACAATCGGAAAATGCACCCATTTCCAAAACTGTGATGTATTCGGCTTTGACTTTGGAAAGAGCGGAGCAACCGCAAAAAGCGTTTTCTCCGAGTTGATGAATGTTTTCTCCAAATTCGATGTGTCGAAGCGAGATGCAAGAATGGAAAGCACTGTTGCCGATATGTTTGAGGCTGTTAGGCAAATTTATGCTGTCTAATTTTGAGCAGAAAGAGAATGCATTGTCTTCGATGAATTTCAGCCCCTCATTGAGTTCGACAATTTTGAGATTCGGGCAAGCGTGGAAAGCACTGCCACCGATGGTGCGAATGGCACTTGAAAGTTGAATTTCTTCCATTTGGCACTCTTGGAATGCTCCCATCTCTATCCCTTCGACTACCCAATTTCCCCATCCTCGCGACACATTGTAGGGAATTTCAATACGCCCTTTAACGTCGTTATCACAGTCCAAAACCGTACATACATCGTTGCGAAAAGCACGTGCATAATGTTGATAGGTTATTGGTCCTGATTTGTGAGCCAATGTGGGTAATGATAGTGAAATCACTAATAAAAAGAGTGTGAGAAATCGTAATTTGGACATAAGGAATAAAAATTTGTTTGATGCAAATTTAGCGAATAAGCATCAAATATGCAAATGGAATCTGCCTTAGGCATATGTCAGGGCTTTTTTGCGGTATAGATGCAGACGGTGCCGAAGGTGAGAGTTTTGAAGGAGCAATGTTTGAAACCGGCTTGTTGCATAAGGTCGGTCATATCGTCGCGTTGCGGGCAAGCGGCGATGCTTTCCGGCAGGTAAGAGTAGGCACGTGAATCGCCGGAGACGAGTTTGCCGATAGTTGGGATGATGTGTCGGCTATAGATGTTGTAGCAAAAACGGAAGAATTTGTTTTTAGGGACAGAGAGTTCGATGACACAAAGCGTACCTCCGGGTTTTAGAACTCGGAGCATTTCGGCGTAACCTTGAGCGAGCTTTTCGAAATTTCTGACACCATATGCTACAGTAACGATGTCGAAAGTGTCGTTGTCGAATTGCAGATTAAGACAGTCTTGTTGGGAGAATCGAATGGCATTGTTGGCATGTTTATCCATCGCCGTCAATTTTTTGCGAGCGATTTCGAGCATGCCTGCACTGAGGTCGATACCTTCGACATATTCGGGTTGAAGCGAGGAGAAGATTTTGAAAGCGACGTCGCCTGTGCCGGTAGCGACATCGAGGATTGAATTGTGGGGTAGTTTTTTCAGATTTTTGATAGCGATGTTTCTCCAGTGTCGGTGTAGTCCGAAAGTCATCGCAGTGTTCATAAAATCGTAAGCCGGAGCGATGGAGTCAAACATATTCTCCACCTGCTCCGTTTTAGATTCGTTGTTGTTGTAAGGGTTGATATTTTCAGCCTTTATTTTGCTCATTTGAGATTTTGGAGGCATTTATCGACGTTGTTTTTGATGCGAGTGTTTAGGTCGGATTCGGGAGCTTTTTCGAATTTTTCGCCTACGATGTTTTCGTAAAGTTCGATGTATCGGTTGCTGACTTCGTCGCAGTATTGGTCAGTCATTTCCGGCATGGTTTGTCCTTCTTTACCCATGAATCCGTTAGAAATAAGCCATTGACGCACGAATTCTTTAGATAGTTGACGTTGTTCTTCGCCTTTTTCGAAGCGGTCTTGATAGCCTTCGGCGTAGAAATATCGAGAAGAGTCGGGAGTGTGAATTTCGTCGATAAGAATTACTTTGCCGTCGTATTTTCCGAATTCGTATTTAGTGTCAACGAGAATAAGTCCTTGACGTTGAGCCATTTCAGAGCCACGTTGGAATATTGCGAGGGCATATTGTTCCATAGTTTCGTAGTCTTCTTTCGACACGATTCCTTGAGCGATAATATCCTCTTTAGAGATGTTTTCGTCGTGTCCTTCGTCGGCTTTAGTGGTAGGAGTGATAATCGGTGAGGGGAATTTTTGATTTTCACGCATACCTTCCGGTAGTTTCACTCCGCATATTTCGCGGACTCCGTTTTTGTAGTCTCTCCAAGCACTTCCGGCGAGGTATCCTCTGACAATCATTTCGACTTTAAAAGGTTCGCATTTCAATCCGACAGTCACCATCGGGTCAGGCACAGCGATTTTCCAGTTGGGGCAGATGTCGGTGGTTGCATCAAGGAATTTTGAAGCGATTTGGTTAAGCACTTGTCCTTTAGCGGGAATTCCTTTAGGAAGAATTACGTCGAAAGCAGAGATTCTGTCGGTAGCGACCATAACCAAATATTTGTCGTTGATGTCATAGACGTCTCTAACTTTACCATGATAAACGCTTTTTTGCCCTTCGAAGTTGAAGTCTGTGTGAGTCAATGTAACTGCCATTTTGTAATTATTTTAGTTTTGTTTTTTTATGCAGGCTTTTGGATTTTTTTTGAATTTTAAGTGGAATCTTTTGCTTAAAATTCAGGGTATTTCCAAATCAAATTTATATTCGGATGAAATAAATTGAATGCTGCGTAACTCAATAATTTTTTGCAAAGGTAACTATAAAATTTGGAATAGTGGATGAGAGCCGGAATAATTTATTAATTTTGCAAAAATTAGTTATTTATGAGGGTTGCAAGGGATTATGAAAGGCGGCGAAGGACAGTGTTGCAGATAATTGTGATATTGTTTACGGGAGTTTTTGTGCTGATGTATAGTGCCGGTGATATAGCCGATGATTATCAGTATCGATGCGAATTTGCTTATGACTATTCTAATCCGATAGAGTTTGATTATTGTCAAGGAGAAGTGATAGATGATTTCGAAGGAGTGGCAGAGTCATTTTGGAATCATTATCACTATTGGGGCAATGGTCGTTTGGGTACGTTTTTGATGTTCGCGTCCAATTTGTTGAGTCGAAACATTGAGAATCTGTTGCAAGCGTTGGCAGTAGTGGCATTTATGCTCATGATAGCGAAGTTATCAGTCAGGGGGTGGCGATCCCGTCCGTTAGAGACGAGTGTGGTTTTTGTTGCGATATGGATAGTGTTGCCATGGCACGATTTTATGTTGGCATCGTCGTTTTTATATAATTATGTATGGGGAGCGTTGCTGAATCTTGTGTTTATAATGATGATTGGCAATATAGAGGAACGACGGGAGCGATGGCATACTGTTGCGATAGTGATAATCGGGATTGTGGCAGGGTGGATGCACGAAGGGATGTCGGTGGCTGTATCGGGGGCATTGATCGTGTCGTTGTGGTTTGATTTTAAAAAGGAATGGCGATGTGACGGGCTGAAAGCGATAGCAGTGGCGGCATATTTAGGCGGTGCTGCATTGGCGGTTTTTTCGCCGGCGGTTTGGAATCGCGTTGATTATACGCTTCCGGGTGTAGCAATGCCTGCAATGAAGTATTTGGTGTATAATGTAGGAGTTCAATGCTATCCTTTCAGTTTGTTTGTGTTGATGATTCTTTATCGAGGCGTACGCCATGGCCGGTCGAGAGTCGGCACATATTTGAGAGAGAATTTGGTGTTGGTCGTGTCTGGCAGTGTCGGAATAATTATAGCTGTGGCGATGCAAGGTTATATCCGAGTGATGTGGTTTGCCTTTGTTGCATTTTTGATATTGGACATCAAGATGCTTATGTATGAGCGACGTCGGTTAAGGTTTGGGGTGCAAACGGAGTGTGTTTTGGCATTTGTGATAGTGATGGTGTTGAGTATATGGATGTTGGCGATAGCCCGGCAACAGCAAAAATATGAGCGAAACAAGGCGGCGTGTGAGCAAAAGATGAGGGATTCGTCGACCAATCTTGTTTACCATGACATCCCTTTAGAGGGGAGTAGTCCATGGTGGATGTTTGAAATTCCGAAATCCATTACATCTCATCATTGGAATGTCTATGTTTCGGCTTACGGACGCTCCGGTCGAGATGTGGAATTTGATTTTATGCCGATACTTCCGGAGCGATACGCCGGGGTGCCATTCGACAGACTTCCGGCAATTGCGGGAAACAGCGGTCTCCGAGGGGAATTTCCTTACTATTATAGTCCGCATCGCTTGCCGGCGGATTGCAGAATGATGTTTGAGTTTGGCGATCCGTCGGACGACGGCACTGTGGGTAGTGTGAATCCAATCTATGGAATAGGTCGGAGTGTGAGCAAATTATTAGGAGGTGATGGACGTGTGCAAGCACTGTTAGGATTTGACGAGATGCCTGTTAAAGTGAGCGATGAGATGCGAGAGGAGGGTATATGTGATAGCGATACGGCTTGGTTTTATCGGGTGCGGCGTATAGGTCGGTCGCTTTACGGATGCAAAGTGCTGAGCATCGACGTTATTCGTCAGGAGTAGAAAAATTTTTGTTTTCGGATGGTTGAAAATGAGGGATTATTTGAGGTGCCGGCTTTGAGAAGAGGTCAAAGAGAGCCTTGTTCGATGAGAGTGGCGATACGGTCGATTACAGCATCGTTTGAGTCTTTCTCGGGGTTGAATTTTGCTTTCATATTCATTCCGAAAAATTTACCGAAAGTCTGCCAGAATCCTGCTTTGAAGGAGCCGAGAAATGCTTTAACGATGTTGTAGGATGTCTGATTAGTCTCACGATTGATAAGTTTAAGCATCACTTTTCCTTGAGTTTTGGTGAAATTTTTCAGCACCGGTTTATATTGATCGAAAATGCTTTTTTCGAGGTTTTTGAGATGCTCTTCACGCTCTTTTTTGTCGGGGATTGTCTGAATGAATTCGTAGGTTTCGCAGAGAGTTTGGAATGCGAGTTTAGCGTAAGGTAGAGTTTTTCTGACATCTCTGACAGTTCGCCAATAGAATTCTTCTTTCTTTTTGTCTTTGAATTTGAGTTGCGGATAGACGAAAAAGTCGTTGAATACATACATATAAACAGTGTCGCCGAATTCGTCGACCATTTTGTAACGACCGCGATACACTTTCAGTTTGATTTTAGGAGTGTCCGGCAGAGAGTTGGATGTATTGGATTTGTCGTTGACCTCGTCAGCGTAGGAGTAGTCGGTGCAAAAAGCGACAGACAATAGCAATAATATGTAGCAAAGACAATGCATAATACATTATAAATCAGACCGTTTTAGGGCGAGATGAGCGATGTGGAATATAGATTCTCTGCCGATATTGAATATTGCATCTAAAATGGATAGCGATGGCAGGAATCCGAATTTGTTGTCTCTGACTTGAGTGTATGAGCTGAAATTGTCGATGATTTTAATTGCAGTAGGGTTTGAAACATTCTCGTTGAGAAGAGAGAATGCAGCGTTAAAATCGACGATGTTGCAAATTGCATTATGCAGAGCATAGTTGAAATCGGCTAAGAGTGTCCATTGTCGGGCATAAAGCGGTTCGAAAAGGTGTGCATAATGTTCGAAAAAAGGAGCTTTTCCGTAAGCGGAGAATATAGCTCTCCAATGATTCAGTCGCCAATTACCATGTTCGGAAATTCGAATTTCAGAGAATTTTTTATGAGCCGGCGATTTTCCACCTCCTTCAATGGGGATGGTCAGTAGTTGCAGCCCTCCGGGGCCGGCGATTTGGCAACGGTTGAGGTCGTTTGCGGGGAAATCGTAGTTGCCTCCGGCAGCCAACCAATCGGCATAGAGGTTGACCGAAGCGGCGTAAGGCATCCGGCAGAGAGAAAGGTTATCGACTTCGACTGACATAAGCATTCAAATCCAAAAATCAATCATCGGGGTTAGCATCCGAGAGCGAACGGCTCCAACGTATTTTTCCGTCGAAAAGGGAGCGGTCTTCGTCGAACGAGCAAATCACAAACATCGGTGTCCCGACGATATGGTCTTCCGGCACGAATCCCCAGAAACGAGAGTCGGCACTCATGTCGCGATTGTCGCCCTGCATCCAATAATAGTCCATAGAGAATGTGTATTGGTCGGTGGCATTTCCGTTGATGAAAATTTGGTTGTCGCGAACTTCGACTGAGTTGCCTTCGTAGGTTTCGATAAGTCGACGATAGATAGGGAGGTTGCCGAGAGTCAGTTTCAGAGTAGAGCCTTGGCTAGGAATCCATAATTCGCCGAGGTTGGATATGTCCCATCCATAGATTGCGATAGGGAAATAGTTTTCGGTGGAAGAGATAAGCGATTCGTTACGGAAGATCGGATGTCCTAACCGGCTTTCCACTTTCTTGGCGGCATCGTAGGTAAGAGGTAATACCTTGAAAGTCTGACCGCTGAGATAATCGACAAAAGTGGTGTAGACGTTATGTAAATCTTGTTGACGCATGCCGATTTCTTGCCATTGTTGAGTGGAGATGTTGTTAGGGAACGGGACATCGTAGCAATATTGCACGTGTTTTGGTTCGGGCAGGGCTTTGCCGTTGATGTAGATAGTGTCGTTGGCAATTTTGATTTTTTCACCCGGTAAGCCTATGCAACGTTTGACATAGTTTTCTCTGCGGTCGACAGGGCGGAAATCTTCGCCGGGGAAGTTAAATACGACGATGTCGAATCGTTCTACATTGCGAACGCCCGGCAAACGGTGATATTCGAATTGGGGCGATTCCAAATAGCTTTTGCAGTTGAGGATAGGGAGTGTGTGTTGAGCTAAAGGGAAATGAAGCGGGGTCTGTGGCACACGAGGTCCATAGACCATTTTATTCACCCAGAGATAGTCGCCCACAAGAAGGGTTTTTTCTAATGAAGATGACGGGATTTTATAGTTTTGCCCGACGTAGGCAAAGATGAAATAGACTAAAATCACAGCGTAAAGGATTGCATCCACCCACCCCATAACGGTTCTGACCGCCGATGATTTTGAGCGTTTCCACCAGGTGAAAGGGATGTATCCGGTGATATAAACATCAAATAGCAGCAACCACCACAATGCCACTAACGGGTTTCCGAGCCAAACCACCCAAGCGAAAAAGATGATGCTGACGATTGCGAAGCGTGTCCATCGTGAACGACGATTTTCTTTTACTCGTCGCATAAAATCGAGTTTGAATTTTTCCCAAGTGCTTTGTTGTGCGGTGTTTTTTCTATTGTTGTTTTCCATTTTTCTGTTGCTTGTAAGGGTCTTGAATTAGGGTTTAAATATGTTTTGTCAGAATTTCATCATGTCTGCCATGGAGTAGAATTGAGGTTCTTTGCCGACAATCCATTCGGCAGCCAACACCGCACCGAGAGCAAATCCTGCACGCGATTTTGCTTCGTGTGTGATAGTTATGCTGTCGACTTCCGACTCCCAACTGATGATGTGAGTCCCCGGCACTTCTCCTTCGCGACGGTGAGCAATTGTCAGTTTGTTCGGCTCAGCTTCTTCGCTCCAATCGCTGATGCGATCGGTCTGCTCCACAATCCCCTCGGCAAGAGTGATTGCAGTTCCCGACGGGTGATCAAGTTTGTGGATATGATGAATTTCGGTCATTTGAGGAGTGTAGTTGTCGTAATTGTTCATTAGAGTAGCCAAATAGCGATTGAGAGTCATAAAAATATTGACGCCCACAGAGAAGTTTGAGGCGTAAAACATTGCTACTCCGGCTTCAGCTGCTTTTGTTTTGACTTCTTCCATACGGTCGAGCCATCCGGTAGTGCCGGAGACTATCGGCACGCCGGCACAAAATGATTGCATATAATTTTCCACTGCGGTCGTCGGCGTGCTGAATTCTATTGCCACGTCAGCACTACGATATGCTTCTGTGGCGAAGTCGCACGTATTGTCGGCATCGATTATCGACACTATTTCGTGACCTCGTTGTCGGCATATATGCTCTATGATATGCCCCATTTTCCCATATCCTATCAATGCTACTTTCATATCACTGCAAAGGTACGCAAATCTGTTGAATTCCGCAAACCATTGCACAATATTACTTGCAAGTTAACATTGTTGTATAAGTTTCAATTGTGGATTTTATTTGCTTTTTTGCAATATTTTTGCTAACTTTGCATCGCTTACCTTAAATTCTAAGAATATGGAAATGTATAAAGAAAATTTTGAGAAATGGTGCGAAGATTGTGTTAAAATCTCCGACAAGCTTACGGGGCGTACGGTTCCGTTTCGACTTAATTCGGCACAGAAAAAAGTGTTGAACGTTATGGAAGAGATGCGTCGAGCCGGCAAGCCTATTCGTCTTATTTTGTTGAAAGCCCGGCAGTGGGGTGGTTCTACATTAATTCAAATGTATATGGCGTGGATGCAACTGGTCAGACATAGTGGTCGCAATTCTCTGATTTGTGCCCATTACAAAGATGCTGCAGCCAACATACGAGGGATGTACACCCGGTTGCTGCGAGAGTATCCGGAGGAAATGAAGGCGGACAATGCGAAGATGTGGTCGTTTTTGCCTTACGAAAAGAGTGTCAACATCAATTATATTGCAGCACGCGATTGCTGTGTTGCTATCTCTACCGCCTTGTCTCCTAACGCTTTGAGGGGAGGTAATTTTTCGATGGCACATCTAAGTGAAGTCGCTTTTTGGGACGACGGTGACAGCAGTACGGCTGAGCAAATTGTGCGTACGGTGGCGGGTTCGATTCCTATGACAGAGGATTCGATGATTGTAATGGAATCGACTGCCAATGGTCAGAACAATTTCTTTCATTCCGAATGGATGCGTGCCGTCGAGGGGATGAGTGATAAAGTGCCGGTTTTTGTGGCATGGCACGAAATCGAAATCTATTCGAAATCGCTCGATGATGAACAGAAGGTGTTGCTGCTGTCTGAGTTGGACGATTATGAGCGAAATCTGATGACTGATCTTGGGGTGGATATAAATCATATTGCGTGGTATCACGATAAGCGGCGTGAATATTCGTCGCATTATCAGATGATGTCGGAATATCCCTCTACTCCGCAGGAGGCATTTGTGGCAAGTGGTGGCAAATTGTTTTCTCATGATGAGTTGCAACATCTGATTACTGTGCGGTCTGTCGATATGCAGTCGCGGCACTCCGACGGTGTGGTCATTCTTTTTGCCGGAAGCAATAATCAGCCTCACTCGGTGGCTGTATGTAAAATTACAGATAGAAAGATTTGGGGCAATCAAATATGGTCAGGTTCGGTCTCTATGGAGGAGGCTCTTTGTGTGGCGGAAGGATTTTCCAAGGCAGAGCATTTGCCGATAGCCATAGTGGATGATGCCGATCAAAGCCATGCCAAATGGTTTTTGCGTCGTGCGGTTCAGAAAGGGTTGTCGTTGTATTTTGCCGATGACTTGCCTATGGTGATTTCGTTATCTCCTCAAATGCAGACGGCAGTCATCGATGCTCATCGGGAGTTGCTTATTGCCGGCAAAATTGTTGAGAGTTCGGATAGAGTCGTCGACCTTTATCAGTCTGTACGTTGCGGTCAGTCGCCTTGCAAAGCCGCTCCGCTATGGTGCAGAATGTCAGCTTCGCTTCTTCTTGCTCCGCGTATGGATGCACCGCCGGCAGTGCCGGCAGATTTCTACCCTGACAATGAGTTTGCTTATAGATGGATAAATATCTGATTAATAATGACTTAAAAACTATTTAAACTATGAAAGAATTAATCATCGGACTTCTCGGCGGAGGTGTCGCAGTCCAATTGCTGAATCTTATTATCAATGCCCGGCCTAATCGTCGTCAGCTCACGGCAAAGGCGTTGGATAGCGAAATTTCCGCACTTGAGCATACATTGAAAATCCTCAGTGATAATGTCGAATCGCAAGCACGAATTCATGCTGCGGAACGGCAGGAGTTGCAGCGTGAAATCGAGCGTCTGCGACACCAGGTAGCGGAACTGACCGACACTGTGGCTACGTTAAGAGCAGAGAATGCGAAAATGCGGATTAAGGCGGGCAAGCTTCTTTCTTAAGATTCCGAAATATTATTATGGCGGGTTCTATAAATAGAATGTAGTGAGGATGATAAGCAAAAAAACAGTGAGCCAAATTCATATTTGACTCACGTATCTCTAAGTAAAAATGGGGTTATTTTAATCCCATTTTCTTTTTTATATCGTTAGGAATAGAATTTTTGTTAACAAGGATGTTCATAGTCTTCGCGAGGAAGTAAGGTTCGGAAGTGTAGAAGTATCCTTTGTAGATTTGGTTGGTGTCCCAAGAGTTTTTGACTTTGTAGTATTTGTTGCCTTCCTGGTCTGTAGCGATACCGACGATAGTCATGCCATGGTCGTCGGTGGTTTCGTAGTTATCGAAACCGGTCTGACGAGATTCTTGAGTAACGTTGACTTCTTCAACGGGGCCGTCGAATTCGTACATTTCCGCTTCGCGGTCTTTGTCGGAAAGAGTTACCCATCTGTCGAGTTCAGAGCCTTCGAGGTTGCCTTCTCCTTTAGGAACAGGGAGAAGAGCATATCCTTTGTACCATTTGAAAGCCGGTTCGCTGACGTCAGCCGCCCAAACGAAAGAGTAGCCGTTGTGAATGGAATTGTCGGCGATAGCTTTCATTTCGTCGAGTGGGACATTGTAGTACATACCCCAGAGCCAGTTGTCGGGGACTTCGACAGCACATTGAGAGTAGAAGGGGTGGTGAGTCCATGAAGTTACAGGGATGTAATCGTCCATGTTCAATCCCATTTCGTCGGCAAACGAACGAGCGGTGTAGGTTTTGCCGTTGTATTCGAATTGTTCAGGGAGTTTGCCGAGATAAGCGTCGAGGATAGCTTCAAAGCCGGCTTCCCATGCAGTAGAAAGACGTTTGTTGCTGTTTTTGAGAACGCCTCTGAGGTAGCCTTCGAGGACATCGGCGAGTTCATAGTGATTGTGTTTCACTTCGCCGTAGTTAAGACCGTTGTAGGCTTCTTCGGGCATAGCACCATATTTTTTCCAAACGTAAGGGATGTCGAGGATAGATCCTCCTTGAGCGAAATTGATAGTTCCGTTCATACGGATGAATTTACGTGCTTTGTCGATGTAGCAGTGTCTGACGACGAACATTTCGGAGAGGTCGGTTTCGATTCCTTTGGTTCTGAGGATTTCGTCTTCGAAAAAGGAGTTGCCGGCGAAGCACCAGCAAGTGCCTGATTTGTTTTGGTCTTTAACAGTAGTGGTTTTCACTAATTCGATGTCAGTGAAAGTGAACCCGGTGCTATCGGGATTTTCGTCAGCGAGAGCCGGCATAGTGATTGCTGTGCTGAGAATGATTGCTGCGATTTGTTTTTTCATTGTATGTTGGGTTTGAGATGATTTGTTTGCAAAATTAGGTAATAATTTTTTAATTTGCAAGAGTTGAAAGAAGCAGTTGATTAAGCAGAAGGGAGAGAGCGTATGGTGTTCATGATGTGCAGGGCATCGTCGACGGTCGTTACGTTATCGATAACGATAGAGCGTTTTCCTTTGATGTCGCGAATTTTGCATCGTCGAGGGTTGATTTGGAGATATTGCAACACTCTTCCGAAAGCGGCGGAATTGTAGTATGCTTGGTTAGAGCTATCCACAAAGAAGAGGTACATTGCAGATTGTTTAAGGTTAAGGCGTTCGATGCCGAGTTGTTTGGCGATTGCTCTGAGCGGGACAATGGAAATCAGTTGTTGTGTGACGTATGGGATGTTTCCGAATCGGTCTTTGAGGCGGTTGCGGAATTCGTCGGTCTGATTGGCTGAGTTCATATTGTCCAATTCTTGATAAAGAGCGATGCGTTCGCCCTCTTGCGGCACATATTCGGCGGGGATACGGAGTTCCATATCGCTTTCGATTATGCAGTCAGCCACAAATTCTTTGTGTCGGTCGTCGTGAGTGGCGTCGAAAGTGTCGGCAAACTCTTCGGTTTTGAGTTCGATGACGGCTTCTTTGAGTATTTTCTGATAAGTTTCGTAGCCGAGGTCGGCGATAAATCCGGATTGTTCTGCACCGAGCAGATTTCCGGCACCGCGAATGTCGAGGTCTTGCATTGCGATGTGTATTCCGGAGCCGAGGTCGGTGAAGCTTTCGATGGCGTGCAGACGGCGTCGAGCGATAGGCGAAATGGTGTTGTGACCGGGGATAAGCAGGTGGCAAAATGCTTTTCGGCTGCTGCGTCCGACACGACCTCGAAGTTGATGTAATTCGGAAAGTCCGAAATTTTGAGCGTTGTGTATTATAATGGTGTTTACGTTAGGCATGTCGATTCCGCTTTCGATGATAGTGGTCGATAGGAGGAGGTCAAAATCGTGGTTGATGAAATCGACTATAGCCTTTTCCAATTTTTCGGGAGGCATTTGTCCATGAGCGGTCACTAAGCGAATGTCGGGAACGAGGCGACGTATTTTGTTTTCGAGCGTCGCAAGATGTTCGATACGGTTGCAGACGAAGAATATTTGACCGTTTCGGCTGAGTTCGAAATTGATTGCTTCAGATATAATTTCGTCGTTGTCGACCGCGACATTGGTCTCGATAGGGTGTCGATTTGCGGGGGGAGTGTTGAGAGTGGACAGGTCTCGGGCCCCCATGAGTGAGAATTGCAGTGTGCGAGGAATCGGGGTTGCCGACATGGTCAGGGTGTCGACATTGACTTTCATCTGTTTCAGCTTTTCTTTGACAGCGACGCCGAATTTCTGTTCTTCGTCCACGATCAGAAGTCCTAAATCCTTGAATTGCACATCTTTGCCTACAATCTTGTGTGTTCCGATAAGGATGTCGATTTTGCCGTTTTTGAGGTCTTCGAGAATCATTTTCACTTCTTTTGGTTTTCTTGCTCTGGAGATGAAGTCGACTCTGACGGGCAGGTCTTTGAGGCGTCGGGAGAAGGTGTTGAAATGTTGCAGAGCGAGGACAGTGGTCGGCACAAGGACAGCAGTCTGTTTGCTGTCGGTGGCGGCTTTAAAAGCGGCGCGAATAGCGATTTCGGTTTTGCCGAATCCTACATCGCCACATACCAGACGGTCCATCGGTCGAGCCGCTTCCATATCCTTTTTGACGGCAGCGGTGGTGGTCAGCTGGTCGGGAGTGTCTTCGTAGATAAAACTTGCTTCGAGTTCGTGTTGGAGGTAGGAGTCGGGCGAGAATGCAAACCCTTCGGCATCTTTTCGAGCGGCATATAGAGCGATGAGGTCTCTTGCAATCTCTTTCATTTTCGATTTGGTGCGGTCCTTGATTCTGTTCCACGCTCCTGTTCCGAGTTTGTTGATTTTGGGTGGTACTCCTTCTTTACCGCGATATTTCGATAGTTTATGCAGAGCGTGGATAGAGACGAAAATGATGTCGTCGTTGGCGTAGATGAGTTTAATCATCTCTTGAGTGTGGGAGTTGACATCGGTTTTGACTAAACCGCCGAACCGACCGACACCATGGTCGAAATGCACGATATAGTCGCCCACTTCAATCCGGTTGAGTTCTTTGATAGACAGAGCCAATTTTCCACTGCGTGCGTATTCGCTTTTGAGGTTATATTTGTGGAATCGGTCGAAAATCTGGTGGTCGGTGAAGAAGCAGGATTTAGAAGTGTGGTCGATAAATCCTTGATGTACAGTGCTTTGAATCGGAGTGAAACGGATATTGGTGTCGTTTCGGTCGGCGAAGATTGTTGCAAGTCGCTCGGTCTGATGTTTTGAATCGCTGAGGATGAATAGTTTGTATCCGTCGTCAATCAGTCGGTTGAAGCTTTCTGCGATTAGATTGAAATTTTTGTGATAGAGAGCTTGCGGAGCGGTGTTGAAAGTGATAGTCGCATCGGCATCGGCAATAGTGACTGCTTCGTACTCTGCAATTTTGAATTTTCGAAATTCAGATTCAAAATCGTCGGCATTGACCACATTATTCATAGCATCGGTATCGGCATCTCCGGCAATCACAGCCGAGAGCGACAAAGAAGAAGTGGCAATGTTTCTGACTTTGGTTATGGTGTTTTCGAAATTTTGGCATAGGATAATAGTGTTTTCAGGTATAAATTTGAGTATTGAAATGGTTTCGGTGTCGGTCGAATTGCAGGCTTCGGCGGAGATAATGCTGATTTCGTCTGTTTTCTCTTGGCTGAGTTGAGTTTCGACGTTGAAAATTCGGATAGAGTCGATTTCGTCGTCGAAGAAGTCGATGCGATAAGGAAGGAAATTGGCGTAGGAATATACATCGAGAATAGAGCCTCGGCGAGCGAATTGACCGGGTTCGTAGACATAGTCGGTCTCTCGGAATCCGATTTCACGCAGACGTTTGACCACTTCGCTCATGGTGATTCTGCCGGTACGCGAGATGCTAATGGTGTTATCTGATAGTTTTTGGGGGGCGGGTACGTTTTCGGCTAAAGCGTCGGGGTAAGTGATAATGAAACGTGTGGATTTGCTATTCCATTCGTTGAGGGCTTCTGTCCGCAGGATTTGGTTAGGTGCGTCGATTTGTCCGTAGCGTATGTTGCGTCGGTAGGCACTTGGCAAAAGGAGGGTTTCGGTGTCGTTTTGCAGAATTTGGCACAGGTCGTGATAGAGGTATCCCGCAGCATCAAGGTCGTCGGCTATGATAAGGAGCGGATGTTTCGCCACCTTAATGGCGGAGAAAAGGAATGCCGGAGCAGAGCCGGCAAGTCCTTTGATTGATACACGTTTTATTTTGTTGTCTCTGAGGGCTTTGTTGAGGTCGTCCACAGAGCTTTGGCTGTTAAAACTGCGAGAAATATCTGCGATTGACATATATAGATTTAAATTTGCTTGGTGAAAGCACGACGGCGACGATGTTGACGGCGACTAAAGTATTCCCATTGCGATTGCACTTTGTCGTTGTCCTCCATTTCCGGATTTGATTCGGCATATTTGAATCCGTTTTTGATGTAGGTCGGAATCAAATCCTGGAATAGCAATGCGTTGACACCTTTGCTTTGGAATTCGGGTTTGACAGCCACAAGCATCAAGTCCACGCGGTCGTTTTTGCCTTTCAATCCTTTAAGAAGATGCCACCAGCCGAAGGGCCACAATTTGCCTTTGGATTTTTGCAATGCCCGGCTCATCGACTGCATCGAGATGCCCACTCCGACAAGATTTTTGTCGGCATCGACAATCAGAGTTACCAATTCGAGATTAAGCAATCCGAGATACATATCCACATAGTAGTCGATTTGTCGGGAGTTGAGACGTGAATACCCGTAGAGGTCGTTGTAAGCCTCGTTGATAAGTTCAAACAGAGCGTGTCCGTATTGTTCTTTGAGCAATTTGCGGTTAGTGAATTTCAGCACCTCAAGATTAAATTTCTTTTTGACTATTTCAGCGATGCGGTTGTGTTTGTCGGGAATTCCGTCGGGAACATCCATCACAAATTCGAGCCAGTCGGCATCTTTTACGAACCCTAATTTTTCGAGATGTTCGGGATAGTAAGGGTAATTGTAGATAGTGGCCATGGTGCCAAGCTCGTCGAATCCTTCGATAAGCATCCCTTCGTGGTCGAGGTCGGTGAATCCGAGCGGTCCGGTGATTTGCGTCATTCCTTTCTGTTTACCCCAATTTTGAGCGGCCTCAAATAGTGCTTTGCTGACCTTTTCATCGTCGATGAAGTCGACAAAGCCGAAACGCAACTCCTTTTTTTCCTCTTTTTCGTTGACTTGATGATTGATTATAGCCGCAATTCTGCCCACCGGTCGGTTGTCGTCGTAAGCCATAAAGTAGGCGGATTCGCAGTGGTCGAATGCCGGATTTTGTTTTGGATTGAGCGTGTTTACATCGTCGGAAATGAGAGGTGGCACATAGCAATCGTTGCCTTTATAAAGGTCGATTTGAAATTTTACAAACTTTTTAAGATTGCTTTTGTCGGGTTCTATCTGTCGAATAGTTAGCATTTTGTCGGAGGTTATATAGGGTTTATGCAGGTTTCACTGCGAAGTTGTTTCATTTCAGTCTCTGTAGGCAGGTTCTATAAATTGAAATAACAATCTCGCAGCGTTCAATTTATCTCACCTGCCTTAATTATTTTCCGAGCGTCAGCCACACGAGCAAAGCCGACATAGCGATGATGAAAGCCACAATGAAGAGGTAGATTTGGCTTGAGTTGCGACGTTCTAAGGCGAGGTGAAGGTCAGCGATAGTGCGGTAGCGTCGGCGAGGGTCCTCTTCGGTGCATTTTTTTGCTATTTTTTGCAGGCGAGGCAATGTAGTCGGCAGATTGTCGAGCACTTCTTGCAGAACTTTGCCGTAGTTGTAGATGTCTTCAGCGGTGTCCTGTTCGGATAGAGCCGATTTATGGTCGTAGCCGACATCGATCAATTTCAAATTCTCTTGATACTCGGTAAAAATGATTTTTTCCGGAGTAATCGGGTGGTGAATGATGTGGTTCTCTTGGATATAGTCGAGAGCATCGATGAGTTGAGTTTCAAGACGATGCACGATTTTCGGCGTCAGACGGTGTTCGTCGATAAGGCGTCGCAATGAATATCCATAGACGTCGTCGGTGATGATTGCCTTGCCAATGTCGGGAATAATTTCGTAGTCGTTGACCATTACGATGTTGGCATGAGCAAGATTATAGCGAGTTTCAAATTCGCGGTCGAGCATCTCTTGGTATTTCGCATCGTCGGCAAATTCCGGTTTCAAAGCCTTCAACATCACCCACTTTCCATGCTTTTTGGCAGTGTAAACATTGTAGAACTCTTCTTCCCATTCGGGTAAAAGTGTCATATCACTCCATTTTCCGGTAGGGTCGGAAACAGGTATTTTTTTCTCTTCTTTACTAATATAGTTGCTCATTGTCGTAATGGTTTAGGGGTTAGTCGATTATGTCAAATCCGGTGTATTTACGCAGACATTCCGGGATAATGATACCTTCGGGAGTCTGATTGTTTTCGAGCAGTGCGGCCACGATTCTCGGCAGAGCCAAAGCGGAGCCGTTGAGGGTGTGGCATAGTTGGATTTTTTTGTCTTCGCCACGATAACGGCATTTCAATCGGTTGGCTTGATAGCTTTCGAAGTTGCTCACAGAGCTGACTTCCAACCAGCGTTGTTGTGCGGCACTCCAGACCTCAAAGTCGAATGTAATGGCAGAAGTGAAGCTCATATCTCCACCGCAAAGACGTAGTATTCTCCAAGGCAAGCCGAGTTTGTCCAACAATCCTTGCACATGGTCTTTCATTTCCTCCAATGCCGCGTAGGAATTTTCAGGCTTTTCGATTCTGACGATTTCCACTTTGTCGAATTGGTGCAAGCGGTTCAGTCCTCTGACATCTTTGCCGTAGCTTCCGGCTTCACGTCGCCAGCAAGCCGAGAAAGCACAATTTTTCTTTGGCAATTCTTTTTCAGCGATGATAACATCGCGATAGATGTTGGTTACCGGCACTTCTGCTGTCGGAATCAGATACAAATCGTCTGATTGGCAATGATACATTTGACCCTCTTTGTCGGGCAATTGACCTGTGCCATAGCCTGAGGCTTCGTTGACCACGAAAGGAGGTTCGACTTCCACATAACCGGCATCCCATGCTTGGTCCAGGAAGAATTGAATCAAGGCACGTTGGAGTCTTGCTCCTTTGCCGATATAGAACGGAAAACCTGCACCGGTCACTTTCACGCCGAGTTCGAAATCGATGATGCCGTATTTCTTTGCCAAATCCCAATGGGGGAGTGCATCGGCAGGGAGGTCGGGCATTTCGCCGCCTCGCTTCTCTTCGATGTTGTCGTCGGCAGTTTTTCCTTCCGGCACAGCTTCACATGGTGTGTTAGGCAAAGTCAAAAGGATGTCGCGAAGTTGATGCTCGGTCTTTTCAAGAGTCTCTTGCATTTGTTTGGCGGCTTCTTTGATTTCAGCCACTTTAGCCTTAGCCGCTTCTGCTTCATCTTTTTTACCCTCTTTCATTAATGCTCCGATAGAGGCTGCAAGTTTTTTGAGTTCGGATGCATCGTTGTCGCATTTAGTCTGAAGACGACGACGTTCGGCATCAATTTCAAGAATTTGAGCGATGGCTTCTCTTGCATCGCATCCTTTTATGGCAAGCCGGGAAATGATATATTCGGGATCGGCTTTTATGTTTTGTAGTGTCAACATATTCTTTGTCAGTGTTTTGCGACAGATTCTAATGTTAGAACGCTGTCGTATTTGTTTTTGTTGATTCTGTCAGGTCTGAATTTCCGACTTGACTATGTTATTGGTTCAGACAGGTTCTATAAATTGATTTCAACTTATAGAGCTTGCCCTAAGAGTTCTTTCACTTTGGCGGAAATGGCTTTACCTTCTGCTTGTCCCATAAGGGATTTTGAAGCGACGCCCATCACTTTGCCCATATCTTTCGGACCGACAGCCCCGACTTGTGCAATGATTTCTTTAATCTTGGCGGTCAAATCTTCGTCGCTGAGTTGAGAAGGGAGATATTCTTCAATAATATTTGCTTGAGCCAACTCTGCATCGGCAAGTTCCGGGCGATTGTTCTCGGCATAGATTTTTGCCGATTCTTTGCGTTGTTTGACCATCTTTGTTAAAATCTTCAACGCCACATCGTTGTCAAGCTCGCCGGTAGCACCCGGGGCGGTCTTGGCTTCCAAAAATTCTTTTTTCACCCCTCTGAGGGCTTCCAATCTGACTTTATCGCGTGCAAGCATCGCTTTTTTGATGTCTTCGCTCACTGTATCAAAGAGATTCATATATCTGTTGGTTTTGTGGGAGAAAAAACTCCGCGGTTAAATAATTTTCTGTTTCCGGAAACACGATGAAATCCTGAAATTCCGAATCTATCCGATTAAAAAATCGGCAAAATCCGGATGAAATTCCTCGCGTTTGGTTTTAATTTACAAAGGTAAGTAAAAAAGTTGATATTTCATTACATTTTTCAATTCTTTTGTGTAACTTTGCATTACCGGAATTCCTGTCGATTTTTTTAGGATTGGAAAACGAAAGAATTTAAATAAAAACCGACCTCACAGTGTTCTATATATAGAATCTGTTATTAATATCAGCAAGGAGGTAGCTATGGATTTTACATCATTAGTTAGAAAAAGTTTCATACGGCGTGCCGACCGTATGGACCGTTGGGTACTCGACGGCGACGATGTGCAACGCAAATCGCTCAAAAATTTGTTGAAATTGGCGAAACCGACCGAAATCGCTCAAAAATATGAGTTCGACACCATTCGTGATTACAACACATTTGCTCAAAGATTGCCGGTGGTCGAATACGAAGATATTCGTGCCGATGTGATGCGAATGATTAACGGCGAAAAAGATGTGCTTTGGCGTGGCGTCTGCAAATCATTTGCTCAATCTTCCGGCACCACCGGCGGAAAATCGAAGTATATCCCTATTACTGATGATTCGCTGAAACTAAACCACTATCGCGGGGCATCCGATGCTGTGGCTCAGTATCTCAGATTGGTGGCTAAAAGCAGACTGTTCTCCGGCAAAGGACTGATTCTCGGTGGCTCGTTTGCCAATGAATTGCCCGAATCTGTCGCTAAAGATGTCAAAGTGGGCGACCTCAGTGCCACTCTTATCGATCGTATAAACCCGGTCGTGAATCGTTTCAGAGTGCCTTCAAAAGAAATTGCTCTGATGGACGATTGGTCAAAGAAGCTCCCTGCTCTCATAAATTCGTCTGTAAATGAAGATATTACCAACCTTTCCGGTGTCCCTTCGTGGTTTCTCACTCTTTTGAATAAAATCCTCGAAACCACCGGTAAATCATGCATCCACGACATCTGGCCCAACTTGGAAGTGTTCTTCCATGGAGGAATTTCGTTTGAGCCATATCGTCAAGAGTATCAGCGTATTACCGACCAAAGCAAAATGCATTTCCTTGAAACATACAACGCTTCAGAAGGATTTTTTGCTACTCAGACCATGTTTGAAGACCCTTCGATGATTCTTATCCTCGATCGCGGTGTGTTCTACGAATTTGCTCCGCTTCTCAAAGATGGTTCGTTAGGCGACCCTGTGCCTCTTTGGGAGGTGAAACAACACCAAAATTACGCCTTGATAATCTCTGCCGCAAACGGACTGTGGAGATATTCCATCGGCGATGTCGTGAAAATATGCAGTCTGTATCCTCTCAAAATCGTGATTACCGGGCGGACAAAAGCTTTTATCAACGCCTTCGGAGAAGAACTTATGGCTGACAATGCGGAAAAAGCCATTGCCGCCGCTTGTAAAAAATGCAACGCCGCTGTCGCTGACTACACCGCCGCCCCTGTCTATGCCGCCGATGGAAAACGCGGTCGCCACCAATGGCTGATCGAATGGCTCAGAACACCCGAAAATCTTGAGCAATTCGCAGTCGTACTCGACCACGAACTCCAACAACTCAACTCTGACTATCAAGCAAAACGCTCCGACTCGATTTTCCTCGACCTGCCTCAAATCACCACTGCCCGTAGCGGGCTTTTTGATGACTGGCTTAAAACTTATGGCTCGGGTAAACTTGGCGGACAACGAAAAGTGCCTCGCCTCTCCAATACCCGCCAAATCATCGACTCAATGCTATCGCTCTGACGTTAAAGGATCTGCTCCCTCAAAAATAATTACCGTAAAACTTTGTGATAGGGAGGATTATTTCCCGCAGATTTCGCAGATAAGTGAGTAAAAAAT
>CAZGEX010000025.1:0-37480 GCA_964524385.1 uncultured Sangeribacter sp.
CCCAAACGGACATCCGAAAGTTTTGATAATGGCTTAAAAAAAGCCGAATAGATAAGAAAACTTTGCTTTTCCATAGTTAACGATTTTTAAAGTTTATAAAATGCGACTGCCAACCTTATCGATTGATTATCAGGTCTTCATCGCCAATTCATTAATTTATTGACGCAAAGATAGTAATAAATCTACACATACGCAAATTATTTCAACTCAAAAGTAAAGAGCAGAGAGTGTTTCCCGCAGATTTCGGTGATTGATGCTCCCGCAGATTACACAGATTTCCACAGAGGGGCTTGAGAGGGAGAGGAAGGGCGACAATGGCAAAAAGGGCGACAAGGCAATTTTAATTATGACAATAAAAACTTTTCTGTGATAATCTGTGTAATCTGCAGGATATAAATAATTGTACTTAGAGATGTAATAGAAAAGTAAAAACTCTGTGAAAATCTGTGGAATCTGTGGGAAATAAATCGTTGTACACAAATTTCCAATCAAAAAAACTCTGTGGAATCTGTGGGGAATTTACTTATCTTATCTGTGGGAGCCAAGTTCAAGACAATTCTTTGCGAAGGAATTTGCCGGTGTAAGTATCTGTATCAGCAATTTGTTCGGGGGTGCCTTCGGCAATAATTTCGCCCCCTTCCACTCCACCTTCGGGACCCATATCAATAATCCAATCTGCACATTTGATGATGTCCATATTGTGTTCGATAACTACCACAGTATTTCCTTTCTCTACTAATTTCATCAATGTAGACAGCAGGATTCTGATATCTTCAAAATGCAGACCTGTGGTAGGCTCGTCGAGTATATAAAGTGTCTTACCGGTATCTCGTTTTGAGAGTTCTGTTGCCAATTTCACACGTTGACTTTCGCCACCGCTTAGTGTGGACGATGGTTGACCTAATTTGATGTATCCTAATCCTATATCTTGAATAGTTTTGATTTTTGAAAGAATGGTCGGTTGGTTGGCGAAGAAATCGACTGCTTGATTTACCGTCATATTAAGCACATCTGCTATAGATTTCCCTTTAAACCTCACTTCAAGTGTTTCACGATTATAGCGTTTTCCATTGCAATGTTCGCATGGGACAAGCACATCAGGCAGGAAATTCATTGCGATAGTTCGATAGCCGTTACCTTTGCAGACTTCGCATCTTCCACCGGCAATATTAAATGAAAATCTACCCGGTTTGTATCCACGTATAAGCGAATCGGGCAATTCAACGAATAATTTTCTGATGTCGGCAAATACGCCGGTGTAGGTAGCAGGATTAGAGCGTGGGGATTTGCCTAAAGGTGTTTGATCGACTGTTACCACTTTGTCAATATATTCTATTCCTTCGATTGCTTGATATGGTAGAGGCTCTTGGGAGGAACGATAGAAATATTGACTTAGAATCGGATGCAGAGTGCCATTAATTAATGAAGATTTACCACTGCCCGATACACCTGTGACGCACACAAATTTTCCTAAAGGGAGTGTGAAATCAACATTTTTAAGATTATGTCCGCTTGCTTTAACAATTTTCAATAGCTTGCCATTTCCATTTCTTCTACACTTAGGTATCTCTATGTAATTTTTACCTGAGAGGTACGCAGCAGTGATAGAATCTGATTTAAGCAACAGTTGCGGTGAGCCTTGAAACATTACATTTCCGCCAAATCGACCTGCACCTGGTCCCATATCAACAATATAATCAGCCGCAAGCATCATATCTTTATCGTGTTCGACTACAATCACTGAATTGCCTGCATCTCTGAGGGCTTTCAGTGAGTTGATAAGTCGCACATTATCACGTTGATGCAGCCCGATTGAAGGTTCATCAAGAATGTATAACACATTGACTAATTGTGAACCTATCTGAGTTGCCAATCTGATACGTTGACTTTCCCCACCACTAAGCGATGATGAATTTCTATTAAGGGAAAGATAGCCCAATCCGACATCCATTAAAAATTTGACACGATTGTGGATTTCTTTTAGTATTTCGGCTGCAATAATTTGCTGACGGCTATCGAGTTTACTCTCCAAATTGCTGAGCCATAGCGATAAATCGGATATATCCATTGATGCGACATCCGCAATGTTCTTGTCATCGATATAGAAATGCAGAGCCTCGCGATTTAGCCTTTGTCCGTTACATTCAGGACAAACTGAGCGGGAAAAGAATTGACCGCTCCATTTATTGGCATCACTGCCGGCATCTTCATCTTGTTGCATTTCGATATACTTCACAAGTCCGTCATATCCATATCCATATCCATAGCCGGCTGTTGACATAGTGGAATTTTCAATATTAAGTCGCACATTAGTTCCATTAAGAATGTCGTCTAATGCCTCTTGTTTCAATTCCGAGACAGGAGTTTTAAGTGTGTCGCCATATAGTTTGCATATTGCTTCTATCTGCCGGAACACCATCGAATCCTTATATTTTCCGAGAGGGATGATTCCCCCTTCATAGATGCTTTTACCCTTATCGGGAATTATTTTATCGGTGTCAATAATATTGACAAAACCAAGTCCTTTACACTTATGGCAAGCACCTTGAGGAGAATTGAATGAAAAATTGTGGGGAGCCGGTTCTGCGTATGACAACCCGTTTTCGGCATCCATAAGCATTTGACTGTAATAACGCAATTCGCCGGTTTCCACATCAAGAATCATCATCTGTCGCTCACCTTGTTTCAGTGCTTGAGCCACAGATGCTTGCAGACGTTTTTCATCCTTATTATCGGCTCTCATTCTATCCACAATCAGTTCGATACTATGATTCTTGTAGCGGTCGAGCTTCATTCCGAATATTATTTCGCGAAATTCGCCATCTACTCTGACATTCAAATAGCCTTTTTTGCGTAAGTTTTCAAATAGCTCCTTATAATGACCTTTACGATTTTTTACTAACGGCGACAAAATATAAATTTTCTTTCCGCTATATTGCTCAAGAATCAAATTGACAATTTGCTCTTGAGAGTACTTAATCATTTTAGAGCCATTAATATAACTTCTTGCTTCTGAAGCTCTTGCATACAACAGACGAAGAAAATCGTAGATTTCGGTTACAGTTCCTATCGTGCTTCGAGGGTTTTTATTGACAGTTTTTTGTTCGATACTGATTACAGGACTTAGCCCGGTGATTTTATCTACATCCGGACGCTCCATTGAGCCAAGCATATTTCGTGCATAAGCAGAGAATGTCTCGATATATCTACGTTGTCCCTCTGCATAAATCGTGTCGAATGCCAACGATGACTTGCCACATCCACTTAATCCTGTTATAACCGACAACCGATTATGAGGTATTGACACATCAATATTTTTCAAATTATGCACTCTTGCACCGACCACCTCGACAGCATCAAGAAATTGATTATCAGCGTTGTTACCTTTCATAGACCTATTATTCGGTTATCACCACATCATCATTACCTCCCGGTTGTTGCGTGCCGCCGCCATTAAATCTAAGTATGTTAATGTCGCCACTCAAATTGTATTCCAAGCCGTCTGCTCCGACAGCCTTTACAACATAGTAATAGACTCCCGGTTTGACAAGTCTGCCTTTATATTTACCATCCCACCCCGATTCAATATCAGTGAAATGACACATTTCAACACCGGTTTTGTTGAAAATCCAACATTCAAATTCCACAATTGATTTGTAGCTGACTTTCCATTCGTCATTGATACCCTCCGACACTCCGGGTGAAAATGCATTGGGACATTTCAATTCCGATGTTCCTATCGTAACTGTATAAACATCGCCATACGATTCGCACGAACCATCGTAATTACTACCGATGTAACGAAGATAACAGACTCCTTCTTCCATAAAGATGTAGGTCAAATCTTGCTCGTTAAATCGGTTGATAATATCTTCGAAATTTTCGTCCCTTGCCATTTGCCATTCATGATGCACCACAGCATCTGTCGTGTAAGCATAAAATGTGATTTCTGCAGGAGCAGAGCCACCTAACGAACTTTCATCTCCACTGTTTATCTGATTAGATTTTTCGTTATCAGATTCCAATTCCACTGCCTCTGTCTGCGATTCTACACTTGTGGCTTGATATAATTCACTTTCAGCTTCTTGCATCCAATTCCATTGTTTTAGAAATCGGTCGCCTCTTACGAGAAAAGTCGTGTTGCACAACGGTGCAGTAGTCATCGTTACTGATGTATCAAAACTATCCAACTCATAAGTAGTTTCCACTTGTTCGTAAATTTTACCTTCGGAATTCCATTCCAACGTCGAATAGATAATCTCAATCTGCTGATTTAAAATCTTTCGCTGACCCGTTATAGTGTAATATTCAATCGGCAAACCACTTCCTGACAGTCTCAATTCAGTCATTCCACATTCTTGCTCATCGCTTACACTTACACCATCTATCATTAATCGATGTGACAGATAATTCACCACCCAAAAATAATATCTATAAGTGCCGTCTTCTATGATATAGCCCATATCGCCTTCTATCGTCTGAAGCGTAGAACTGCCTGATTCATAGGTAATTCCATTGCTGATTTCCTCAGCATATCCACCACCGAGATTACTGTATTTATACCATACAGGCACATTCCCGGATGATGTATTATAAGTGATTGTCATCCCTGTCACATCATATGCAACATAGATTCTGTCAAGCCCAGTGTTCTTTTCTGCTTCTACCTCAATAGTTTTCAAATTGCCGCCATTAAACACAACATGCTCGCCAAAAACATTAGTGGAATGTGACATTACGGCAATCAAAAAACTTAAAACTACAAATATTTTATTCTTTGAAATTTTCATAACTTTTGAATTTTGAGAACTTTAGGTCGGTCTTAATTCCAAATTATTTTATATAACACTCCTTCGTATTTCCCTTATTTTAAACGCAATTTCCCGGTTTTTATTGCTCACACTTGAAAATATAAATTTTTTCATAGCAAATATAAACCAAATTAAGTGAAATTTACAGTTTTTTTTGTTACCTTTGCATTTAGAACAAACTAACATACTTATATGAGAAAATTACTGCTTACTATTTCTATCGCATTCGGAGCATTATTTATCTCCAATGCAGAAACAAATCTAACCCTCGAAAATCGTGCCGCACTGCGAAATCTCAAATCCCCGACTCCTGATTTCTGCAATCAAAAAATCAGCAAAATAAAGGCAATCTCTTCTTATTACGATGTTGTTCCTGCTATGATCAAGCTCAGCAATAATGCCTCCGCAGAAGAGTTGGAAAACGAAGGTATCAACGTTATTAAAGTCAGAGGCGACATTGCCATCGTATCACTGCACGTTTCTGACATCGAACGTGTAGCAACCCTTAAATCTGTCAACAAACTACATCTGTCCCGACCTGTAAATCTAAAAATGAATAATGTCAGAAAAGAGGTCGGTGTCGACAAAATTCATTCAGGCAACGACTTGTCTCAACCTTACACAGGTAAAGGTGTCGTTACAGGTCTTGTCGACGGTGGAATCCAACCTAATCATATAAATTTCTTGGACGAAAACGGCTTAAGTCGCTTTAAACATCTCACACATATCTATATAGATGAATATTCCTCCGATGGCTTTACTGTGGATAATTATACCGATAGAATCAGTGAGTTTTCGACCGATGATCCTATGGAATTTCATGGCACTCACACATCCGGCATAATGGCAGGGAGTTACAAAGGCAATGTAACTGCTTCTTTAATAAACAATAACGGTTTGGTTGATGTCGATGAAATTCCTAACCCATTTTATGGAATTGCCACTGATGCCGACATTGCCGCATCTTGTGGCGACCTTAACGAAATTCTTGTTGCTCTCGGAATTGAAGGTATAATCGAATATGCACAATCTCAACGCAAACCGGCTGTTATTAACCTCTCATTAGGCTCTAACCTCGGTTCGCACGACGGTAAAGATGTGATGAACCAATATCTCGAATTAGCAGGCGAAGAAGCTATTATCTGTATGGCGGCAGGCAACGAAGGGATGTACCCTATTGCCCTCAATCAGACTTTCTCTGAGCAAGATAATGAATTGAAAACTTTCATCAAACCGTTAGTAGAATTAGATGGCTACCAAAATCTTCGCTATGGACAAACTTATGTTTACAGCAATGATGATTCTGAATTTGTGATTAAAGCTGTCATATATAATAAAAAACGTGGAACATACTCATTTATGCTCCCTATCGAAAGCAACACAGGCGGTGCCCCTATCTATTACGCATCAGACGAATATTTACAAGAGGGTGATAACTCTAATGCAGCCTTTTCCAAGGCATTTAACGGATATTTAGGCATGGGGTCAATGATTGACGAGAATAGTGGAAGATACTATGCTCTTATCGACTATATGCTTTGGGACAACATCGAAGATAACGGCGATGCAAATTATATGCTCGGATTTGTAGTTGAAGGTAAAGACGGTCAACGCATCGACTGCTATACTGATGGCAGAAACACTTGCTTCGACAGTTACGACCAAAACGGTTGGGACAATGGTATGACCAACGGCTCAATTATAAACCAAGCTACCGGCAAAAATGTCATTGTTGTCGGTGCATACAATTTGACTACCGAATGGGGTTCATTAGATGGTTATACTTATACCTACGACAAGCAATTTGTGCCGGGCGAAATGTCATCATTCACATCCTATGCAACTCTCATCGACGGCAGAGAATTGCCACACGTCTGTGCTCCCGGTCTCACTGTGATTTCATCGTCTAATACTTCTTATATCGACAATCTTAATGCTTCTGTTGATGAGCTTAACGCCATCCTGCAAGGTACTACTGAAATTGATGGTGAAAATTACTATTGGCATCAACAATTAGGCACATCAATGGCTACACCTGTAGTCTCCGGCTCAATTGCTCTTTGGCTTGAAGCTAACCCGCTTCTGAATGTCAATGAAGCTCTTGACATTATCCAAACCACTGCCACTAAAGATAAAAATGTCAATGAGTTCAGCGGTGATAAAGTGCAATGGGGTGCCGGCAAATTCAATGCCTACGAAGGTCTTAAAGAAGCCATACGACTCTATGAGGCAGGCATCGAAAACAATCTTATTGCCGACAGAAAAGTGCTTATCAAATCTAATGAAGACAATCTGTTTAATATTTTCGTCGGTGGTGTTGATAATATCAGCATTTCAATTTTCGACCTTGCAGGCAACTGCGTGATATCTCAAACTATAACAGGCGATAATGCCGATATTGATGCTAATAGTCTTAATCCCGGTGTGTATATTCTTAAAGTCAATGACTGCACCGCTCGTAAAATAATTGTTAAATAAAAATTATAATCAGATATATTATGAACTTATTCTCAAAAAAAATGACAGCAATTTTGCTTGTCTGTATCCTAACTCTATTGGGTGCGATTGATACAAATGCTCAGAACTCCGACGAGCCTATCATCACATTCAAAACAAATATCTACAACACTTACGGAGCGACCAACTATTTCTCGTTGGTAATCGGCTCAAATGCTGAAGACAGCTATATTGATGTAGATTGTGGCTTTGGCAAAGTGGAATATGAGGTGGAACCTGCTGTTTACAATGAAGAAACGGGCGGAATAACAGGTACATTCATCGGATGTACGGTGTCAGCTGATGGTATTGTAAAAATCTATGGCGATGCGTCACAAATTGATTATATAAACGCAAGTGGTTGTTACATCGAATGGATAGATTTCCCTGATTTGACCAATCTTGACATTCTCGATTTAAGTCATAATGAGCTGAAAAGATTAGATCTTTCCAATCAAACCAAACTTCGTGCGTTGTACTTATCAGACAATACTTTTACCGCCGAAACACCACTCGTAGTTGGCGGCAACAAACCGGAATTAGCTATCCTCGAAGTAAGTATAGTTGACCACATGGACACATCTTTCAACCTTTCCGACTATCCTAATATGGTCTCTTTCGACGGATACCACAATGGCAGCCTTACTAAAATCGACCCTACCGGTTGTCCGTATCTGCAACGTCTCACTTTAGACGTGACTAATGTGGAATCGGTCGACGTCAGCAAAAATCCAAACTTGTTGATTCTTAATGTGTCAGAAACTAAAGTCACTTCTATCGACACAAGCAATAACCCTCTTCTTAGAGAACTTTATTGCTCTCATCGAGGCTCGTTTAACAACGAGTACAAAATGGAATCGCTCGACATTTCCAAAAATCCGGAAATCGTCTATCTTTTCTGTTCAGGCAACAAATTCACAGAGCTTGACCTTTCTAACAATAATAAAATTGTTATCCTCAATGCTTCAGATAATTATCTGTCTGAAATCGACCTCTCTAATTGCCCTGACTTATATCAAGTCTATTTGAATTTAAACTGTTTCGATTTCACCACTCTTCCCGAAAATCCCGGCACTTGGAACACCTACTATTATGAACAACGCAATATAGATGTTGAAAAATCTTATCCCGTAAATCACACTCTCGATTTAAGCGATAAAGTAATTCGTGATGAAACTACAACTACTGCTGCCGTTTTCACTGTTTCCGAAGACAATATTAGCGAACCGACTTTGTTAGACAAATCTTATTTCTCTTACAACAACGGTCGTATTAAATTCTTAAAAGAGCATTCTGATAGTATATACGTTGCATTTTCAAATAGCTTATTTAACGAAAATCAGCTCGTTACTAAAAAGTTTATGGTTAAATCAGATGCGGATTATGGTAAACCGAATAAACTATTCTCATTCTCTACCCCGACCGCTCTCAACGAAGAAATAGCTTTTGCTGTCGGTGCTGAAACAGCTTCTCTTGATAATCCTGTCAAACTACTCGTTAATTTCGGCGATGGTGAACCTATCGAATTTGATGTTACTACCGAATCTATTGGCGAAAACAACATCGTGGGCAAACGTAATGGATATGGTAATATCGAAATATTAGTTCCTGAAGGCATAACTCTTACTGCTATTGCCACAAAAGATATTAAAATGAATAACGTGGATTTGTCTGAATTGGCATCGTTAAGAGAACTCGAAATTGTAAATGCCGATTTATATTCTATAGATTTAAGTTGGAACAGATGTCTGAAATCCCTCAATTTATCCAATAATAATTTATCAATACTTTCTTTAGAAGGTGCTAATGGTGATTATGGCAAAAATGTACTTGCTCAAATCAATCTGAGCAACAATAAATTACAAAGCATTGTTCTTAACGACCTCCACTCTGTCAAATATTTGGATTTAAGCGACAATCAACTCACTGAGAAAATTGATTTCGGATATGGATTAAATATCATTTCATTAGATATTTCAAACAACCTTATCTCTGAATTCGACTTCTCTTCATGTGCTTCTCTTACACATTTGGACATCTCTTTCAATAACGCAAAATCTGTCATTTTACCTTCTGAAAACAATTTGCAATATTTTGCTTGCAATAACAACAAATTGACGCTTGCCACTTTGCCGGAATATGGCAATCTCACTCAAGGAAATTATGTGTATGCTCCTCAAGCTGATTTAACCATTGCGACCAAAGGTCCCGGTATCGACTTATCTCTTCAAAATAGAATAATTGAAGAAATTGGCACTAATTACGCTTGGAAAACCGCTGACGGACAATATCTTACCGAAGGTATTGACTTCGAAATTGATAATGGCATAACAAGATTCTTAAATATTGAAGCAGGCAAAATATATTGTGAAATGACAAATCCTGCTTTCCCCGATTTTAAAGATAATAATGTGTTTAAAACAACACTGATTCAACCTGCAGGCATGCCGACAAATGTTATTGCTCAATTCACGACCACTAAAGATAATGAAGATGTAATGCTTTCTTTAGCTGCAGTAAAAAGCGGTACTTCCATTTACATCGATTGGAAGGGGGATAACACAATTACTCAATATTCTCTTGAAGATACTTACACTCTTTTCAGTGCTGTTACTAAGGCTAATACTGATGTAAAAGTTTATACCTACGACGAAGAAGATGAAGTGTCGGTATTCAGTATGTCGGGTGCTTCTCTTTCTAACTTTGATGCATCTAAATTGACTAAAGCTATTAACATCAGCGTCAACAACGCCGGTCTTTCTGATATTAAACTGCCGGAAGGTTCAATGAATCTGAAAGAGATGTCGTTAGAAAACAATCAATTCACATCTTTCGACCTTTCCAAATTCCCTGAATTGACCACAGTTTCACTCACAGGCAATCTATTAAAAACACTGAATTTGGCTGACAACAAAAAGCTGGAAGTCGTCTCTGCAGCATATAATCAGCTTTCTGAAATATCTTTAGACAACAACAATCTTTGGGCTTTATACATTGCCCACAACGAATTTGAGAATATAAATCTTGACGGTGTGCCTAATCTTGCTCAATTCTCTATCAGCAATAATCTTCTCACTGACATTGATGTGGAAAATCTCCACAAGCTGATAATGTTGGTCATAAATAACAATTATCTTACATTTGAAACTTTACCTCTTCATAAAGAAAATTATGTAATCTACGATTATTCTAATCAAGCTCCTATTACTATCGACGAAATCGACGGCAAAGTGGATTTGAGTTCTCAACTCTACGTCAATGAAAACGAAACAGAATACAGATGGTTTGTCGGTGTACCGTCAGTCGATACCGAATCCGGAGAATTAATCGGTACAGAACTCCAATTAGACGTCGATTACACATTGGAAGACGGTGTTACTACTTTCCTGAATTCATTCGAAAACATTATGTGTATTATGACAAACTACGAACTCCCGGATGTATTTATTTACACTACTTTGATGAATGTCGAAAGTTCGGTAAGTGAATTGGAAGTCAACGACAATGTTATTGCTTATTCTAATAATTCCAACATCATAGTTAAGTCCGACACCACAAATAATGTTATTAAAGTCTATTCCGTAGATGGTCAAATCATTAATAGTCAACAATCAAATTCCAATACTACAATAATCAACAACGTTAGTAATGGAATTTACGTAGTCAAAGTTAACGATAAATCATTTAAAGTTCTTGTTAAATAACTTCACAGTGTTTATTTTTACAGGATCTGCATTGTCAGTCCTGTAAAATAATCCTGTACCAAACTAAAATATTTATGAATAAACATCTTTTTGCAATTATTTCATCTCTGATTTTATTCGTTGCTTCATCGCAAGCAGTAGTCTATAATTGGAGTATTAAAAATGGAGATACAGTAGAATCGTTCAAAGAAATTTCACTTACTATTGAAGATGCTACTACTATTACTCAAAATTGGGGGACTGTCGAACTATATAGAACGGCAGATAATCTAAAATTAGCTTATACATCTGTAAATTGGGATGCTTCGACATCTACAGCCACTATGATTTTCCCCGATTATCAACTATGGCCCGATTATCCCCTTTCCACTGATGGCGAATACAAAGTAGTTTTGAATGAAGGTATTTTCACAATCGACGACATTCCCAATCAACAGCAATCGGTGGTCTTCAATGTAGATTCTCCTGACAAATTCATTACTATGTCTGATGTCGAAATTAATCCCGCTCCGACAGTTTTTGAATCTGTATTCGATGAAATTACTATTACATTGCCCGACAAAGTGACATCTGTTGATTTCAACGAAGTCGTTGGCGATTATTACGGCAACACGAAAATAACAGCAAAAGCTCAATTCATCCTTAACGGCTCATCTTACGGCGAATTCGATATGTCAGCAGATAAAAACATTATAACTCTGACCCCTTCCGACGAACTCGCTCAAAGAGATATGCGTCAAGGAAATTGGTTCATTCGCATACTCCCTGATGCAATGTACTTCAACGGTGATACAAACAACACTAATGCTCCTCTTTCTTTCGGACCGTACGTTTATCCTAATTTCGTAAATATCAATGTTAATCCGGTCGAAAAAGAAATCGTATCACTCAAAAAATTCTCCCTATATTTCGACACTTACGGTGCTGAAATTATTCTCCCGACAGACGATAAATATTTCCCTACACTTAACAAATACAACAATTCTACAAATGAATACGAATATGTGGCTACTTTCAATCTGAATCTGCCTGATGCTTCAAATGAATTTGAATATCCAAAAGCAGATTTGACTTTGACAGACAATGACGTTGCCGATTGCTTACCGGGTAATTACAAAATTATCGTTCCAAAAGGAGCATTCTCTATCATTGACCCGTACTACGGCACTGCTTCAAGCAATCTCCTTACTGAAGTAGAATACTCTCTCATTGAAAAACCTAACGTAAATACAATTCCCTCATGGAGCATCAAAGATGGTGATACAGTGGATTCATTCTCCGAAATTACTATGACATTTGAAGGTGCAACAAATATTTCTTATAAAGGAGAATTCTCAACTCCTTATATCACTATCAATAAGGTTAATGAAGACGGATCAATTACAACTTATCCAAAAGAAAATGCCTCAGGAAGTTTAAGTGTCAAAATTAACAATAATACTGTCACTCTTTATATGGACAAAGACGCATTTGCTCCATACTACCCTATCGATACAGACGGCACCTACCAAATTATTGTGCCTGAAGGTAAATTCGCCTTCGAAAATATCGATTCATTTGTAAATGATGAACTTAAATTAACTTTTAATATCGATGCAATCGACCCCGTTATTACTGATCAAAACACTTCAATTATTCTTTCCTCCGAAGATTTTAACCCCTACTCTTCTTCATTCCAAATTATAATCGAAAATGTCAACGGAGAACTAACTGTTCTTAATGAAACTATCACTAAATCAGTGTGGGATGAAGAAAAAATGGATTATGTAGAAGTTACTGAATCTGCTCCGTATAAAGCTCAGTTAAGATACGATTACGGTGGATACTACGAACAAGTTGTTGCATATTATGACATCACAGAGGATGTCAGCAGTCTTATTCTAAATCTCGCTCAACCTATAATCCCCGAAGAGCAATTCTTCGCATATGGCGATTACTATGTGTATTTGCCTAAAAAAGCTGTTTGTATAGCAGGTGACATCAATCTGTTCAATGATGAACTTAAATTTGGACCTTTCGGCTATAAGTACAGAGCTGTCGGAGAATTTATCACTCCACAACAAAATGAAGTATTGTCAGAAATTCAGACTGTAACAATCTATTTCCCCAACGAAACAGCCACTCCTCAATTATCTTCCGAAAATTCAGAGCAACCAAAACTATTCTTCTTCAACAAATACACTTCTGAATATCAAGAAGTCGCCACTTTTGCAGTTAGCCAAGACAACAACGAAAATCCGTATCAATTCATACTATCTCTTGAATCCCCGATTTCGAAAGGCGGTAAATACAAAGTTGTCGTGCCAAGAAATACTGTTATTTTTGTAGATGAAGAAAATGATAATACCTACGATAACGAATCAATGGAAATTGAATTCACAATCGAAGGCGAAAAAAATGTTTCTCTCGAATCTATAAGCGAAATCCCTCTAAACGAATTAAAACTGACTGTCGAACCTTGCAACAACATCATGCAATCACAATCTTCAGACAATCAAATCACACTATCTATTGTGAATGATGACAATCCGACCATCGTAGGATTCTACTCCGCTCTAATCAACTCCAATAACTCAGTTACGCTGACACTTACAGCTGACACATTCCTAAAATCAGGCAACTACATTGTTGATATTCCTCAAGGATATTTCACTTTCGATTCTTATCCAAACGAAAATATAATTATATACTTCGACGATGTCAAATTCGCAGAAATAAATCAAATCATCTCCGACAACGAAAAATTGACAATATTCAATACCAACGGCATTCTAATCAAAGACAATGCCACATTTAGCGAACTAATTAAATTAGACGAAGGTATCTACATTGTCAACGGAAGGAAAATTATCATTAAACGATAATACCACGCAACACCTTATTAAAGAGTTCGGCAATACGTCGAACTCTTTTTTATCATCTTAAATCGCCAACAGCACTCTACTATAAAAGATTGACGAATACAATCGACATCTAATCGATATAAAAAAATCATATACAAAAAAATTAGCCTCCCTATTGCATAATTCAGAAATAAACACTAACTTTGCACTCCGAAAACAACGATGGTCTGGTAGCTCAGCTGGATAGAGCAACAGCCTTCTAAGCTGTGGGTCTTGGGTTCGAATCCCAACCGGATCACAAGTGAGTCCAGGCGGATCACAAAAAGGAGTTCAAACGAACTCCTTTTTTCGGCTCTAAACCAAAGGTGGCATCCTACGTTATTAATAAAAATTATTGTTATTTGTGATTTTTTTGCTATTTTTGCATCGTTTAAGTACAAATTCTATTAAACCTAATTTTTTGAAATTATGATCTCCGGCAATAAAAGCAAATTATTTGGATTGATTGGTGAGAAATTGACTCATTCGTTTTCTCAGAATTATTTCAATATGAAATTTTTGTCGGAAAACATTGATGCAGAATATATAAATTTTGAGATAGCTGATATATCCAAAATCAAAAATGTGATTTCAGAAAATCCGAACTTATGCGGATTAAATGTTACAATTCCTTACAAAGAGGAAATCATAAAATATCTCGATGAAATTGATGACACTGCCGCTGCTATTGGTGCAGTAAATGTCATATATTTTAATAAAGATACTAAAGGAAATATCCGTCTTAAAGGTTATAATAGCGATGTAATTGGTTTTTTAGACAGCATTCGTCCGTTACTTAATCCACTCAGAGACAAGGCTCTGATTCTTGGTACAGGCGGTGCTTCTAAAGCCGTTGCTCATGCTTTTGAAATCGCCGGTATAAAATATAAATTCGTATCGCGTACATCTAAACCGGGTGTCATTACCTACAATGATCTTAACGAAGATATAATTTCTTCTCATAAAGTCATTGTCAATACTACTCCACTTGGAATGTATCCACATATTGAAAAATATCCTGACATCCCTTACAACTTTCTTACTCCCGACCATCTTTGTTACGATTTACTCTACAACCCGGATGAAACACAATTTATGAAGCTCGCTAAAGATTCCGGTGCAGAAGTAAAAAACGGATTGGAAATGCTTCTGCTTCAAGCTTTTGTTTCTTGGCATATATGGAACGACCAAATATAATATCTTGACAATCCTCAATCCGTCTGCGAAGTGAATAATCTGCTATCGCTATTAAACAAGAACCCACTTTTATTAATTGCATTGTCGATTGCAGTTGGCATTGTAATTGGATTTAACGATAATTTACTGACTTGGTGCATTAGTACTATCCTACTCCTTTCCTCTACCGGTTATTTCCTCTTTCTAAACATTAAATCTCGCGACATTCAGTTCAAACTTAAGTATAGAAATCACTATTGGGTTTGGGTGATTTTATTATTTTCCGGGCTGGGGATGATTATTGCTACAATTCACTACCCCGTAAATATTAATGTCACTCTCAACAATGCTTCACATGTTTTAGCTATAGTTAGCGACAAATCGACTTTAACTACCGGTGATAAATTAATTGTTAAAATAATTGGTTTAGCTAATCACAATCAACAATTAAATTTCAAATCTAATTGTTATGCCGAAATAAATACTAAAGCCACTGAAGCTCAAACTGGTGATGAAATAGTCTTTAGAAACAATTTGCACGAAATTTCTGACAATGGAAACTTTAATGACTTTGATTATAAAAAGTTTATGTTGCAACGTTGCATCAGATACAAACAATATTGTAATCAATCGGACATTAAAATCATTAAAAAACACATTACATTTAAATCTTATGCCGAAAGCGTTAGAGACAATATCATTATTCGTATTGAAAACTGTGCTTTAAAGAAACATTCTCAAAATTTCATAAATGCAATTTTACTCGGCGATAATTCTTTTATTGACATTGAAGTTAAGAATGATTTTGCAAATGCCGGTATTGCCCACATTTTAGCTCTTAGCGGTCTGCATATAGGAATTATTATTATTATCCTCAATCTGATATTATATCCTCTCAACATCATTTGCCGCAAAAAATTGAAATACATTATAATCATTATCCTGATTTGGATATTTGCTTTTATCACAGGCTTGTCTGCATCTGTTGTTAGAGCTGCAGTAATGACTACATTCTATTTTACAGCATTAATTCTGGAACGTCAAAACAGTGCTTTAAATTCAATCAGTGCAGCAGCTATTGTCATCCTTATTGCTTCTCCGCAATCATTATTCGATGTCGGGTTCCAACTGTCGTTTGCAGCGACATTGGGAATTATAATATTTGTCAATAAGACAAACCGTATTCTTAATTTACATAACAAACTACTAAACAAAATTGTATCGGCTGTGGCTGTCAGTTCGATTGCTATTATATTTACATGGGCATTTTCAGCCTACTATTTTCATTCATTCCCAATTCTTTTTTTGCCTGCAAACTTAATTGTGGTATGGATTCTTCCATATTATCTATTCTTAGCATTACTACATATTACCCTACTGTCTTTGAATATTGACTTCGGTTTTCTATCTACTATTCTCGACTATGGTTGTCAATTTATATATGACATTACCAACTTTATTTCAAACATTCCTTACTCTACAATTGAAATATGGGTTTCTCCTATCTCTGTCGCTCTTTACTATGCTACTTTACTTATTTTTTCATACCTCTTATGTGGAAGCAAAAACAAATCTACAACTACAAAATGTGCCGTATTATTTGCTGTCATCACAACTATTTCCATAATAATTTTGCCTGACAATAAACCTAAAGATGGATTTATCGTACAAAATCGTTGGGATAGTTCTTTAATTAGAGTTTATAAAGACGGAAAATACTCGTTAGTGATTTTACCGGAAGATTCAATTTACAACTTTTCTATTTTCGACAAAAAATTAGTCTCAATAGACAATAACGACATCACAAAGTTTGTAAAACACAATCATAAGTCAGTCGACTCTGACTCTTCCAACAAACTATTCTGTGACTATCTATTAATATCAGATGGCTACCGAGGAAATCTATCAAATATTTACAAGATTTACAACCCAAAGCTAACAATTATAATGCCATCGGTCTTTTCTAAAAAGCAAGATAATTTTACTATGGAAGCCGATTCGCTATCAAAACAAATATATTTAATCGACAAAATGGGAGCTTTCAGATACTATGACTCTATTGATTGAAGTATCATCTAAAGTATATCCTAAATTTCCATCAACCTGACACTTCCCGTTTCATCAATATGTAGTTCTAATCTGCAGTCATGGTAAATTACACCACTCTCCTCTCTCTCAAATTTATATGTTTCAAAACTTACGATTTCTCCGGCAGTGTTTTTCTTCAACTTTAATACGTGCATTTTCATTTCAATTATATTATTTTGCACGTTATTTTTTATAATCACTTCACGTGATAAATGTTTTTCTTCATTTAATGCTATCAGTGAGTGTAGTGTCATTTTTTGATTTCACTTCTTTATACTTAAATTTTCTTTGACTATAAATTTGATGATAGTAACCTGCTTTAAGGGGTTCTTTAATTAGCATTATACTATCAACATACACAACTTCTCCTTTTTTGGGTACACTTCGTATATAGCAATAAATCTCCTTGATATTCAACTGTGAATCAGTTTGCAAAGTCAGTTGATGTTTACCGTCATTAGTAATAGTTTTATTAACAAATGTAACTTCACCACTATCATACATAGTCGCTAAATACATATACATCAAGGAATTACTATTTGTTACTCTACATTCCCACAATATTCTATCTCCTTTATCAATATCGCCGGCTACATTTTTTATAAATGAAATATTATCTCTATCAGACCCATACTTAATTATCTGTAATGGCGATTTTCCCCACATATTTTCTCCACCAAATACCGAACTTCCGTCTTCGCCCGAATCCTTCGCCCGTTGCTGTGATGCTATCAACTGTGATTGGAGATTCTTAATTATCTTATCGTACGTTTCGGTATATTCATCAATATTTCTACCATACCAAGCTAATGTCGAATCAAATTGTGCTTGTGTAACATTATGCTTCAATAATATCGATTGTCGCATTACTTTCTTTGCAGAATCTAAGATCACTTGCCCCGGACGTGAATTCCAATATGCTTCACTTTTGTGAATGTCGGTCATTACATCCACCATTTTATCTTCGCTTAGCACATGTTCCGGTCGCTGTGAACAACTAAAAAATATTATTGCCACACTTATGAATATAAATAATCTCTGCATTAGCGGTAATCTTTCCGTCGTTATTACTTTCTGTCAGTTTCAGCAGACTCATTATTCTTTTTAAACGATGCTACAGCCAAATTGACATCCTTTGAATAAAAGAGCAATAGCATAAACACTCCGACACATATAGCTGAATCGGCAATATTAAATATGTACTGAAAGAACTCAAAATTATCGCCACCTACTATTGGCACCCAATCAGGCCAAACAAAAGAAAATATCGGGAAATAAAACATATCTACCACTCTACCTTCAAACAAAGTGGAGTAACCTTCCCCGAATGGAACAAATTCAGCCGGTGTGGGTGGCATTGGATTATTAAATATCTCTCCATATAACACACAGTCGAATATATTTCCTGCTGCTCCCGCTGTTATCATTGCCATACTAATGAAAAATCCTAACCGCAATGTATTGACTTTTCGCAATCTGACTATGATCCAGATAAACAATCCTACAGCTAATATACGGCCTAATGTCAAGAACATTTTATTCCATAATTCAAGACCGAATGCCATTCCGTTGTTTTCTATAAATTTGATGTGGAACCATGATGCTATTTCATAGTCCTCTCCTAAATAAAAATGTGTTTTTATCCAAATTTTGAGCATTTGGTCAATGGCAACTATAAATATTATAATTGCCATTGCCAAATAACCTCTCGTTATTTTCATATCCTTTTACTTTTGTTTAGCTTCAATACTCAGTGTTGCATGTGGAACTGCCCGCAACCTGTCTTTGGGTATCAGCTCCCCTGTAACCCTGCAAACACCATAAGTCTTATTTTCTATCCTTACTAATGCTGCTTGCAACTTTTGTATGAATTGCATTTGACGTTGAGCAAGTTGCTCTGACTGTTCTTTGCCTAAGGTGCTTGCTCCTTCTTCTAAAATCTTAAATGAACGTGACGTATCGCTGATGTCATTACCATCACTATTCATTACATTTGATTTCAGCAACTCATACTCGTGCTTTGCTTTTTCAAGTTTTTGAAGTATTAACTCCTTAAATTCTTGAAGTTCCTCATCTGAATATCGTTTAACTTCACTCATATTTTTCGGTATATAGATTATTATGCTTTTTCAACCAATATTGAGACTTTGATGTCATCTATTTCTAATTCAGTACTATTTTCAATAACATCACAAATTTCAATATTGTTCGCCAATACTTGAGTTGAAATATAGCTATTGAATGAAGAAATAGCTTCATCTGTCAATTCGTTATGAGTGATCTTGACATTAACTTTATCTGTAATTTCAAAATCACTGCTCTTTCTGATATTTTGAATACGATTGACTAATTCACGTGCCAATCCTTCGTTTCGCAACTCCGGTGTTACTGTTATATCCAATGCAACTGTAATGTTTCCATCATTCACAACAAGCCATCCCGGTATATCTTCAGGGATGATTTCAACATCTTCTGTGGTCACTACCGGAGATTCAGGTAATTCTGCAAATGTAAATTCTCCGTTACGTTCCAACTCGGATATGTCTTTTTGGCTCATCTCTTGGATTGCTTTCCCAAGGGCTTTCATTATTTTTCCGTAACGTGGACCAAGTTTCTTGAAATCTGCTTTTACTCGTTTTATCAATCCACTTTCTTCGTTATCTACAATTTTTATCTCTTTCACATTGACTTCGCTTGCTATTAGTGAAGTCATTGCTTCTACATTCATTCGTTGATTCTTATCTACTACCGGAATCAGCAATGTTTGCAGCGGTTGACGCACTTTCAAATTCACTTTCCTACGTAGTGCCAACACATTGGATGTAATGTCTTGAGCCAATTGCATCTGTTCTTCCAACTGTGTATTGATTCGTGACTTATCTGCTGCCGGGAAATATGATAAATGGACAGTTGTATAATCTGAATCATTTACGGTTGCCATCAAATCAGAATATAATTTGTCTGAATAGAATGGTGCTATCGGTGCCATTAATTGTGCCACTGTTTTCAAGCAAGTATAAAGTGTTTGATATGCAGATAATTTATCCTCATTCATTTCGCCTGCCCAGAATCTCTTACGATTTAAACGTACATACCAATTCGATAAATGGTCATTCACAAATTCTGAAATCATACGGGCAGCTTTTGTCGGCTCATAATCATCCAACGACTCTTCCACATTGATAATCAATGTATTGAGCAATGATAATACCCACCTGTCTATTTCGGGACGTTTAGCAAATTCCACTTCTGATTCTTTGCCCGTAAAGCCATCTACATTTGCGTATAGTGCAAAGAATTTATATGTGTTATATAAAGTAGAGAATAATTTTCTACCCACTTCTGCCACTCCTTCTTCATCATATTTCAAATTATCCCATGGCTGAGAATTTTCTATCATATACCAACGTACGGGGTCGCTGCCAAATTTCTCTATATTTGAGAACGGATCTACTCCATTACCCAAACGTTTTGACATCTTATTACCATTCTTGTCAAGCACAAGACCATTTGATATTACAGCTTTAAATGCGACATTATCAAACACCATTGTTGCTATTGCATGAAGTGTATAGAACCATCCGCGTGTTTGGTCAACGCCTTCGGCAATAAAGTCAGCAGGATAAACTTCTCTATTATCAAGCAATTCTTTATTTTCAAATGGATAGTGAATTTGGGCATAAGGCATTGCTCCGGAATCGAACCATACATCTATCAAGTCTAATTCTCGCTTCATTGCCCTTCCTGTCGGTGAAACCAATACTATTTCATCTACATAAGGACGATGAAGATCAATTTTGTCATAATTTTCTTTCGACATATCTCCGGCCACAAATCCTTTAGCAGTGATTGGATTTTCTGTCATTAATCCGGCAGCTACTGACGCATCAACTAAATTTGACAATTCCTCATATGAACCCACACACAATTCTTCTTTGCCATCTTCTGTACGCCATATTGGTAATGGAATTCCCCAATAACGGCTTCGTGACAGATTCCAATCTTGCAGATTTTCAAGCCACTTGCCGAATCGTCCTGTTCCGGTTGTTGCGGGTTTCCACTTTATCGTATTATTTAATTCTATCATTCTGTCTCTCGCTGCTGTCGAACGGATAAACCAGCTATCCAACGGATAGTAAAGAACAGGCTTATCTGTACGCCAACAATGAGGATAATTGTGGACATGTTTCTCTATCTTAAATGCTTCACCGGCTTGTTTCATCTCCATACATATTACTATGTTGAGATCTTCTTCTTGCTCAGCCGCTTCTTGATTATATTTTCCTCCCTCGTTATATTTTGGGGAATATGCATTTTTTACATAATCTCCTTCATGCACTCTATATGCTGTCTTATTGACACACGCATTAACAAATTCTTCTGCACATTCATCGAGTAAATAATATTTACCGGTCAAATCAACCATCGGACGTGTTTCGCCCTTCTTATTTACCATAAATAATGACGGAATACCGGCTGCCTTTGCAACTTTGGCGTCATCCGCACCAAAAGTCGGTGCAATGTGTACGATTCCTGTACCATCTTCTGTTGTTACATAATCACCCGGAATTACGCGGAATGCCGCATCTTCCAACTCAACGAATTTATCGGAATCAACCATAAAACAACGTTCAGGATGATTTGTCGCTGCTTCTTTTACGAAATCTGCCGATAATTCATCTACTCGCTCAAGAGGTTTAACCCATGGCATTAGTTGCTCATATTTCATTCCGACCAATTCAGAACCTAAATACTTGGCAACTACTTTATATGGCACCACTTTATCTCCTTGTTTATAGTCTTCTAATGCAACATTTGCTCCTTCTGCTTTAAAATAGCTCTTCATACAATCTTCACACATCACTACGGTGATCTTATCTCCTGAATAAGGATTGTATGTTTGTACAGCGACATATGTAAATTTAGGACCAACACATAATGCTGTATTTGATGGTAATGTCCATGGTGTAGTAGTCCACGCTACGAAATACGCTTCTCCCCAACCGTTCATTTCTGCTTTAGGCTCTTTTATCTTGAGAAGTGCTGTGACAGTAGTGTCTTTTACATCTCTGTAACATCCCGGCTGATTTAATTCGTGCGAACTCAAACCGGTACCCGCAGCAGGCGAATATGGTTGAATTGTATATCCTTTATATAAGTAATTATTTGTATATAACTGTTTTAACAACCACCATACACTTTCAATATATTTATTATCGTAGGTGATATATGGATCGCTTAAATCAACCCAATATCCCATTTTATGAGTCAAATCAGTCCACTCTTTTGTGTATTTCATCACCTCTCGGCGACAAGCTGCATTATATTCATCAACTGATATTTTTTTGCCAATATCTTCTTTGGTTATTCCCATATTCTTTTCCACTCCAAGCTCAACAGGTAGTCCATGAGTGTCCCAACCTGCTTTACGTTTTACGTGGAAACCTTTCATAGTTTTATATCTGCAAAATATATCTTTAATTGTTCTTGCCATTACGTGATGGATACCCGGCATTCCATTTGCCGACGGCGGACCTTCATAAAATACAAATGAAGGACAACCTTCTCTTTCCTTCATACTTGCTTCAAACAGATGATTTTCATCCCATTTGCCGAGCATCTCTTTGTTGATGTCAGACAAATTCAATTGCTTACTGTATTCTGTGAATTTTTTACCCATAACTTATATCTTAATTTTTTTGTTATCAAAATTTATTTCCTTTTAATCCTTTTGTCCCTTTTCCGCCTTTCAGACCTCCGCCAAGATTGAAGATATTACTATCATATGTAAATGTCTTTCTTTCAATTGCACGTTTACGTTTAAGAGCCAATTCCACTAAGGTATCCATTAATTTCTCAAAGCTGATGCCTGATGCTTCCCACAAATAGAACGATAGAGACCCCGGTATTGTATTTATTTCATTAACATAGATTGAATTATCTTTTCTATCTATCATTACGTCTATGCGACTTACGCCATGGCATGACAATACGCGGAATGTCTCGCCCGCAATATATCTGATTTTCTCACTCGTTTCAAGCGGTAAATCAGCCGGTATTCGTTTTTCGCTGGCTTGCATACCTTTAGCTGATTTACTTCCACCCATATATTTATCTTCATAAGACAAGAAATCTCCTGTCTTTATTGGTTCTTCACATACACTCGATTTATGCTCGTCTGCATCTCCCAATACTGAACAATTTATCTCTTGCAATTGCTCTATCATGTGTTCTACTATGATTCTTTGAGAAAATTTTTCTGCATTATCTATCTTTTCGATAAGTTCTTCTCTATTAGATGCTTTTCCAATTCCAACACTCGAACCAAGATTAGCAGGTTTCACGATTACCGGATATCCTAATGTGGATTCTATCTTTGAAATCAAAGTGTCTTTCTCTGCAAACCACTGTCTATCTGTGAACCAAACATAATCTACTACCGGAATTCCACATTCTCGCAAAATCATTTTCATTGTGATTTTGTCCATACCGTTTGCACTTGACAGTGTATTACATCCTGCAAATGGTATGCCTATTGTCTCCAACAATCCTTCGAAAATTCCATCCTCTCCATTCGTCCCATGAAGCACCGGCAACACAACATGTAATGTTGCTACGACTTGATTCTTTTTAGAAAAAATTGAGGTTTGTGCCTTATAGAGATTATAATCTCCATATTCAGGACGCATAAACACCTCGGTGCATTTACTTGTCAATGCATTTAAATCTTTATAGTTTGCAAGATTCAATAGTTCTGAACCTGTGTACCATTTTCCTTGCTTTGATATGTAGATTGGTACTATTTCATATTTCTCTGCATTAAACGCATTTATAGCTTGTAATGCTGATATTACTGATATTTCGTGCTCTACTGATCTTCCACCGAAGAATACTGCAACTTTTGTTTTCATCTCTATCTTTTTCTTTTTACTGCTTTACATTACAGTTTTTTATAATTTTAAGTCGCAAAGTTAATGAATTTATAGCACTTACACAATTTTTAATCACCTTAACTTAGAGGTTAATTATTGATACCGTTTTGAAATCATTGTAATTTGTAGTAATTTGACAACTACATTGTGAATATTTTATAAATGAGTTCTTTTAAATATGAATATTCATTTTTACTTGTCCCTACTCCTATTCCTTTAATTTTGCAATCAAATTCTCGTATCGAACTAATTGCAGATATACAACTCCTTGCATTATAATTTGCAAGTCCGCTTTTAACATCATTCAATGCCATTGACGATTTTAATCGCAGTGTTGACATCAATCCTTGTTCACTCTTATCTTTCGAATAATGCGACAACAATAGATTACTAAAAAAATTAAACAGCACTGTAGTTGTAATTACCAACGGATTTTGTTTCGGATTATGTTCAAAATAATCCACTATTTGCATCGACTTATCATATCTCCGATTGGCAATCATTTTGACAAGCTCAAAATTATTGTAGTCTTTACTTATACCTATATTTTTTTCTATCAATGCAGGCGAAATAACTCTATCTTCGCCACTTACTATTCCTAATTTGTCTATTTCGCTGAATAGACGTTTTAAATCCGCTCCTATAAATTCCTTCAGCATTGCAATTGACTTGCCATCTATTCGCAATTGCTTCGTCTTACAATATTCGCTAATTATTCCATCTAATTGACCTAATTGCCAATCTTTTAGTTTATTACTTTCAAATACTACCCCTCCGATTTTTAATACCGATTTTGCTAACTTGCTTACCTTTTGGCAATCTCCCTTATAGACAATTACCAACACTGTAGTTTTCACAGGATGAGAAACATAGCTTTCCAATTTCTCAAATTGTGTCTTTACATCAGGCATCGTTTGTGATTCTTTTAACATTACAAGTTGCAATTCCGACATTAATGGGAATTGTCTTGATGCGTTAATTACCGATTCTATTGTACTATCGTTACCATATAAAACAGTGCAATTGAAATCTCGCTCATCTTCCTTTACAACACTTTCATACAACAAATCCGCTAAAGAATCTATATAATACGATTCTTCTCCACATAACAAATAAATAGAAGCAAAATGTCTCTTTCTTATATTTGCAACTAATTCATTATAAGTCGATTGTATTGTTTTTGCCATAACTATATTCGTTTCGTGGGGAAAAATGTGGTTCTAAATAACACGAAGAACAGCACTACCAATACTAAACTTATTATTGCCACTATTGGTACGCCTTGCTCGACAACGCCGACATTTTCAATTTCGGATAAATTATAGCCTATATTTGTTAAATATGAAGTAACGACAACAATACTATTATTTATGGCATGTGCCAATGCTGTCATCCATATTGAACCTGTCCATAAGTATATATATCCAAAAAATGCTCCCAACAGCATCCTCGGCAAAAATCCAAAAAACTGGAAATGTAGCAAACTGAAAATAAATGCGGAAATCCATATTGCCAAATGTGGATTCATCCCATTGCTGCCAACTATTTTCTGCAATGCACCTCTAAAGAATATTTCTTCACTAAAACCGGTCAATAATCCGACAATCAACAATGAAATCATTAATCCTCCTATTGAAGTAGAATTAAGCAATATCTCTGTAGTCGACAATGCACTATCTTCCATTTGACGCATTACACTTTCTAATTCCGACAACCAACTTGGAAATGATATATGTTCATTCCAATAGATAATCTGATTTAGCACAGGCATACCTACGATATAAAGTATTAGTATTCCTACCACTGAACGCCAACCAGCTATCCTATTCAAACCCAAAAACGAAATAGGACGCCTCGACAAAAATATTGCTACTACGACTGCCGGCAATATCCACATAACCAAATTCTGTACAGCTGATGTCAACAACAAATCTTCTCTACCTGCTATTGACACATCTCCTACTATCGCTGCTACAATATATGAACCAAATATTAATGATATGCCAAATACTAACAATAACAACAATATTCGTCTATCATACGTAAATGATTTTATAAAATCACCATGAGTTCTGCTTTTCAACATATTTTAAACAAACTTTTTGCGATGGAATACAAAACTACGTCCTAAATATTTCTCGCGTACTACCGGATTTTCAGCAAGTTCCTCACTTGTACCTTGAAATAAGATTTTACCTTCAAACAACAAATATGCTCTATCAGTAATACTTAATGTCTCCGGTGCATTGTGGTCTGTAATCAATATTCCTATATTTTTCTCTTTCAGCTTATAAACTATCGATTGGATATCCTCCACTGCTATCGGATCGACACCGGCAAACGGTTCATCAAGCATTATAAATTTCGGACTGATTGCAAGGCACCTCGCTATTTCCGTACGTCGTCGCTCACCTCCCGACAATTGATCGCCTAAATTCTTCCTTACTTTTTCCAAACGAAATTCGCTGATTAAACTCTCTAATTTTTCCCTCTGAAATTCTTTTGACATATTTGTCATCTCCAATACCGACAAAATATTATTTTCAACACTCATCTTTCTGAATACAGATGGTTCTTGTGCCAAATATCCAATACCTTGCTGTGCTCGTTTATAGACAGGATACTTCGTTATAATATTATCATTTAAAAATATCTCTCCTTCATTTGGCGAAATAAGTCCGACAGTCATATAGAATGTAGTGGTCTTTCCGGCACCATTTGGACCTAACAGACCGACAATCTCACCCTGTGTCACATCTATTGACACATGATTCACAACAATTCGATTGCCATATCTTTTAACAAGATTATTTGTGCGTAAAACACCCTTTTCTTTATTTATTTCGGCTGTGTCGGGTATATGCTTCTCTTCTTTTGATTCCTTTCCGGAAAATATCGGGAATATTCTCATATATTATTACTTGCTTGATAGTAATGAACGTATATAATCTGTAAGTAGCTTTATTGCCACTATATTGTTTCCTCCCTGGGGAAGTATTAAATCTGCATATCGTTTTGTCGGCTCGATATGTAATTCGTGCATAGGCTTCAAGGTCTCTTGATATCTATCAATTACCATTTTAGGCGTACGCCCACGCTCTACACAATCTCTGCTTATGACACGAATCAATCGCTCATCGGCATCAGCGTCAACAAACACCTTAACATCCATCATGTCACGAAGCTGTTTGTCACACAACACAAGTATGCCTTCAACAACTACTACTTTTTGAGGATTTACACGTATCGTTTCCGACAAGCGAGAACATGTTACAAATTCATAGGTCGGCATATCCACACTATTTCCTCGCTTTAACTCATTCAAATGTTTGACAAGTAAATCCCATTCGATTGAATCCGGTTCATCATAATTCATCTTAAGACGCTCTTCAAGCGGTATATGATGATTGTCTTTATAATAACAATCTTGTGAAATGACTGCTACTGAATCTGAAGGCAAACTTTCTATAATTTTTCTTACTACGGTGGTTTTACCTGAACCTGTACCTCCGGCTATTCCGATAATTAGCATTTTTTTCTTATTTTTGAGTTTATCTAACCTTTAATAGACATCCTGTTTCATCAGATTTGCAAATTTAAGCATTTTTTTTGTACCTTTGTACTCCAAATCAAAAAACTATGATAATTTCTTCAATAAAATCTTTCGGAAAATATTGTGTATTCATGACACAAGTATTCCGTATCCCCGATAAATGGAGGGAATTTTTCAAAAATACAATATTTGAAATCAGCAAATTAGGTGTCGACTCCATTCCTCTTGTCCTGATTATTTCGGTATTCATCGGTGCTGTGATTGCTATCCAAATGCAGCTTAACATCACTTCTCCTTTTATGCCGGCTTACACTGTCGGTTATGCTACTCGTGAAATTCTTTTATTAGAATTTTCTTCATCCATCCTATGCTTGATTCTTGCAGGCAAAGTCGGCTCTAACATTGCATCTGAAATTGGAACTATGCGTGTTACAGAACAAATCGATGCAATGGACATTATGGGAGTGAATTCTGCCAACTATATAGTCTTACCTAAAATCGTCGGATTTGTTCTTTTTATTCCCGTACTATGTGTTCTATCTATGTTTATGGGTATTATGGGTGGATGGTTCATCGCACAATTCACCGATATGATTTCTGTAGAAAAGTACATATTTGGTATTCAATCTTTCTTTAATGAATGGTATGTGTGGTACGGCATTATTAAAACTTTTGTATTTGCTTTTGTAATTACAAGTGTAGCTTCCTATTTCGGTTACTACGTTAAAGGTGGTGCCTTGGAAGTAGGGAAAGCATCAACTAATGCAGTAGTGTCAAGCAGCATATTAATCTTACTTTTAGACATCGTCTTAACTCGACTTTTAATGCAATGATAGAAGCTAAAAATATAGTTAAAGTATTTGATGGAGTACAAATTCTCCACGATATTTCTGCTACTTTCGAATCAGGTAAAACCAATTTGATAATCGGACAAAGTGGCTCAGGAAAAACAGTATTTATGAAATGTCTTATTGGTTTGATTTCTCCGGAACAAGGCGAAATATACTACGATGGACGTCCTTTCATTTCAATGTCTAATTCACAAAGAAAAGTATTGAGAACCGAAATTGGAATGTTGTTTCAAGGTTCTGCACTTTTCGACAATCAGACTGTTCTCGGAAATGTTATGTTTCCACTGAAAATGTTTAGCTCTTTATCTAAAAGCGAACAAATCGAACGTGCTAAATTTTGTATTCGTCGAGTTGGATTGGAAAATGCCGACAATAAATACCCTTCGGAAATTTCAGGGGGTATGCAAAAACGTGTAGCTATTGCACGTGCTATTGCCCTCAATCCGAAATATCTGTTTTGTGACGAGCCGAACTCAGGTCTCGACCCTAAAACATCTATTTTAATTGATGAACTTCTCAGCGACATCACTCACGAATACGGCATAACTACAATTATCAATACCCACGATATGAACTCTGTTTTAGGTATCGGCGAAAATATCGTATTTATTAATAAAGGGCATTGCGATTGGATCGGTGATAAAAACTCTATTTTCAAAAGCAAAAGTCAATCTCTTAACGACTTTGTTTTTGCTTCTCACCTTTTTAAAGAAGTTAAATCTTATCTCGAAAATTGCGAAAGATAATTACTCTCCAATTAGCGACATAAAATTACTCACAAATCGGGCTTTAATCTCATCCATTGATATTGATTGCCCGATTTCTTTTTCCATCGAAGTTACTCCTTTATCGATAAAACCACAAGGATTAATCGCTGAAAAATAATTCAAATCGGTATTGACATTGAGAGCCAATCCATGCATAGTTACGTAGCGTTTGCACTTTACTCCTATTGCACAAATCTTACGTTCTCTGTTTGTGCCTACATCTATCCATACTCCTGTAGCCCCTTCAACACGTTCTCCAACAATCCCATATTCTCCTATAGTCCTTATCACACTCTCCTCAAGCATATTAACATAACTTTTTACGCCTAACGAGTGTCGTTGCATATCAATTATAGGATACACCACTAATTGACCGGGCCCATGAAACGTAATATCGCCACCTCGCTCTATTGCCACAAATTCGATTCCTCGCTCTGACAATTGCGACTCGCTCATTAACATATTTGATTCTTTACCATGCAGCCCTAATGTATAGACCGGCTTATGCTCTACTAAATACAAAACTTCTTTACCTTCTGTTGAGCAATTTAACTTCGTATCTATCAACAAGTTAAACATATGCTTTTGAAGGTCCCATACCTCTCGGTATCCTTGTATTCCTAAATCTATTACTTCCATTATATTCTAATAAAAAGAGAGTTCCTTACACACAGAAACTCCCTAATATAATTTTAATGTATATGCTTTTCGGCATGATAACTCGAACGAACAAGTGGTGAACTTTCTATGTGACGAAATCCTTTCTCTTTCCCAATTCTGCCATATTCAGCGAATGTATCGGGATGAATATATTCTTGCAAAGGATAATTATCCTTAGTCGGCTGTAAATATTGACCTATTGTCATCACTTCACATCCTACAGCCAAAAGGTCATCCATAGTTTCAAGTATTTCTTCTCTTGTTTCTCCTAATCCTAACATTATACCGGATTTGCAACGAATACCCGATTTTGATATGTGTTCCAACACTTTAAGAGAATTCTCGTAAGTGGCATAACATCTCACTTCCGGAGTTAATCGTCTGACAGTCTCCATATTGTGTGAAATTATATCAGGTTTCTCGCATATGACCATATCCACAAGTTCCAATCTGCCTTTAAAATCAGGAATCAACACTTCCATCGTAATTCCGGGACATTCTTTCTTTAATGCTCTAATCATTTCAGCCCAATGACCTGCTCCACAATCTTCGAGGTCATCTCTATCGACAGATGTAATTACGACATGTTTCAATTTTAACTCTTTAATAGAATTTACGACATCCTCTATTTCTCTCTTATTTAATGGTAACGGCTTGCCGGTAGTAACATTGCAAAATTTACAATTACGTGTGCAGATATTTCCTCCTATCATAAATGTTGCTGTGCCATTGCCCCAACATTCACCTCTATTTGGACACATTCCACTTGAGCATATTGTGTGTAAATGCTTCTCATTCAACAGCCCGACCACTTGACTCGTCTTAAATCCGCGAGGAAGCTTTATTTTAAGCCATTCCGGTTTACGTCTGAAATCAACTCCCATTTTATATTGGTTTAGTTAGTTTAATTTTTTAATTAGATGCAAAATTAGTCAATTTTTAGATTTAAACAAAAATTTAATCAGCTCTTAAATTTTGTAAATAAAATTTAAAACACTAATTTTGTAAAAGAATTGGAACATAATTAAAAATCAATAATTTATTAACATCTAAACTACAAGCTTATGAAGAGGTTATTTCTCTTAACTGCCGCAATCGTAATGATGTGCCTGAATTTATCTGCGAATCCCGGCGACATCAAATGTAGCGGTCAAATTATCGATGAAACCGGCGAGCCTGTTATAGGTGCAACTATCGCCGTACCTGGTAGCTCTATCGCTACTGCTACCGATTTTGATGGTAAATTCACTATTAATGTCCCTACAAAAGCAAAAGAACTGAAAGTGTCCTATGTAGGCTACAAATCTGTTAATTTACCGGTTTCAAAAAAATTAGGTGTAATACGTCTTGAAATTGAATCTGCCATGTTGCAAGACGTCATCGTGACACAATCTGTCGCTAAAACACGTCTTACCCCGGTTGCAATTTCAGAAGTATCATCAAGCACTATTGACACTAAGCTCGGCAACCAAGAATTTCCCGAAGTATTAAAATCAACTCCGGGCGTGTGGACCACAAAAGATGGTGGTGGCTTTGGAGATGCAAAAACTAATATGCGTGGATTTAAATCGCAAAACGTTGCCGTACTTATCAATGGTATTCCTATCAACGATATGGAATGGGGTGGCGTTTACTGGTCTAATTGGGCAGGACTTTCTGATGTCGCTTCATCTATACAAACTCAAAGAGGTCTCGGTGCTGCAATCCTTTCTGCTCCATCTGTTGGAGGTACTATCAATATCACTACTCAAAGCTTAGATGCTAAAAAAGGTGGTAGCATTTGGTACGGTATGGGCAACGATGGTATGAACAACATCGGCTTCAAACTTTCTACCGGTCTTATGAAAAATGGTTGGGCTATTACTGTTCTTGGCAGTCGCAAATGGGGCGACGGATATGTTCAAGGCACTGCATTCAACAGCTACAACTACTTTGTTAACGTATCTAAACGTATCAACGACCAACATCAATTGTCGTTGACTGCTTTCGGTGCCCCTCAAAAACACAACAAACGCAGTTCCGCTGATGGTCTATCTGTCGAAGAATGGCAAAATATGCGTCAATATATGGATGGCGACAGCCCTTACAAATATAATCCCACTTTTGGTTACGACAAAAACGGTCAAGTACGTTCTTCTAACCTAAACACTTATCACAAACCTCAAATATCTCTTGCCCACATTTGGCAAATCGACCATAAATCATCTCTTTCTACCACTGCTTACGTTTCTCTTGCCACCGGTGGCGGATACTCAGGTCAAGGTAGAGGCACTTGGAATGGCAACTCTATCAGCTATTCTTCTTGGTATGGTGCTACTGACGGCAAAATCAACACCCTCTTCAGAAATGATGACGGCACATTTGCTTACGACAAAATTCAAGAAATGAATGCTCAAAGCACTACCGGTTCAAACATGGTAATGAGCCAGTCGAACAATAGTCATGAGTGGTATGGTCTTGTATCTACTTATAAAAATGAATTTATACCTAACAAACTTAAATTCACCGGTGGTATCGACATTCGTTACTACGTAGGTCATCACAACAACGAAATCATCGACCTTTATGATGGTGACTATTATATGGACGATTCAAGCCGTAAAAACGTAAAACCTGAAAACAATATAGCTGCAGCCGACCCTAATTGGGAATATCAAAAATTAGGCGTGGGTGATATTGTTTACAGAGATTATGACGGTCATACTCACCAAGAAGGTGTATATGCTCAAGCTGAATACTCTGCTATCGACGGAAAATTAAATGCTATCCTTGCAGGTTCTTTAAGCAATACCGGTTATTGGCGTGTAGACAATTTCTATTATGACAAAGAACACGCTAAATCTGAATCTCTTAACTTCCTCGGCGGTACTATCAAAGCCGGTGCCAACTACAATATCGACCGTCACAATAATGTATTTCTTAATGTCGGTTACATTAGTCGTGCTCCATTCTTCTCAGGTGGTGCTTTCCTTACATCTACCGTAAGCAATGCTACCAACCCTGATGCTATCAACGAAAAAGTGGCTTCTGTTGAAATCGGTTACGGATACCACTCGCCTACTTTCACTGCTGAAGTAAACGCTTATTTTACAGAATGGATGGATAAAACTTCTACTCGTTCAGGCGATATTACTTCCGGAGAACACGCCGGCGACCGTTATTACTTTAATATGCAAGGTGTTGATGCAAGACACATGGGCGTAGAAGTCAATTTCAAATATATTCCTGTTCATTGGTTTGAACTCGACGGTATGTTCTCTTGGGGTGATTGGAGATGGGATAGCAATGCTACCGGCTACTTCTACAATCAACTCGGACAACCTCTTTCTGACCTTAGAGGTAATATTGCATCAGGTATTATGGCTGCTGACCACGCTAATGCTGTCTTAAATCAAAAAGGTGTTATGGTTGGTGGATCTGCTCAAACCACTGCTTTCCTTGGCGTTACTTTTAAACCTTTCAATGGTTTCCGCATTGGTGCTGACTGGGTAGTGAATGCACGCAACTATTCCGACTATCAAATTTCCTCAAGCAGCTACACTGCCGGAGCTGAAATCAATGTTGCTGAACCTTGGGAAATTCCTTGGGGTAATCAATTCGACCTTCACGCAAGCTACAGATTTAATATTGGCGGACTTAACGCAACTATTTATGGTAACGTTTACAACTTGTTCGGTTACAACTATATAATGGATGCGTACACATCTTCTGCTCAACAAGGCACATGGGAAAATGCTTATCGAATTTTCTACTCATTCGGTCGCACTTACTCTCTAAAACTCAAAATTAATTTCTAATCTTTAATTGAAAGAATAAAATGAAAAAATATATTTTTAACTCGCTATTGATTGGAGGATGTCTGTTCGGTTTGAGCAACTGCGACGACAACAGTTGGAACAATTATCTCGATGGTTTCGAAAGCGAAACTCCTATCACCGATGTTCAATCGCTTGAATACACTCTTACTGCACAAGATTATACCAATATTGCAGCCAATTCAACTAATAAAGAATTGGCTCAAAATGATGGGCTTGAAAAAGAATTATCTGCTGTCGGCACTCAAAAATATTTTACTGAAAACATTTCTGCACAAAAATATGTGCCGGCTTTCCTAAGCGACCCGAATTTCCCTTATTTCACTCTTAGTGACGGCTCGTCTGTAAAAGTTACTTATAATGTAGCTACTAACCTTCCAAGTGAAATTACTGAAATTGCTAATGCTTCTCTCTTCACTGTGGATTCCAATGCCTATATGAATGCTTGGGATAGCGACACTGATTATGTTGAAGCATATACTCCTTCTCATCCGGCATCTAAATTCGTACCAAGAATTCTTTCTGAAGAATATGCTGATGCTGAAGCCGGTGAATACGTTATAGTCTCTTACAATTACTCCGAACAAGAACCTGTTTTCGGCTCAGTACCTGACCAACCGGAAACTCCTGCATTCACGCTTTCTGACGTTATCGGGACTGTTGCTGAAGGTAGCACTTACGACATAAATGGTGTGGTTACTGCTATCTGCTCTGCCGGTTACATCATTACTGACAATTCCGGTTCTATTTTCGTCTACTTTGGTAATTCGTTCGACAGAAATTCTGTCACTATCGGCGACCAATTGACTATTAACGGCACTATCGGTTCTTACAACAAAGGTCTTCAAGTAACCGGTTCTTCAGCTATTGTTGAAAAAGCAGGTAATCAAAATTACACTTATCCTACTCCTGTGGTTTATGATGGTGCCGATTTTGATGCTCTCCTTTCAAGAGAAAATCCTGAATTAGCCATTTATGCTCAATTCACAGGCACTGTTACTATCAATGGAAACTACACTAACTTCATCATTGATGGAGCCGAAACTGCTCAAGCTTCTCCTTACTATGCTACTGAAGAAATCAAAGCAGCACTCGTAGATGGCAATAAAACAACCGTTACAGGATATTTCATCTCTATTTCAGGCGGAAAATATTGCAACTTTATTATTACAAATGTGGCTACTGCTAATAATATGCCTGAAAAAGTCGCTTCTGTTGCTTCCAAGAGCTTAAACGCTGTTTATTACTTCGACGGCAGCAAATGGGCTGAGCCTAAAGATGTAACCATTCTTAACCCTGATGATTACTCTGCTATGGGACAAACATATGGAAACCTTTCCGACACCGGTCCTCAATTCTACTTGCCGAAATTCCTTAGCCAAAAATTCCCTTATGCTCAAGCTGAAGATGCAAAATTTGTGGTCTACAAATATTATGGAGGTGGCGAAACAAACTATGTATGTGACCAATACATATTTAACGGTGCTGAATGGGTTATGAACAATGGTGTAATTGAAGAATCCGCTCAATTCGTCAAGAACAACGGTAATTGGATTTACAACCCTAATGTGACAATTACTCTCCCTGCCGGTAAAAACCAAGAATTAAGTACACTCTATTTCCAAGCTTGTACTAACTGGGTATTCGAAAACATCGACAAACCTCTTGGCTCAACCGGAATTAAGAGCGGTATGTTCTATGTTACTTCTTATGGTAACAATGAATACTACTCCGGCACATCCGCTTATCAAGGTAATGTCGACCTTCGTCCTTCAGCTGCAAGAACTCAATATCCTGCCGCTTACGAAAATATGACTGACGAAGAAGTTGTAAACACCATGAAGAAACGTTTCTGTGAAGAGGTTATGCCCGGTGCTTTATCAGTACTTCATCCTGACGCAGCCCCTGTTGAAGGCATTGATGTTATCTATACGATTAACTTTGCTGTTTACACCGGTTCTACTTCTGAATACACTATAAGATACAAAGTAGTAGATAATGCTAAATTCGAATTTATCGATTGCACTTGGGATTAATCCTAATTCTTAAGGCAGGTTCTATAAATTGATTTGGAAAGATTTTGAGAATTTTAACGAGGAGATTTAATGATTGAGGAAGGAGTTTAGCTCGCTAAATGACCGACGAAATCACAGAAAACTACCGATTAAAACTCAAAAGCGACCAAAAGCCTGCCAAAAAAAAGAAGGTGAAATAATAACTTTGCAGCGTTCAATTTATAGAACCTGCCTTAACGTTATATTAAAGAGATTATGTTTTAAAGCATAATCTCTTTTTTTTATTGTAAACAAAATCAAATTGCAATTATTTTTTTTAATAATAATTTTGTGCTATGACTCCTATTTAATAACTTTGCATAAACTGTTGACTCAATTTATTATGAAACAAATTTTCTTATTATTATCTTTTGCCTTAACCTATATGTCTGCCTTTGGGTGGGGACAAAAAGGACATGATGTGATTGCTAACATTGCGGAACTACATCTTTCTGATGATGCAAAAACAGCTGTTGACTCAATCTTTGAAGGAAAATCATTGGTGTATTATTCAAATTGGTTAGACAACGCAAGTCATACCCCTCAATATGCCTATACAAAAACATGGCATTATAAAAACATTGATGCTGACCAATCTTACGAATCAGCACCTAACCACGAAGATGGTAACATTATAACAGGACTGTACTCCCAAATCGACATCCTTAAATCTCCTATGTCATCATTCGAACAAAAAGCTGTTGCCCTAAAAATGATTGTACACCTTATTGGTGACCTTCACCAACCTATGCACATGGGTCATCTATCTGACCTCGGAGGAAATAAATGGTATGTTAAATACTTTAATAATAACAGAAATATTCACTCCGTATGGGATAGCTCCTTAGTTGAAAGTGCACATAATTGGAGTTACACTGAATGGACCGACCAAATTAACAGAGTTAAACAAGATGATATAATCAAATTTCAAAACGGATCTATTGATGATTGGGGAAAAGAGACCTATGAAATTTGTAAAGAGGTTTACGAAAGTACGCCTGTTGAATACAACATATCTTACGACTACATCGCTTTGTGGACTCCTGTCTTTGAGCAACAATTCCTCAAAGGGGGACTTAGATTAGCAAAAATTTTAAACGAGATATTTTCAAATTCTGAAATTAATGGCAATTCTACAAGATAACCCTGACGAACTATTACCTATTGTGGATATTGAAGGCAACACTATCGGTGTCGCTTCAAGAAAAAAATGTCATTCAGGTGAAAAATTACTTCATCCTGTGGTTCACTTGCACATATTCAACGATAATGGTGATCTATACCTTCAACAGCGACCTGTGTGGAAAAAAATTCAGCCGGGCAAATGGGATACTGCTGTCGGTGGTCACATAGGTTATGGCGAAAACATTAATGATGCTCTCATTAGAGAATCTTTTGAAGAACTCGGAATTTCAAATTTTAACGCTGAATTCGTGTTCTCCTACATTTTCGAATCTTCCGTTGATAAAGAATTTGTATATTCTTATATGACTGTTTATAATGGAGTGATTAAGCCAAGTGAAGAAACTGATGGCGGCAGATTTTGGTCGATTAATGAAATTGAAAATAATCTTTATAAAAATATTTTTACCCCGAATTTTGAAGATGAATTTATTAAACTCAAACAAATCATTGAAGGCAGGTGAGATAAATTGATTTGGATAGATTTTGAGATTTTAAGCGAGAAGATT
>CAZGEX010000026.1:0-37248 GCA_964524385.1 uncultured Sangeribacter sp.
TGTTTGAATGCAGATATGATTTTTATTCAGGCAGGGAAATAAACGAAGAATGAAGGCTTAGAGATATGGGGCGAATCGGGCGTTGGCTCGGTTCGCTTCGTTTTAAAGACAAAATACAGACTAATTTAAATCGATATTTGTCTATTTCGTTCATTTCGTGTAACTTTGCATTTCGAATCGATATGAATAAACCATCCGACTATAATATTGAGGTTAGTGTGATTGTAGCCGTTTACAATCATTGGCATTGGCTTGAAATGATTTTGACTGCGTTACGCCACCAGACAATCAAAAATTTTGAAGTCATAATTGCCGACGACGGCAGTGAGCCGGAAATTACCAATAACCTAACGACGTGGAATTCGACATTCGAAATCACTCATATCCGACACGAAGATAAAGGATGGCGAAAAAACATCATTCTTAATCAAGCTATCAAAGCATCGAAAGGGGACTATTTGATTTTTTTAGACGGCGATTGCGTTCCCCATCCAAAATGGATTAGTGATCACTTGGCTCTACGCAAAAAAAGAGTAATACTCTCCGGAAGACGTGTAGACCTGCCCAAATCCATTAGCGACAAAATCAGTTCTGCTGATTTTAATTGTCGATACTTCCCTTCCCGACTTAATTATAAAATATTTTTCAAAGCAATCACAGAGAAAGGAATTTCCAAACTCAGATGGCTACGCTTCCCCTTTCCCTCAAAACTCAAATTATTGAAACGGAATAAAGGCGTACTTGGTTGCAATTTTTCCATCTACAAAGATGACTTTCTTGCCATTAACGGATTTGACGAACGTTATTTGCATCCCGGCACAGGAGAAGACACCGACGTTGAACTACGCTTAGCTAATACCGGCTACAACGCCCAAATCTTCTCTCACTATATGATAGTGTATCATCGCAATCACAACCGTCTTGATATGTCGCATAGCGACAATCAAAAAATTTTAGAAAAACATAAAATAAACAACATCGGATATACACCATACGGAATTTATCAATGACAAGAACTATGAACATACTCATCGTCAATGGTCCTAATCTCAATCTTCTCGGACGACGAGAACCTGAAATTTATGGTTCAGTCTCTTTCGAAGATTATCTCGCCGAATTGCAACACGACAATCCGGAGATAAACATATCTTATTTCCAAAGCAATTGTGAAGGCACTTTAATCGACCGTCTCCACACTGCCGGCTATGAGCAATCAATCGACGGTATAATCATTAATGCCGGAGCATATTCACACTATTCTATAGCCATTGCAGATGCTATTACCGCAATCAAAGTCCCGGTGGTCGAAGTCCACATCAGCAACATCTACCGACGTGAAGAATACAGACACAAATCAGTATTGGCGAGTGCTTGCATCGGAAGCATTGTCGGATTCGGATTAAATTCATACGCACTTGCCTTAAGTGCTTTAACTAAAATCGTGCAAAAATAAGTATGACCATAGACGAATATATTGAGAGTCATATCGACGTTGAGCCACAGATGCTTCGCAAATTAGACCGAGACACCCATCTTTATCATTTGCGTCCACGTATGTGTTCCGGACACTTGCAGGGACGAATATTAAAGATGCTCACTAAGATGATTCAACCTAAAAGAATCCTTGAATTAGGCACGTTTACCGGTTACTCAGCATTATGTATGGCCGAAGGAATGCCTACAGATGCCGAGTTACACACAATCGAAATCGATGACGAACTTGAAGACTTCATTCGCCAACACTTCGACAATTCCGACTATGCCGGCAGAATTCACCTTCACATCGGTGATGCAATCGAAATCATCCCGTCCCTTTCCGATAAGAGGTTTGACCTTGTATTTATGGATGCTAATAAACGTCATTATTGCGAATACTATCAACTTGTTTTTCCGCTACTATCCGAACATGGCTATATCATTGCCGACAACACCCTATGGGACGGTCACGTAGTAGAGGAGAATCCTAAAGATGCCCAAACGCAAGGCATCTTAAAATTCAATCAAATGATTGCTGATGACAATCGCATAGAAAAAGTAATTCTTCCCATTCGCGATGGTCTAACCATCATTAGAAAAAAATAAAACTTATCAATCATTTAAAACAATATCAATATGGAAAGTAAACGACAAGCAAAAATATCACGCCTCATTCAAAAGGAATTAAGCGAAATTTTTCGCCGACAAACTGCTGCTTTAGAGGGTGTATTGGTAACGGTAAGCACTGTCAGAGTCTCCCCCGACCTTGGTATAGCCAAAGCCTATCTTAGCATTTTCCCAAGTGAAAAAGCCAACGAAATACTCGTAAATATTCAAACACAATCCAAAACCGTACGCTACGAACTCGCTCAATGCGTCAAGAAAGTGCTACGAAAATGCCCTGAACTTCAATTTTACTTAGACGATTCACTCGACTATATTGAAAACATTGATCGTCTGCTTGCCACAGACAAAAAAATCTAAGATTAATCCGTCTGCCATAAGTGAAATTTCCAATAGCATCCAAGATAGCAGCACGCTATCTGTTTACAAAAAAATCGCATAATGCGATTAACCTGATTTCCATCGTTTCGACTTGCGGAGTCGCAATTGCAACGATGGCTATTGTCTGTGTTCTTTCCGTATTCAACGGATTTCAAGACATTATCGGCGACAGATTAGACCAATTATCGCCTGACATCAAAATATCGTCAGCAAAAGAGTCTATTATCAATGATGCTGATTCACTTGCTTCATCGCTCGAAAATTTGGAAGAAGTAGAAATTGCCATGCTCTCCATACAACGAAATGCTTTCGCAATTCTCGGCGATCATCAACTTCCAATCAATCTTAAAGGTGTCGAATCTGTCAAATTCCAACGATTAACCGACATTGACAAAATCATCTTAGAAGATGGCTGTTACTCCTTAAAACGAGAACCAAACAATATATCTTCACAAACAGACTCCCAACAATCGTCAATACAACCATTTGAAGAATCAACTTCAGAAGAGATTGATATGGAAGCTCTATTTATGACAGCCGACGAACTATATGGAGAAGCAGATTCCGACCGGATTATTCAATACGATGCTCTGATAAGCGTCGGAACCGCTGTCAGCCTATCAACACATCCTAACGATTCTCGCAAACTACATATATATGCACCTCGCCGCAAAGGAAAAATCAACCTCAGCAACCCATTTACGTCATTCCGGCACGACTCTTTAACCATCGCCGGAGTGTTCCAATTAGAACAATACGAATTTGACAAAAACAGCGTAATTGTAGATATTGATGTAGCAAGAAACATCTTTCAATACACCTCTGAAGCCTCTGCCATAGAGTTAAAAATAAAACCTGAATTAAACCCTTCTGACTACGCCGAAAAGCTACAACAAAAACTGGGCGATAACTTTATCGTAGAAGACAGACTTCAACAACACAGCATAAATTTCAGAATGATTAACATCGAGAAATGGATAACATTCCTACTCCTTGCTTTCATTTTGCTTATAGCTTCTTTCAATATCATCAGCACAATGTCGATGCTGATTATCGAAAAAAAAGATGGAATAACCACACTCTACCGCATCGGTGCATCCGCAAAAACAATTGGAGACATTTTCAAATGGGAAAGTCTGATGATTAATTCCATAGGTGCATTAGGTGGCATTATAATTGGTATTTCATTATGCCTGATTCAACAAGAATTCGGAATCATAAAACTCAACGACACTGCCAACAATCTAATCATTTCCGCCTATCCGGTATTAGTCAAAACAAGTGACATTATAATAGTATTGATTCCAATAGCGATAATAGGCACTATCACCGCTATTATTGCGTCCCGATACGCAAAATCAAGCCTATTCAACAAGCTATAATCCTGCTGACAATTAAATTGTTTTTGCAGAATTTGATATTTTTACTAATTTTGCACCAATTTTATAATTTAATAGTTGTACCCGACACATAATTAGGGCAGAAAAAAAATGAAAAAAATAGTATTATCTCTCGCAGTATTATTCAGCATGACAATGGTATCTTGCAACAACGCTGAAACTGCAAAACAAGAAGGTGAACAAGCAGCTACAGAAGCTGTTGAAAAAAATGCTGCTGAAGACAAAGCTAAAGAAGAAATCAACGCTGCTAAAGACAAAGCTGTTGACGAACTCACAAAAGCACTCAAAAAATAATCATTTTCACAAATCATGATTTAAAAGATGTCGAGCAATAAAATGTTCGACATCTTTGTTTAAGGTAGCACTATAATTTTGTATTACGCAAGACCTTAATTTTCTTACAATTACAAAGAACGACTTTGCCTATTGAACAAAATTGAGTATCTTTGCACTAATAATTCAGATAAACAACATTAACTATAATCGTACACAATTATGTTTGATTTAAACTCATTAAAAGATAAAGCCACTGATTGGATCAACAGCGAACAAGGAAAAGAAACAATCGAAAAAGCTAAAGATTGGGTTCAAAGTGAAGAAGGGAAAGAAACCATAGAGAAAGCAAAAGATGCTATCGAAGACTTCGTAGAAGACAAAACTGATGGCAAAGGAATTTTCGGATTCGGCAAAAAAGAATAAGCCTTATATAATTACAAAAAACAAAGAAAATGAAAAAATATATTATTGCACTTAGCGTTGTTGCTCTTGGTTTGACATCTTGTGGCGGACGAGAAGCCGGTTCTCAAGAACAAATCAACGAAGCAAAAAAAGAAGCAACTGAAATGCTTCAAGAAGTTAATAAAGAAGTAGCAAAAGAAGTCACTGACACATTGACTACCTCATCTGTTTCAGAGGGAACTCCTCAAGAAGTTAAATCCGAAAACGCCACAGCAAAACAATAAAAAATATTCAAATACAAATAAAGCATTCTCATTTTCATATAGAATTTGAGAATGCTTTAAACATAAAGAAAGTTGTTACAAGAAAGTGAACCACATAAGTGTTTTATATAATTTTTGAGGTCCACTTCAAGACAAGATATCTACCTCTTATTATCGAAACAAGATTATTTATCTAATTTTTTACTGATTGCATCTGTATTGTTTGCTATATGAGCTATTGCTTTTGTCGACTCTGCAAGAAAACGCATAAACAAACAAATAAGATAGCCGGCAATTGGAGTTGCTACAATCAGAGTTACGTCATTTATCATTCCAAAAAGCAATGAAATAACAGCATATAATACCCCACCAATGCCAATTATAATAAATAACCATTCTCCTATAGTTTGTAAGATATTAGCAAGGATAGGAATAGCAACAAAGCGTGAATTGGCTGACGCTTCCAAGTTAAGCGATTTTGCACGCTTAGCCCATAGATAGAACGAGCAACCAGCCACAAAAACACCAACTATAATAAGCAGGACATCCATAACAATAAATTTAGCACCCATATATTCCCACCAATCAATTCTATCCACTAAACGAGCAATGGGAATTCCAAACGTGACGATACTAAACAGATAATATAAGATTTTCACCGGTTGACGATAGAATCTACCACTATCTACGTAATCAATACATTTATCTCCAATACAAGAGCGTTTTTCTAAAACATCGTTTGACATATAATTTTTTGATATTTAAAGTTAGGAGGTTCTATAAATCAATCTATAATTAATGGTAGTCAGAACCTCTTTTTGGGCTACCAATAATGTGATTTACTCTTTATTTTACCAAGTTTTGTGATTATTTGCGTTTTAGCAGGTTCAGGGATTATTTGGAATTTTGCACCGGTGATGGCAATTCTATACGGAAAGTAGTGCCTCGTCCTATTTCTGATTCTTTGACAAAAATCTTGCCATCATGGTATTCTTCAATTATACGTTTGACTAATGTCAATCCCAAGCCCCAACCACGTTTTTTTGTAGTAAATCCGGGATTAAACACATTTTTGAAATTCTTGCGAAGAATTCCTTTGCCTGTATCGATGACTTCTATAAAAAGCTTATCGTGTTCTTCTCCTGAAGATATTGTTATTGTCCCGGCTCCATCCATAGCATCTACTGCATTTTTGGTGAGATTTTCCATTACCCAAGCAAACAAGGGAGTGGAAAGCATTACCCCATGGTCATTTTCAGACAAAAACATTTTGATTTCCACTTTGTCTGACACACGCGATTTCATATATTCAAGCGAACGAACAAGGCTATCATTGAGATACTCCAAAGTCAGTTCAGGTCGTGAACCTATTTTAGAGAATCTATCCGCAATTACCGAGAGCCTTGTTACATCTTTGTCCATTTCGCTGACAATCTCTTTATCGACGCCATAGGATTCAAGAAGTTGCGACCAAGCCATTAACGAGGAAATCGGAGTTCCTAACTGATGGGCAGTCTCTTTTGATAATCCGACCCACACTCTGTTTTGCTCTGCTTTTTTTGTGTAAATTACTGCAAAATAGATTATTATAATCAGGATTATCATTGCCGACATTTGCACATAGGGATACCAGCTTAAGCGTTGCAACATGGAAGAGTCTTCATAATATATGTAATAGAACAATTCGGGATAGACTTCAATCCTGATGAAGTGATTATCAGATTCGGACAATTCCATCAACGATTTGCCTTTACACACATTTTTGAGGTGTTTAGCGAGATATTCCTGGTTTTTAGGGTGCAAAGTAGAGAAATATGATTTTTCTTCATCCTCAGAATGAGGCAATTCAAAATTATGACATTCGGAAATATTACAATCTTCATCAGTCACAAGCACCGGAATTGATTTGTTTTCTGATAATATATTGGTATATAACGGGTTGTCTATATCTTCGGGATTTTGCACAATGTGTTGCATTGCACTTGCCCAAATATCCATACGTTCTCTCTCTTGAGCAGCCAAATCTTTTACAAGATTATTGGAAATAATCAGAAAAATAGTGATTGTTATGATTGAAACAATCAAAAACACAAATTTGCCTAAGCGTTGTCTATCGTAGATGTTAGCCATGTTTTTAAAACGATGATTTACAACTCTTTATTGTACGACAATTTGGCTAAAATCACTCAAAATGTAGAGAGCTACTGAATTTGAATTGTTGCTGCCAATAATTTCGTCAGCTTGGTTTCGTACTTCTTCAATAGCATTTTCTACAGCGACAGCATGGGTTGCTTTTTTCATCATTGGCAAATCGTTGAGATTGTCACCAAACACGATTATTCTATCAGCATTTATTCGCGATGCTAAATTTTCCACAGATGCCGCTTTCGATGTTATGTCGGAAAAGACTTCAAGTAATCCGGTTTCTTGTCCGAAAATATCGTGATAGAAAATCGGATTAATACCCACATTGTCTTTTATTTTTTCGTAAAATGAAGCTACTTGCGACGAAGGTTGCATCGTATAGAAGAGCAATACGTTGTTTAACTCTGAAGGAATATCCGAACATCCGTTATCAGGAATATTGAATTGCTTATAGGGAGTTCCGTCTCTTTCTGCAATAAATTTCTTTTCAAGCTCGGAGAGTTGTCCATAATGTAACACTTCGATTTTATTTTCGCTAAGAGTATAAATAAAAACAGGCAATCCTTCGTCTTTATATTGTTGAAATAAGTGTTTAGCCACCGTAGAATCTATGAATTTCGGATTTGAATATTCCTCTGTAGAGCAATTAAAAAAGACGGCTCCGGTCATAGCAATTACATCCATTTTGATGTCAACATTTTGAAGCAAGCGACTAATAGTAGCAGGTGTTCTTGCCGTAGCAACAGTAAAATTAGCACCTGATTTGATTACTTTATTGAGTAATTCAATGGATTGACAGGATAATTCGGATGAGCTGTTGAGAAGCGTTCCATCTAAATCACTTACATATAATGTGGAATGTCCGGTCATTTGATTTCTTCCCATTCAGCATCTGAAATTTGATTTTCGTGTGTCTGATTATGTTTTGATTTAGGTTCTTGCATCACTTGGTCATTCTTTTCCTCTTTAGTTTCTACAAATTCCACATATTCCCCATAATCCTGTGGAATGATACGTTTTTTCTTTTTAGAAGCTCTGTTTTTATTATTTTGACCATTTCCTCCGAACGGATTAAATCCATTCCTTCTAAAGCTATTGAACGATTGTCCTGTGGCTTGTTTGAAAGTTTTGTTCATCTGTCGGTAGGCACGAAATATTTTCCACCCGGCCTCTATGAGCCAAAGTAGAATAATCACACCTATTACAGTAAGAATAAATCCCATACACTTAATCGATTCGAGTACGGCGATTCAGGCCGATTGATGAAATTATATAATATAGAATAAGCCACATCATTCCCGGCAGACCATTAGTAGCGACCAAAAATATTGCCGCAAAGATCAATATATATCGTTTTGCATTTTCTGCAAATGCAAATCCCTGAAATTTCAGAGAATACATTCTTATCGGGCTTACCATCATATAACTCATAATGATGGTGATTAGGACTATCATCCATGGGTTTATCCCTTTATTTGCATAGCAAAGAGAGGCGAAACCTATCCAAAAAATTGCATTTGCAGGGATTGGTAATCCTTTGAAATTTAGACTTTGAGTGTCGTCGATATTGAATTTAGCAAGTCTTAATGCTCCAAACACCGGAATGAGCAATGCTGTCCACGCAGCCCATTCTGCTCCGCTTGTATAGATAGTGGCATTAAAAATAATCACAGCCGGAGCTACACCGAAGCTGACAAGGTCGCACAGCGAATCCAACTCTTTTCCGAGATTGGAATATGCATTGAGAAGGCGAGCCATAAATCCGTCTAAAAAGTCGGCAACTGCTGCTATACCGATAAATATGAATGCCCACATATATGCCGACATTCCCCAAAATTGAGTTGCACCTTTTGACGCAATGATTATTGCGACACATCCCGACACAAGATTAAGGCAAGTAATAGCATTCGGGATATTTTTTAAGATTTTGTTTGACATATTCAGTATTTTAATTTTTTAATTCACTTACGATAATGTGGTGTTTTTCAATTTAGCTATTGGCGTAAGTCCACCACGTGTTTTATCGTTAAGTTTTACGAGTATTTCGGCGTCTAAAGGGAGATAAATATCTACCCTTGAACCGAATTTAATGAATCCGAGATGCTCGTCGATAGATGCATTCTCACCCTCTTGAGCGTAAGTCACAATTCTACGAGCCATAGCACCTGCCACTTGTCGGACTGTGATTTTTTGCCCGTTTTTACATATCAATCCTATTGTACTTCGTTCATTTTCAGTACTTGATTTAGGCAAATAGGCTGAAATGAAACGTCCTTTATGGTGACGCACATATTCCACTTTTCCATCCACCGGAAACCAATTAGCATGTACATTCATAGGACTCATAAAGACTGACAACTGCATTGCGTTTGATTTGAGATATTCAGGTTCGTAAACTTCCTCAAGAGCTACTACTACACCATCGACCGATGACACCATCATATCTTTTCGCTCTCCCTTATAGTGACGTTTCGGAGAACGGAAGAAGTTAAAAACAAACAAATAGACTATCAGCGACAAGGCTGTCAGCGATACCGGGAATGCATACGGAGGCAAGAACAACCATACCGGAATGTTGAGTACTGCCAAAACGATAAATAGTAATATTAATATGTTTGTGCCTTCTCTATGGATTTTCACTGATTCTGTTTGATTTGTGGTTTGTTTACTTTATCAACTACAAAGGTATAACATTTTTGTTGTCTGTCCAAATTTTTTTTATTTATCCGAATCCTCTCCCACAATTTGTGATAAATTTATACTGCGATGTGTACTGCGATTATTTTGTATGGAGTATATTAACGAGAAAAGGTGGCTGCCAAACATGACTGCCACCTTTTCATAAAATAAGCAAATGTTTTATTATTTTATGAAATTATTTTCCAAGACGAGCATTTTCGCGTTCGATAAGAGCATCCACACCATATTGCATGGCTTGTTGCGGATATTCTTTTTTGATTGTTTGATATGCATCGAGAGCTTTTGCATATTCTTTTTGAGCATCAAACACTGTAGCTTTTTTCATCAATATGCGAGGCACAATACCGCTGTTGCCATTTGCCGTAGCGATTGCCTTGTCGAAGCTTTCGATAGCTTCCGGCAATTTATCGAGATTCACATAGCAATCGCCAACAAGACATTGAGCATTTGCCATCATTACGACGTCTTCTGTTTCGAATTTATTCAAAGATTCGATAGCTTCAGCATATTTAGCTTGGTCGAATAAGATTTGTCCTGCACGTAATGCAGCAAGATTACCACCTGCAAATCCTTCATATTCTTTTACTACATCGAGATAACCTGCTACAGCGATTGAATCATTACCTTCAGCAAGGACTTCCACATTGCCGTATTTAGCGATTGATTCTGCATTTTTAGGTTGTTGATAAAGGTATTTCCAACCGAATATACCTAATGCAACTACAACAATAGCACCAATGACGCCGAAAACGACTTTTTTGTTTTGAGCAATTTTATCGCTTACAGAAGTCAACGACTCGTTGATATTTTCTATTCCTGTAGTTTCTTGTTGTTGTTTTTTAGATGCCATTTCGGGTAAATATTTTTTGTAATGTTTATAATCTGAATTTCAAGGTGCAAAATTAATAGAAAAATTCTACTATTGGAAATTTTTTCAGTATTATTTTGTTGTTATAGTTTTAAAAAGTAGTATATTCGCAAAAAATTTCAGGTCAGTAATGCAGGAATCGCAAAAATTAAGTCAACAGCAACGATTGACGACACGGTTATCGCCGATGCAAGTCAGATTTGTAAAGATGCTTGAAATGACTTCGCCCGAGATGGACGAGGCAGTCATTCGTGAGCTTGACGATAATCCTGCACTTGAAAAATCTGAGGCAGAATCCATATCACCAACAGAATTAACCGATTCGGGAGAGGATTTTAAAGAAAGTTCCGAAGATTTGTTACGAGCTGATTACAAAGATGATGACGACATCCCCTACTATCGGCTTGAGGCACGCAACACAAGCAGAGATGATAAAGCTTATAGCTTCATCCCTCCTGATGATTCCGAGTCGCTCTATGACAATCTTAATCGCCAAATCAAGGAGCGAAAATTATCGGTTGAAGTGCGTGCTATTGCCGAATACATAATTGGGAATTTAGATTCAAATGGATATCTGCTTCGTCAGCTATCATCAATAATTGATGACCTTGCTTTCCAACAGGGCATCGATGTAGATTACGATTATGCACAGCAAGCGTTGGAAGAAGTTCGCTCGCTTGACCCCGCGGGTGTAGGAGCATCTGATTTGCGTGATTGTTTATTACTTCAACTCCGGCGAAACAACGATGATTTACACAAGCTTGCACGAGATGTCATATCCAATTATTTTGATCCGTTTTCGATGAAACACTATCACAAAATAATTTCAGGCATGAAAATCAGTGAGAATCGTTTTCGCGAGGTATTAAATCTTATTTTATCTCTCAATCCAAAGCCCGGAGCATCATTTGGCAGTGCCAATGTACAAGGAGGAGCCGCACAACCTATTGTCCCGGATTTTATGATAGAAATCGACGGAGAAGATATTGTAATTTCGCTCAACAATAATATTCCTGAACTACAGATAGAAGAATCGTTTGAAAATGCAGTCAAACGCATGGAGAGGAGCGCACGTCAACGAGCATCTAAAGAGAATGAATTTGTCATGAGCAGATATAACGATGCTCGCGAATTTATCAATCTGTTGCGTCAACGTCAAGAGACATTGTTTGCCGTAATGAGTGCAATTGTAAAATTTCAAAAGAAATATTTTCTTACTGAGGATGAACACAACTTGTTGCCAATGGGGCTAAAGGATATTGCCGCTATGACCGGCTATGATTTATCTGTGATTTCCAGAGCGACAAACAATAAATATCTATCTACTCCCTGGGGTATTCTGCCATTGAAATTTTTCTTCAGTGAAAGTCTCGGAGAAGGAAATGAGGAAGCATCAGCCCGCGAAATTCAAGCGGCTCTAAAGCGAATTATCGACAATGAGGATAAGCATCATCCTCTCAGCGACGATAGTATATGTCAAGCACTTAACGAAAGTGGCTACGATGTCAGTCGTCGCACAATAGCGAAATATCGCGATCGTCTCGGAATACCTGTTGCACGCCTGCGAAAAGATTTATAGCTATAATTTCTACAGATAAAGTATTATGGTAGATTCTATAATAGAACCAGTCTTAACAAAAAAAGGACGAGTTTTGCAACCCGCCCTTTAATATTATTTTATTTAAGTGACCACTCTACACCGTTTTTGGTATCCTTGACATCAAAACCAAAAGAAGCAAGTTTATTGCGAATAAGATCGGATGTAGCCCAATCTTTGTTGGCTTTAGCATTAGCTCTAATTTCCATCAACAGATCGATAGCATCCTCATAAGGTTTCAGACCGGCAGGATTATCACTATCTGCAGAAACTTTTATACCGAGCAATTCCACAAGGAAGATGTCGAACAAATGACGAAGAGTCGCTATATCGTCCGAATTTAATTTTATTGTTCCGTCGGAAGCTTGATTGATAAATCGGCAAGCATCAAATAGGAGAGCAATGACCATAGGTGTATTTAAATCATCATCCAAAGCCTCGTAGCAACGAGTTTTAAAGTCGGGCAATTCCACTGTAGATTTTTCTGCAGGCATAAGATTTTGCAGGCGACGATAGCCATCAATCATTTTTTGAAGTGCTTTTTCTGATGCTTGCAAAGCATCGTTGCTAAAATCGACAGTACTTCTATATTGAGCTTGCAGGACGAAGAATCGAATTATCATTGGAGAATATGCCTGCGAAAGAGCGGAATGAGTACCTGCAAAAAATTCTTCAAGAGTGATGAAATTATTGTAGGATTTACCCATTTTTTTACCATTGATTGTAATCATATTATTGTGCATCCAATAACGCACAGCTTCATGACCACAAGCAGCGACACTTTGAGCTATTTCACATTCATGGTGCGGGAACATAAGGTCCATTCCGCCTCCATGAATATCAAATGTCTCTCCGAGATATTTCGTCCCCATAGTCGAACATTCCAAATGCCATCCCGGGAAACCTTTGCTCCATGGTGAAGGCCAATGCATAATATGCTCGGGAGAAGCACATTTCCATAGAGCAAAATCTATCGGATTGCGTTTTTCGTCTTGACCGTCAAGCGAACGAGTATTATTGATTAATTCCTCGATATTTCTACCTGACAATTTGCCATAGTGGAAGTCTTTATTGTATTTTTCCACATCGAAATAGACAGAACCTTTGCTTTCATAGGCATATCCGGCATCAAGAATTTTTTGGATATACGCTATTTGTTCGATAATGTGACCTGAGGCATGAGGTTCAATGCTCGGTGGCAACACATTCAAAGCTTCCATGTCTTTATGGTAGCTGTTAAGATATAGTTGCACCACTTCCATCGGTTCGAGTTGTTCGATACGAGCTTTTTTTGCCACTTTGTCTTCACCTTCATCGGCATCGTGTTCCAAGTGGCCGACATCCGTGATGTTACGCACATATCTCACCTTATATCCGAGATGTTGGAGATAGCGAAATAGAATGTCGAATGTGATAGCCGGGCGAGCGTGACCGAGATGAGCCGGACCATATACAGTCGGACCACACACGTACATTCCTACAATATCAGGGTGCAATGGTTCGAATTTCTCTTTTTTTCGAGTTAGAGAATTGTATATCGACAAGTTATGATTCATATTTTCGACTATTAGTTATTGTTACCTAATGGTCCAAATGGAGGCATTGAATTGTTGGCACCATTTTTTGGTCGTTTTTGCATGATTTCACCGAAAGCGGCTTCATATTTATGAATGTTATCAGTGAGAGCAAACATTAATTGCTTTGCGTTTTCAGGAGTCATTATCACACGACTCACAACCGGAGCTTGTGGCATTCCCGGAGCAGCAAATATAAAATCGATTAAGAATTCGTTAGGACCATGTCCTATCATTGCGAGATTGCTATATTTTCCGTCAGCCACTTCAGGTTTCAACTGTATTTGAAGTTGATTTTTGTTTTGATTGTTATCGTTTGCCATTTTATCTTAAATTTTATTGTTTATACTATTATATAATGCGAAGTTAGTCAAAAGTAGTGAGTTGACCAAATTCGTATCTGATTTTATTATTTTTTCACTATGTCTATGAATGAAGTTTTATCGTTTATACCTTTATCGTATATTCTCAAGCGCTGAAGATTTGGCAATTGCCATAAATTGCCGATATAAAATGAACCGTAAATTTTAGTGTCTATATAATTTTCACCCACCGGTTTCCCTACATTATAGATATAGCAATCCACTTGCGGGCTGTCTAATGTGGCATTATCGGCTATTATTGCAAACGAACGAGGCGTGCCATCGTATTCAATTTTTGCTTGCAGATTCAAGTAATTTCCTGTACGCCAGATGCTTTGCATTTTCAATTGCGGTGAGGGTAATCGCTTGATTATCTTCTCTAACCCACTTCTGACAGTATCGAAAGCGACACTTCCGATTTGTAACAATTTCACAGGCATAGGCCGTAGGGAAGTGTCGGAAAATTCCGCCTCATAATGTATTATCATTCGGGTGCCATCGCGAATTATCGTATCTGCCAAAAATTGTTGTGTCTGAAGCGGTATGATTTCTGAATCTGCCGACCGTTGCAATTCAAACTTCAGACCTTTCTCACTATTAAAGAGTGTTACAATATCTATGAATCGGCATGCGGTCGGTTGTGGCATATCGACGTCTGAGCTACACTTAGCCAGCATTAGTAAGACTACGATTGCAAATGCTATATTTCTTAATTTCAGAATCATTATATATCGTTTTGCAAAGTGGCATTCTTTTGCTTGTTAAAATTTTCTCTGATGTCGGTTATGTTGCCATCTTTCATTATCACCACTCTATCGGCAATTTCTGCAAGTGAAGCATCATGAGTTACTATCACAAATGTTTGTCCGAATCGTTTTTGTAATTCGACAAACATTTGCTGAATCTCTTCTCTGTTTTTTGAATCGAGGCTACCTGTCGGTTCGTCTGCAAAAACCACATCCGGATCATTAATCAAAGCACGAGCCACAGCCACTCTCTGTCGTTCTCCTCCCGACAACTCCGGCGGATAATGTGTCATTCTGTTATCCAGTCCTAATACATCTAACAATTCTTTGGCTTTTTTTGATGCATCTTTACGATTGGCTCCTGCAATAAGTGCAGGCAACATAACATTTTCCAATGCAGTAAATTCAGGCAGTAACTGATGAAATTGGAACACAAAACCGATGTTTAAATTTCTGAATGAGGATAATTTTTTGTCTGATAATTTAGTAACTTCGACACCTCTATATTTCACTGCACCCGAATCAGGCAAATCAAGAGTTCCGGCAATTTGGAGTAATGTAGTTTTTCCTGCTCCGCTTGGACCCACAATAGCCATTATCTCTCCCTCATTAATTTCGAGAGAGATACCATTAAGCACATGAAGGTGATCGTAAGATTTATGTATATCGGTCAATTCTATCATAGTTCGATTAATTTTCTGATAACGTGGTTTGCAAGATATATGCCAAAGATTGCAGGTATCGTAGCAAGCGTACCGAATGATGATTTTTTGTTTTCTTCATTTAATTCCATTAAAGCTTTTCGCGAAGGAGATTCGCTACTATAGACAACATCCAACCGACTTCTTATTCCTCGCTTTTTCAAAGCTTGTCTCACAGCCCGAGCCAATCCATCTTCACGCGTCTGCCATAGATCGGCATATTCCACTTTTGTCGGGTCGAGTCGTCCTCCCGCCCCCATCGACGAAATTACAGGGATTTTGTTATTCAAACAATATGCCAACAATGCCACTTTGGGAGCCACTGTGTCGATAGCATCAACGACAAAATCGTAACCCGGGGTCATTAACTCTCCGATGCAGTCTGCTGTTAGATATTGGCAGATGGCTTTGATTTCGATGTTAGAATTTATGGATTTAAATCTTTGAGCAAACAATTCCACTTTTGGCTGTCCGATAGTATTTTGCAACGCTATCAATTGCCTATTAATGTTGCTTTTTGCGACATTGTCCGAATCAAGAATCGTAATGTTTCCTACTCCTGTTCTGACGAGCATTTCCGCAGCATATCCACCAACACCGCCAACACCGACTATCAACACTTTTGATGTAGCAAGTTTGTCACACGCCTCATCTCCAATCAGGCGACGTGTGCGACCATCCCAACAATCATCCTTAATATCTTGCCGGTTGTCATCTAATATATTGTCATTGAATTCGGTTAGCATTTCCACTTGCGAAGTTACAAAAATTTCCCGAAAAACCCGCTATAAAGCTTAGCATTATTCTAAAAACTTTAATTTGCACGAAAAAGGAACAAATTGACAATGTCAATTTGTTCCTTTAATCATCAGAAATCGTATTTTTACCATCTCATTTATATTGCTGTCCGGTAAGCATTAATATAATCTGAACAGAGTGTCCGTAACCTAATAAAAGGTGGTGCGGATGCTTTTTTAAAGCAAGCTCCCATATCGAATAAAATCTATTATATTACAAAGAGAGTTGTACACTATTGCTAATACACAACTCTCTTAAGAATGTTAGATTGCAGAAAAACTACACTCAATATTTGCTATTTATCTCTAAAGGCAGGTTCTATAAATCGAACGCTGCCTAAATATTATTTACGAGTTGGAGCAGTTTTCTTTTTGGGAGAACCTTTCATTACCATATATGCTACAGGAGCAGCCAGGAATAATGAGCAGAATGTACCTGCTAGAACACCAAATATCATTGCAAATGTAAAACTACGAATTGTATCGCCACCAAGGAAGAAGATACAGAGCAACACGAGCAATGTAGTGAATGATGTCATAAACGTACGTGACAATGTAGCATTCAATGCTTTGTTGATAGTAACGCCTTTGTCCTCTTTAGGAGAAATCTTCATCATTTCACGTACGCGGTCGAATACCACCACAGTATCATTAATCTGGTAACCGATTACAGTCAAGACTGCAGCAATAAACGATTGGTCAATTTCCATAGAGAATGGCAAGAATCCCCAACATAATGAATAAAGACCGATGATAAGGAATGCTGTGAGTGCCACTGCTGCCACCGCACCGACTGAGAATGCGATGTTATGGAAACGAACAAGGATATAAAGGAACATACATATTACGGCAATTGATACTGCAAGGAATGCATCTTGTTTCATTTCATCAGCCACCGAAGGACCGACTTTTTGAATACTTGTAATACCCAATTTTTCGTTAGCCACAGTAAAGTCTTTTTTGCTCATCAATTTTCCATCTACTGTCAATTCTTCTTGGAGAGCGTTATATAATTTATCTGTGATTTCTTCGTCTATTCCTTCATCGTTGCTTTCTATCTTATAGTTGGTCGATACACGAATCTTTGTAGCATCATCAATAGTAATAGCTGTAATAGAGGCCCCTTCGAATTCAGCTTTCAATTTATCTTCCACACCCTGACGATCGACTTCTTTCTCAAACTGAACAACATAATTGCGACCACCGGAGAAGTCGATACCTTGATTCATGCCGCGATATAACAATGAGAATACAGATACTGCTATAAGAGCAAACCATACAACCATTGAAACCTTTGTTTTAGCAAGGAAGTTGATTTTTGTATTAGCCAAGAAGTTGCGAGAGATTGGAGTAGTGAACGACATATTAGCCAATCTTCCATTCTTAGTGAGCAATTCAAATATAATACGAGATAAGAATACTGCTGTAAAGAATGAGCATACAAGACCGATAATCAATGTAGTAGCAAAACCTTTAATCGGACCTGAGCCAAAGTAGATAAGAATCACAGCAGTGATTACAGAAGTAAGGTTCGAGTCGAAGATTGCAGAGAACGCGTTGCTATAACCGTCAGCAATTGCAGATCTGAGTTTTTTACCTGCTTTAAGTTCTTCTTTAGCACGCTCGAATATAAGTACGTTAGCATCTACAGCCATACCAAGAGAAAGCACGATACCGGCAATACCGGAAAGTGTAAGTACAGCTTGGAATGATGCCAAAATACCCATTGTAAAGAATAGGTTAAGAATCAAGCACAAGTTAGCGACAAGACCCGGAGCCCATCCGTAGATAAGCACCATAAACACCATCAACAACACGATAGCAACTGCAAACGACATAAATCCTGCTTCGATAGCTTCAGCACCGAGAGATGGACCGATAACACTTTGAGAAACGATACTTACTTCAGCTGTCATTTTACCGGATTTAAGCACATTTGCCAAGTCGTTAGCTTCTTCAGGAGAGAAATTACCTGTGATTTCTGAAGATCCACCTGTGATTTGAGTGTTAACTGTTGGATAAGAATATACTTTTTCGTCAAGCACGATAGCGATAGGTTTGCCAAGGTTATCAGCTGTAATTGAAGACCAAGCACGAGCACCTTCGCTATTCATTCGCATATTTACAACGTTACCACCACGCATTTTGTCGAATTCAGAAGTTGCTGATTCTACTGCATCACCTTCCAATAAAGGCTCACCTTTAAGTGCGATAAGTTGCCAATAAGAATCGGTTTTTGGCTTACCGTTGTTTTTAAGAATCGGTTTCTTTGTCTTTGGATCAATTTGTTCAACTTCCAATGGCTTAACCTCCCAATAAGCTGTAAAAGGGAGTCTGCGTTGTGCCAATTCTGAATTAAAAATTGAATCTACTAAAGCTCTGTCATCTTTTGCTACTGTTGCAATGATAGGCATAGAAGGATGTTTATCGAGAGCAGAAATCAATTTTAAAACATCTACATCAGGATTTTCTTTTTGATATTCAACGGCAAAAGCAACGATATCTTCTGCGACTTCATCTAAAGAATATACTGCATAGAATTGAAGGTTGGCAGAAGATTGAAGGAGGTCGGTAACACGTTCCGGTTCTTTTACACCTGGAAGTTCAAGTAAGATTTGACCTACTTTTTCAGGGAGTTTTTGGATATTTGGAGCTACAACACCGAATTGGTCAATACGAGTACGGAATACGTTGAACGCACTTGTAACTTGAGAATCGACTTCTTTTTCGAGTGCAGCAACTACTTCAGAGTTAGATGCATTATCTTTGAGTGCAGCTAAAAATTCGCCTTCGTGCTTGAACAATGGAGCCATTTGTCCTTCCGGGAATTGTTCGCCGAATTTTTTCAAAAAGTCTTTGTCAGAACTTTTATTGCCTGCATCGACTGTCGCTTTGATGGCTGCTTCAACTTTTTTTGTAATTGTTTCATCATTTTTCGCAAATTGAAGAATCAGGTCAGGAGTAGAAATTTCAAGCACTACGTCCATACCACCTTTAAGGTCAAGACCAAGACCTATTTCCATTTTGCGAACTTGGTTGTAAGTATAACCAAGGTAGACTTCCTCTTTTGCAAGAGAATCGATAAAATCTTTACGAACTTGTTTGTAGAGATCGTTCGTTACGTCAGTTGTACCGGCTTTTGCTGCTGCATATTCATCTGCCTCTTTCTCAAAGTGTTGTGTCACAAATGAGAATGAGATGTAGAATCCACAGATCAACACCAAAAGGACGGCAATGACGCTAATAAACCCTTTGTTTTGCATTGTGTTTAATTATTAATTTTTATTTATTTTATTTTTGTTTTTTATTCGACAAAATATCAATTTGCAAATATAATTCATTTTTTTGAAGTAGAGCGAATATTTTCCTACAAAAAACATCAAAAAGTATCACAAATCGATGTTTAATGCGTCTCCATTCCTCTTTCTCCGACATTCTGACTTTCTCTCCTTTTTATACCTATGAATAATAATTCAGAAGCGGATTCAACAATTATTAGCATATTTTTCGATACTACAATGACCGACCATTTCCTTGAGGCAGGTTCTATAAATTGAACGCTACCTTAATTTATAATTACTCTTTAATTTTATTTTCATTTCTTATTCGATATATCAAAGATTTTACCTACTTTTGATGTCGAATTGAGTTATAAGCAATATGAAGCACCACATTAATATATTAAATATCATCTTTTCAATTGCCACAATGCTCTTGATTTACTCATGTGCAAGCATTGGCAATCCAAGTGGCGGTCCAAGAGACGAAGAGCCTCCGCAATACATTAGAAGCAATCCTCCTTTTGGAGCCACAAATTTCAACCGCCAAAAAGTGCAAATAGAATTTGATGAAATCGTCAATGTCAAAGATGCCTTCAAAAAGGTTTCTGTATCACCTACAAGTAAAAATACTCCAAGAGTAACAGCTTTAGGCCGTACTGTCAGCGTTTCTTTTGAGGATTCATTGTTAGCAAACGAAACCTACACCATCGATTTTGCCGATTGTATAGAAGATAATAATGAAGGCAACAAATTGAAAAATTTCACATTTGCTTTTTCTACAGGCGACAACATCGACTCTCTCCAAATTTCGGGCATCGTGCTAAATAGTCGTACTCTCGAACCACAGCAGGGGATTGTGGTAGGAGCTCACCGCAATTTAAACGATTCAGCTTTCAAAACGCTTCGGTTTGAACGTATCACCAAGACAAACGATAAAGGCCAATTCACCTTGCGAAATTTGAAACCTGAAAAATATCGTGTTTTTGCCCTTAACGACATCAACAATGACTATCGATGGGACAATCCTGCTGAAGATATAGCTTTTCTCGACACTCTTATCACCCCATATAATGAATTTACAACCGTAACTGACACTATTTGGAATTTCAAAACACGTGAAATCGATACTATTGTATCACGCACACGCACACGTTTTCTACCTAACGACATTCTCCTCAACACATTTAACATTAACTATAAGGCACAATATCTTGTCAAAAACGAACGTATCGATTCCACAAGAATCTCTCTGGTTTTTAACACAAAGTCTGACTCTCTGCCAAAATTAGAGCTTATCGGAGAGAAGCACCCTAAAGATTGGTTTGTCTTGGAACGATCAGCCAACAACGATACTCTCACTTATTGGCTCAAAGACACGACTTTGACATCTATTGACTCGCTTAAAGTGGCTGTAACCTATCTTTTGACCGATTCCGCTCAAATGCTATCGCCGACTACAGACACTTTGAGAATGATTACGACACGTCCGAAAATTAAGAAAAGTAAGAAAAAATCGAAGTTAAAGTCTGATAGTATCACAGCACCGGAAATTAGATTTTTAAACATTCGAACCATTACCAATACAAGTCATGAAATCTACAACCCTATAATATTGGAATTTGACGAACCAATTAAAAAAATCGCCCAAAATGGTATAAAATTAGAACATAAAGTTGATACTATATGGGAAGAATGTATAACCACCGGACTAAATCCGGTAGATTCACTAAATATCAGAAGGTATCAATTGGCGTATGATTGGGAATTTGGCGAATCTTATCGCCTGAAAATAGATTCTATTGCTATAATAGGCATATATGAACATTTCAATAAGCCATTTGAACATTCATTCTCTTTAAAAAAGGAGGATGACTATCGCAGCCTGACTCTTCGAATCACTGACCTTGCTGACAGCACAAGCGCTTTTATTGAACTACTCAATCAAAGCGACAATATTATCATGACAACACCGGTCGTAGATGGAATAGCGACCTTCCCTTACTTGGCTAAGAACACTTATTATGCACGCCTTGTGGAAGACAGAAACAGCAATGGTATTTATGACACCGGCAGTTACGATGAATTATTGCAACCCGAGAATGTGTTCTATTATCCTAAAGCTATAACACTTAAACGCAGCGACATATCACAAGAATGGAAACTTGATGACACTCCTATTGATATGCAAAAACCGGATAAAATCAAGAAGAATAAACCTGAACAACCTCGAACCGGCAAACGTACTTCAAGAGAAGAAGAGGAATACTCTGAAGACGAAGAATATTTCGATGTTGAGGCTAATCCATTCGATCCGGAGAGCAATAAACGTCGAAATAACAATCGCACCAATCGTAACACTCGCAGTCTAACTTATTGATTATCGACAACACATTTTCAGATCAGTTCTCAATTACGTAGGTGTCTTTAGAGTAAATAATCGTGTAAAATCAAACTTACAATAAAACAAAAAGACGAAGCCCATGTAAGCTTCGTCTTTTTTATCGGTTCGAATAAAATTATTATCCTTTGTACTTCTTCATGATTACACACGCATTGTGTCCACCGAATCCGAAAGTATTTGATAAAGCAGCATTAACTGTGCGTCTTTGAGCCTTATTGAAAGTAAAGTTCAGTTTGTAATCCACTTCAGGGTCTTCGTCTCCTTCGACGTGGTTGATAGTCGGAGGCACGATATCATCGGTGATCGCTTTGACGCAGAATAGAGCTTCAAGAGCACCGGCTGCACCGAGAAGGTGACCTGTCATAGATTTAGTAGAACTAACATTTAATTTATAAGCATGCTCGCCAAAAACTTCTTTAATAGCTTTTGCTTCGCTGATGTCACCAACAGGAGTAGATGTTCCATGAAGATTGATGTAGTCAATATCTTCAGGTTTCATTCCTGCATCTTTAAGAGCATTCTTCATAACAAGAATAGCACCAAGACCTTCAGGGTGAGTGGCAGTGATGTGATAAGCATCAGCACTAAGACCACCGCCGACAACTTCAGCATAAATGTGAGCACCACGAGCTTTTGCATGCTCCAATTCTTCAAGCACAAGTGCTGCAGCCCCTTCCCCAATTACGAATCCGTCACGAGAACCGCTAAACGGACGAGAAGCCGTTTGAGGGTCATCATTACGAGTTGACAGTGCTTTCATTGAGTTGAAACCACCTACACCTGCCGGGAAGATAGCCGCTTCAGCACCGCCTGTAATGATGGCATCAGCCATACCGAGACGAATGTAATTGAATGCATCAACAAATGCATTGTTAGAAGATGCACATGCTGATACCGTACCGAAGTTTGGACCTCTGAATTCGTGGTTGATAGAAATGTGGCCTGCTGCAATATCAGCAATCATTTTTGGAATGAAGAATGGATTGTATTTAGGACCTTTATCTTCGTTTTTAGCATAGAAACCGGCTTCTTCCTCAAATGTGTGAAGCCCACCTATGCCGGCTGCAAAGATTACACCGACGCGATCTTTATCGACACCTTCGCTGTCGAGGTTGGCATCTGCGATTGCTTGGTCAGCCGCCACAAGTGCGTACATTGCATAAAGGTCGTATTTGCGTGCTTCTTTGCGATCGAAATAATCATTCACGTTGAAGTTTTTAACTTCACATGCGAATTGTGTCTTAAACAAAGAAGCATCGAAATGAGTAATCGGACCTGCACCACTAACTCCGTTGATGGCGTTTTCCCATGTAGTCGCAACGTCATTTCCTATTGGAGAGAGGGTACCTAATCCAGTTACTACAACTCTTTTTAATTCCATATTGGGAAATAGGGATTGTTATTCTTTATTATTTGTTGTTTTCGATGTATGCGATAGCGTCGCCTACTGTTGAGATTTTTTCTGCTTCTTCATCAGGAATGTTGATACCGAATTCTTTTTCGAATTCCATAATCAATTCAACTGTATCGAGTGAATCTGCACCAAGGTCTTTGCTGAATTCAGCTGTTTCTGTTACTTCGTTTTCATCTACGCTGAGTTTATCAACGATGATTGCTTTTACTCTTTGAGCGATTTCAGACATAATTCTTTAATTTTTGATGTTAATAAATAATTTTACGATTTTTCAGACTGCAAAGTAAATACTATTTTTTGAATTACGGAAATTTTTCTACTATAAATGTGTCATTTTCTGCACATTTTTTTTGTTTTTGTGCATCTATACCCCTGCATTCACACCATTTACGGCATAATCTTAATATTTCTTAACACACTTTCATATTTATTTATTGCTTTCTACCAATTTTTACAGTGTATATTTTTATTATACTAATGCAGCAAATATTCATATTTAGTTCATATAACGCCACCCAAATTCTGTTGTAACACAATTATCTTTCATTCATACAATTGCTATCTTCATAATGCAGGCTCTAAAAATTATTCCACCAATTACGGCAACATGATATAAGTAAAATTCTTATTTTCATAATCATATAGTAATCTGTTATGCCATTTATTCAAAATGTAGCATCAAAAGTCTACATTTTAAGGAATTAGCCGATAAACAATCACGAAGATATATTCATCAGCATCTTTATCATAAGTTCCAAATCCTTTGTGTATAAACTTTTTAAAATCAACTTTCTCTATTAACGAAGATATAAATTTTATCTCCCTGATATAGATATAATCAATCATATACTTATTGAAATTCGCGACATCATTTGTTTCGTACATATATTTAAGGACTTGATATATAAGACTATTAATAAAACTCACATCCGATGATCTTAATGTCTGAATATTTGTTTCATTGGCAGTCTTTATATGCATCAATCCTTTATTCCATTTTGGTATTCCATGAGAATTTATCCTGATGTTATAAAAAATCTTTATTTGACCGTTATATGTATTATCTATTATATTAAATTCTTTGAACACTCCTGATTCATATGCGATTTCCAAATCAACTTTTGCTCTGTCTTCGTATGTTGAAGCAACATCAAAATTTACTTTGTATGCAAAGGTATCGCAAATAGAAATTATAGTAATAATAAGTGTAATACAATATGGATTAATAGAATTCATGGCATATAATATTTTTCTAACATTGATTTTATGGTAAATATATTCCCTTTATATAGTGGATAGTTGTCATATATACCTGTGTTATTGGCGTTTGCTCCTTTATAAAATATCAGCAATGCACCTATAAATCCTTCAGCTTTTCCATTTGGATTTTTCCGTCGGACATTCCGCCAAATTGATTTATGAAAGCATATTATGGTGCTGTAACTGCCAATTTCTTTGTCATAGTCGACTCTGAACCCTCAGGCGAAACGACTGTGGCACGATATAGATATATTCCTCGAGACACTCTAACACCGCTAAAATTCTGAAGATTCCAGGAGATTTGTACAGGGGCAAGGGAATCAGAAACACCGGAAGATGTTCCACTCCAAACTTTTCGCCCACCAATATCAAACACATCTACCACTACTGTCATGTTTGATGAAGGTCGGTCGTGACTCACCAAGAAATTGACGTGGGTGGATGCGGGATTAACGTCGGTCGCTATGTTCAATATTTCCGGTTCAAGAGTTTTTGAGACATTGAATGTTATGGTTTGGGATGACGAGTTGTTGGCATTATCCCAAACAGTAAAAGTCAATGAGTGTTCACCCTGTTCTAATTCAGGTAACGCATATATAACACTACCGGCAGTGAAGTCATCAATATCAGGTTCATAGAAATTGACAAGGTCGTCAAAGACTTTTTTTCCGTCCACTATTGCAGTCATCTGATGTCCGATACCGCTTGAGGAGATGTTGATTCCTGAATCATCGCGAAATGAAGCGAGCAACAATGGAGTGTCATTGACAGTCATACCATCTGTAAATGCTTCGGAATTCAACGCCAAGAGATTTATTTCCGGACCATCCAAATCTTGCGGGGCATCTTTGTCCCAACCATAGACATATAATTGTTCGGTTGCACCGTTTGCTTCAAGTCCTGTTTGAGAATAAGCATATAAATTCAGTAATGCAGGACTGTAATTATTGTCAATTTCGGAAGGCATAAGAATTGTGATTTCCCATTTTCCGTTTACAACAGGCATTTTTCCAACAAATAGTTTGTTTTTACGGTCGTTATAAATTTCGATTTTTCCATCTTCTCCGTTACCGTAGGTTTCTATTACACGTTCAGCATCGAAGAGCGTTGGGATAATAGTTCCATTGAAATTCTCAATAATTTTACCGGTGGCATCAGCAATATGTCCTTTTACCGTAACACGTCCACGAGCCGGAATTACCGGATACTCGGAAGCCTCTGTCAGATTATCTGCATTTTTATCGCCTATAGAATCAATCACCACTTGATATGTAGGGCTTTGGATTCTCATAGCCGGATCAGCCATCAACATATATCTGAGTTTGTTGGAATCTGAAGAAGGGTAATTATTTTTTCCGTTGATATAAATATCACCCACTCTTCGAGGTTTACCATCAGCATCGCGTTCAAATACGCCACGAGAAGTGGCTTCATTGAGAGTGCCATTCTGCGATATATAGACTTTACGCGTCGCACTTATCATACCAATAGCACCTGTATCAGGATGCAACCACATAATTTCCGCACCTGAAATATCATCGTCATCCCAACGTGTAAACTCGCACGTTGCGGTGTACATAAACGGTAGATTTGTATTAGAAAAATTTAATATATCGGTATAATTCAGCAAGCCTTCATGAGTCCAGGAAGATGGGTTGGCATGTCCGATATAATCAATATATACTACACCTTCGTCAAACATTTGGAACATTCGTTCTTTTGCTTGCGGATAGGCTTTGCCGGAACTTGACGTGCCTAAAGGATAAGAATCGAGATATAGGCGTTCATAGATAAAATTTTCGCCATTTCCGGATCTACGCATAGCATTATAAGCCTTTTCAGCTTGCTCGAGATGAATACCATTATCTTCATCGTCGGCTATAATCATAACGTTATTTCTCCAACCGCCGAGATTAGGTTCTTTGACGTATTTAATCAGTTTGTCAGCCATCTGAGTTGCTTCCGTCAGGCTTTTCACCGGCATACGACCAATAGGGACAGTCAGTTTAGCCGATGACATATTGAAATTCGATTCACAATCGTCGAGCATTCCAATCAAATCATCATTGCTAAACGAAGCACTTTCGGAGGCACTGCTTTCCGACTGCCATATAGGTATTCGTGGATAGCCCGCGGAACGCACCTTCTCAGTAATCATACGATTATCATAGGAAGGTCGTCCGAATAACAGGCAATAGCCAATGTTTGCAGTAGTATCCGAAGCTCTGTCATGCCACATTTTAAGCAGTTTACGAAATGCACTTACATCTTGAGCTCCTGATGAAAATTCATTGTAGATTTCTTGCGGAGTCAACACATGTACCACCATACTATCGACTTCTTCGTGTAATTCCGCAATACGTCGTGCTTGAGATATGTATTCTGAAGGAGATATTATCAGCATGTGGGGAGTGGGCATCGCATGTATATTTTGATTAGCGATATTTCCTGCTTTTTCAGGCGATTGCTTTATTTGCCCGGGGTTGAAAGCAATATATTCTTTCGCTCCATGCGAATCAGGAGCAAATCGAGCTGTGGTACCAACAAGTTCAAAATCTACTTGTTTCGGTGAATGAGAATTGGTAACATCCCATATTATCGTATTACTGTCACATCCATCAACATTAAAAACTATTTTATCTGCGGAGAGGACATTTTGGTAGAAATGTAATTTACCGTCAGCAAGTTGCAATTTACGAGAGTAATTCACCACAATAAAGTCTAATCTCGCAAGGTAAAGCACACCGCCCGGAGTATAATTAATTTGCAAACTTAGTTTGTCGTTAACACCTTCAACCGTCTTATATGAATTTACAATTTTAACGTGGTAAGATGACACATCTGTTACTGCACTTATTTTATCGCTTGAAGTGGCAGGAAGAGTTTGTCCGTTGGCTTTAAAAATTAACGAGCTTGAGCCATTAGTGGTTTTGGCACCAAAGCTAACCAACAGATTTACCACATCATCAGCTTGATTTGGCAAAGCGAATGAAAATGTTTGAGATGTGCTTGTTCTAAAGTCTTCGCCTAAAAGCATAGCACCGGTATTGGCCGGAGCGACCAACTCTTTCTCGTGTAAGATTCTCTCTGTAAACACAGTTAAATTTTGAGCATCATTAGCGATAGGAGTTGCCACTCTGTCAATCTCTTTTTCTTCTACATCGACATCACTCAGAAAATAGTAACTATCTGTGCTGTAAATATTTTGACTATGTATGTAATCAAGCGTACTGGAGCTTGATGGAGTCCATTTAATTGTACCTACGCCATAGAAACACAATCCGCTATCGGTTCTGACAACAGGTTGCATCGGGAGGTCATCAGGCTGAAGAGTTGCAGACAATTCTAGTTCAATACGTTGACCGCCATAGCCATAAACATTTACTTTTGAAGGGTCGGCAAACCCCCACTCTTTTAATTTAGAATTACTTATGAACTGCATTCCCGGCTGAGTGATTTTAATTTTCACCCATTTCCCATTTGCTAAGGCAGAATTTGACGTATAATGTGATGCAGGTAATGCTGAAGTGGCAAATGTAGAAATAAAAATGGCACAAACGATTATCCAAAGCTTAATCATTCGGGCTACTTTTATCACTATATTGTTTTGATTTTTTATTATCATAATTATCGTTATTGTTTTGTCGTGCCACTAACGGCTATCGACTTATATTATATAACGATTTAAAGTTGTTCTTATTGCATCAATGTCTAAAAGTAAAAACAACTCCTATTCTACATCCGACACCCACTTTTGCCAATCTTCTCGACTGCCATTGAACGCATTTAAATCCACATCCCCGTCAATACCACTGACTTTCCCTCTATGATTGTACTGCCAAAACAGCCACTCGGCATTAATTGGATGTTCCGAAAATGAGCATATCCAAAGTGGATAGCCATTAAAAGCCTCGTTAAGATGGTCGTAATAACCGTCTTTATTACTATAAAACAATATTCTATAACCTTTTAATAGCAGATAATCCGCCATCGCACTCAAACGTTCGCGAATCAGCAACCTATCAATTCCTTCGGCGTTTCCGTGATTTTCAACATCAATCACTACGCCCAACGAAAGCTGCTTTCCATCTACTGAATTACAAAGATTTTTTGCTTGTTCTATACCATCGACATCATAGCGAAAAAAGTGATATGCACCGATTTGCATACCTGATTGTAACGCCTTTTGATAATTAACCTCAAAATTTTTATCTTTGAAAGTTGCTCCTTCAGTGGATTTGATAAACACAAATTCATAGCCGCCATTTTTAACCTTTGCAAAATCAACATCTCCATTATGGGATGAAACATCTATTCCTCGCACCGGATATTTTTGTTCATCGACATACGGCGGAGTAGTTCTAAACTGATTCCATGACCACCAACAAGCGTATATCATCATCATAGCAACAATAATAAATGTTACTACCACGACAATATCTTTGACCCTTGTTGAAATCTTCATTCTCGAATTATTTTTTTTGACAAAGTGTTACAGCATCAGATGTCACAATCAATTCTGCTCGACATCCCTCTACAAGAGGAAGATTGTTTCTGACATGGCCCACCGGGAAATCAAATACCACCGGAATATCTTTTACTCCGAAATCTGAAAGGCGTTTAGAAATCATCTCTTCCATTGAAGAATGATTTAAGTCGGATTTATACTCTGTGAATTGTCCGAAAATAAGTCCTTCCACTTTATTTAGCACACCTCTCAGATTGAGGTTATACAACATTCTCTCAATGCTATAAATCGCCTCTGAAATATCTTCCAAAAACAAGATTACTTTTTCATTCTTGTCGATTTCAAACATATCATATTTTGTGGCATTAAGTCCGGAAAGGACCGCAAAATTACCACCTTTTAGCGTACCTTCTGCTTTTCCTGAGAGATTAAACGGATGTGCAGCGACTGAATATTCAATAGGCAAGCCGGATGTAAGGATTTTAATCAATGCTTTCACCGAGACATCGTCGTCAGGCTCTTCAGAAAGATGTTTTGACATCAGAGAATGAATCGAAGCAACGCCTGCCCTTTGCATCATAGCATGAAAAGCACTAATGTCGGAATATCCTATTATCCATTTCGGATTATTTCGAAGCAAATCCAACGGTATGTCATCAATAAGATGTACCACGCCATATCCGCCTCTTGCACATAGAATAGCTTTCACTTCGGAGTTGGTGTAAGCATCCATAAAATCCGTCAATCTATTTGCTTTTGAGGAGGCATACGAACCTACACCGTTATCAATAGCAGAGGGCATTATAACCGGAGTAAGTCCGAGATGTTCTATACGTTTTGCAGACTGCAAAACATAATCTTTCTTGACTATTGAAGCAGGAGAAATAATGGCTATCTTATCGCCTTTATATAATTTATCGGGAAATATCATTTATCATCAATTTACCTGAACTTTAACACCCGCAGCAATAATTTTATCAGCGATGCGACGCAACTCGTCTATCTCTATTTTCCGTAGGTTTTCTTCCGGAGTTGAGCGGTCTATACTATATAGCATCACTTCTTTAGGCTTTATCTCCAAATAAGCTTCAATAAGTGCTTTTACTTCCTCATCGGTAGTGTTGTCAATTTCTTTTCCGGAGTGATTTCCCCGCAACATCATTGTCTGAATTATACACTGACCTTCAAATTGTTTCAATTTTTCAATCAACCATTCGACAGAGAAATCTTCAGATACCGGTTGATCCATTCTTTGCATTGTCTCTTCAACAGCCGAATCAAGTTTAAGAATGTTATTATCAACTCGTTTCAGTGCAGTTATAACTTTGTCATCACCAATTCGGGTAGAGTTAGACAACACCGATACTTTTGCATTAGGAAAAAATTCGTCTCTTAATTCTATTACATCATCCACTATACCGCCGAAATCGGGATGCAAGGTCGGCTCTCCGTTACCTGAGAAAGTGATTACATCAAGAATTTCGCTTTTATTTTTCATATTCTCAAGCTTTTTTCTGAGGTCATTTTTTACAGAGTAGCGTGAAGGCAGCCCTGTTGAGCCTACACCTTGAGAATTATATCCTGCTTCACAATATACACAATCAAACGAACAGACTTTACCATCATTCGGCATAAGATTAACACCTAAAGAAACGCCTAAACGACGGCTGCGAACCGGACCGAATATAGTAGAATTAAATAATACTGTTTGATTCTTTCCCATAATTATTTTACGTTAGTAAATTTGTTTTTGATTTTATCTATAATTACTGCTATCGCACCATCTCCTGTCACATTTGTGGCAGTTCCGAAACTATCCATAGCAATATATAGAGCTATCATCAGAGCCACAGCAGTTTCATCAAAGCCTAATATTGATTGTAGAATTCCAATAGCAGCCATAATGGCACCACCGGGCACACCCGGAGCCGCTACCATAGTGATTCCAAGCATAAAGATGAATCCAATCATTGTTTCAACCGTCAATTCCAACCCGGTAATTGAGGCAATCGCTAACGCACACGCTGTGATTTTCATAGCACTGCCGGAAAGATGAATTGTAGCACATAATGGCACGACAAAACCGGCAATAGACTCGTCAACGCCGTTCTTAATAGTTTGTTTAAGCGTTACAGGGATTGTTGCGGCAGATGACTGAGTACCTAACGCAGTGAAATATGCCGTCATCATATTTTTCAGCAACTTGAGCGGATTTTTTCGAGCTACAATGCCTGCAATTCCGAATTGAATAAGGAGCAATACTGCTGTCATTATAAAAATCAGCACTATCAACTTTATAAATACACCAAGCACACATGCAATTTGGTCGTTGGCACTCATTGACATAAATATACCGAAGATGTATAAAGGGAGCATCGGAATCACGACTTTTGTGATTGTCATAATTATAATCTCATAAAAATCATTAAATCCTTTTTTCAACGATTCTCCGCCACAAACTGTCAATCCGATACCTATAATAAACGCTGCCACCAACGCACTCATGACACTCATTATCGGAGGCATTTCTATCGTAAAATACGGCACAAAATTATTGCTCGATTGCTCCACATTGGTCAATGTTGCATCTCTTAATAATTCTGTATAGATTGTTTCGCAAATGCCCCAAGTAAAAAATCCGCTGAACAATGTAAACAGATAAGCTAATACGAGCGTAATACCTAATAATTTTCCTGCATTTTTACCGACGTTAGCAATCCCCGGCACAATCAATCCAAGAATCAACAACGGCACAAAGAATCCGAGGAAGTTACTAAACAGTCCGTTAAAAGTGGCAAATACACGCTGTAACCCGCAAGGAAAGAACAATCCGCAGACTATACCCAATGCGATGGCAATTACAATTTTGCCCAACAATCCGATTTTAATTTTATTTTTCATTATTAGATACCAATACTTTTTCAACCGCAAAGATACAACAAAGAAACGAAAGATAAAGCGAAAAGCAGATGAAATACGATTTTTAGCAAATAATAACGAAGACCACCTGAATTAAGATGGTCTCCGCATTTTGTTAAACGAATTCTTATAATTGCAATTATAGTGTGTTCGCTTTTTTCTTCATTTTATTTTTGTTTTTCGTCGATAGTACAGATAGCGACACGATTCCAACTTTCTTCTTCAAACATTTCACCAATTCCTTGACCTTCAGCCACAATTCGGTCGGCAGCGATTTTGTATTTCTTCACAAGTGAATTTTTAACAGAAGCTGCACGCTCGTTTGCAAGACGCATATTCACATCCACCGGACCATCTTTTGAAGCGTAGCCTTTGATGATTACTTTTGCATTAGGATGATTTTTTAGATATGTTGCTACAGCAGCTACGTTAGGCATTTGATCGGCAGAGATTGTTGATTTTCCAATAGCGAAGTTCACATAACGCACTGTATGAAGCTGATTGTTAGTAGTAACCTCCTTAACTACTACAGGTTTTTTATTCAGACATTCCTCAAGTTCTGCTTTTAGTTTTTTGTTTTGCATTGCAGCAACCGCCAATGCTTTTTCACTCATTTCAAGGCCTTTACGAAGATCGTTTACCTTAGCATTTAGGTCATCCACTTCATTTTGGTCATATACTCTAACAAGCCCGAAATGATGAAGACCGTTTGAGTTTTTAAAATGATAAGTAACACCTGCTTCAAGTTCCAAAGCGGCATTATTGCCATTGTAACTGCTCCAAGTGTTATGAGAAGCACTGACAGCCATATCCCAAACCACTGATGGTTTTACACTTATGGTCCACGCTTTCGACTCCCCGAGATTAAAATTCAGATTGAGTCCTGCTTTAGTGTACCAATCATTGTAATCGCCACCTGCGAGATCATAATTGTTATAGCCATGAAGCCAACCTGTACCGGCTTGTAATTCCACTTCGAATAGTCGTGGTGTACCTTTATAGCCGGCGAACAGATTATTGAAATTGACAGTACCGAATACACCGACCAATTGGTGGTCAAAAGCATTATGATTTGAATAGTTGTACCAACGAGAAGTTGCCACTGACCATTCACCTTCTACACCAAGTCCGAATACCGGAGAAATTTGTTTTTTCAATTCCACACCGACTACACCTTTCATATCCCCAAAGAAGGAGTGATTTTTAAGTGGTGTAGCACCACCACCTTTAAGACCAATCGACCAATTGTCGGTAAATTTGCTTTGTTCCAAAGCCATTTCTTGTGCATTTATTGAAGATGCTCCCATAAGCACTGCTGCACATAGTAAAAACTTTTTCATATTAATGTTGTTTTAGTTAATAATTTGCCATATTGGCGGCTTTATAATTTATACGGCTATAAGCCTTTTTTATTATAACAAATTTGGGAGGTATTTTGATGACAGCTCCTCCGTTTTTTGCCTTTCAACAGATTTTAGGCAGGTTCAATAAATTGAACGCTGCGAGGTTGTTTTTTATTTCAATTTCATTTGCTTTGGCAGGCTTTTGGTCGCTTTTGAGTTTTAATCGGTTTTCTTCGATTTCGTCAGTCGTTTAGCACGAAATATATCAAAGAGTCTGCCACTATAAAATCATTCCACAATCCAAGTCTCAGATGTCTGAAGAATCATATCTCTGAGTCCTTCAAAATTTTTCTTTGACTTTATTTCTTTTACTTGAGATTCAACTTCGGCATCATAAGTCGGTGCTTCCACATCCCTTATCACACCTAAAGCCAATGGCAGATCTTTTCCGTCCATCATAGCAAGTTGTTGATGCAAGAAATTTTCAGCTGTATGAGCATCATGAATCAGCACATCGTCTAATGAGTAGCCCTCTTCCCCTATTGTGATTGCTTTCAATCCAAATCCTGACTGTACGATTCCTTTTTCATTATCTTTGCCAAAGAGCATTTTTTCTCCATGTTTTAGATGAATGGTGCGATCTTTACGATATTCCTTATCAACAATAGGATTGTGGATTCCATTGTTGAATATTACACAATTTTGCAATATTTCCACCACAGACAGACCTTTATGACGAGCCGCCGCCACCATTACTTCTTGAGACGTAGCAAGTTCGACATCAATACTTCTTGCGAAGAAATTTCCTCTTGCTCCGAAGACAAGCTCCGCCGGGATAAATGGGTCTTCAGTAGTGCCATAAGGGCTTGATTTTGAGACAAAACCTCTGTCGGAAGTTGGTGAATATTGACCTTTTGTCAAGCCATAAATTTTATTATTGAAAAGAAGGATATTAATATCAACATTTCTACGGCAGGCATGAATAAAATGATTTCCGCCAATTGCAAGGCCATCACCATCACCGGATATTTGCCACACCATTAGCTGAGGATTTGCTGTTTTCACACCTGTTGCAATTGCCGCGGCACGTCCGTGAATAGTATGCATACCATAAGTATTCATATAGTATGGCAGACGAGATGAGCAACCTATACCTGATATTACTACAGTATCTTTCGGAGCGACTCCAAGCTCTGCCATCGACTTGTGAAGCACATTGAGAATTGCATGGTCGCCACACCCCGGACACCAACGTACGTTTTGAGAATTTTTAAAATCTCCAGGCACAAATACTACTTGTTTTTTATCTGCTTCCATAGTTTTACTTTGCCTCCATTATTTTATTTATACCTTCCACTATCTCCTTAATCATAAATGGTTGCCCCTCAACCTTATTAATTCGCATTATCTTTTTTAACGGCAATTTCGATTGCAAATAGTCAGCAAATTGACCTGTATTAAGCTCTGCAACAATAACATTGTCATATTTCTGAAGTTCCGCAATTGCATTTGAAGGAAGCGGGTTGATATATCTAAAGTGAGCAAATGCAATGCTTTTACCTGCCGATTGCAATTCATTGACCGCTGTGAGGATATGACCATAGGTGCTACCCCAGCCTACAATTATCGTATCGGCATCTCTACTACCCAAAATTTCTAATTGCGGAATGTAATCTGCAATTTTTTCAATTTTTCTACGACGTGTGTCCACCATTAATTGGTGATTAACACCGTCGGTTGAAATCATAGAAGTTTTGGCATCTTTTTCGAGTCCGCCTACCCTATGCATTGCATTTTCAGTGCCCGGTATAGCCCAACATCTGACAAGAGTTTCCATATCTCTGTCATAGGGCTTCCACCCATTATCCAACGTAGATTGACAAACTCTTTTAGGGCAAATTTGAGGATAATCATCAACTTCGGGTATACGCCACGCCGAGGAACCATTAGCAATAAAGGCATCAGTAAGTAAAATTACAGGAGTCATGTGTTCGACAGCAATACGTGCCGCTTCGAATGCCATAGTAAAACAATCGGTAGGACTTGCAGCAGCCACTATGCAAACCGGCGATTCTCCATTTCTTCCATAGAGAGCTTGCATTAAATCGGTTTGCTCTGTTTTTGTCGGCAAGCCTGTTGATGGGCCACCACGTTGCACATCAATTACGACGAGGGGCAATTCTGCCATCACAGCTAATCCGATAGCTTCACTTTTGAGAGCAAGACCGGGACCGGATGTTGACGTTACAGCTAAGTTGCCTGCATAAGAAGCACCGATAGCCGAACAGACACCGGCAATTTCATCTTCCATTTGGCATGCTTTCACACCAAGGTCTTTGCGTTTTGCCAATTCGTGCAATATGTCGGTAGCCGGAGTTATCGGATAGGAGCCTAAGAACAACGGCAATCCGCTTTTTTCCGATGCCATAATCAACCCCCACGCTGTAGCTGTATTTCCGTTTATGTCAGTATATACACCGGGCAGTACTGATTCGGTTTCCACACGATAGGTTGATACAGAAGCATGTGTATTGTGTCCGTAGTTCCACCCGGCTTGCACTACTTTTGCATTAGCATCGTAAATGTGCGGTTTCTTTGCAAATTTTGATTCTAATTTTTTCAGAACACTATCGACAGGTCGGTCAAACAACCAACAAACAAGCCCTAAAGCCAACATATTTTTGCATTTCAAAATGCTTTTCTGATCCATAGCAGAATCGGCAAGAGCTTCTTTAACAAGCGTTGTCATCGGGACAAGAAGCACTTGATTAGGGTTAATGCCTAATTCTGTAATAGGGTCAGAGGTCTGATATAGTGCTTTTTTTAATTCGACATCTTTAAAAGTATCCACATCGCATATCACGATGCCTCCATTTTTTAGAAATTTGAGGTTGGTTTTTAATGCAGCGGGATTCATTGCAACTAATACATCAACTTCATCTCCGGGGGTATACACATCGGCACCGATATGCACTTGATAGCCTGATACTCCGCTCAAAGAGCCTTGCGGAGCCCTGATTTCAGCGGGATAATCCGGAAAAGTGGAAATTTGATTTCCTACACCGGCAGATACATTTGAAAACACACTCCCGGCAAGTTGCATTCCATCGCCGGAATCACCGGAAAATCTCACCACAACACTCTTTATTGTTTTAATTTCAGCTTTTTCCATCATATTATATTTGATGTTAATTACTCTTTTACTGATGTAAGCAACCACCCCATCATCTATATTTGTCGGCACAAATATAGATAAATATATCGGATTTGCAATCTTAATTTGAGATAAATTATGTCAAATTAATTCAGTGGTAAGATTCAGGAAACAAATTCTTCCAAACGGAACACTATTCTGAGTGTTTGATTTTGGAACCGGGTACTTGAAATTCTGAATTTACCGATTTGAGCAGTCGATTCCACATGAGAACCAACACAGAGGCATTGGTCGCAATCACCAATATGTACGATTCTTACAGTCTGGGAAGCATCATCCGGGAGTCGATATAAGTCAAATCTGTCGCCCACATCATTAATACTTGCATATTCCATATTTACAGGCATATCTGCGTCAATAATTTCATTGATTTTTGCTTCTATCTTCATTATTTCCTTATCAGTCAAAGGTCGAGGGAAATCGTAGTCGCATTTTGATTTTTTTCGTTCTATGTGTGCTGATTTTGCACGACTACAACCAAACATTTTGACCATAGTCCCATTGAGAATATGCTCTGCGGTGTGCATCGGCGGATATTCTTGTTTGTTGTGAGCATTCAATTCCATTTCTTGTTTCATTGGATATTTTTGGAATAATCTCATAATCCGCTAAGAATAAAAAGTTTATGCGGAAAGT
>CAZGEX010000027.1:0-30671 GCA_964524385.1 uncultured Sangeribacter sp.
CGACCCCGAGATTACAAATCACGTGCTCTGGCCAACTGAGCTAAAGAGGCTTTTTTGATTCCGTTTAGTATATCCAAACCGAAATCGGATGCAAAGATAGATATTATTTTTTTACCGACAAAATATTTTTTTGTTTTTTTTACTCTACGGTTACTGATTTTGCCAAATTTCTTGGCATATCCACATCTTTGCCCTTATTTATGGCTATATAATAGGATAATAATTGCAACGGAATTGATGTTATTATTGGAGTCAAACATTCAGGCACATCCGGCACTTCCAATACAAAATCCGCCAAATCCTTGATTACTGTGTCCCCTTTTGTTACTATTGCAATTATCGAGCCACCTCGCGATTTCACTTGTTGGACATTACTTACTATCTTTTCATACAAATGATCCTTTGGTGCTATTATCACGGTTGGCATTTCACTATCTATTAGTGCTATCGGACCATGCTTCATTTCTGCGGCAGGATAGCCTTCTGCATGAATATATGAAATCTCTTTTAATTTCAATGCTCCTTCAAGGGCTACAGGATAGCTATAACCTCGTCCCAGATATAGGAAATTGCGAGCATACGTATATCTCAACGATAATTTTTGTATTTGATCATTCAATTCCAAAGTTTGCTTTACCAACTCCGGCATTTTTAAAATATATTTCCCTATACATTCTATTTCAGTGCCATCCATTGCACCTTTTTTCTGTGCTATCGACAACGCAAGCATTGTAAACACCATAACCTGACCGGTAAATGCTTTTGTCGATGCCACTCCAATTTCCGGTCCGACATGAATATATGCTCCGCTATGTGTTTCACGAGGTATTGATGAGCCTACTACATTACTTACGCCAAATACAAATGCTCCTTTGGATCTTGCTATTTGAATTGCGGCAAGAGTGTCGGCTGTTTCGCCTGACTGCGACACAGCTATTACCACATCCTTTTCGGTTATAACAGGGTTTGAATATCTGAATTCGCTTGCATATTCTACTTCTACGGCTATGCCACACATATCTTGAATCAGTTGCTTGCCGATCAATGACGCATGCCATGACGTACCACATGCTACTATTATTATTCTATTCGCATTTATAAATTTATCAATATATGAATATACACCATTAAGCATTACTCGCTTTCCACCTTCGACCACCCGTCCTCTTATACAATCCATCAAAGTGTTAGGTTGTTCGAATATCTCTTTTAGCATAAAGTGAGCATAACCACCTTTCTCCAATTGAGATATGCTCAATTCCAATTTCTTTACATCTATTGAAGACTCTTCATTATCCAAAGTCAGCAACTTCAAAGGTTCTCCCTTCCTTATAACGGCGATTTCTTCATCTTTGAGATACACGACATCCTTTGTATATTCTACAAACGGCGTTCCATCCGAACCTAAAAACATTTCATCCTCTCCAATTCCAATTACCAACGGACTGCTTTTCCTTGCGGCTATAATTTGACCCGGATTATTCCTTTCTACTATTGCAATAGCATAAGCCCCTATCACTTGCTTGAGGGCTTCTCTTACTGCATCTACCAAGCTACAATTGTTTTGAGTCTTTACATATTCTATCAATTGCACCAAAACTTCCGTATCGGTCTCAGTGTAAAACTTACATCCATGCTCTACCAAAGCATCTTTCAATAACTGGTAGTTTTCTATCGTACCATTATGAACCAATGCCAAATTACCATCCTCGCTAAAATGAGGATGAGCATTGTTGTCACACGGCTCTCCATGTGTTGCCCATCTTGTATGAGCTATTCCGGCTGAAGCATACAAATCTTTATCCGAGCAGAAATTCTCTAAATTAACGACCTTGCCCATAGTCTTGTACACATTTATTTTTCCATTTGGATCCACCAAGGCCATACCCGCACTATCATATCCTCGATATTCAAGTCGTTTTAAGCCATTGATTAGAATTTCATATACATTCCCATTTCCTATATAGCCGACGATGCCACACATATTCTATCTATATTTATTTTAGACCATTTTATATAATAACAATCACTTGCTATTACGATGCTTACTATTTTCGCAACAAAAATACTAAAAAAAATTTAAGTTAACAAAAATTATTCTATTACGACACTATCCTTAATACTGATTTAGTGAAAAATTCAGATATTTAATCTCTGTTAACAACCATATTAACAAAACGAGGGCATACCTTTTAAGCATGCCCTCGCAACTTATTTTAGCTTCTATTATTCAGCGTTAAGATTTACTCGTTTGAACGAAGTAACTTTCAAACCTTTGATTTCGCCATCAAGATATTGAGCTACGGTAAGTTTTGCATCACGGTGATATTCTTGTTCCATAAGAACTGTTTCTTTATAGAATTTACCAAGACGACCTTCTGCAATTTTATCAAGGATTGCTTCAGGTTTACCTTCTTGACGTGCTTTTTCTTTACCAATTTCCAATTCTTGAGCAACTACTTCAGCAGGCACTTCTTCGCGATTTGCCGCGATTGGATTCATCGCTGCTACTTGCATTGCAACTTCGCGTCCGATTAATGTATCTACTGATTCTACATTAAGACCTACAATTGTTGAAAGTTTATTTCCTAAGTGGTCATAAGCTGCTACTGTTGGAGCTTCGATACATTCGTATGCACCTAATTCCATCTTTTCGCCTGTTTTACCGATTTCATCAGTAATTTTTTCTTCCACTGTACGATCACCTATCTTAAGACCTTTAAGTTCGTCAATTGTTTTTGCTTGATTATTCATTGCCACTTCAAGAATATCTTTTGTCAATTGTACAAAAGATTCATTACGAGCGACAAAGTCTGTTTCGCACTTCAATGCTACAATTGCACCAAAACCGGGTTTTACTGCAGAAAGAACACATCCTTCAGAAGCACTACGATCTTGACGTTTTGCTGCAACTGCTTGACCTTTTTTACGAATTATTTCGATAGCAGCATCGATGTCACCATTTGTTTCTTCAAGTGCTCCTTTGCAATCCATCATGCCGGCACCTGTCATTTCGCGGAGTTTTTTGATATCTCCTATTGATATTGCCATATAGCTTATCTTTTAATGTTTTACTTAATTATTACTCAGCTGATTCTTCAGTAGATTCTTCAGTAGATTTTGCTTCTTCATTACGACGCACTCTGCGACGTTTGCCCGGAGCCGGTGCTTCAGCTTCTTCTTCAGGAGCATCAATCTTTTCTACTTTTCTTTCTTCCATCCCTTCAGTCATAGCTGCACACATTGCATCGAGGATGATTTCTACACTCTTTGATGCATCATCATTTGCAGGAATAACGAAATCAATGTTTGAAGGATCAGAGTTTGTATCTACGATTGCAAATACAGGTATACCAAGGCGATTAGCTTCAGCTACTGCGATATGTTCTTTCATCACGTCAACCACAAACAATGCAGAAGGAAGACGATTAAGATCAGCAATTGAGCCTAATGTTTTTTCCAATTTTGCACGTTGACGAGTGATTTGAAGTTTTTCGCGTTTTGACAAGTTGTCGAAAGTACCATCTTTTGTCATCTTGTCGATTGTAGTCATCTTTTTAACTGCCTTACGGATAGTAGGGAAGTTTGTCAACATACCACCAGGCCATCTTTCGATAACGTAAGGCATATTTACAGATGTAGCTTTGTCAGCGATAACTTGTTTTGCTTGTTTTTTAGTTGCTACGAAAAGCACTTTTTTACCGCTTTTTGCGATTTGCTTCAATGCTGCAGCTGCTTCTTCGATTTTTGCCGCTGTTTTGTAAAGGTCAATGATGTGGATTCCATTACGTTCCATAAAAATGTATGGAGCCATAGCAGGATTCCATTTTCTTTTCAAGTGACCAAAGTGACAGCCGGCTTCTAAAAGTTGTTCAAATGTTGGTGTTGCCATTTTTTTTTAATTTGTTTACGTTCTTTTTAAATACAATCTACAAGTAGGGAACGTGTCCATCTCATAGATTTAGATACTAAACTCGATATTGCGTTTTATTGCAATCATTTTTTAATTTCCGAAACAACAAGAATGAAGACAGAAGGAAGAGTTCACTTCCCACTGTCTTTATTATTATTAAGCTCGGATTCCTATTTTCATCAAGCTGCGATTTCTGATTAACGCTTGCTGAATTGGAAACGTTTGCGTGCTTTTGGTTGACCCGGTTTTTTACGTTCTACAGAACGAGCATCGCGTGTCATAAAGCCTTCTGCACGAAGAGCTGATTTATCTTCCGGATTGATCTTAACCAATGCACGTGCTATTGCAAGGCGAAGAGCTTCAGCTTGTCCTTTGTAACCACCACCGTTAAGATTAACTTTGATGTCATATTTTTCAACTGCACCTAATGTCAATAATGGTTGTTTCACAATATATTGAAGAATTGAAGAAGGGAAATATACTTCAAGTGCACGTTTATTGATTGTAATTACGCCGGTACCTTCTGTTACATAAGCACGAGCTACTGCGGCTTTACGACGTCCTATTGCATTAATTTTTTCCATCTCTTAATTATTTCAATTTATTGATATCGATTACTTTTGGATTTTGAGCAGCGTGTGGATGCTCTGATGAATTGTACACATAAAGGTTGTCAAGTTGACGTGCACCTAATATAGTTTTAGGAAGCATACCTTTAACAACTTTTATATATAATGGGTGTTTACCTGCTTTGATGTGTTTGTTTTCTGACTTTTTCATAAGGTCTGCAGGAGTACATTCACGTTGTCCACCCGGATAGCCTGTATAACGTAGATAAATACGATCAGTAAATTTCTTTCCTGTCATAATGCATTTATCTGCATTGATGATAATTACATTATCACCACAATCCATATTAGGAGTATAACTTGCTTTGTATTTTCCACGAAGCAATTTTGCCACTTTCGCACAAAGGCGACCTAACACTTGGTCTGTTGCATCTACCACTACCCACTCTTTGTTTATTGTTGATGGTGTGGCAACAACTGTCTTATAACTTAAAGTATCCACTTTTGAAATTAATTATTAAATTCTTTTTATGCACTCCTTTTGAATAATTAGGCCAAAAACTATACAAAATTCGTGTCCCGTTATTTATTTGGATATAATCGGCTTGCAAAGTTACTATTTTTTTCTGACTTGACAAATTTTTTTTATTTTTTGTCATTTTTTTACTTCAAAAAACAGGCTGGTATTTTATTGCTTATCAGCATTTCGCCCGGCTTCCAATATTGGAAGGTTTCCTTCTGTTGGGATATAAACCACTGTTTTGTCGCTAAGATTAGCTTGCTGACGAACCCACAAATACTGAATATACGTAGGCGTCAATGAGCCATTTTCAATTTTTATTGCTTCAGCGGCACCTTTTGCTCGTTCAATTTCTGCCTGAGCATTGAGTTTTTCTGCTTCAAGATTAGCTTTTGCTTCTTCAATCTTAATCTTTCTATTTTGCTCTGCTTTGGCAAATTCAGCTCTACCTGACATTTCTTGCTGCCATACATTATACCATGGCACTATAAAAAACAACATCCCAATAAATGCCACTGCGACAACTACACTTAAAATAATCTGTTTTGAATTCATTGCTTATTTACATTTTATTTAATTATACATTATATCTTATCTCAATAGTTCCGGACGAAATTCAAAATGCATTGTATCAAAATGATACCATCTGCCACCCCATATAAAACCATATTTTTCAAAAACTTCAACAATCTCCATAGGAATTCTGCTAACATATTCAATTGTATCAATTTCTCTTGCATTCGGGTATTTCCATACCCAATAATCCGAATTACAAAGATTTATATCAATTGCTATGCCATAAGAATGAGCACTCATTCGATTGGTTGTCCCTCTTACTTTTCGCCAATTAAACGATGATGAATTAGTCATATACGTCTCATATTTATTTAACCTTTCGAGTGTCTGTTTTACCTTTTTTAGACTATCTGCCACTCCATTTATTTTAGTGACTTGAATACGCTTCCCAAACCAATTAATGGGTTCAAGATTATCAATTACATCTTGTTTAGTCTCTCCATACATCTTTTTAAACAATGTATCACATCGTATCCTCCCTGCATCAGCAAGATATTCAGGTATTGCGAATTCTGAATCATTATACTTTATAGAAAACATATCTTCTATATCGGGGTTATTCAGTTTTTCCTCAAAAGACTTTTCAACTCCATCGTCATATATCATTGATGTTCCATCTGCAAAATAGATTTTATTATTTTTATAGTCTTTTATATGCTCCGAATATACACTCAACAACCTATCTACACCTATAGGAAGTGAATTCTCTACTAATATTTTATTTTCTAAAGCATCAACAGGCTCGCTATTATCTTTTTCTTCATGTTTTATTGTACTTCTTCCACACTCGGCAAACAATACCATTATACATGCGATAAAAGACACAACGTAAATATTATTCTTACTCAAAAACATCTTAAGCATTTTATCGAGTTTGTTCCTCATTTTTCAAAATTTCAATATTATGAAGTTCTATGGAATTTAATTGACCGCTTACATCCTTCCATATCGGTGAATACCATGAATATTGAGAGAAATATTCTCGTAAATCTGCACTCTTAAAAATATAATTATGTCTTGCAAATATAGCATTTCTTAATATTCGTAAATCAGCTGCACTATACCCTTCGATATCTTCAGGATAGATATATTGCTCAGACAACCACCTAAAGTCATTATTCTTATTATAAGTATATCTATTTTCTACTCCTATAGAATTCGTGATTTCTTTTTCATCATCTATATTATGTGTATTATCCCCAGACACTGATTCTCCACCCCTAATTAATATGTAGCCTATTATCGCGACTACAGCTACCAATACAATAAATATTATTGGTTTTACTATCTCAGAAGATATTTTATTATTATTTGATTTTTTTCGTTGCTGAGGCAATGGCGGTGGTGGAGTCTTTTTCAATGTATTTCCACAATTACAACAATACCTCGAATCTGCATTATTTTCAGAACCACATCTATTACATTTCATTGTATTAATATTATTGATGCACATTGAGATGCAAAGGTAACATTTATTTTTGACTTATCATTATTGTATTTTTCAAGTCTGAATTATTACGACCTAAATGATAAGCATGCAAACAAGCTCATAACCATATAATGATATAAAAAATTGTGTCGCAAACGATTAAAATCTGCGACACAATTTTCTATTTCCACTATGAATTATTGTTCTAATTCTTTAGTTTTTTCTACAATTCTTTTTTCTGCTTCTTCAAAAAGTTTTTTATCTTCATCACTCATCAAACTCATTGATGCATCCATTGCTGATGACAAATCTTCCATTGCAGAATATTTCTTTCCGATTTCTTCTGCTTTCTTCATAAGCTCTGCAGCTTTTTCCATGTCGCCACTTTCTTTGGCTTCTTTAGCTTCTTTTTGAAGTGGTGCAGTTTCTTCTAATGCTTCTATCGAACTTGCTTCACAGAATTCAATGATTTCAGCATAGTTATCTAAAGCTTTGCCTTGTTCTACAGATTCTTCAAGTTGTTTTGTGTACTCTTTTGCTTTTTCTTCGCTGTAACCACCACCGCATGATGCCATTACTATTGCCAATAATGCAACTGCTAAAAATTTAATTGCTTTCATTGTTTTAATATTTAGGTTTTACTTCAATTATTGTTTATTGTGCAAAATTAACACTTATTTTATTCTTTACAAATTTTTTACAATCATTTTTTATATCAAATATCTTTATTACTAATTACTTATTACTATTTAACATCAATATATTTACTTTTTACGCTGTCAATTGAATCTTTATATGCATCTTTGATTTCGCGAAATTTTTCATAGCTTTTCCAACCCATATCATAGGAATCTGCATTCACTAATTTTTTATAGATGATAAAGACCGGTTCATATTCTATTTCTGCCACACAGTATTCGACTTCAACCATTCTTAAAATTTCCTTATCTGTCAACTCATCTTTATTATAATCATATATGCTATCCATTAATTGGGAATATTCTTTGATAAGTTCGTTGCTACCTTTTATATATAGCGATAACATAATCCCATATTCTCGCTGAGGGAATGACTCAAAATTTTTTATTCTATCAGCATATTTTTTTGCCAATTCTTTGTCATAACCTTCATCTTTTTTTGTTTCCGTACAATTAGAGAGCAATATAATAAATGAGGCAAGCAGAGTTATAATTTTTTTCATATCATTTGAATTAAATTTTATCGACTCATCATTAATTCCAATTTTTCATTTTAGTCGCTTTTAAATTTCCAGACAAAACGGCACTACCTTTTGGTTTCCATTAAGATTTGGGATTTTCATCTTTAGGGAACAATCCAAATTCTGTTTCGGCAACTTTCTTCATATATGAATAAGCATCATCATAGTCATTTGCTATTACTCCATCAAGAATAGCATCTTTAATCTTTTCTTTTAATTGCCCTATTAAATTGCATGGTTCCAAGCCAAACACTCTCATGATTACAATGCCATCTATCGGAGGCTGGAAATTTCTAATTCGGTCTTTTTCTTCTATTTCGATTATTCTTTGTCTGACCAACTTAAAGCATTCCATAATGCGTCTTACTTTGTTAGGATTTTTAGATGTTATATCGGCTTCAGCGAGCAACATTAAATCATCCACGTCATTTCCTGCTTCAAACATCATTCTCCTCACTGCGGAATCTGTCACGCCTTCTTCTCCGATGGATTGTGGTCGCATGTGTAATCCCACAAGTTTTGCCACATATTTCATTTTCTCATTCATCGGAAGTTTCATTTTCCTAAAAATTCGAGGAATCATTTTTTCTCCTATGAAATTATGATTATGAAAAGTCCAACCTAATTTAGCATCATATCTTTTGGTTGTCGGCTTTGCTATATCGTGCATCAGAGCAGCCCAACGCAACCATTCGTTCTCAGTGTGTTCCGAGATATTATCTAACACTTGAAGAGTATGGAAGAAATTATCTTTATGACCTTTCCCATCCATGGTTTCCACACCTTTGAGAGCATGCAGTTCAGGGAATATCAGTTCCAATAAATTTGATTGTTCGAGAAGCTTAAATCCTATTGAAGGTCGACGACTTTTTATTATTTTACTCAGCTCTTCGTTTATTCTCTCCTTAGTGATAATTTTTATACGTTCAGCGTTACGAGTGATTGCTTCAAAAGTTTCGCTTAATATTCCGAATTCTAATTGTGTAGCGAATCTTATGGCACGCATCATTCTCAATGGGTCATCACTAAAAGTAATATCCGGGTCGAGAGGTGTTCTGATTAATTTCTTATGTAAATCGACAAGTCCTCCGAAAGGGTCGATTAATTCGCCAAAGTTATTTTCGTTAACACTTATGGCCATAGCATTAATAGTGAAATCTCTTCGCTTTTGATCATCATCAAGAGTACCATCTTCGACTATAGGATTTCTACTATCTCTGGAATAGGATTCTTTACGAGCCCCAACAAATTCGAGTTCCAAATCTTTCCACTTGACTTGAGCTGTTCCATAATTAGCAAATACCGACAACTTTGCCTTCTTTCCTAATTTTTCAGCTATCGCCTCAGCTAATTCTATACCGCTTCCTACGGTAACAAAATCAATGTCTTTTGATGGTCTGTCCAAGAAAATATCTCGCACATAACCACCAACTACATAGGTCTCTTTAGAAAGTTCATCTGCAGTCTGACCTACAAGACGAAATATATCTTTATCTATATCTTCTTTGAGATTCATCCCTTAAGTTCTTCAATTTCTTCCGGGAAAGGTGTAATATTTTCCAACCCGTTAGCTGTCACTACATACGTATTTTCCACTCCCACAGCACCTACACCAGGGATTACAAATTTGGGTTCGACAGCAATAGTCATTCCGGCTTCTAAAATATCCTTGCTACGCGGAGTCAATACAGGCAATTCATTAAGTTCGAGACCGACTCCATGTCCTATAAATGCTGCTTGCTGACTATATCCCATAAAATAGTCTTTCAAACCTTCAGTTTCTACTATCTCCATTGCTTTTTCATAAAGAGCTGCCACACGCTCTCCCGGCATTGCAATTTTTTCGATTAATCTGAGGATTTTTTGAGATGTTGCATGAGCTTTTTCTGCAAACTCTGAAATTTCTCCTATTTTCCACACTCTTGTAATATCAGTTTGATAACCATTGAAATTACCATTCATGTCGACCATTATTGTTGTCGCAGGCATCATTACTTTTCCATTGGCACCAACAGGCAATGAAGTGTTGACACCACTTCCTCCTACGGCGAAATCGTATGGTGTAGGATAATCCGCATTTTCTCCATTAAGGACACTGCCCATATTTATTTCCATAAGACTTCCCGAAGTACGACAATATCCAAGACTTCCTTCTTTTCTCAATACTTGCTCCATTGCTATTTGAAAATCTACGTCGGTCATACCTTTTTTATAGACGTTTTTCACTTGAGCATAAGCATTGGTTTGATGTATTCCATCCTCTTTCATCTTACTGATTTCATAATCTGTTTTCACCATTCGAGTACGTTTCAACAACATTGTCGAATCTTTGATTTCTATTCCTGCGAAAACATTTTTCAGACGTTCTACATCACTATATGTCAATTCAGAAAATTCCAATCCTATGTTTTGAGGCATTTTAACCCCCAATTTAGACAATTCATCAGGGATTTGCTCCGGCTTACGAATATACACGACATTATTCCCATTTAATCCTAACGGACGGACCACAAAATAGTAGGACTCGCCTTCCATCGGTATATATACATAGCCACGAAATATACGTCCTGAAGTATATATTAAATTCGGATTACCTGCCACAAGAATTGCATCGTAACCGATGCTTTTCATATTTTTTTGTATTTTTTCTATTCTTAGAGCTACCTCAACTCCTAATTCTTTGGTAAACATATTATTTATGCTGATTTAAGATTATTATTCCGATGTTAGATATATGCTTCAATGTATCCACATTCATCACATGACCTATGTTTATAACATATTTATTATTTAATTTTACATTACGTTTCAACGTATCTACGTATTGATACAATCCGTGGTAACCTCTACCCTTCCACCGACCTAAAGTATCCATTAAGGATATATGAATAGTATCAGTAGATTCAATTGTATCATTATCAATTTCTGTCATTTCCACCCACAAATCTTTGTATTGATAATCTTCCGTATGACGTATGCCGATTACCACATCATAAATTCCATTTAACAATTTTCCTTGAAGTGAATCCGATAAAATTTTAAATTCGCATATTTCTCCTTTGAGCCATTTTTCATTGGGAATATCATAGTAAAGAGAATAGTACAGCGAGTCTTTATTTTCACACGCTGCAACAACTAAAATCAGAATGAGTGATGCTATCATATGCATCACTCTTCTGATTAGTTTATCAACTATTTTCTTGTTTACTTGAATTTTCATTTTTTCTACGGTTGTTGTCGGAATTTCTATGACGATTACCACCGTTTCTATTTTTTTTAGGACGATGATTTTCTTGAGCATTTCCGGCTTCGGCATTTCGTCTATCGTCTTCTTGAGACACATCAGAGCGATTGCCTCGTCCTTTTCTTCTTTTCTTTGTTTTATCAAATCGAGTCAAACTATCCTGACCGACCAAATCTACAAATTCCTTTTGTTCCTTTTTATCGTTATTTTCTCTTTCTAATTTGTCAACCTTTATGCCTTTTTTGTTGAGTGCAATAATTTCAAACACTCGCGACGCATCGATTGTCACACAATTCACCGGCATTTGCTTGTCTGTCGAATAGGTCAATTCACGTTTAAGAACATCGGATTTAAACAAATAGTAGGTGGCATCGGTTGTTTCGAGTGGCACATCTTTTGGAGGCATTTTTTTCTGAGCCTCCATATAAAGATCTACTTCGAAATTAAGACAGCATTTCAATTTTGCACATTGTCCTGCCAATTTTTGCGGATTCATTGAAATGTCTTGGTAACGTGCCGCACTTGTTCCAACGGATACGAAATTCGACATCCAACTTGCACAACACAAAGCACGTCCACATGGTCCTATACCCCCAATTCTTCCGGCTTCTTGTCGAGCACCGATTTGCTTCATTTCGATTCTGACTTTGAATGTATCGGCTAAAACACGTATCAATTTTCTAAAATCGACTCGTTCGTCAGCGATATAATAAAAAATTGCTTTACCGCCATCTCCTTGATATTCGACATCTCCGATTTTCATACTCAACTGCAATTCTTCTGCAATCTTTCTTGAGCGAATCATTGTGTCATGTTCTCTCGACTTTGCTTCTTCGTATTTTTCCAAATCGGCCGGTCGTGCTTTTCTAAACACTCGTCTGATTTCATAATCGGGATGCAAATTCGCTTTTTTCATTTGCAACGTGACTAATTTACCGACTAATGTTACCTCTCCGATGTCATGTCCGGGAGAAGCCTCAACAGCGACAATATCACCTATATTCAAATCTATATTTTGACTATTTCTAAAATAGCCCTTTCTTGTGTTTTTGAATTGCACCTCTACCAAGTCAAAATCTGATGCATCAGAGATTCCTGCCAACCAATTATGGCAATACAACTTTCCTCGAGGCGGTTCTTTTCCAGAAAACGAACCGGTGAAATTATCTGACAAAGGAAGATTATCAAATTCTAATTCTTCTTTCATCGTTTTTCATTTTATTTTGCAAAACTTACTGCACGCGTTTCACGAATTACAGTTATTTTAACTTGTCCCGGATATGTCATTTCATCTTGGATTTTCTTAGCAATTTCAGCTGACAATCTTTCTGTTTCGATATCTGAAATCTTTTCTGCTCCAACAATTACACGTAATTCTCTACCTGCTTGAATTGCATAAGTTTTTATTACACCCGGATATGAAAGGGCTAATTGTTCGAGGTCATTTAATCGTTTGATATATGCCTCTACTATTTCGCGACGTGCTCCCGGGCGTGCTCCTGAGATAGCATCACACACTTGTACGATTGGAGCCAACAATGATGTCTGTTCTATTTCATCGTGATGAGATCCGATTGCATTGCATATTTCCGGTTTTTCTTTATATTTTTCAGCAAGCTTCATGCCCAACATTGCATGTGGCAATTCCGGTTCATCATCAGGCACTTTACCAATATCGTGCAACAATCCTGCACGTCTTGCTTTTTTAGGATTAAGTCCAAGTTCTGACGCCATTACTGCACATAAATTTGCTGTTTCACGAGAGTGTTGCAAAAGATTTTGACCATAACTTGAACGATACTTCATTTTACCTACCATTCTGATTAATTCAGGATGTAATCCGTGTATTCCAAGGTCGATTGCCGTACGTTTACCGGTTTCAATTATTTCTTCTTCAACTTGACGGCGCACTTTAGCCACCACTTCTTCAATGCGAGCCGGGTGAATACGTCCATCTGCCACTAATTGATGCAATGCAAGACGTGCGATTTCTCTACGCACAGGGTCAAATCCGGAAAGCACAATTGCTTCAGGCGTATCATCTACAATTATTTCAATTCCTGTTGCAGCTTCGAGGGCACGTATGTTTCTTCCTTCACGACCTATTATTCTTCCTTTGATTTCATCGTTATCTATATGAAATACAGTAATCGAATTTTCCACGGCTGTTTCTGTAGCTACTCTTTGGATTGACTGAATGACTATTCTTTTTGCCTCCTTATTGGCTGTCATTTTTGCATCATCCATTATATCGTTGATATATCCTGCAGCTGCACTCTTTGCCTCTTCTTTTAACGATTCTATTAATTTTTCTTTTGCATCTTCAGCAGATAATCCCGAAATTCGTTCAAGTTCCTCTTGAGCATCCTTATGCATTTTTTCCACTTCAACATTTCTTTGCTCGATTATTTGTTGCTGATTATCTAGATTTTGCTTAACTGAATCTAACTCGTTTTTACGTTTAGCTAAATCGCTTTGCTGTTGATTCAATTGAAGTTCACGCTGCTTAAGGCGTGCTTCATTTGTTTGAATCTTCTGCATTTTTTGATTTGCATTTTTTTCAGCCTCATTAACTATCAACATCTCTTGTTCTTTAGCTTCTAAAAGCTTTTTTTCTTTGAGCATTTCCGCATCTCTATTTGCTTCATCGATTATCAGTTTTGCTCTCGAACGAGCCATATTTCTGCTTACAATCGTAGCGATAACATATCCTACTACTAAGGACACAACCGCTGCCGAAGCTACAATTATCTCTGTGTTTGGAGTCATATATTACTTTTATTTTAATTATTATTAATATTCTTTTATATAAAAAAATCTACGGAAATCGCCTCTGCAGGGGCAATTCCGGTAGTGCGAACCTTTAACAGATTATATCCTTAAAAGGTCAATCGACAGTATTATTCTGACCGTTTATTCTTCTTGAGACTTCTCCAATGCCTCATCTATTCGATTTTCAAATTCAGTCAACGTCTTTATTATTTCTTCATGTCGTCCTCTAAGGGCTAAATAATAAGATGCGTACTGATATGCTATCATAGCAAGAAGTTCTTGCACTGTCTTCTTAGGGAACCTGCTTCTCCACTCTTTAAACAATGTGGCGACACTGGCTTCTGCTTCTCTGACAGCATCTTGTTCATCAAAACCTACCGTTAAGCTTATACGCTCCCCGGCTATATTGATTTGCATTTTTATTTTATCGTTATCCACAGCCATAGCATCATTCTTTTAGTTGATAGATGCATTTGTCGATTTTTCGCACTAATTTGGTTAACATCTCTTGACTCGTTTTTATATCTTCTGACGTCGGTGCTATCTTATGCGACACTTTCAGATATTCATTTTCAAGACGTAATTTCTCTATCTCTGCTTTCAACGATTCGTTCTCTTCTTTGAGTGATTCATTCAAATTTGATATTCTATGATTTTCTTCTTTGGCTAATCTATTTTGTTCAGCCAAAAGGTCACTCTTTCGCAACAATCGTTGGAGCATTTCTGATAAATTTACGCTCATATTACCAAATTTTTACAAAATTACGTATTTATTTTGGTGTCTCCAAAGATTTATTATTTTTTTTGGACTTTTTATTGCCGTTTTTGCATTTTTTCTTTGGACTGACAGCGATATTGAGTTACACGGCGATGATTAGTACCATGAAATTCCATTATTGTTCGACGAGCGTTTGTCGTATTTTAAATCTTTTAACATTGACGATTTAACTGCTATATGAAAATTATACGATTTATATGGACCTACGGGCACAAATGATGCGGTCATAGTAAAACAGTGGAGGTCTCTGCTTATCGAGCAATTCATATACGCAATTTTTTTCATTTCAAAGTTATACGACATTGAAAAATTAAAATTCCAATTTTTTGTCGGACGTATCGACCCATTCAATGAAAGATTTTGCGTCAGCTTTCCGTCGTATTCCATTTTTTCTTTGTTGAATGCACCATATCCATAATTTATTGAATAGTTCAATGTCAAACTCCATGGAATTGTCCATTTTTCATATCCATCTTCATCTGTTTCTGCACCATTGCCTTCATTTCTGCCTCGCCTTCTTGCTGTCGCAGTCTCACCAAAATTTTCATTATCAGAGCCATCGTTTACACCATCAGTGAGTTCATCATTCGACGATTCTTCTGATTCGGAATTTTTCTTCTTTTTAAATGTATCGTTATTAAATGTATACGAAAACGATGTCCCTGTACTTGATAGTCTTGCCCAACCTTTGCCGACTTCCCATCGTGGCACATTTACTCTGACCGGCGACCCGTTTTGATTTAATTGATATGTATATGGATCCCATGTTGCACTGAGATTCAGATTAAAATTCTTAGCCAATCTCAACATTATGGAAGTATTTATATTACTCCAATTAAGCGAGTCCGCGGCAAAATTATATGATTGGCTTATCGTAAAATTTTCTATCAACGATATTTTCTTGACTCCGGTGCTGTCTGCATCGCTTTTTACTTTCATTTCTATATTGTTGGCAAGACTTACAGACACTACCCCCGTCTTCCCTCTTCCGGGCGTACCAAATATTGCATTTTGGAAATAGCTGTACTCGCGAGTTTGTGTTTTACCTTGTGAATCGACATAATCATATGAGCCATAGTAGCCCCAAAATTTATCACCAAAATCGGGTGATGCACTGAATGAGATTGTAGGAGTCAACACATGTCGAATCATTTGAACTTTATCGCCGAGGAATTTCAATGGCTTATAGAAACCATAGATTTTAGTATCCATAGAAATTGATGCATTGAAATCAAAGACATTGTAAAAGCCATAAACTGTGTCTAACACTTCTGCAGATGCTGCCGGGTCCCATTGTCGACGCACTTTGCTTGAATACATTCTGTCATTGAGCGTGATGTTTGGCGATATGTTTATATATTTAAACAAGCTAAATGTCGCTGTAATCGGTACTGTATGCTTCATTCCGTTACGCCAATCTTTTATCAAACTCTTCTTAAAGAATTCGTCTTGCTTTGCTGTCAATGAGTTTTGAAATTGTCCGGAATAGGATAATTTTATTTTTTCATACCATTTTTCTCCTCCTACACGTTTTTTTCGCTTAAATGGAGCCACTTGCGACAATGTTATATTTAAATTGGGAAATGAAACCGTCAGTGTTGAATCTTGTGTGCGTTGTGATATATTAGCAGTGGCAGATATACTCCACTTGGTGCCGGGAAATCTATATGTCATATTTACCGTACTACTTTTTGTGTTTTCGGTAAATGAATTGTTATAGTAACTATTCAAGTCATTTCGGGTGTATCCACTCGTTGCAAAATCGACACTTGCAGAAAAGCTCATATTTGGATTTGCTTTGGCATCTTGAGAATGAGTCCACGACACTCTGAAGTTGTTTTGTTTTGAATAATCCGCAGACCCTTTATCTCCATGTACTGTTGTCAAATAACTTATATCAAATGAACCTCTATATTTATATCTTTTCACATAATTTGATCTTGCACTAAGTCCCCAAGAACCTTTTGTGTAAATCTCTCCTCTTAATGCCAAATCTATATTATCATTTATCGCGAAATAATAACCGCCATCTCTTATATAGAACCCTTTATTATAATCTTCGCCAAATGATGGAAATATTATACCACTTGAATAATCCTTTGAAAAAGGGAAGAAACCAAAAGGGACTGCAAGTGGCAACGGAACATCTGCCAATACCATATAAGCCGGACCTGACACTACATTTTGTTTTGGTTTAACTTTTGCCTTGGTCAATTGTAAATAAAAGTGTGGATGTTCATGGTCATCACATGTGGTATATTTACCATTCTCCACATAAAATGTACCATCTTCCATTTTCTTTGTGGCACCACCGGTGAGATAACCTTCTCCTTGTTCAGTAATTATATCTGTGATAAATCCACGTTGAGTCTTGAAGTTGTATTTCATTGTTTTCGACTCATATTCTCCACTTTTGTCGCTAAACACAGGATATTCTGAGACATTTCCGAGCGAATCCACTACCCCCACTGCATATACGGTGGCACTATCTACTGCCATTTCTATTTTACCCGAATTTAGATTTATATCACCGTATTTCACTGTACTATTACCATACATAAATGCTTTGTTTTGACCAAGCATCACCAATGAATCTTTTGCGGTAAAATTCACAACATTATCGAGATCCACTTTTCCATAATTGATACGCTTATATGTCGTACGTGTAGTGTCTATCGTTGCGACTTCGTTTTGACGTAAAGTATCAACCGCCACAGTGTCTGTCGCAATTGAATTTTTATTCAACCGCCCTTTTTTGACCACCGTGTCGGCAAATATTGTACTTGCAATTAGTAGTGTTACAATATATATTATTGTTCGCTTCAAACTAATGTTCTTTTCTAACAAACTACAAAATTAGGCATTTTATCTGTTATTACACCTATTTTTCTCAAAATAATAGAATTCATTTTAAGGTTTTTCACTATTTATAACATTTCTTGCATCTCATCTGCTCCCAAATAGTTGATGTAATGCTTCAAATCTTTGTAGCACATCTTCTCCATGTTTTTTCATTTGCCTCATAATCAATTCGATTGGTTTTTCTTCTTTCAGATTTCCTGATTTGGAAAAGAACTTATCTGCATAACAGACTAATTTTTCTTCTATCGATATAGGCAACATATCTCTATGTGGCAGAGGTAAATTCTGATTGATAATATTGTTTTTTGTAAGTCCGGAACCGGTATGTCTTTCACACACTAATGCATGTGAAGGCAATCCTTCTTTTTCAAGCAATTCTCTTCCCAACACTCCATGCATAATATAAGGTTTGTCACCGAAACATCCAATTTGTGGAGCATTACACCTAAACACACCTATATCGTGTAAAAGGCAAGCCTCTTTTACAAAATCAATATCAATTTCCACATCTTTATCTATGATTAACTTTATGGCTTTATTCATCACGCATCTGCTATGAATTATTACCGCCTCTGCCAAGTCATTTTCTCCACAATATTTCTTTATCAATCCTTCACAATCCAACATTTCGGCAAATATTAATAATCAATTGAACAATAAATAATTAAGGGTAGTGCCCTATATTTCACTGACACTACCCTTATAAGCACTAATAATTTGTTTATTCTACGAAGTCACACCATCCGTGAACATCTTCGATTTCTCCATCTTGTATGCCGCGAAGCTGTTTGTAAAGTTTTGTAGTAGCTTCACCCGGTTCTCCATCTTTTGAGAATACAATGCGTTTATTATTGTCATAATCGAACACTTCACCGATTGGAGTACATACTGCAGCTGTACCGCAAGCAGCGGCTTCTTCGAATGTTTCTAATTCTTCCACAGCAATTGGACGACGTTCTACCTTGTAACCTAAATCTTCTGCTAATTGCATCAAGCTCTTATTTGTGATTGAAGGCAAGATTGATTCACTTGCAGGAGTTACATATGTTCCATTCTTTATAGCAAAGAAATTCGCCGCACCACATTCATCGATATATTTTTTCTCTTTTGAATCAAGATACAATACACCTGAATAGCCAAGTTCGTGAGCTTTTTCACCTGCAACCAAACTTGCAGCATAGTTACCACCCACTTTGATGCTACCAGTTCCTTTTGGTGCTACACGGTCAAAATCACGCATCATCACGAAGTTTGTTGGTTTGAATCCGTTTTTGAAGTATGGACCTACCGGAGAAACCAAGATGATGAACATATACTCGCTTGCAGGTTTTACCCCTACTCGTGGAGTAATACCGATTTCAAATGGACGAATATATAGTGATGCTCCACTACCATAAGGAGGAACAAAGCGTTCATTTAATTTTACTGCTTTCATTACCATTTCGCGGAAAATATCTAATGGAAGAGGTTCCATCATAATGCCGTTCGCACTATTTTGAATACGCTTTCCATTTTCTTCAAGACGGAACACGCGGATTTTTCCATCTTTTCCTCGGAATGCTTTCAATCCTTCAAATGCTTCTTGTCCGTAATGCAAGCATGTTGCTGCCATATGGAGAGTAACTTCTTCTGAGTCAGTCACTTCAATTTTTCCCCATTTTCCATCTTTAAATGTACAGCGTACGTTGTAATCTGTTTTTACATAGCCAAATGGTAGGCTTGACCAATTAATGTTTGTCTCTTCCATTATATTTAGATTTAATTTTTGGCTTTCTCTTTGCAGAAATCGCCGGTTATTTAATGATTTAATTACAATGCTACTTTACACGTCAATTCTCCGACTTTTACAATAAACACTCCGTGTGTGCCTATATTTAATTGCGACACTCCTTCCGATAGGTTTTCTTGTGACACTAATTGTCCAAGTATTGTATACACTTTTATGGTTGTCGGATGTTGTGTTGATACAATTATTGCCCCTTTTTTTGTTTTAATCTCTATTTCGGATGCACGCACGACTAATCGGGCATCTGCTACTCTTTCGGGTTGAACAGATTCCCAATTTTTTGCATAGGGTTGCAATAAACCAACCATTACGAATATCAATATCAATAATATGCGTTTATATGCCTTTCTCATCGTTATCGACACTCCTATGTTATCGCTGTGTAAAATTATAAATTATTTTTTATATATAGACTATTTTGGAACAAAAAAGTTGAATTTAGGCTCATTTTTTAATTGCCTCCCATTTTATTGCTTTAAAATTATTTTCTCTGTAAAAAAACAGATACACAATTTTAAAAATTGTGTATCTGTTTTTTAATAAGAGGACTCTCTTATATTATTTCTTTTCTGTTTTAGAAAGTTGTTCTTTAAGAGCTTGAAGAGCATCAAGGTCACCGAGAGTTGTTTTTTCGATTGCAGGTGCTGCTTCTTCTTCTTTCTTAGCAGGTTTCTTTGGAGCTGCAGCTTTACGAGCTTCTGCTTTTGTAGCATCTTCTGCAATTCTGCTGTGGCTCAAAATAATACGTTTGCTATCTTTGTTAAACTCGATTACTTTGAATTCAAGTTTTTCTTCTAATTTAGCTTGGCTTCCGTCTTCTTTTACTAAGTGTTTTGGAGTTGCAAAACCTTCTACACCATGTTCAAGAGCAATTACCGCACCTTTGTCCATTACTTCTGTAATAGTTCCTTCGTGGATACTACCTACTGTGAAGATTGTTTCGAATACATCCCATGGATTTTCTTCAAGTTGTTTATGACCAAGGCTCAAACGACGATTGTCTTTGTCGATTTCCAATACTTGTACCTCAATGTCGTTGCCAACTTGAGTAAATTCGCTTGGGTGTTTGATTTTCTTAGTCCAAGAAAGATCTGAAATATGAATAAGACCATCTACGCCTTCTTCGATTTCAACGAATACACCAAAGTTTGTGAAATTACGCACTTTAGCAGTGTGTTTGCTGCCAATGGCATATTTTTCTTCGATGTTTTCCCATGGGTCATTTTTCAATTGTTTGATACCCAAGCTCATCTTTCTTTCGTCACGATCGAGTGTAAGAACTACAGCTTCCACTTCGTCGCCAACTTTCATAAAGTCTTGAGCACTACGGAGGTGTTGACTCCAGCTCATTTCGCTAACGTGGATTAGACCTTCTACACCTGGAGCGATTTCGATAAATGCTCCATAGTCAGCCATAACCACTACTTTCCCTTTCACGTGATCACCTACTTTAAGTTCTGAATCAAGTGCATCCCATGGATGTGGCATCAATTGTTTCAAACCTAATGCAATGCGTTTCTTTTCATCGTCGAAGTCAAGAATTACTACGTTGAGTTTTTGATCAAGAGCTACGACTTCTTTTGGATCGCTTACTCTACCCCAGCTGAGGTCTGTGATGTGAATAAGACCATCTACGCCACCAAGGTCGATGAATACACCATAAGGAGTGATGTTTTTAACTGTACCTTCGAGTACTTGACCTTTTTCGAGTTTAGATATAATTTCTTTCTTTTGTTGTTCGAGTTCTGCTTCGATAAGTGCTTTATGTGATACAACAACGTTTTTGAATTCTTGGTTGATTTTAACAACTTTGAATTCCATTGTTTTGTCAACAAACATATCGTAGTCGCGAATTGGGCGTACGTCGATTTGTGAACCCGGCAAGAATGCTTCAATTCCAAATACGTCAACAATCATACCACCCTTAGTGCGGCATTTAACATAACCTTTGATGATTTCATCATTTTCAAGTGCTTGATTAACGCGATCCCAGCTACGAGATGCACAAGCTTTCTTGTGTGAAAGAATTAATTGACCTTTTTTGTCTTCTTGATTTTCAATGAATACTTCAACTTTATCACCTACTTTAAGGTCCGGGTTGTAACGGAATTCATTGATTGAGATGATACCATCTGATTTATAGCCGATGTTAACCACTACCTCACGTTTGTTCATTGAGATTACGGTACCTTCGGTTACTTCTTTGTCTTTTACGGTGTTTAGAGATTCATCATAAGTTTTTGTCAACTCTTCGCGGCTCTTAGCACCTGCTGTTTCGCCTTTTTCAAAGGCATCCCAATCGAAATCTTCGATGGGTGAATTTTTAAATTCGCTCATTAAATTGTTAATAAATATGTTAATAATTCTCATGCTGAACACTCTCAATTATTCAGCGGGTGCAAAGTTACTGTTTTTTTTTTGATTACACAATATTATTTTCGAATATTACATTCTTAAAATTCACAGCGACAAGGTTTTATTTTCGTCTTCCACCATCTTTTTATATTTTTCAGCATCCTCATCGATCATTTTCTCTAATTTCACTTTTGCCGATTTCGCTTCTATAATATCAAACCACTCTATTTTTTTTACTTGATTGGCTATCCATTTTAATTCATCATGTTGATAATTTCTATACAATGTCTCTAATTGTCTTGTCATTTCATTTATATTTCCTGACTTCATGATTTCATCGACATCTTTTAAGGGTATTATTTGCCCTGATAAATCTATCCATTCCATTTCTTCCGGTTCAATAGAATCTATATCTACTGATTCTATCTTCTCTGAAATATACTTACTTATAGCTATTTTATATAATTCTTTCCCTTTACTTAATGATGTCTTTTTTATTTTGAATCCACCAAATTCATAATATTCAGATTCTCCATTTGCTTGTTTTTCTAAATTATCTATTTGTTCCACGGCTTTTATCATTGCCCCAACAGTCACAGGATTTAGCACTTCAAAATGAATATTATCTTTTGACGGCAATGAATATGCCACGCGTTTATCTCGAGCAAGCCATTTTTCAGTGTCTCTTCTCAAGCCACAATTACGCAACATTATGCCGGGTACTAATGTAGTTTTACCCTCTGCATCACCTACTACATACGAAAATGGGAATTGAGATGTATCCGGATGATGTTTGTGAGAACCAATTAGCAACGAATATGCTCCAATCTTTGCACCCCACATTACATACGAATTACTCGCTGTTTTTACCCCTCTTTGCATTACCCCCCAATGGCGGGGACCTAATTTATATTGGTGATTACTTGAGTTGCTTCCACTTCCCGCATTCATAAATGAGTAGCATCCACCTATAAGTAACGATGACTTATGCATTGACACTGTATAAGGACCGGCAAATACCGCACATGCTTCTCCGTTCTCAAACACACTATTTGCAAAAAATAATGCATCGTGAGCAGTAAAACCTTTTACGATTGCAGAGCCCTGTCCAACATACACTTTTCTTAATGTTGCTCCGGTAGAGACTTCGGCATCTTCTATTATAAAATTTTCTGCATCAACGCCTATTCCTACATATGTCAAACAATTCTCTCGTGTTCCGTTATTAATCAATGTCCCATTTTTGAGATGTTTGGCACCCTCTATGCGGATTCCTTTTTCCACTTTAACATTGATTATTGCTGTAGTATCTATTATTTCTACATCATCTTCTAACACAGCCTTTATATAATGCTTTTTGATTTCTTTGCTAAGGTTTGGGAACAATACATTCTTAGTCCATTCCGGATCACGAACCATTAACGCTGCTATCTGCGATGTGATTCCTGAGTATATATATACAGGACGAGATCCTGTTTCATCCAATACGTTTATATTTATTCCTTGACCAAAATTAGAATCGCCACTGAAACATATCCTTCCTACGTTTTCAATCTTAACCCTATCTCCTATACGATAGGCATGCAACTCTCCCCCTACATTATTTATATATACATTATTCCCTATTTCACAATCGCTTAATACTGCATTATAAATGCCTTCATCTGAATTTTCCCTAACTTCTAATCTTCCAATTGTTACATTTCCTTTAAACCTAACATTACGCAATAGCCTTAAATCCGCATCTTCTGATATGCGTATTTTATTCCATTCAAGAGAGTAGCATCCTTGCTTCTCTAATTGCCCAATTTGTTCAGATGTTAAAGGTGTAATCATTCGTTATAATCTTCGTCGTATTTTTGATAAAGGAAGTCATTATATGGGAATCGCTCTGTGTGAATTTCTTTTGCCTTCTGATATAACAATGCTTTCAATTCATCTATATTTATCTTTTCTTTTGCCGAGATAAATATGCAATTATTATTCATCTTAGCCATCCATGTTTCACGAAACTCTTCCAACGATATATTTTCTCTTTTCTTTGGTGTCAAATCATCTTCCGATTTAGGGATATATGAAAAGGCATCTATTTTATTAAACACCAATATCATTGGTTTTTCGCTTGCAGCACACACTTCCTGCAAAGTCTTATTTACCACATCTATTTGTTCCTCAAATTGCGGATGACTCACATCTACTACGTGTACCAATACATCTGCATCTCTTACCTCATCAAGTGTTGACTTAAACGAATCGACCAAATGAGTTGGTAATTTGCGAATGAACCCAACTGTATCAGTCAACAAAAATGGCAAATTATCTATGATAACTTTTCTTACAGTTGTATCCAAGGTTGCAAATAATTTATTTTCTGCAAACACTTCACTCTTACTGAGCAAGTTCATCAATGTTGATTTTCCAACATTGGTATAACCTACTAATGCTATTCGTGTTAATTTACCGCGATTTTTTCGTTGTATGTTTTTTTGTTTATCAATACTTTTTAATTCTTCTTTAAGACGCGAAATCTTATCAAGAATTATTCGACGGTCGGTCTCGATTTGTGTTTCACCGGGACCTCTCATACCTATACCCCCTCGCTGACGTTCAAGGTGTGTCCACATTCTTGTCAGACGAGGTAATAAATATTGATATTGAGCTAACTCTACCTGCGTACGGGCAGTTGCAGTCTGAGCTCTTTTAGCAAATATATCCAATATTAAACTGGTGCGATCAAGTATCTTTACTTTTAATTCTTTTTCTATATTTGACACTTGTTTGGTCGATAAATCATCATCAAATATGACCAACCCTATCTCATTATCCTCTACATATTGACGAATTTCGTCTAACTTTCCCGTACCTACATATGTACGAGGATTTGGATACTCTAATTTTTGCAAAAATCGTTTCACAGGCACTGCTCCCGCCGTTTCTGCCAAAAAAGATAATTCATCGAGATACTCATTAGCCTTTATTTCATTTTGATGCAATGTTATCAAGCCTACAAGCACAGTACTCTCATTTTTCTCCTTATTTATTATATTGTCTTCTATCATTCAATTTCTATTTTATCGCAAAGTTAATGAAACATCATCTAAAATGCAAACCATGTATAACCTGAAACAAAAAAATCGCTTCATCTTTTGGGGATGAAGCGATTACAAGCTATATCTTTTCTTATTTAGCTACGTTATTATATCTTGCATTCAATCCTATGACTACTTCCTCTGTTATATCGAGAGACGGATCTATGTATAATGTTGCTGCTTTAAATAATATTGCATCATACTTGCGACTTTTATTAAACTCCTTAACAAACGATTCTATTGAATCATTCACGATTTTTTGAGCTTCAAACGCGGCATTTTGCATATTCACCTGCATCTTCTCCAATTCTTTTTGGGCTGATACTTGCATATTTTCTAACTTCTGCATATCATCCATATAAGAGGCTTCCGATAGATAGCTGTTATTTTGTTGTTTCTTTTGTATTGTTGCAACTAAATTCTGTATTGAACTTTCTTTTTGACGACCAACATTCTCGAAGTTTGTCTGCATTCGCAACATCTCTTCATTATAGTCTTTTGCCAAATTGTATTTACTTAATATCGTATCTAAATCGACATATCTATAATTTGGCAATTGTTTTGATACTTCGCCTTTCTCAACTTCTACCGATGTTTTTTTAGCAGCCGAATCAGTTTTAGACGATTCTGTTCCACATGCTGTCACTATGATAAGAAAACCAACAAATGATATTCCTAATAATTTAATTAAGTTTTTTTTCATCTTTATTATTATTTCTATTTTTCCTTGTTCATTATATATCCCAATTCTAATTTTATATTTTACGCCAAAATTTTTTTGCAAAGATACTATTTTTTTATATTTCCACCAATACCCATTTCATCGAATATGATCTTTATTCGCCATTTTAATTCTTATTAACCAAATATTTTTTGTCTATCTCAACTATTTTGCGTAACTTTGAAAAATCAATTATCTATAAAACCTAAAATAAACAAAATGGAAGTAAAAGACTTAAAACCAACCCTTATTTGGAAATGTTTTGACGAAATCACTAAAGTGCCTCGTCCATCTTGTCATGAAGAACAAATAAGAAAATATCTTTTAGACTTTGCAACTGAGAATAATATCGATGCAAAAACTGACGACTGCGGCAATGTCGTAATGACTAAGCCTGCTACTCCTGGACACGAAAATGCTCCTATCGTTATTCTTCAAGCTCACATGGATATGGTAGCCGAAAAAAACAACGATGTTGAACATGACTTCCTTAAAGATCCTATTCAAACATATATTGATGGTGATTGGGTAAAAGCTAAGGGCACAACTCTCGGTGCTGATAATGGTATAGGTATGGCCGGTGCTCTTGCCGTGCTTATCGACAACTCTCTTGAACATGGTCCGATAGAATGTCTCTTCACCATCAATGAAGAAATCGGACTTGAAGGTGCTCAAAATCTTGGCAAAGATATGATTAAAGGTTCTATGCTTATTAATCTTGACTCTGAGGACGATGGAGAAATATTCGTAGGATGTGCCGGAGGCATTGACACTACTGCAATCTTCTCTTACACTCCAACTGCAGCTCCTGAAAACCTTTGCTATCTTAAAGTTGCAATAGGAGGTCTTCTCGGTGGACACTCAGGTTCAGACATTAACACCGGTCGTGGAAATGCCAATAAACTTATTGCTCGTTTCGTATGGAATTGTTCTAATGACATTTGCATCAAATTAGCTTCTTTCGATGGTGGAAACCTTCGTAATGCAATTCCTCGCGAAGCATATGCAGTTATAGGTGTACCATCTGACAAAAAAGCAGAAATCGAAACTCGCCTTGCTAATTATTCTAAAGAAATAGAAAATGAATACAGGGGTATTGAGCCTGTCGTTAAATTCACAATCGAAGAAGTTGAACGCCCCGCCTCAATTATTGATGATGCCACTGTAAAAGCATTAATTTTATCCCTTTATTCAGCTCCTCATGGAGTGTATTCAATGAGTCGCGACCTTGAAGGTCTTGTTGAAACTTCTACTAACCTTGCTGCTGTAAAAATGTTAGAAGACAACAAAATTAAAGTAACAACTTCACAACGATCTTCAGTTGAGTCTCGTAAATTTGACATAGCTGCACAAGTTGAAACTCATTTCTTACTTGCCGGTGCTGAAATTTCTCACTCCGACGGTTACCCTGGTTGGGCTCCAAATATGGACTCTACTATCATGAAACTTTCGTCTGCCGCTTACGAAGAGCTTTACAACGTTAACCCTGCCATCAAAGCTATCCACGCAGGTTTGGAATGTGGACTTTTCTTAGCTAAATATCCTAACTTAGACATGGTCAGCTTCGGTCCTACTATGACAGGAGTTCACTCTCCCGATGAAAAGCTCAACATTCCTACCGTAGAAAAATTCTGGAATCATCTTACTCTTACTCTTAAGAAAGTAGCAGAGTTATGAAAAAAACTCTGATTGTAAATATTATTTCAATTTTATCATTTGTCGTTGGCTTCGGTATGTCGAATGCCAACGACAAATGCAATAACACTCTAATTACGACCACTGATTCCATTTCCTTTCCTAACACACTTGATTCAATATACAATATAACCGACTCTATCAAAACTTCTCCAGACTCAATTTGTAGTCATAGACCTACTCTTACAGAAAATGATTACATTCTTGTGGCTGAACAACTCAATATCGAAGTTGCTGTTATGAAAGCTGTCGTAAAAATTGAAGCTGGTGCAAGTTTAAAAGGCTTTTGGGCTCCGGGTGTCCCTGTCGTCAGTTTCGAACAAGCCACTTACAACAGACTATCAAAAATTGCTGCTACAAAAAAAGCTGCTGCTGACACAAAAATTCCGGAAGGAATAAATAGTTCTTACGGTAAGAAAAAATGGCAACAACTAATCAATGCTCGTAAAAAAAATGAAGACAGAGCTAACATGAGTACTTTTTGGGGAATGTTTCAAATAGGAGGTTTCAACTACAAACTTTGTGGTTGTTTGTCTATCGACGAATTTGTTACTAAAATGTCGACTTCTGAACTTGAGCAACTAAAACTTTTTGCAGCATTCATCACAAACACAAAAATTGTGAAATACTTACAACAAAAAAATTGGTCAGCATTCGCAAGAAAATACAACGGACCAGGCTATGCCAAACGAGGATACCACACAAAATTAGCTAAAGCATATAATCAATTCAAAAAACAATAATTTATATCTAACATCATGAACATTACAGAATTAAAACCAACGCTTATTTGGAAATGTTTTGACGAAATCACTAAAGTGCCTCGCCCTACACATCATTTAGAAAAAATGAAAACCTTTCTTGTTGATTGGGCAAACAGACATAACATCCCTGTAAAAACAGATGAAGTCGGAAATGTCGTAATGACAAAACCTGCAACTCCGGGGCACGAAAATGCTCCTACTATAATTCTGCAAGGACACCAAGATATGGTTGCAGAAAAACGTAATGATTCAAATCACGACTTTTTTAATGACCCTATTGAAACTATTGTTGACGGAGACTGGGTAAAAGCTAATGGCACTACTCTTGGTGCAGATAATGGCATCGGATGTGCTACAGCTATGGCAGTTTTACTTGATGACACCCTTGTTCATGGTCCGATTGAAGCACTATTCACTGTCGATGAAGAACAAGGTCTTATCGGTGCAAACGGAATTCAAAAAGGTTTTGTTTCTGGTTCAATTCTACTAAATTTAGACTCAGAAGAACATGGACAACTTGTAATCGGTTGTGCAGGCGGCAAAGTAACGGTTTGCACATACCCTTACTCTACTGAGAAATCACCTTTGAATTATTCATTTTATAAAGTTCATCTCAACCACCTTAAAGGCGGACACTCCGGAATGGAAATAGGATTAGGCAGAGGAAATGCCAACCAACAATTGGCACGATTTCTATGGGAAACTTCTCAATTAATGCCTATCGCACTTCACTCTTTTGACGGAGGAAATCTTGCCAACGCAATTCCTCGCGAAGCGTTAGCAATTATCGGAGTTCCTTGTAATAAATCTGATGAATTAAAAGATTTTGCTAACAAATTCAATGATATGATTCATTCAGAATTTGCAATCGCCGAAGGAAATGATTTTACATTTGATGTAACCGAAACTAACATCCCTGAATATGTCATCAACGACAATCAGGCTAAGCAACTTATTGCAACATTATTCGCTACACCTAATGCTGTGCAATGGATGTCTAATGCCGTACCCGGACTTATCGAAACTTCTTGCAATCTTGCCAGCGTAAAAATGCAAAATAACAACACAATTTTAATTACTATTCACCAACGATCTTCAGTCGACAGTCGCAGAGACGAAATAGCGAATAGAATCAAAGCTCTATACCAAATGATTGGATGTAACGTAGAATTCGAAGATGCTTACGTTGGATGGGCTCCAAACCCTGATTCAAAAGTTCTTAATGTTGCAGTTCAAAGTTTTAAAGATCTGTTTGAAGAAAATCCTCGTGTTGAAGCTCTACATGCAGGATTAGAATGTGGCTTATTCCTCGAAAAAATGCCTAACCTTGATATGATTTCGTTTGGACCTACACTGAAAGATATTCACTCACCAAGTGAAAAAGCAAATATCCCTTCAGTTGCAAAATATTGGCAACTTCTCACAGAAATCCTTAAACGATTGGCATAATTTAATATCAGCTATTTAATAGCATAACAAAAAAGTCTTCTCTACAACAAACTATATATGAGAAGGCTTTTTTACATTATTCAATATTACCTTAATAGAATCATCTGATATTAAATAATATATATATTTATTCCAAAAATAATTAAAATTTTACTTTAGAAAACAATCAACTAATAACAAATTGTCATAAATCAAACATCAATACAAAGAAACACTACTTGCAAATTGGATATATACCACCAAACACAAGAAATAATATAGCAAAATGTAAATTATAAACTTTTATTTTGTCAAATCAAAATTATTGTATACCTTTGCATCGTAAAAAGATTTATAAATCTTAACATTGACAATTTGGAAATTCCGGTATTATATAAACTGAGATATTATAGATATGCATAATCAATATTTGCGTAAACTAAACTCTATCTTTGAAACTAATACCTAATCTTTTAAGAGAACATAAAGCTAATTTGATTGTCTTAGAAAATTCGACAATATAATTTCTCGAGAGAGATATAAAGCTTATAAACCTAACCTAAAACCATGAAACATAAATTGCAAATCTTTAACATCTCAGGCCGGATTCCAAATGTCAGAGCAATTCTTAATTACCAATTTACATCCATAATTCAATCTACAAAAACACTAATAAGAAATATCTTTTTGTATCACTTATGCAAACATTGTGTGCAGTACGAAATTTGGTACATAAGCAACAACTGAGAAACACAGTATTGTGAAACAAAAACTCAGTGAATACATTTATTGTAAATAGATGTATAATATAGCCGGTTGTTAACATCCCGCATGTTGGATGAAGAGGGAGCAGGCTCTGCTGAGGAGCAACCTACCGACAATTTTGCGTACCCACACTAATTAACTACTAAGCCTAAATTTTTCTTATTCAGAATCTTTAAGCACTTTGTT
>CAZGEX010000028.1:0-30637 GCA_964524385.1 uncultured Sangeribacter sp.
TAACAATCTTAGCCCAAAGCATACGAGCAGCACGCATTTTAGCAATTTCCATGAAATAGTTCATACCAATTGCCCAGAAGAACGATAAACGTGGAGCGAATGAGTCAATATCCATACCTGCATTAACACCGGCACGAAGGTATTCAAGACCGTCAGCGAGTGTGTAAGCTAACTCGATATCTGCAGTTGCACCGGCTTCTTGCATGTGGTAACCGGAGATAGAAATAGAGTTAAACTTAGGCATATTTTTAGAAGTGTACTCGAAGATGTCAGCGATAATCTTCATAGAGAATGCCGGTGGGTAAATATATGTATTACGCACCATGAACTCTTTCAAAATGTCATTTTGGATTGTACCGGCCATTTCGTCGAGTTTAGCACCTTGTTCGAGACCTGCGTTGATGTAGAATGCAAGTACAGGAAGCACAGCACCATTCATTGTCATAGATACAGACATTTTATTCAATGGAATACCATCAAACAAAACTTTCATATCTTCCAATGAGCAAATTGACACACCGGCTTTACCCACATCACCTACTACGCGTTCGTGATTAGCATCATAACCACGGTGAGTAGGTAGGTCGAATGCTACAGAAAGACCTTTTTGGCCGGAAGCTAAGTTACGACGATAGAATGCGTTTGATTCGGCAGCAGTTGAGAATCCTGCATATTGGCGAATTGTCCAAGGACGCATTGGGTACATACCGCTATATGGACCACGCAAGAATGGAGGTAAACCTGAAGCATAGTTCAAGTGTTCCAATCCTTCGAGATCTTCTTTTGTATAGATAGGCTTAACGGGGATAAGTTCAGCCGTGAGCCATTCTTCTCCTTGTGGCATAGCCTTATGAGTTGAAGGAGCTACAACTTTTGTGATATCGATTGTTTTGAAATTCGGTTTCATAATTATTTCAACAATTTTTCGTTAAACCCTTTAAGTGTATCTAATACGTTTACTTTAACGTGGATAAAGTTTTCTATACCTTGTGCTTTAAGGTCTTCCATGCAAGCAGGAGCACCTGCAACCACGAATAAAGCTTTATCATTGATTGCTTTGAATGCTTCAGGAGCAAATTCAGCATATTCATCATCACTTGAGCAAAGCACTACGATGTCAGCATTTTTTTCAAATGCGGCATCTACGCCGGCTTGAATTGTTTCGAAACCGATATTGTCGATGATTTCATAGCCTGCACATCCGAAGAAGTTAGAAGAGAATTGAGCACGAGCCAAACGCATAGCAAGGTTACCAATAGTAAGCATAAACACTTTTGGACGTTTGCCTGAGCGTTCTGTAGCAAGACGAAGTTCTTCAAATTCGCTACCTGCACGGTCGAATTTAAGTGCTTCTACTCCACTTTCTTCACATTCTTTTTCTGAGCAACAGCAACAACATTCTGTTTTTTCAATCTTATCCAATGCTTTTTCTGTGAAGTTTGGATATTGATTTGTACCGAGAAGAATTTCTTTGCGACGAGCAACATCTGTGTGACGTTTTACGCCTGATTCATTTACTGCTTTTTGCACTTCACCTGCTTCCAATAGAGTAAGGAAACCACCTTTTTCTTCTACTTCATTGAAGAGTTTCCAAGCTTGTTCTGCGATTGAAACAGTCAATGTTTCTACATAGTAAGAACCACCAGCCGGGTCTACTACTTTGTCAAGATGAGATTCTTCGCGGAGAAGGAGTTGTTGGTTGCGAGCAATACGTTCGCTGAATTCATCCGGTTTTTTGTATTGTAGGTCAAAAGGAAGAGTTTCGATTGAATCCACACCTGCTAATGCAGCCGACATTGTTTCTGTCATAGAACGAAGCAAATTCACGTGAGCATCGAAAACTGTCATATTAAATTCAGATGTAACAGCGTGTGCCACCATCTTGCAAGCATCTTCGCATTTTGGTTCGTAAGCATTCACAATTTCAGCCCAAAGCATACGAGCAGCACGGAATTTTGCAAGTTCCATAAAGTAGTTTGAAGAGATACCCATATTAAATTTAATACGGTGAGCCACTTCGCAAGCACATACGCCGGCTTCTGTCAATGCAGTCATCCATTGTGCACCCCATGACAATGCGTAGCCGAGTTCTTGGCTGATATATGCACCGGCATTGTTTAACATGAATGAATTGACTGAAAGGCAACGAATACCTTTAACATCTTTAACCACTTCAAGCAATTCTTTTGCTGTAGCGACAATTTCTTTTGGGAATTTCAAACCATGCTTAAGCAAGCGTTTGAATGGGTCAAAGTTGATGGAACCGTGGAATGTTTCTACAAGGTTATTTGCTTTGATGTAGTCAACCAATACTTTGGCAACTTCAACAGCACAACCCGGACAGCATGACAAATTGAGTTCTACTTTTGTAAGGTCGATACCTTTTACAAGAGCAGCTAATTTTGCAGCATCAAAATCTTTAGAAACTTTAATACCGATTGAATCAACACCACGATCTATTGCGTAGATCGCATTTGCATTAAGTTCTTCTACAGTTTCTCCAAGAATCTCTTGACGAATCAGCCAATTATTGTCGGTGCGTGTTCCGCGAACGTAAGGGAACTCACCGGGGAGTGAATTGACTGTGCTGAGACCTTCGATATCTTCTGCACGATAGAAAGGCTGTACGTTGAAGCCTTCATTTGTACGCCACACAAGTTTCTTGTCGAAATCGGCGCCTTTCAAGTCGACATTGATTTTGTCCTTCCATTCTTGTGTTGAGACCGGAGGGAACATGTCAAATAGTTTTTCTCTTTTCTCTGCCATAATTAAATAGCTAAAATAGAATTATATAGATTTTGTAAAAAAGTTGTTTCTATTTGTCAGTTATTAGTTAATATCAAAATTGTATTCATTTGTTTCATTATCGTTTTTGCAATCATGGTATTAACTATTTTGCTAATCTCTAACTGTGTTTTATTTGGATTTGAATATTCACTACAAAGGTAGATATTTTTTATTATATAAAGAAATATATCTTGTTTTTTTTACCTCTATTGCTGTAATTATTTAGAAAATCTCCTCCTATTGTAACATTTTTTGCGTATCACTCGTCTTTTATAACGTAAACCAACAAAATTTAAATGTATGTATAAAATCATTTCAATCATTTTAAGTCTCGCTTTTGCATCTACTTTATTCGCGATTGAGCCTGATATTTTACAAAAGCTTGATAGCATTGATAGTAAATGCAATCGATGCATTGAATTAAAAAACTACAAAGGTGCTATTTCCGAATTATTGAACGCTAAAAAGTTTATTCTGTCGCTCCCCGACTCCACTCGTATCGAATACATGGGTAGTACGGATATGAATTCTAATTTCTATTATAATTTATCTCGTCTATATTGTTTAGACGGACAAGTGGATTCTGCATCTGAAATGTTTCGCAAATTCACTGATAAGGCAATAGGCAATGTCGAAATCAACATTAACGACCTTATTGTCGACAAAGATTTCACTTTATTGCACAACGATTCTGCGTATTCAGAATGTCTCGAACGCTTAAAGAAATATGCCGATTACAAAGCAATTCTCAAAGGAGGCAGTTTATATTGGCGAAATTCAGCACCTGAATCATTAAAATTTCGTTATGCCGAGCCTAACGATTCTGATTTGGTGAGATTGCGAAACCGGTTCAATCTTGATAGTATTGCCGGCAGTGGAGATGAACTTTCCAAAATCAAAAATCTTATGACGTGGTTGCATAATACAGTTCGCCACGACGGAAGCTCGTATAATCCCAAAATCAAAAACACTATTTCTATGATTGAATTATGCAAAAAAGAGAATCGCGGTGTCAACTGTCGGATGTTAGCTCAAATGTTAACTGAAATATATTTATCAATGGGATTTAAAGCACGCTTTGTCACATGTCTGCCTAAAACCTATATTAGCGATTGCCATGTAATTACGACCGTCTATAGTTGCACACTCGATAAATGGATTTGGGTTGACCCTTCATTTGATGCTTATCTGACCGACCAATGCGGGACAATGCTCTCTATTCAAGAGGTCAGAGAAATGATTTGTCAAGGCAACGAATCAAATATATTTTTAAATGATTATGCAAATTGGAACAATTTAGAAAAGACCACCAAGGAACATTATATCGATTATTATATGTCCAAAAATCTATATTACTTATGCTGCATGGAATGGAGCAGATTTAATGCCGAAACATTAATTGACGGGCGAAAATATAGTTACATCTATTTAGTGCCGTACGATGACATCACATCTTCTATCCCCCAAGCCAAAGGCATAAGAATCTGTGATGACAATTGTTTTTGGCAATCACCTTTCTAAAAAACCAAAATATATTCTCTAAACATTTACTCGCAAATTTTGCATATATAGCCTATCTATAGTTCATATCATTTATTTATAAAATTACACAAGATGGCAATTATAATACACCAATAATTGTCATCTTATCTTTTTTACAAATTCGAATTTTAATATTTGACGTTTTTTTTGTACCTTTGTGCTAATTTATACAATCTATAATCACAAAGCGATCTTAACAAAACAAGAATAAACAAATAGAAAATGCAAGCAGAGGATAAAATAATTCCGATTAACATAGAATCGGAAATGAAAAGTGCTTACATCGACTACTCTATGTCGGTTATTGTATCAAGAGCCTTACCTGATGTCAGAGACGGATTTAAGCCGGTACACAGAAGAGTACTCTTCGGAATGGATCAGTTAGGCAATCACTATTCAGGAGACACAAAGAAATCTGCACGTATAGTAGGTGATGTAATGGGTAAATACCACCCACATGGCGACTCCTCAATTTATATGACAATGGTCAGAATGGCCCAAGAATGGTCTCTTCGTTACCCATTAGTATTCGGACAAGGTAACTTTGGTTCTGTCGACGGCGATTCTCCGGCAGCAATGCGTTATACAGAAGTAAAATTGGCTCGAATGGGAGAAGAGATGCTCCGCGATTTGGATGCCGACACAGTAGATTTTGTTCCGAACTTCGACAATACACTCAGCGAACCGTCTGTCCTACCAACCCGAATTCCAAACCTTTTAGTTAATGGTGCATCGGGTATTGCTGTCGGTATGGCTACAAATATGCCACCTCACAACTTGACAGAATCGCTCAACGCTTCTATCGCACTTATCGACAATCCGGAGTTAGAAATCAGCGACTTAATGGCATATATCCAAGCACCTGACTTTCCGACCGGTGGAGAAATTTTCGGCATACAAGGTGTGAAAGATGCATTTGAAACCGGCAAAGGAAAAATCATTATTCGAGCAAAAGCCGAAATTGAATCTGACGGAAATCAAGACCAAATTGTCATCTCAGAAATTCCTTACGGTGTTATCAAGAATGATTTGGTAAAAAGCATTGCTGATTTAGTAGAAGAAAAGAAGATTGAAGGTATTGCCGATATTACCGACACAAGTGCACGTGGCAAGATGCATATTGCAATCGACATTAAACGAGATGCCAATGCAAATGTCATACTTAATAAATTATATAAGATGACTCAATTGCAAACATCATTCAGTGTCAACAATGTTGCTTTAGTCAATGGGCGTCCGAAAACATTAAATCTGAAAGAACTTCTTCAAGCATTCATCGACCACCGTCACGAAGTCGTAATTCGCCGTACTAAATTCGAACTTCGCAAAGCAGAAGAACGTGTTCACATTTTGAAAGGATTAATGATTGCATGCGACAACATCGACGAAGTGATTGCAATCATACGTTCTTCGGAAACTGCCGATGTTGCAAGACAACGTCTCGCTGAAAGATTCGACCTCGATGACATACAAACACGTGCTATCGTCGAAATGCGATTACGCCAACTCACCGGTTTGGAAATGACTAAATTGCGTGCAGAATACGAGGATCTACTCAAACTTATCGAACGTTTGAACGAAATTCTAACTAACGATGTGGTATGTCGCCAAGTGATGAAGGATGAACTTATCGAAATACGCGACAAATACGGCGATGAACGTCGCACTAAAATCAATCCGTTCAGCGGAGATTTCAACGCAGAAGATTTCTATCCGGACGACGAAATGATTATTACCATTTCTCATCTCGGTTATATCAAACGCACTCCATTAAGCGAATTTCGTGCTCAACACAGAGGTGGCGTAGGTGCTAAAGGCAGTGATAAACGCGATGAAGACTTTATCGAACACATCTACCCTGCTTCCAACCATAACTATATGCTTTTCTTTACTCAAAAAGGACGTTGTTATTGGCTGAAAGTATATGAAATACCTGAAGGCACGAAAAATTCAAAAGGTCGTGCAATTCAAAACCTTCTCAACATCGATGCCGATGACTGTGTCAATGCATTCATCAGAGTTAAACATTTAGATGATGAAGAATACATCAATTCTCACAATTTGATATTCTGTACAAAGAAAGGCGTCATAAAGAAAACATCGCTTAAAGCTTACTCTCGCCCACGTCAGACAGGTGTCAATGCTATTATCATCAGAGAAGATGACCAAGTGATTCAAGTAAGATTGACAGATGGCAATGCCGAAGTCATTATGGCCAACAAAGCCGGACGAGCAATCAGATTCCACGAAAGCAAAGTACGCGAAATGGGACGTATGTCGACCGGTGTAAGAGGTATGACACTCGACGATGACAACGATGAAGTAATCGGTATGATTACCATGACCGGAGCAGAAGACGAAACTGTTATGGTCGTATCCGAAAATGGATATGGCAAACGTTCTGCATTAGACGATTATCGCATCACAAACCGCGGGGGCAAAGGCGTAAAAACTCTTGCCATTACAGAAAAGACAGGTAATCTTGTGGCTATCAAAAATGTCAACGACTCCAATGATTTGGTCATCATCAACAAGAGCGGTATCACTCTGCGTATGTCAATGGCTGATATTCGCATAATGGGTAGAGCTACACAAGGTGTCAAACTCATCGATCTTACAAAACGTGGCGATTCTATTGCTTCTGTATGCAAAGTAGATTCTGACCCTGAAACACCTGAAGAATCAAACACTGAAAACGGTAATTCAGAAAACCCTCAAACAGATAACTTCGATAACAACAATTCAGAAAATAAAGAATAAACAAATAAATTAAATTTAATATGAAAAAGATTTTTGCAATCGCACTCTCGTTATCAGCAGTATTTGCCGCTAATGCTCAAAGTGCTAAAGAAGAGACAAAAGCCCTCTATGAATCAGGAAAAAATGCTGAAGCAACATTCAACAAATCAATTGATTTGGCTCGCCAAGTAGGTGAAATGGACCCTACTCACGCTTACGGACTTGTGGAAGCCTACGGATACTATATGCAAGTTCTACCTTTAGACTCTATGCCGGACGAAAAAGGTAAAGTAAAACCTAAACACTCTAAGAACATTATAAAATCTATCAACAATCACATCGTAAACAATCACTATCAAAATGCCGCTATCTTCTTATATAATAAGAATGAAAGATTCCCTAAAGCTTACGAAGCATTTATGCTTGCAGGTTCACTCCCTCGCGATGCAAAATTTGCTGAAGCCGGCAAATTGATGCACGACACCGTTTGTGCTGAAAACTTCTATAATGCAGGTCTTTGTGCTTATGCAGCTCAAGCATACGACAAATCTCAACAAGCTTTCGAATTGGCAAGAGCTTATAACTACCCTGCAAAAGAAGCACACACTTACGAAATCGCAAGTCTCCAACAGCTCGAAAACAAAGCTAAACAAGAAAACGATTCTGTGAAAGCAGCTTTCTATGCTGAAGCTGTTCACCTTTGTGCTAAAGACGCTGTTCAAAAATTCGGCACTGATGATGTCTATTTCTTTAATAATTATATCAACAAATTCTTCATCAACGATGATTATGAATCTGCAAGAAAATTAATCAACGAAGAACTTGCTAAAAGCCCGAACAACGCCAACCTCTACAGCGTAAGAGCGAAAACTTATTCTAACGACAAAAACTACGAACAAGCAGCTGCCGACTTCATTAAATCAAGCGAACTTTCCGATATGTTCCTTATTGTGAAAGAAAATGCTTCTGAATTGAACAAAATCGGTAAATACTTCCTCGGAAATATTGGCATGAACGACAAAGCAGGCAAACTCGAAATCAAACAAAAATACTTCGATAAAGCTATGGTAATTGCGAACAAAGCTAAAACTCTTGCCGGAGATGATGCAAGAAGCTTGAGCGACATCGACTACTTAATCGAAGACATCGTTTACAATATCGGTAACTGCGAAAATTAATTGATTAACGTTATTTTTAGGGTGCTTTACTGTCAGAAGTTTAGCACCCTTTTTTAATCCCTTACCATTATGCGACAAATCATAATACCTATATTAATTCTTATCTCTGTCCTATCCTTAAATGCTCAAGAAGCAATCGACAGCCGTCAAGAAATCAAATCGCCGATTATCAATAGCGATAACACCGTTACATTCAAAATAAATGCCCCAAACGCTGAAGAAGTCAAAATTTCCGGCGACTTTATCGACCAATATGCAGAAAAAGACAAAGAAAACATCTACTTCAAAAAAGATAATAACGGCACATGGGAATACACAACTCCCATCCCTTTAATGCCGGAACTATATTGCTATTCAATCATTATCGACGGAATGAAAGTAAACGACCCTTCCAACGTCTATCTTCTTCGCGACGTAGTGTCAATGTCCAACATTTTCATTATCCCCGGTCAAAATGCCGACCTATATTGCATCAACGACGTGCCACATGGCTCCGTTCACCATCAATGGCACCACAGCGATATCCTCAATATGGACCGTCGACTCACAATCTACACTCCGGCAGGCTACGAAACAAGCGACCTCCGCTACCCTGTCCTATATCTTCATCACGGAATGGGTGGCGACGAAAATGCTTGGATTGAATTAGGACGTGCGGTGCAAATCCTCGACAATCTTATCGCAACAGGAAAAGCCGATCCAATGATTGTCGTTATGCCTAACGGCAACTCATCGCAAGAAGCCGCTCCCGGCGAAAATTCCAACAATCTAATCCAACCTTCATTTCATCTTCCTAACATACAAGGCGACTACGAACGTCATTTCCCCGAAATAGTAAACTATATCGATTCCACATTCCGCACAAAAACCGACAAAACCGATCGTGCCATTGCCGGACTTTCAATGGGTGGTATGCACGCTCTCTACATCTCTCTCAACTACCCCGATATGTTCGACTACATCGGACTATTCTCTGCAGCTACAATGCCAATCGGCAATTCCGATGCTGAAATCTACAAAAACGAAGACACCAAACTCAAATCACTATTTGAAAAATCTCCAAAACTATATTGGATAGGAATAGGTAAAGACGATTTCCTCTACAAAATGAATATAGAATTCCGCAAAAAATTAGACACCAACGACTACCGCTACACCTACCACGAATCCGACGGAGGTCATACATGGCGTAACTGGCGTAGCTACCTATCCCACTTCCTCCCCCTACTCTTCCAAAAATAATCCACAAACAAACCCTGAAATGTTCTATTCAGGCATGTGAGATAAATTCATTTGGAAAGATTTTGAGATTTTAAGCGAGGAGGTTTCGAGATTGAGGAGAGAGTATAGCGTGCTATACGACCGACGAAATCGAAGAAAACTGCCGAATAAAAATCAAAAGCTACCAAAAGTCTGCCAAAACAAAAGAAAATGAAATAAAAACAACCTCGCAGCGTTCAATTTATTGAACCTGCCTTTACAGAGTCGGATAAGGGTATCAAGCCATAAATAGTGAAGCAAATACTTTTAAATATTGCTGTCCGGTAAAACTTTATTGATATCTAAAATTAGGGCTGACACTTCTTCCGAGGTATCAGCCCTTTTGGTTACCTTTGTTTTCGACTAAAAAAGAATGTAACCATGGGCAAAGATAGTCATTTTACCGGACAGCAATAATAATAAATAATATGTGCCGTTGGTGTCTCCGGATGTGGCATTTAAAATAATTGGTTTATATATAGAAGACGTGAGACACTGTCAATTTATCTTAATGGAGACATCGCCAAACGCCCAATCAGTAATAAACAGTCCACTCCCACGCCTAATCGAATATCTCAACCCTTGTCGGGAAGTCGATATACGACTAACGAGAGCATTTTCGCTACTTATCCTACTGATTAAAAATTTTGGCGAATTTCCATTAAAGGATAAAGCTGAAACGCTTCCTAATAAATCTCTTGCAAAAAAGGCAACTCTATGCCACCCACAAGATTGTTGCAAAGATAGCATAAAAAATGAATGACAAAAATAAATCCGATATTTTGTTTATTCTGAGATGGCGTGGGGATTATTTGCGGGAGCGGTATTTGGCGGCGAGGTTGCGGTGCTTTTCGGCAAGGTCCTCTAAATCCATTTCATCGGCAATGTCGGCTATCAGTTCGTGAAGGTTTGGGTCTGTGCGTTTGATTTTAAGTGCGTTTATTGCCACCATGAGTGCTGTTTCGATGTCGCCGTTGAGTGAATGACATATAGCAAGCAAGCATTGAGCATCGAAGTGACGAGGATGTGCTTTGAGGAGCGGTCGGATTGTTTGTATGGCTCCGTCAATGCAATCCATGTCTTTCAGTGCAAGAGCTTTTCCGTAGGTTGCATCGATGTTGCCCGGGTCGAGGCGTAGTGCTTTTTCGAAGTTTGAGAGAGCAGCTTGAGCAGCATCTTCTATTTGCAGACATTCTCCACCCATATCGATATACTCTTTTGCAAGCATAGCTAACTGGTTTTGCAATCGTTCGATTTCGGATTTTTGACGGCGTATGATGCTGAGTTTGGTTGTAATCAGACGTTTGATAGGCAGACGATTAATATCGTTACGTAAAGTAACGGCTTCGGCGAATTTTTCTACAGCATCGGCGAAGTCCATTGCATCGAAGTCTTCGGCAGCTTCGGCATAAAGTATGTCGGCTTTAGCTCCGTCTAATGCTTTTGTTATGAGATATTCGTTGTTGAACTTTCGACTGAAGTTGACAATCTCTTTGTTGACAATGATATCTCTTTGAGAGAGAGGCGATTTGAGAGTAATGCCTTCTAAAGAAGTGCAACGCGAGAGTGCGACATATGCTTGACCACTGCTGAAAGTGCCACCACCGAAGTCGATTACTACACGATTAAAGGTAAGACCCTGGCTTTTGTGTATTGTCAAAGCCCACGCGGCTTTAACAGGAAATTGGGAGAATTGTCCGAGTACTTCCTCCTCGATTTTGTTGGTTTTCTCGTTGAAAGTGTATTTAATGTTTTCCCATACTTCGGGTTTGAGGGTATGCACATCGCCCGATTCCAATTCTATCATCAGAGCGTCGGCTGTGAGTTTGTGTACTTTAGCTATAGTTCCATTGTACCATCGTTTTTCCTTATCGTTTTTGATAAGAATTACTTGTGCATTGTTTTTTAGAATGAGGTTTTTATCTGTAGGCAATAATTTTTCGGGAAAATCGCCCTTAATAGAGCCGCAATATGTCACTTCGTCGCCCGGCAAAGCGTCGAGTTCTTTACTATTGATGAAATCGACGGCATCGCGACGAGTGGCTAAAGTGATGGTAAAATCTTCGTTACGATTGTCAATTGCACCGCTGTATCGACGATTGAATAGCGATAAATCATCAGCAGTTGCAATATTCATACGAACACGGTCGAGCATAGCAATGAATTGATGGTTGTTTTGCCGATAAATTTTTTTGAGTTCGACTGCTACTAAATCTACATCTTCATAGACTTTGGCATTGAAGAAAAAAAAGTTTTTATAGTATCTGCTGAGAATATTTCGCGTATCAGCAGTAATTACCGGTTCGAGCTGAAAAATATCCCCGACAAGCAATAATTGTTTTCCGCCAAAAGGTTCACGCAAATTTTTTGAATAGCATCTCAGTACTCTGTCAACGAAATCGATAGTATCCGGACGCACCATTGAAATTTCGTCGATAATTACGAGTTCCAATGCTTTCAATAATTTGACTTTTTCTTTGCTGAATTTTAATTTTTTACGAAGATTTCTGATAGAATATTCTGCATCATCAGGGGGAACAGGTCGCATCGGGATTTGAAAAAAGGAATGTAACGTTACGCCACCGACGTTGACAGCAGCAATTCCTGTTGGAGCAAGAATTACATGATTCTTTTTAGTGTGTTCGCATATATATCTAAGGAAGGTGGATTTGCCGGTCCCGGCCTTACCGGTCATAAACACCGAGCGATTTGTGTGACGAATAAGATTCCACACTTTAATAAACTCTTCATTTACGAGGTCAAGGTCCTTGGGAAGGTCAATCATACTTTACAATCAGTTATGAAATTGCTATTTGATAGAATACCCTTCGTTGAGATGCTTATCTCGACATTCGATTACTCTTGCCGGAAAATCTTCGACGAGTTGAAGGTTGTGAGTCGCCATCAGTACAGCATGTCCCGCATTAGCTAATTTGTGCAATAAGGATATAATCTGACATCCTGTCTGAGGATCTAAATTTCCTGTTGGCTCGTCAGCCAATATAAGTTTTGGGCTATTAAGCAGTGAGCGAGCTATCACAATACGTTGCTGCTCTCCCCCACTTAATTCATGAGGCATTTTATAGCTTTTATTAGCCATCCCCACTTCTGTAAGGACTTCGTCGATACGCTCTTCTATTTCACGCTTATTATTCCAGCCGGTAGCCTCAAGCACAAATTTCAGATTAGCCCTTACTGAACGGTCCTGAAGTAGTTGGAAATCTTGAAATACTATTCCAATTTTTCTACGCAAATAGGGAATATCTTTCTTTTTAATTTTTTTGACATCGAAGCCAAGCACGACAGCCTCACCTTTTTCTATTGGAATTTCGGCATACATTGATTTCATCAAGCTACTTTTGCCACTACCCACCTTTCCGACGAGGTAGCAAAATTCACCTTCATCTAATTTAAAATCCACATCCCGAAGCACAAGATGCTCTGCACGTTCGATTTCTACTTTTCTATAATCTATAACTAATGCCATGCTAACCTTTTGTAATTATTAATCAATCACAAAAGTACAGAATTTTTATCGATTACAAAAATTTGGAAGAGCTATTTTAGGGAATTTATAAAGCTTCTTTTATGTCCTTTTATGTTGCAATGTTAAATTTAGAATGCAAATTGAGCCAAAACATTTATTCTATTGGCAGAACCTCGCTGACCATCGAAATTTTTACGACAACCGATTAAGTATTCAGCTCCGATTTGGAATCTCGGATTAATATCCCAGAATATATTGGCAGCACCATATAATCCATATTTATATTGGCTTCCGTCGACAGAATGCTGAGGGAGGAAACGCATTTGCCCTAAAGCTAAACAGGAATATAGATTGTCGGTAAAATTATATTTTAGTCCTGCAGTGATACCGATTGAATAAGGTGCATACATTTCACCTTTATGATTAGGAAGGTCCAACAAATCATAATTTCCAATTTGTAAATCATTTGTATAGCTTGCGTAGCCTTGACCTCCATTGATTGTGGCATATATAGTCACCGGCTTTGCAACTTTAAAGACAGAACTTAATTGCAATGCCCACCCTATTTTTGTCTTATTTTTCATCTCAATTAAATTTCTGTATGGAATCATTCGCATCAATCCCGATAAACGTAGATGCTGATTGCCTTCGTCCCATTCATACTGTCCGAAGCCGATAATATCAGGACTCCAATCGTTAATACTCTTTGTGAAAACATTGTCGGCATCAACCATACTTTCAGGTATTTCCATTGCAGCTGCAATTCGCCAATTTTTATCCGGCGAATGCATCCACCTTACTAAAACGGCCGATCTGTTTACTTCGCCATTCGGACCGGCACCATCGATAGTAGGAGGGTTAGCCACCGGATCACTGAAAGTAGTGCTTGAATACCCTACTGTTAAATCATTAACCGTCACATAGGCTTTTTTCAATTTGAATCCGACATTATTATATCCGTCGAAATTACATTCAATATAAGCCAAATAATTACCAATTGCAGAATTTCTACCTATCACTTTGAAAAACAGAGCCGTACCGGCAGGAGTGGCCGACAATCGACTTTTCTGAGCCGGATCGCGAGGCGCCGGCATCAAATATGGCACAAATCCATTAGCCGGGACAGCTCCGTCGAAATCGCCCCACATTCTCATTCTGACAACTCCCCCAATGCCCATAGCCAAATTTGCATCCTTACTCATAAATAAGAAATAGGGAGCACGAGGGTCTTGAAAATGGCGGAATTGGTCGATATAGAACAGGTCGATCATCGAACGAATCGAATCGTCAGATACCTCTATCGATTCGCTACCGACTCTCACAACGTGATGACGATGATCTGCTCCACTTTCATAGCCATTCATCTCTCTTCGTGATGTCTCATCAGAGGCAGATAAGTTCACCTCACTTGAATTTTCAGCATTCATAATCATAGGCAGTGATAGGGCCATGATAAAAAAGAAAAATGTGTGTTTCATAGTATTTTTGATTTATTCTACAATCTTGTCGATTTACACTTAATCGCATTGCTATTTTATGAACACAAAACGTATCAACCTGATAAAATGTTCAAAAACATAAACCGAAAACAATTTGAAATGATTTGAAGTGCAATGACATAACCGCATTACATTATTATTATATAACTTTGCTTGTGCTAAACAAAATTTTCAACAATATGAAAAAGATATTTTTATTTTTAGTGATGGCAATAACATTTGCCGGCGTCTCAGTTCAAACAGTAGAACATGTTGATTTAGGATTATCAGTGAAATGGGCAGATAGAAATGTAGGAGCCGATAGTTCAACAGATTATGGCGGATATTATCAATGGGGAGCAACTACGACATATGAAGAAGGTAGCTCTTTATCATTTGATATAGGTGGAATGAAATCGTATGACGCAGCAACTGCTAACTACGGCGAAGGCTGGAGACTTCCAACAAAAACAGAAATGGAAGAATTGGTAAACAAGTGTACATGGATTTGGACAACTATAAACGAATGTAACGGATATATTGTAATCGGTCCAAATGGTAATCGCATATTTCTTCCTGCAGCCGGTCGTCGTGGTCTGCATGAAAACAAAAGGCTACGCCCCACTTTCGAAGGAGGATGCGGTTACTATTGGAGTTCTACGCCGACATTATCAGGAGGAGCTTATGATTTAGAATTCGATATGGGAGACACAGGTGTATTCAAAAATTATAATACCTGCAGAAGCATACGTGCAGTATACGACAAATAAAGCCATTTATAGAAAACGCTACAATAATATCACAGAAATAAGGAGATACACGAAAAGAGACCTTCGTTCTAAGAAGGTATTAGAAAATATTTTTTTGTGGAAAGACACGAAATATTTGGTAGAACGAAAAAAAAGTAGTAATTTTGTACTCGTTTTGAGGCACATCCTTTAAAGTCGCTGAAAATGATGCAGTTAGCGATGATATGAGAACTGAGATGGCGGCCTTAGAGCAATTGAAAATAATTTGAAATAACAAAATTAAAACAGCCATGTCAAAAATTTGTCAAATCACAGGCAAGCAAGCAATGACAGGAAACAATGTTTCCCACTCAAAGCGCCGCACAAAACGCAAATTCAACGTGAATCTGTTCACAAAGAAATTCTATTGGGTAGAAGAAGATTTGTGGATTCAATTGAAAGTATCAGCAAGCGGTCTTCGTACAATCAATAAAATAGGTCTTAACGCAGCTCTCAAACAAGCAGAAGCAAAAGGCTATATCGATTTTAGAGATATTAAAGTATTATCAATGTAATAAACGCAAGGTATAACTATGGCAAAGAAAGCTAAAGGTAATAGAGTTCAAGTAATTCTCGAATGTACTGAACACAAAACAAGCGGAATGCCCGGTACATCTCGCTATGTTACAACCAAGAATAGAAAAAACACTACCGAAAGATTAGAGTTGAAAAAATACAACCCTATTTTGAAGAAATACACTATTCACAAAGAAATTAAATAATACTGAACTATGGCAAAGAAAACGGTTGCGTCATTACAAAAAGGTGAAGGACGTACATATAGCAAGGTTATCATTATGGAGAAATCTCCAAAAACCGGTGCTTACATCTTCAAAGAAGAGATGGTTCCAAATGACGCTGTGCAAGCTGCACTCAAATAATCAAAACGAAATAAACTATAACAATCATATTTAAAGTAAAGCCGAGTTGTTTTAGCTCGGCTTTACTTTTTTACTCTAATCGTACGGTATTGTTATAAAGTCTGTTTATTCGTCGAATCAATTTATTTCAAGACTTTCATTTCGCAATTTTTGCAATCAAATTCTAATGTCAAAAGATTATCTGAACTGCTGAGTTGCAACGGCTCTTTATATTTGAATTGCGACTGACGTTTACACATATTTAATTCTCGAAGAATGCAATGTCGACAGGTCATTACCACTCTCTTCTCCCCTTTTTTAGACACTTGCAATTCTAAAGCCGGTTCGATTTGCGACACATTATGCGATCGATAAAACTCATCAGCCAATCTGTTTGAAACATTTTCTTTATAGGACAAATTTCTCAATGGATATGCCACAGATTTATCTTCTACACCTCTTTGCGGGTACTGATATCTGAGATTATTAAGTGTATCTAATTGACGAATAAGTTGACGACGCAAACCAGTCAATTGCGAAGCCGGGATAAAAGTTTGAGAAGAAAGGATATTTTCAAAATTATGCAGATGATATATTGTTTCACCTAATTTAGCAAAAATCTTTTCCGGCTGAATCGGTTTCTGTGCAATATCTTTATCGACATCTAATGCTATTCGAATTTTATTACCACGCTCATCCGAAGCAGAAACACCTTTTTCATCTATTGAAATATCTACATTGATTCTGCGTACTGCTGTCTTTTTAGCCATCTGTTGCTCCCAAAGATTATCAGATGTGCGATATATGTCAGTGTGTTTAGGAAGTTTTAAAACGCCTTTAGTCGTAAATATTCTTCCATTTTCAATTTTATTGACTCTGCAACCATCGTATTCTCCGTTATCATTAAAATACGATATTCCGTCGCCATTATTTAACAATGATAAGTCGAGAATCTTTTCTCCGAGCGACTTTGGTGTATGAAGAGAAGCAATGTCAGCCGGTCGACGATTATCGAGAAAATAGTGAGTAAATCCACGATTAAAACTTTTTGCGGGATTTGGTGTAAATTCTATATCAGAAGTTCCGAATGAAGCACGTTCATACAGATGAGGAGCAGCCTCTATTTGTGCATCTATCAATCTACGGTAATAAGCAGTAATGTTTTTTACGTATGCAATATCCTTTAATCTTCCTTCTATTTTGAACGAAGACACACCGGCTTGTAACAAATCAGCTATTCTATCGGAAGCATTGAAATCTTTAAGCGATAACAGATGTTTATCCCTGACAATAATTTTTCCATTAGCATCGGAGAGTGTATAAGGCAATCTGCAAGGTTGGGCACATTCTCCTCTATTTGCACTTCTGCCAAATAATGATTGACTCAGATGACATCTTCCGGAATAACTCACACATAAAGCTCCATGAACAAATGTCTCTATTGGAACATTCACCGCATCTGCTATTCCTTTTATTTCACCAAGAGTCAATTCTCTTGCCAATACTATTTGAGAGAATCCTACCGATTCCAAGAATCTTGCTTTTTCTATCGTACGAGTGTCACATTGAGTGCTTGCGTGCAACTGAATTGGAGGCAAATCCATTCTCAACACTGACATATCTTGTACAATCAATGCATCTATCCCAATTTTGTATAAATCGGTTATCAATCGCTCTACATGGCTAAGCTCCTTATCGTGAATAATGGTATTAACAGTGGAATAAACTTTAGCATGGAATTGGTGAGCAAACTCAACCACTTTTTTTAGGTCATCTAAAGTATTAGTAGCCGAAACTCTTGCACCATGACTTGACGCACCTATATAGACAGCATCAGCTCCATGTCTGATTGCTTCAATAGCTATTTCCGCATCTTTTGCAGGTGCCAATAATTCTATTTTACGTCTTATCATTTGCCTCTTATTAAATGAAAGCATGTTCTATAATTGAACGCTGCGAGGTTATTATTTCAATTTCTTTAGTTTTGGCAAGTTTTGGTTGCTTTTGATTTTTAATCGGTAGATTTCGTCGGTCGTTTAACATGCAAAGCTCCTTCCTCAATCTTGAAATCTCTACGTTTAAATTCTCAAATCTATTCAAATCAATTTATAAAACCTGCTTGAATTAACTATACAAAAATTGTTTATCGTTTAAACATTCTGTCGATACTTCGCTTGTCCTCTCTTTCTTTAATAGACTGACGTTTGTCGTAAGATTTTTTTCCTCGACCAATTCCAATAACAAGCTTTGCATAGCCGTTTTCACTGATAAACAAGCGTAACGGCACTATTGTGAAACCGACATCTTCGTTGGCTTTTGCCAATTTCGCTATTTCCTTTTTATTAAGCAATAGTTTTCTGTCGCGACGAGCATTATGATTATTATATGATCCATAGAAATATTCGGCTATGTACATCCCTTTTACCCAAACTTCACCGTTGTCAACCACACAATAAGTGTCAGTCAACCCGGCTTTTCCGGCTCTTATCGACTTTATCTCGGTGCCGGTTAACACTAATCCGGCAGTGAATGTGTCCGAAATTTCATAATCAAACGTTGCTCGTCTGTTTTTTATATTAATTTTAGTTTGTTTCATTCGTGTTTATTTATTCTTAATCCACTTGTGGCATTATAGTCAAAAACAGCCAATTCAATAAAATAGGAAGACCTATAATCAATCCTGAGAGGATAATTATTGAACTCAATTTTTCATCTTCCGGAATCCTCAGAAATCTTACACCTCTAAATATCAAATAAATTACATATAGCGGAGTAAAAATCAGTATTGGCTCAAGCATAGGAACAATTTCGTAAATGATGTAGAAAAGTATTAAAACAGACATACTCATCATAACAAAAACTTTTCCAAAATTAGATTCAATCTTTTCTTTGCTTTTTTCTTTCAGCATAAAGCCACAACTCAATAGGATAGCAAAGTAACCAAAAAAGAAAGCCACAAAAATTACTATTGCCTGTTGTAATACAAATGACAATGATAATGCAGAGTTATAAATCATTGACATAAACATTCCGACTGACACTAAAGCCATCATTGGATAAAACAATTTTTGGCTGACAGTATCGGGCGAATAGTTGGATTTCTTTATGTTTTTCCATCCACTGAGAGGCGATATTAACAATTGCAAAAATCTCAGAATAGGATGAACATTAGATTCTATTGCTTCGTCGAGTTTACTATTTTGTTTATTATCGATCATACGCTATAAATTTAATGCAAAATTAGTGTTTCACAACCGAAAAAACAATTTTTTTAACCACAAAGCCTATCATTTTAGCATATCTTTGTCAACAGGAAATTTGTATTGAGATTTTGAACGTGTAGCTGAGCCATATTGTATAGCATTTACCGGGCAATAATGAAAGCAAGCTACACATGAGGTACAATTGCCGCCCCATTTAGGTCGACCTTCTTCAAGCGTTATATTTCCGACCGGACAAATTTTTTCACATTTTCCACATCGAATACAATCATCAGTAGATTTCCACCTATTTGGAAATATGCCCCATTTTTTAAATAACGGATAGACTAAGCGACTTTTAAGCCATGCAGCTCCTCCTCTTTCTACATCTATATATTCAGCCCTTCTGATAATTTCTTTTGCCACTTGCTTAATTCGCTGTGGTGCTTGCGACAATTTCTGCTGTTCTACATCTTTTTTATCTACATCAAATCCCGGCAACAACACGTAATTATTAGGCATTATTACACTAAAAACAGCACTTGCTCTCAATCCTTTAGCAGAAAGTGCTTTTTGTAAAATTTCCGGCATTTTTGCAACTTCATCCCCACATGTTGCTACTGCATAAATGTACTGTCCTTTAAATGAATTTGTCGCTATTTTAGAGATAAATTCAAGTATTATTAAAGGCACTCCCCATGAATAAACCGGAAAGACCAAGCCTATAGATTCGTTCGGTAAAACTATCGAACCACTATTGGAATCTGCCAAAACTACAGCTATCGACTGTAGACGATCATTGAGCTGAGATGCGAGTTGCTCAGCAACAAATTTAGAATTACCTGTACCGGAAAACCAATATATCATTTTTTATCTGTTTAATATTAAATGTAACCTAACCATTGAAGAATATACGGAGTAAGCAAGGCAGTAAGAATACCATTTAAAGTTAGTCCAAGCCCGGAATACGCTCCATAGCGTTCACTCCATTCCATTGCCGCAGATGTGCCTACCGCATGCGATGCTGTACCCATTGCCAATCCTTGAGATATTGGATTTGTTACGCATCCTATTTTAAGTATATACTGACCAAACATGGCTCCAAATATACCAACACAAACCACAACTACTGCCGCCAACGACGGAATTCCACCAAGAATTGTAGTGACTTCCATTGCAATAGGTGTTGTTACTGATTTCGGAGATAGTGATATTATTACGTCTGATGATGCACCATAAAAGTCGGCTATTAATACTACTGATATGACACCTGCAACACAACCCACTAATTGAGATAATATAATTGGAATCAACTGTTTTCCTATTATTTTTAACTGAAGATAGAGGGGTACTCCCAACGCTACTACTGCCGGTTTTAACCAAAACTCTATCCATTTTCCGCCCTCGGAATAATCTTGATAGCTTATTCCTGTGATTTTGAGAAAACTTATTAATAGTACTATTGACAACAAAACCGGATGAAACAACACAAATTTTATTTTTCTGTACAATTGTTGTGCTGCAAAATAAACGCCTAATGTCAGAGCTATCATTAAAATAGAGCTATCTATATTCATTGTCTTACCCTTTTCTTCTTACTGATTTTACGCTGTAATTTTCTCGACATTTGATGTATCCAACCGGTAAACAACATAACTATTATGATACTCAAAATTGTCGCAGCTGTGATTGGCAATAATTCTGCTTTAATGAGATCAATGTATATCATCAATGCTACACCTGGAGGGACAAAAAAGAGTGCAATATTTTTTATTAATACATCGGCAACTCCCTTTACCCATGACAATTTGACCAAACCTACTTGTAAAAAGAATGTTAGTAGCAACATACCTACAATACTTCCGGGAAACATTACTCCTGTAAGTGAAACAATTAATTCCCCTAATGCAAGAAAGGCGAAAATTATAGCAACCGATTTTACCATTATTCTATACTGAAATTTATTACAAAGTTATAATATCCCAACTGATTATCCAAATCAATTTTCTTTAAGTTTATCACAACCTATTTTCATTTAAAATTTAAATTCTACAATTTTGAAATAATCAAAATAATATTTACACATAGACATCATAACTCTATTAAGTATTAAATTTAAATCCACACCATATATAAAGAAATATGAAGGTATAATTTACTCATAAAACAAGATAAATCAAGATACAGAAAATTAAAAATATAATTGAAATTATTACTTTTAATTATCTAAATATCAACGTTTAAACCGAATTATATTTAAAATTTAACACATTTATTAATCAACACAACAAATAAACAGCTATCACACGCTTCAAAAAAGCAATTAATACTATCTTAACAAAATATTCATCAAAAAAATTAAAAAAATCACATCAACAAATTACAAAACAAAATTTACTAATAATTCAAACAATTCTTAAAGTTCACATACAACAACACAATTAGACAAAAATAAATTTATATTTATTTGAAATATTTCAAACATATCTTTAATATTGAATTAATCAAATAAAAACAATTTATTTTGAAAAATTTTTAAAATTGCAATTACAAATACTATATCAAAATTCTGAAGTTGTAAACTTTTGCATAGCGTTCAATTGAATTTATTATTCAAAAAAAAACTCGGTTAATAGACCGAGTAACTATAGATAATATGAAAACAATTACTGTCTATGAAGAATATTATTTTTTACTTGGAAAAAATGTTTCATAACTATTATCATCGTAAAAAACAGTAATACTGACTACTTTACGAGGACTTTCGAAAGAATTATTTTTTTTGAGAGTAAGTTCCGAATGCCTGCTTACATTTGCAATCTCGTTGTTACTCAATGAATTACGAGCGTTTTTAGTCTCATTTAACTCATTTTCCTTGTCATTTTCATCAATAAATGCATCATCATCCAGGAATTTGGAAGCCTCGGAAGCTAAAACGCTATCCAACTCTGTCGGATTAATCATTTCGCCTTCTCCGAACATTAACCACAATACCGAGAGCTGCGGATACCTATCATGAATCTGCTTTACCAACACATCGCTTATTTTCTTGTTTCTACCACTTAATAACTGCGAAAGGGTGGGACGTGGAATACCACAAGAATCAGCAAACTGAGAGTTCGTAATTTGCATATACTCCATGAAGAGTTTTAGACGAATCGATATATTATCATCTTCCATAACGTAGTTTTAGCATTTATATTTTATATTGCAAATGTAATCAATAAAATGCAAACTGCAAACTAATTTAGTAATTATTTTATGCAAATTATGTTTTTCTCAAACAGCACCGTTAATACCATAGTTTACAAACAGGAGGAGGTATATTTAAAGAAACACATTATTCAAGACGCGTATATGATTGATTTACTGCATATTAGCAATTTATTCAACTCTCAATATGGCAAATATTACCTTGTTTGAACTAAATAGTTACACTGTTACTTTTACTATTTGTTACATCTTATTGTATTTCAGTCGTTTATATGTATTGTAAAAATATGTTAATATCTAAAGTTTTGTTTTGTGAATAGATTTAATGTTGTTGTTTTGATATATATTTCGCTGTTTACAATTCATATCTGTAAACAATCATTTGTTTACTCTTAGTATATTTTATATAATTAAGGGGTGTTTACAATTTAATAGTTTACAATAGTGTATTCATTATTGCAACTACCTAATTTTTCTTAGTTTAGAAATTTGTGAATGTTATAAATTGACCAATTCTCAAAAATCAAAAAATCGAATAAAAATCAGTGGTTGTGAGATTTTCAGGGCTTAATGCCTCCAAATGCTCGAGAAGAATATATTTACCACCATTGTTTCGATTTGTAAATTAATTTCGAATCTCAGAGGGTTAACTTTGCTGTTTTTTGTTCTAAATCATTGATTATTTGACTTTTATATACATATTGCCATAGTCGTCAAAATAATTGAAATAGCAAATTTATATATTATCTGTTACTGATTGGACACTTCACTCCCCTTTTACCATTAAAATTCTTAAATTTTACGAATTCAGTATAACTTTCCCGATTATATGAAATTTACCAACAGCATATACTGACATAAGAGAATAAAGAATAGAACAGAGGCAACGTACTAATAATGACAAAGGTGATAAAAAATTTTTGAAACTAATCGAGCATTAACGATACGTCCGAAGAACCGGACATAATGTCGACGAAAGAAATAGTCTCTCTTTCGTTCCGGGTATTATTTCCATTATAGCAATTAGGAAGATGCAAGTCATTAAATGACATCGACAACGTTGGCGATGAAGGAGAAAAAAACTGAGAAATTCCATTTTTTACGAGAATTTGATTTTCATTGTCAAATGGTCGAAAGTTTCCAAATTTTAAATTCTCAGAGAGTTTAAAATTTTTAATCATTGTATAAGGAAACCTCTCTCCTTTTCCGAATACTACAGATTGAGAATCAAAATAATAGATTTCAACAAGAAAATTCGGATTTAGATTTTTTAAGGATATCAAAAATTGATATGCCACATTTTTCGAATCATAATATAAATGTTTAATTAGAATCTTATCTTTTCCTGATTTTTCGGTAAATGCAATTCCACATACTTTATCATTTTGATAAGCGACATAAATTTCACCATTAGCATTATAATTTTCTTCAACAATAATTTTAAAATCTTTAAATGAATGAATAATTGATGAACTTTGAGAATTAATTTCTGACTCAGAAAAATATCTAAAAACATTTTCGAATTCACTCCTATCAGATATTTGAAATTTATCGTCATTAAGTTTTACAATTTCGAATCGTGTATTTTCAAAATCTATTTTCTCTATTTCAATATTTTCGCACAACTTATTTTCTATACAATCAATTTCATTCAGATTGATTTTATTTTTGTATGAAAAAATTTTCCACCCTAAATTTTCATAATACTTTAAAAGTTTTGAATTTGCCGGGATAAGAAACATAAAATCAAAATTTCGATAATTTCGAGATTCAAATTTATCGATTAATTTTGCCATTATCGCATTTCCTCGATATTTTGGTTCTACTGCAAGACCGCATAAATAAAGGGCTTTCAGATTTTTTTTATCGCAATGAATTTCAGATTTTTCAAGGTTATTTTTAAGTAGAAATGAGTATGGAATCGCCAACAGCATAGCGACCACTCTCCCATCAATTATTTCACATTCCACCAAATCAGAATTAAAATAATTTTCGAAAATGAGATTAACGTAATCATCTGAATCATGAAATGTATCTTTCCACAATTTCATCATTTGCGTTTTCAGAGAATCATTTTCCACTACACCAATAGATTTAAGGCAAGTTCTATTAATTGAACGCTGCGAGTTATTTTTTTATTTCAGTTTCTTTAGCTTAGGCAGGCTTTTGGTCGATTTTGAGTTTTTATCGGTTGATTTCTTCGATTTCGTCAGTCGCTTAGCTCGCTAAACTCTTTCCTCAATCTCGAAATCTCCTCGATAAAATTCTCAAATTCTTTCCAAATCAATTTACAGAACCTACCTTAAGTAAACGTATGTAATACGATAAATTTATAAAAACTGTTAAAATTATCTTTTGTTTTCCTCTTCATTTTACCATCAAAATCAGACCTATATAACTAAAGTCAAATAAAAAAACAGAAGAGGGAAAGAGTTAAACAATATTGAAAATATACAGACAAAGATAATATAATTAGAGATACGACACAACATATCCGCTATAAAAATAAGTAAGTTGAGTCGAAAATTCCATTAAGACAGTATTATGGCAACAACTATTATAATCTATTGCTGTCCGGTAAAAATGGAGACCGAAGTCTCCCAACGATTATTTAAGGCAGGTTCGATAAATTGATTTGGAAAGATTTTGAGAATTTAAACGAGGAGATTTCGAGATTGAGGAAGGAATATAGCGGGATACGACCGACGAAATCGACGAAATCTGCCGATTAAAATTCAAAAGTCGCCAAAAGCCTGCCATAAAAACAAAAGAAATTGAAATAATAACCTTGCAGCGTTCAATTTTATCGAACCTGCCTTAACTTTGTATTACCTATATCAAATCAACTAATCGAGACACAAAGATACGAAATCTGTAGATTTACCAAATAAAAATAACGAAAAAGGCATTAAAATTTGGAGAATTAAACAATTCGCATTAAATTTGCGTTATAAAATAAAGCAAGAGAGCATAGTAAAGAGAAATCACCACATCAAAGTTGATTGGGAAACTCATCAAATTTTAATGAAATACCGAGACAAGCTGCTTTTTCAATGGCGGGCCCCGCACCGAAAGGTGTTGCAAAAGCACAAGGCGGATTACAAAGAGATAGTAGCACTCAAATCCTGTCAGTCGGAGTTTCATCGCATCCTTTGGTGTGGCAATTATAGAAGCCGATGAATTAAATCAGTTCATCGGCTTTTTTAAGAAAATTTATTTTCAAAGCCAAAAGCATTTAAAACTAATATATATGAAAAGTGTAAAAGAAAGTTTGTTAGGACGCAGAAGCATTCGTCGCTACGAGCGAGAAGCAATACCTGCAGAATCAATGGAATTTATTTATAAAGCGATAGAAAATACGCCGACGAGCTATAATGGTCAGCAATTTTCAGTGATTGACATTGATGATCAATCACTGAAAGAGGAATTATATGCGATGACCAATTCCAAGCAATTAAAGACCTGTAATCGATTGTTGATATTCTGTTCAGACTACAACAAAATCACCCAATTGGCAAATCGCAAAGGCTTTGAGGTCCCGGAATTTACCAACACAATGGACGGAGTGTTTATCGGAGTAATCGACGCATCGTTGGCAATGATGAGTGCGGTAGTAGCAGCTGAATCGCTCGGATTGGGAAGCAATTGTGTAGGCTATTTACGCACAGTAGATCCTGCAAGATTGGCAGAGCTTTTGCAGTTGCCTAAAGGAGTGTTTGTAGTATGTGGATTGGCATTAGGCGTTCCTCGTGAGGACCCGGATTTAAAGCCAAAGCAAGGCGATTCGTTGATATTCCATAAGAATCACTATCGTCAAGATATAGAAAAGATGGTCGATGAATTGGAGGAATATGACAATGTGGTTAAAGAATATAATCGCACACGATCAGGCGATACGACAACCAATGATTGGTGCGACCATATTTTGGACTACTATCGCCACGCAATGTCGTATAGAATACTTGATTATTTGAAATCACAGGGCTACGATGTAAAACATTAACCCGGCATAAGTAAATTATAGCAGGTTAAATAAAATTGAACACATCAAAATATTTTAGTACCAACCTAAATAGGACTCACAATTAAAGAGGATTGAATTTTGTCCGGAATTCAATCCTCTTTTATTCGCACATTAACCATACGATAACAGAAGCAGTTGACTTACGTTACCGAAATAGTTTATGATTAAAATAAGCACAAAGACTATGTCATAATTTGAATTATAAGCAACTTTTGCTTACATAAATTTCAAAAAAATTTAGTCGCAGACCGGGCGAACACTCACACCTGAACTACAAATGAACCAATCGATATTTCGCATATTTCTATCTCTATCTCTACTGAAGTTTAGATAGTACGAGGCGGAGGAAAAACTCTCATGAGGTGTAGAGCTCCAATAGCAGCCGTAATCTCCGATGGAATAACACTCAGACCCACTACGCCTACCGGCGGCAGGAAGAAAGATACTATTCCCATTCGGACCGGTCACACGATACCCGTTATGTCCACCTTGCGAAGTCCAAATCCATGTACACTTGTTTACCAATTCTTCCATTTCTGTTTTTGTTGGAAGTCGCCATGCTCCACCCCATTTAGCTGTTGCAGCATCATATTGCGGATTGCCGGTTATATTAAAATCAACTTCTGCATAATGCTGAAATTCTTCAATTGCACCCCATTCTAACATGTTTCCATAGTCGCTCGGATTGCTTGCTCCTACATTTCTATCTGCCCATTTCACTGATAATCCTAAATCAACATATTCTACTGTTTGAGCTGAGACGCCGGCAAATGTAATTGCCATCACTAAAAATAAAAATATCTTTTTCATATTATTAAAAACTTTGTTTAACGCAAGCAAAGTTAATCACTAATATTGTAATGCAGTTATGTCAAAGCACTTCAAATCATTTCAAATTATTAGCGATTAGATATTTTTACAATTTATTTTGCCTTAACACATCGATATTGTCTACAAAGGCATATTTAGATGAAACAACGAGGGCTGAAATCACATCTGATTCGGCCCTCGTTACGTCATTAACAGGAGTGTTTTTACCAATTTGTACTGACAGGACGAACTGTACGTCGCTGATAGCTATGGTCAGTTCTTACGTTTGACTTTGTGCTATTGAAACTTAATCGATAGCATACGGATGAATTACCATCAGAGCTCATATAACTTCCGAAGCTATTTGCACTCATTAGAGATGAGCCATCGAAATATCCTGCAGCCGGAAGAAAAATTGAATTTCCATTGGGTCCGGTGACACGATAGCCATAAATACCATGAATATTTGTCCACGTCCAAGAACAATAATTTTTGAGTTCTTCCAACTCTGCTTTAGTCGGTAATCTACAACTATTGCCCCAATATTGAGTGGCAACATCAGCCTTGGTCCAAGCGAAATAGTCGCCGTAAGACTCTTCCGAAGCAGCACCCAGATTAATATTAGCCCAATTCACGCTCAAACCTAAATCGACAGGGCGGGCATACGAGCAAGAAGAAACGGGAGTGGCATATTCAGCTACAGCATTTTGCATCCAACGTTTGAAATCTCCGTAAGAATCACCGTCAAATGTATCAATTTTCCATTCTTCATTTTCTTTTATGAACGTAAAATTCTTAACATACGAACCATAACTGTTTTTGTATTTGACTTTTGCAATTGCCTTATTCTCTGACTTACGTTCTACGCTTTCCAATCGATAACTGAAATTGTAGTAATCTTGAGCATCTATAAATGGATCCCAATCGAGAATAGGCATATCTCCATCATTGCTATCTGAGACTTTGGCATATAACTTTTTAGATTCTTTTGCAAAACAATTCGACCTATCGACGTAGTCATCATTAGCATACATCGAATATACAAAATTGATTATTGCCGAAATTTCGTCTTGCATTATTTCTTCTTCAGAAGGTCCGCTCTCTTCCATTGACATATAATCGGAAGCTTTAGAATCGATAGTCGTTTGCTTATGCAATAATGAGGGATCAGTTATTGGAGTGTCATCATTTTTAACCACAAGGAAGTAGTAAGCTGCAGTAGCAAAAGCGAGTATGATAAGAATCACTACCGGTATAATCCATTTACGGGATGAACGTTGCTCTTCATAATAAAATTCTTCGTCGTCCTCCGGTTGTTGTTCATAATTTGTTACCGGTTCTTGTGGAGGCAATGGTGGAGGTGTCGACACATTGTGGGAAGCATGTGTCGGCTGAGGCGAATCCATTAGCTTTTCTGATTCAGGAGTTTCCGGGCTTAGATTCTCACTGCAGATAGGACATAGGACAGAATCCGCCGGTATCATTTCTTGACAATAAGGACATTTTTTCATAATCGTTTCGTTTTATGTTATTTTTCTATTACAAGACGACGATAGAATACCGCTGTTATAGCCGGTTGCACCATCATATAAAATAATATAAGAAGAATCGGAATAACGATAGTAAATGATGTTACTATTAATACCACACTAAACATGAGTTCGATTACGAATTCGGCAAAAAACATTTTCAATTTGTAGCCGTAGGTGATCTTCGTACTTAGCGTGAACGCTTCGCTTGCATTTATCTCCTTATCAATAAGCAACATTGGAGCAAAGCTCCATCCATAGATAGTAATAATAAATGGAATACCCAAAAATGGAATTGAAGCAAATAAAATCAAAATTACATTTCCAAACATAGTCAGATATTCTCCCATATATTTACGATATTTTGCTTCAAAAATATAAAGTGGAGAGAATTGTTCACCACGAGCCAATGCACTCGGTAGATTAATCATAGCAATGGTAGTACCGATATTTAAATAAGGTATCCAAGAAGTAACTGCATATAACAACACTGTCAAAATAAGCCATCCGCTGTTTTTAAAAGCGATTTTAAACGGATCTAAAATTGCTTCTTGCAGAGAAACGTCTTTGCCAAAAGATAGATTCACATATTTCTCATCATCAGAGTGCATAGCTTGTTGAGGACGAGGTTGCTGATACTGAGACTGTTGCTGATACTGTTGTTGAGATTGCTGCTGAGATTGCTGCTGAAATTGTTGCTGAAATTGTTGCTGATTACCTTGATTTGATTGATTATCAACCCAATTCAAACAATAGCGACATTTTTTTGCACCGGCTTTAATTTCCTGTCCACAATGCGGACATTTTTTCATTTCATCCATAATTATATCTATATTTTTAAATTAATGTACATGATTCACAATCGAAATTTGCAAGAATGATTATAAGTAACTAACTACAAAGTTAGTGATAATTTGGCATTAAGCTAATTTCACAATAACTAAATTTCCATATAATCACAATAACTTTTCATAGCAATAATTATAATACTACTTTCGCAGTTACAAATGCCAACCAGCATTATTTCAGCACATTAGGATTCAGTACGTACAGAAGCTAAATTTAGATAGTCTTCAATTATTCTTTCGGCTTCAGAGCTGTATTCATTTTTATAGACGAGTTGTATGGTAGCTACTTGAGTTTTGTTTTTATCTGTCATGAGTACGGTACACATTGATACTTCGAAGTTTTTGGCTTTGATAACTACTTTTGTATCCATATTACTTTGAGATTCATCAATGTAGATTGAACTATAATTTTTTCTTTGCTTTTGGATAAATTCATCTGCAGCTATTTCTAAATCTTTTTTAAAGTTGTTTGAGCCGATTAGAGTCATCATAGATATATTACCTTCACTACTATCAACCAAGTAACTGACTTTATCTGAATCTAAACCGGACATTGCACAATAAAAACCGCTCATGTCGACAAGATAATCAGGTAGACGGATGTAGAAAAGATTTGAATTGAATGTTTTTGCTGCGGCGTCTTGGCAACAGAATGCCAACACAGAAATCAGGATTGTAGAAATTAATTTTTTCATGATAGTTTATGTTTAAATTTAAATTTTTTGTTCGTGTTGTATTGCTTTATTTGAGCGTATTTTCAGCAAATTATAGTTAATGCAAAGTTATTAAACCGGAATTTATCTGCAAAATATCAAATTACGTCATAACACTTCATATTATATTATTGCTGTCCGGTAAAACTTTATTGATATCTAAAATTAGGGCTGACACTTC
>CAZGEX010000029.1:0-29807 GCA_964524385.1 uncultured Sangeribacter sp.
TGTCAGCCCTAATTTTAGATATCAATAAAGTTTTACCGGACAGCAATAATAAATAATATAGGGTGAGTCACAACGTCTCACCCTATTATTTTATTCATATCTGACATCAAATTTATTGTCTATCGGCTGTATAATCTCAGGGATTAACTACAAAAACAAAGCACTGCCACTTGGGCCACTATTACTCGCATAAACATTGTCAATGGGTAAACTGTGGAATATGCCACAGCCGGAGCATCATTATTTGCAACCTTATTTCCATAAGCCAACGCCGGCGGGTCTGTATATCCTCCACTCATCAATCCCATTAATGTCAAATAATTAAGCTTAAATTTCCAACGTCCGATTACTCCTACTATCAACAATGGAATTACTGTGATTAAAAATCCATAGAACACCCACATCGCACCGGTAGCGTTAAATACTGTTGATGCAAAATTCTTTCCTGCCGCAATACCGACGGAAGCCAAAAACAGGCATATACCAATTTCTCTAATCAGCAAGTTTGCTGAAGAACTTGTATAGGTTATCAAATGGAACTTATGACCATAACAGCTGATTAATATTGCTACAATCAACGGACCTCCTGCAAGCCCTAATTTCATTGGTATAGACATCCATGGCAAATTTAACGTCAAAGGTATGCTCCCCACAATTATTCCGAGGAAAATACCGATAAACATAGTTATCAAATTAGGTTCGTTAAGTCTTCGCAACGAATTGCCCAATTTCTTTGCAAATCGATTTATATCCTCCTCTTTACCTACGACAGTAACACGGTCCCCTATCTGTAAACGCAAGTTTGGTGATGCCAACAAGTCCACTCCGGCACGTGTAACACGTGTCGCATTCAATTTAAATCCCATTGGCAATCGCAACTGCCCGATTTTAACACCATTATATTCCGGCTTTGTAACTATAATTCGTCTTGCCACAACCGGTCCTTGAGTCAACTTCCAATCCTTTTCTACTATCGGTCCGATAAAGCGTTGAAATATTTCTTCATCTTGAACTGAAATCACAAGCAACAAATAATCATCCTTTTCCAATACATTGTCGGTTGTCGGTATCACAATTTCACCATTAGGCTTCTCAATTCGAGATATCACAAAGTTACACGAGATTATTGTGTGTAACTTATCAATTGTAAGCCCTTGTATCAAATCATTTGTAACTTTAAATGTAACCACGTGAGGTTTTAATAACGAATCATTTTTGTCATCTTCTACTGCCTTGATTTCTTTTTCTACATCTATTCGAAATACCTGTTTTATCACAATCATTGTTATGATTATTCCAATAACCCCTAACGGATAAGCAGCAGCATATCCCATTGACATCTGTTCCGACAATACGCTTGCACTCTCGGCTGAAACTTGATTCAATGATTGCTGTGCGGCACCAAGTCCCGGTGTATTAGTTACAGCACCACTCATTATACCTATCATTTGCTGTATGGATGTTGTACCTTCCGAACCTCCTTGCAAATAATAAATTCCCACCATCATCACAAGATTCAATAAGATACCGGTCAATGCCAACATATTTAACTTTATTCCTCCTTCTTTAAACGAAGAAAAGAATCCCGGACCTACTTGCATACCGATAGAAAATATGAACAATATTAAGCCAAATTCTTGTACAAATTTCAAAGTACTCCCTTCAACTACATAGCCCAAATGACCCATCAAAATACCTACGAATAGCACAAATGTCACTCCAAGAGATACTCCAAATATCTTTATTTTCCCTAAATATATACCACAGAAAATTACAAACGAATACAACAATATCGTACTCGCAAGTGATACCGTCCCCGGCTTTAATAAATCAAACAACCAATCCATTTACCTAAGTATTATTATATTTCAAATATTATTAATTCCCACTCAATACAGAGATTTTACACTGATTTTGAATTTCTCTGCAAAGTTACGAATTATTTCTCTTTACTAAAAAATATATCTAAATAAGTTTTTTTAAATTTAAAAAAACATTTAAATTTTGTCAATTAAAAAAATTATATTAAATTTGCGAAGTGCCAAATATTAAAAACCAATATAATTTAATTTACAATCAATTCAAAACACATTACTATTATGAGAAGAACTATGTTACCAGAAGATTTGGAAGCGATGAAAAAACTTCTTAAAGCAGAATGTACTTATCAACTTCCGGAAGAAATGCTCGAATCTTTTATCGAAAGCATGACTGAATTTAAACTTAGAGCAAAAGCCACTTTAATTTCCAACGGAGAAATCAACGATAATATTTATATCGTTAAAGATGGAATCATCAGAGCTTGCCACATGAATGGCAGTAACGAAATCACAACAGGATTTGCTATGCCCGGTACTATGATCGTTTCTTGGCATTCGTTCTATTTCAACAAACCATCTTTCTATCAAATGGATGCTTGTTGCAACTCTACAATTTTACAACTTCCAAAAAAAGAATTCGAAAAAAGAGTTGCCGAATCGCACGAATTTGCTCAATGGGCTCTCAGCATGGCACATTGCCAATTATACTTTGACGAATACAAGCAATCAGTAATAAATGGTGATGCTAAAGAAAGATACATTTCATTACTCAAAAATCGCCCTGACATCCTCAAAAACGTGCCTCTTGGAATCGTTGCTTCATACCTCGGTATTACTCAACAATATCTTAGCTATATCAGACGCCAATTACGCAAATAACTCAATATTAATGTTAAAATACTGATTGATTTATATTAAAAAATTATTCAATCCTATATAACACCTGTTTTTTTTAATTTAAAATAAACAATACCTCTGCTACAAACAATAATTTTGCGATAAAATTTGTTTTCCAATTCATTAAGAACAGATTTTATCGCAAAATTCTTTTATCGATATTAACAAACACTTTACTATAAATTAACAACTTAAAACCATAATAAAATGATTAAAAAATTTACCACTTTAGCATTTGCTGTAGTTGCTTTGACGTCAGCGACTTCGGCTCAAAATCCCGAAATAATTTTTACCAGCACTCCTTGGGCTACTATGGGCATTTCCGGTAATGGAAGATACATAGTCGGGACCCGTCAATACACCGAAGCATATAGATTCGACCTTGACGAAGAACGTCTTATTGTGCAACAAGCCGAATCTGAATATTCAGATATGTGCTTTGCTGACGTTTCCGATTCAGGACTTATCGTCGGCAAAAGTGATTCTAATATGCCTGCTCTTTTCCACGTCGATACAATGGAATGGGAAGAACTCGAAGTTCCATATAGCGAAATTAGCGAGGGACACGCTAATGAAATCACTCCTGATGGTAAAACTATTGTCGGATACATAATGGGAACTATTGATCCAACTAAACCTTACACCGTTTTTCCCTGTATTTGGAGACTTCAATCTGACGGATCGTATGCATACGAAGAACTTCCTAACCCGGAAACAGACTTTTTTGGCACAAAAACTCAATTTGTCTCTACTCGCACAATCTCTGCTGACGGCAACACTGTTGTCGGAGTAATGGTTGAAAAACGTGGTAGATATTATCAACCTATCGTTTACAAATACGATGGCACAGAATGGTCTTATGAACTTCCATTCTACGACCTCACTTTCAAAGGCAATACCAACGACTATGAAAGATGGAATCAATTAGAGCCTATTGCTTCTGAATACATCACCGCTGAACCCGGCACAGATGAATACAACGACCAAATACAAGATTTCCAAGAAGCTCAGGCACAATGGCAATATAACTTCTGGACTTCTTTCAGAACAGGTTTTGAAGTTACATCCGTTCCTGTTATTATGAGTACGAATGGTCAATGGCTTGCACCTATGGCAACCGAAACTGTTTGGGCTTGGAAAGAAGGAGACACTACTGTTACTGAAGAATCTGTTATCAGCTATCCTATACTTTTCAACCTCGAAACCAACGAACTAGTTAAATTCGATAAAATAGCAGGTGGGTTCTATACTTACGGAATATCTAATTGCGGTGATATGATTTCATGTGACGGCTTCGAATTCTTCATCAAGCCTGCCGACTCTGATGAAAAAATCGAACTTTCAGATTACCTCAAACGTGAATACAACTTCGACATTTATTCTGAACTTCCTGAAAATACTCGATACATCGATTGTTGCACAATATCTCCGGATTCTCAAGTAATTGTAGGACAATACCGTTCGGTAACAGACGCAGGAGAATTAGAAACAAAAGAAGTATTCATCGTAAAACTTCCGGGATACACTTCAATTATGCAAACACTCAATACTCCTACAAACGCTTCTATCAAACTTATTGGAGATGAACTTTGCTTCAGTGCCAATGCTTCAAATGTAAAAGTTTACGACATGGGAGGTAAATTGATTATGGACTGCAATCCGGATAACAACAAAATCAACGTTGCTGATTTCTATAAAGGAGTTTACGTTGTAAACGCCACTATCGACGGACAAGTAATCACAGGTAAAGTTTTCAAATATTGATAAATCTAAAATAATACAATATGAAACTTAAATCATTATTGTTATCTTTATTATCTATCTTGGCAGTAATCAACATTAATGCACAAGATGCGATTAAGATGCAACATCCGATAGCAAATGAAGCGTCAAACCAACAACCGCATATTGAACTATCATATTGTAATGATATGCACACCACAATTGGCTGGTCTTACATTGAAGTACGACTCATTGCTGCAATACAAATTCCTGAAGAAATTGCATCTAAATACATCGGAGCAGAACTTTCAGAAATTCAAGTCGGAATTGGAAGTGCAACAGGTAAAGATGCTGAAGTTTTTGTGGCTACTGATATCGAATACACCGATGACATCTACACTCAAGCCGTTTCATTCTCTCCAAATAAATGGAACAATATCACATTAGATGAACCATACATTATTGACGGTTCTGAATTCTTTATCGGCTATCGACTTACAGTAGGCAGTGCCACTACTAAAGATTATGCACTCGCTGTAGATAATGGACCGGCAAATGTTTATGGCGACTGGTATGGACTTTACGTAGAAGATGAAGAACGTTGGGAATTAGCTCATCTATCAGACTCTAACTTTGGAAACGCTTGCGTTCGAGGCATTATTTCAGGCGACAATCTTCCTAAATACGATATTTCATTAGAACGAATTGATCATCGCCCTTATGTGATGCCTGACAAAGAATTTAAATTGGAAGGTGCTATTCGAAACTATGGTTGCGAGACTATTTATAATTTCGATGTAACATACACAATCGGAGACCAAAAGCAAACTGTCACCGTTGAAACCACCGACGGAATCAAAGGAGGAAAAACAGGTACATTTATTATTGATAATGCAATTATTGATACTGACGGAGCTTATGATATCTATGTCACAATATCAAAACCAAACGGCAATGAAGATATTGATGCAACCAATAATTCAGCTAAATCATCCATAATTTGTCGCTCCGATATGTTCCAAAGAAATGTTCTATTAGAACAATTCTCAACTACACAATGTGGTAATTGTCCGGCGGCTCACAAACTATTGGAAAGCCTTGTAAATGAGAATGTGGTATGGGTAATTCACCACGTCGGTTATGGCACTGACACCTACACAGCATCAGCTTCAAGAAGCTATGTCAATTTTTACAACAACGGCGACTATCAATACGCACCGGCAATGATGCTCGACAGAACAAATCTTGCTTCAGAAGGTGCTCAAACTCAAACTGCTGATGGAAAAACAGATGCAACAGGTCCGGTATTCTTATTATCAAGCTCTACTTTAGTAGAAGAATTGATAAACAAACGAATTGAAGAGACCGCATTTGTGGAACTTTCCATAGAACCAAGTTTCAATAATGAAACAAGAGACCTTTCTGTCAGAGTTCATGGTAAATCTGTTGCAGCTTTTGAAAGCACACCTTACATCAACATTTTCCTTACCGAAAGCGGTATGGTAAACTATCAAGAAGGTGGAGGCAATAATTATGTTCATAATCATGCTCTTAGAACGACAATGACTTCAACATGGGGTGACGAACTCACAATCAACGATGACGGTTCTTTTGACATCACATATAAACTTAACGGACTTAAAAGTTCTTGGAAACCTGAAAACATGGACGTAGTTGCGTTTATAAGTAATTATGGTGGTGATGACTATAACAACTATGAAGTCTATAACTCAGCTACCACTAAAATGTATGCTTCAGGTGTAAACAATATTGCCAACGATGAGTGCAAAGTTTGGTCAATTGGAAATACTCTTTACATTGATGGAAATTACAATCAAGCCAACATCTACTCATTAGATGGCAAACTGATTAAAACATTATCAGGCAAATCATTTACAAATATTACATCCAAAGGAATCTATATCGTCTATATTGACGGTAAAACTCACAAAGTTGTAATCTAATAATCCAATATCATTGTGTGTCGATTTTTATTATGATATATCGACACACAATTTTTATATCGACACATTTAATTTTCAATTCATATGAAACAAAAAATCTTAACATTAGTTTTATTAGCTACAGGCTTGACTATGTTTGGGCAAAGTTCGCCGGAACAAAAAATAGCCGACTACAAAAACACGCGAGTAGTCAAAATTTACACTGATGATTCTATGACAAACTACGAAGTCAAACACGATGACACCAGTCTTACTCGCAATTACTACGACAAGAATGGAAACTTAGTTCTCGAATCTATTTATAGCTTCGGAGACTATTATGTTAATAAACGTTATGTTTACAACGACAAAGACCAATTGGTTGCCGATTCTATTGAAGACAACAACAGATACTATGTCTACAATGAGGACGGGTCTTTGAAATATGTGAACAGGTTTGATAATCGTAACGGAAATTACTTAGATTCTACGTATTACGAATATGCCGACAATAAACTCATCAATGAAATTACATACAACAGCAAAAAAGCAGAATCCGGCAGATACACTTACACCTATACAGACGGATTACTGACAAAACGTGAAAACTTAGGTTCATCCGGCAAAGTATCTGCAAGAACAGAATATAAATATGACAGCAATAATAACCTTATCGAAGAAGTGGAATATGCTATCAGCACTTCATCTTCTACTTTAGGCGAAATCAAATCAGCTGAACGTCAACAATACTCCTATGACTCGGCTAATCGTCTTATCGAACACCTCACAACAAAAGCAACTGCTTCAAGCGGTGTACTTAATGAATACACTAACTATCTAAAAATCGTAAATACTTACGACTCAAAAACAGGACTACTTGCAAAATCAGACAAATACATTTGGGATCCTGACCTTTTAGTATTTGATTACTATGATTTCAACGTCTATTCTCATAGCTCATATAGTAAAGATCTTATGCCTCAAAACTTTAGAATTAGCGAAGGTTCGGCAATTACTAAAGTAAAAATCAACATCGACAAGCCTTCAATCTTAGATAATTTCAAAGGTTATAAAGTCATTGCAGATGACCAAGTATTAGACTCACTCTACACTACAGAATCTTTCGAAGTAGAAAAACAACTTAGAGGTGTTCATTATTACAGAGTAATGGCCATGTATGATACTATCGCCGGGAATGTCACCGACGAATTAGTTTACAATATGGACATCAACCTTCCGGCTCCTTCCAATGGTCAAGTTATCACAAAAGAATATACTACTCAATGGAGCGTTGCATTCAAATGGGATGCACCTCAACATGATGATAACGTAAATCTTATCGGATACAGATACTATATGTCGGGATGTAATGGTGCATTAAACGGATTCTACCCCGGAATTGTTGTTGACGGAGCAGACTTAACGAAAGGCTCTTTGCTCATTTACCCTAACACTACAAAAGAATACAACATTGCTACAATTTATCTTTCTGCAATCTACGAAGAAGGAGAATCTGACATTTATTCTTTCGAAATTGACCTCCGAGACACTAACGACCAAATTATTGCTCACTGGCAAAACGAGCGTTGCGATATTACTGATGCCGATGGTTATTACTTAGGTTCAAAACACTACTACTATTCTTCCTCTTCAAGTGGCAATACTGAATCGTTAATTTGCTCGATTGACTATGATGACTTCAATCAACCTGTATATAAAAATACTTCTAACAGCGATTCGCAAACAAAACAAGTGTGGAATCCGGAAACAATGCAATGGGATAACTATGAAGTAACTCAGTGGGAAAAAAACATTAAAACTGACATCCCAAATATTGATTTCATCGACCAATCAACTACCAAACGAATTGATTCTGAAACAGGTTCCTACAAGAATATTTCTGCCGTTAAGCAATACAAATACTACTCTCCTACTTATAAAGTAATCCACGAAATTTCTCGTCATTTCGAATACGATGAAAATGGAGAAGAGATTTACAAATATATGGTTAAACACTCCTCTGATGACAATTTAACTACAAACACCTTATATGATACTGACGAAGAAACTATACTTGGAAAAGAAGAATTGCTTTACAAAAGAAATAAAATCATTTCTGAAACAAACTATGACTACCAAAACGGAACATTTGTAAAAACATCTTCTAAAGAATACGAATATTCAAGCGATACTGATTTATGCGTAGCTATAAAAGAATACGAATTTGACGGTGATAACAAAATATTGGTAAAAAACAACGATTACGTTGCATCTAAAGAATATCACTACACTAAAGCTCCGTTTAACCTCAGATATAAATCAGGTGTTCTCTCTTGGTCAAAACCAAGCAAAGAAGGTATCAATCCGACAAGCTTCAAAGTTTTTGTAAACTACTATGAATATGCAAACACCACTGAGACATCTATTCAAATTGAGGATGTTCCAACAGGTAGCCACGTATTTACTGTAATGTGTATGTTCGACGAATCTGAATCAAGTATGTCAACAGAGCGTAAGGGTAATCACGTTAACTACGCTTCATTCATTCCAACAGCTGTTGATCCTGCTCCTTACGATGCAGAAATTGACAACTACGTAAACACACTTTCTAAAGTAACTTTGACATTCCCATCTAAAGTGGAATCAATGGATGAAACTGCCGAAGCATCATTCAACTCTCGCTTTATGACTTATCCTGCACCGGCCACCCTTGCTGAAGATGGACTTTCTGTTACATTTACACTCCCGGAAAATCTTGAGAATGGCATGTATTTCCTTAGCATCCCGGCAAAAATGTTTAACTCTGAAGAAAGCACTTACAATCCGGAATTAAGCTACACATTCTTTCTTCAACTTCCAATGACATTAGATCTTCCTAAACCATCTGTAAACCCTGCTGAAGGAGAATTAGCACAATTGGAATCATTCGAATTAACTTTCGATCAGGATGTTTACGCTCTTGAAAGCTTAATTGGAATTGCAGGTAGTGTATATGTTGAAGACGCAGCTAAAAACAGATATGATGCTGTAATTTCTGCTGTCGAAAACTTCGATTACACTAAATGGACAATAACCCTCAACGAAAAATTAACTACTGAAGGTAAATTCACATTAGTCATTCCTGAAGCCACTTTCGGAGATTCTACTGCATCAGCATCTTCTTATTCAGGAGCATTCACAACAGGTAAAGTAAACCCTGAATACACATTCAACTACACTATCAAAGATACAGCAGTTGATGAAATTGAACTTAACAATTCTATCAAAGTAGAAGGCAACTCAATCATCGTACCTCAAGAAGCTAAAGTTTTCAACGCAGCAGGAATCGAAGTTAAACCTGAGAACCTTCCTTTCGGAGTTTACGTTGTAGTTATCAACAATAATGTAACCAAAGTCGTAGTGAAATAATTTAAATCACTTTTACTTATAAAAATAGAGAAATGTCATATGTACATTTCTCTATTTTATTTAACTATCTGATTTATTACCAACGACATATCTACAAAATAAACTCACACTATTTGTCAATTCAAAAAAAATTAGTAACTTTGCACGCCATTACGCAGGGTCGCTCCCTGCAACGTAATAAATAAATCATTTAAAAACTGCAGAAAAAAAATGAAAAAAGACATTCATCCTTCTAACTATCGCGAAGTGGTGTTCAAAGATATGTCAAACGACGAAATCTTCATCACTCGTTCAACAGTAGCTGCCAAAGAAACTATTGAAATCGACGGCAAAGAATACCCATTGGTAAAACTTGAAATCACAAGTTCTTCTCACCCATTCTTTACAGGTAAGCAAAAACTTGTCGATACTGCCGGTCGTGTTGACAAATTCCGTAGCCGCTACGGAAATCGTTCTAAAAAATAATTTAGAAGGTAACACAAAATTTAAAAGAGGACTGATAATGACGATTATCAATCCTCTTTTCTTTTATATACCGATATTCCAGAATAGAAAGTAAATATAAAAAGAAAAGTGTCCCAAACTAACAGGACACTTTAGAAAAAATTATGAAGAAACTAAAGGGGTGACAGATGGGGCTCGAACCCACGACCTTCGGAACCACAATCCGACGCTCTAACCAACTGAGCTACAATCACCATATAATGCCTTTTTTCAAAGGCAGTGCAAAGGTAAGCATAAATTTTAATTCCACAAGCATTTTTACGATATTTTTTTTAAAAATCATCTTATTTTTAATATTTCTCATTTTATTTTATGGATATAACACAATTTTTGAGTAATTTTGAATTCTAATAATCTCTATTCTCAACATACCTACAATGAAGAAATATTTTGTTGCTATTATATTTATTACTATTTGCAATCTATGCTATGCTCAAAACTATATTTGGCATACAGACATTCTTGGAGAGGACTTCAAAGTCACATCAATTCCTCTTGCAAACAGCTACGATGGTAAATGTAAAGCATCTCTTGTTTTCAGACCAAGTGTACAACCATCTAATCGTGCAATAATCTACATACATGGATTCAATGATTATTTCTTTCAAAAGGAAATGGCAGACACATTTTCCAATGCATCTTTCAATTTTTTTGCGATTGATCTTCGTCGTCATGGTCGCTCTCTTGAAAATTGGCAACACCCTTGCGATATTAGAAATATTTCAGACTATTTCGAAGAAATTAATGCTGCTATCGATATAATAAAAAACTTAGGCAATAATGACATAACTCTTATAGGACATTCCACAGGAGGTCTAACTTCCGCATTATATGCTCTAAGAAATAACAACAATTCAGACATCAATCGAGTCATTCTTAATAGTCCGTTTCTTGAATGGAACATGAACAGCACATATAGAAACTTTCTTATTCCCTTAATCGGCTTCTGGAGCAATTTTTCCAAATCCACAAAAATATCACAAAACGACTGTAACGGATACGCCCAAAGCCTCTTAAAAACATATCATGGAGAATGGGACTACAACACCGAATGGAAAAAAACATACTCCCCTGATGTGACTGTCGCATGGATCAAAAGCATCGACTCTGCACAATCAGATCTTATGAAAAATGGCAAAAAGATTACTATTCCTATACTCGTTCTCATTAGCGACAACAAAGTAGATGCTTGCGAATGGAACCCCGACTTTCAATCCGGAGATGCCGTTTTAGATCCTGAAATGATAAAAAGATGTAGTGCTAAATTAGGTCAAAACACTACTATTATCGAAATTAAAAACGGCATTCACGATTTAGTACTATCATCTTTAGATGTCAGAAATATAGTGTACAAAAATATGCTTAACTTCATCACTAATAATTAATATAACACCTTTGTACTAAAAAAATGCTTAATCCCGAATATTTAGGCTCTCTTTTATTAAAAAAATTTTGAGGTTAAAATTATTATTAATATCTTTGCACCATCAATTGATACCGACACAATCCGTACGGTATTACTTCTCAAAATTCAACATAAACAAACTTCTACATTATTAAATTTGTATTAATATCATAGGGTAATTAATTTAAGGCTGATTCTTATAATAGATTGGGGAAGATTTTAAGATTTTGAATAAGGAGTTTTCGAGACTGAAAAAGGTGTTTGGCAGGCTAAACCGCCAACAAAATCGAAGAAAAATTACGATTAAAGACCTAAAACATCCAAAAGCCTAATTGAAAACCGACTAAATTGAGAATCAAACTTCGCAGTGTTCTATTTAGAGAACCTGTCTTTAATAATTCACTTATTATTTTGAAATGCACAACGACTCTTAAATCAGTCGTTCTGAGATAAATCAATTGCAAAATTCTTATACATAATCATTCTTTATGTACACTATCAACGAACTTAATTCCATGGAAACGGCTAAACTTAAAAGTATAGCTGAAGAAATGGGTATGAAAAAGGCAGAATCCGCAGATGTCGAAACTTTAGTCTACTACATTTTAGACAACCAAGCTATTTCTTCAGCAAAAGCTCAAGCGAACAAGGTGTCTGAAGCAAAAAAGGAGAAAGAAAAGAAATCTAAAACAAGAAGCAAAAAACAAGTTGCTACCAAATCATCTGACGATTCTAATCAGAGCGAGTCAACTAATAACACTGATATAGTCAACGAGCAACCGACCGAACCGACGATTGAAGAAAGTTCGACTCCTCTTGATAATATCGATGAAACTGCAGACCGCCCCAAAAAACGTGGGCGTAAAACAAAAGCAAAAGAGACAGAACTGCCACAAGAAAACGACTCTACTCAAATTAATTCAGAATCAGAGTCGTATAAACTTCAAGAACAAATTCTTCAATCGACACCGGAGATACAGGATAAAGACGAAAATATAGAGATTCCACAAGAACCTCTGCCCCAACCTCAACAAAATCTTTTTGAGGAAGTTTTTATTAGTAATGAAACTCTTGATGTCCCTCCTGCAACATCGATCGAACCTATAATGCCCAAACGTGAATCATCATTAGGTTCATTCTTTCCAAAAGCCGGTGGGAAAAAATTTGTCCCTCGATCTCAAAAAGAAAAAGAAGAGGCAGCCTTAGCCGCGGCTCAAGCTCCAATCATAATACAAGAGCCAACATCCACACCGGCTTCTCAACAAAACCAACAACAAAACAAACACAATAAAAACAATAAAAAACAACGTAACAATCAACAACGTCAACAAAACAATGAACCTCCACAAAAGGAAACCATCTTCGATTTCGAAGGAATTTTAACTTCTTCCGGAGTGCTTGAAGTAATGCCCGACGGCTACGGGTTTCTTCGTTCAAGCGACTATAATTATCTGACAAGCCCTGATGATGTCTATGTCTCTCAAGCACAGATAAAACAATATGGTTTAAAGACAGGTGACGTTGTAGAATGTGGCATACGCCCACCACGCGAAGGAGAAAAATATTTTCCTCTTTGTAAAGTGATTTCAATCAATGGTCTTAGTCCTGAGCTTATCCGCGACCGAGTTCCATTCGAACATTTAGTTCCACTTTTCCCGGATGAGAAATTTGATCTCACAAGTGGTCGCTCATGTAACATTTCAACCAGGGTTGTTGATATGTTTGCTCCTATCGGCAAAGGGCAACGTGCTCTTATTGTGGCACAACCAAAGACCGGTAAAACAATTCTTCTTAAGGACATTGCAAATGCAATTGCGGAAAACCACCCTGAAGCATACATCATAATGCTTCTTATCGATGAACGTCCTGAAGAAGTTACAGATATGGCTCGCAGTGTAAATGCGGAAGTTATAGCTTCCACTTTCGATGAACCGGCAGAACGTCACGTCAAAATTGCCGGAATAGTGCTTGAAAAAGCTAAACGAATGGTGGAATGTGGACATGATGTAGTAATTATGCTCGACTCTATCACCCGCTTGGCTCGTGCATACAACACTGTATCTCCTGCTTCAGGTAAAATTCTTTCCGGTGGTGTAGATGCCAATGCTTTACAACGCCCAAAACGTTTCTTTGGTGCTGCTCGTAACATTGAAAATGGAGGGTCTCTTACTATTATTGCCACAGCTCTAACCGAAACATCTTCAAAAATGGACGAAGTCATTTTCGAAGAATTCAAGGGTACCGGTAATATGGAACTACAACTCGACAGAAAACTATCCAACAAGCGTATTTTCCCGGCTGTTGATATTATTGCATCCTCCACACGACGCGACGATTTACTATTAAACCAAGAAATTCTAAATCGTATGTGGGTACTTCGAAACTATCTCGGCGATATGAACTCACTCGAAGCCATGGAATTTATCAAAAAACGTATGGAGATGACTCGAAACAACGAAGAACTCCTTGTTACTATGGATAGATAATTAACTAAGTATATGGCTGAAATTCAAAAAACAAATGCAGCACGTCTTTTAGATAATGCCGACATTCATTATGAATTGATTCCATACACTGTCGATCCCGATAATTTAGCAGCCGACCACGTGGCTGAAGAACTCGGAGAAGACATCAATCAAGTATATAAAACATTAGTGCTTAAAGGCGATAAAACAGGCCACATAGTCTGTGTTATCGCCGGCAACACTGAAGTCGATCTAAAAAAAGCAGCTAAAATCAGTGGCAACAAAAAGGTAGAAATGATTCCGATGAAAGAACTTCTACCCACCACCGGATACATTCGCGGTGGATGTTCTCCTATCGGAATGAAGAAAAAATTTCCCACCTACATTCAAGAAGACTGCATACTTTTTGATTTCATATTTATTTCCGCCGGACAACGTGGTTTACAAATTAAAATATCACCTGCCGACTTAATAAATTATGTAGATGCAATAGAATGTGACTTAATAACCTCAACAAAATAAATATATGAACAGCTTCGGAAAAATTTTCAGAATCACTTCTTTTGGAGAAAGCCATGGACCGGTAATCGGTGGCGTCATAGATGGTGTCCCTGCCGGACAACCTATCGACATAGAACAGATTCAATATGAACTTAATCGACGTCGTCCGGGCAAAAACAATTTAGTGTCGCAACGTAACGAAGTTGACAAAATAGAAATCCTTTCCGGAATATTCGAAGGAAAATCGTTAGGTTCACCTATCGCTTTCATAGTCAGAAATAACAATCATAATTCAGCCGATTACGAAAATATCAAACACATATATCGTCCATCTCACGCGGACTATACTTATGATATCAAATACGGCATACGCGATTATCGCGGAGGCGGACGTGCAAGTGCAAGAGAAACTATTGCAAGAGTTGTAGCAGGTTCAATTGCTCGTCAAATTCTTGCTCAACAAAACATTTTTATCTCTGCATTTACCTCGCAAATAGGTAATATTTATATCCCGGAACCTCGTAATAATTATTCTATTGAAGAGATTAATCAGTCAATCATATATTGTCCACACAAAGAGACAAGCGATAAAATGGAACAACTGATTTTGCAAATGAAAGCAGAGAAAGACAGCATAGGCGGTATTATTGAATGCAGGATAACCGGTTGCCCTGCCGGAATTGGAAGCCCTATATATGACAAACTACACGCTCAACTTGCCTTTGCCATGATGAGCATTAACGCCGTTAAAGGTTTTGATTATGGTTCAGGCTTCAACGCTATAGATAAAAAAGGCTCTGAGCTTAATGACTCTTTCTATACAGAAAATGGGCAGATACATACCCATACTAACCACTCAGGTGGTATTCAAGGAGGAATATCAAATGGTGAAGATATATATATGCGAATTGCATTCAAACCAACACCGACACTACCAAGAGAAATTACAACCATTGATAAAAACGGAAATCAAGTAACCGAGAAAATAGCAGGTCGCCATGATCCATGTATTGTACCTCGTGCAGTTCCCATTGTTGAATCCATGGCAGCAATTGTAATCCTTGATAATATCTTACTGGCTAAAACAGAAAAAATCTAAATAATGAACCCCTTTTATACCGACTATTCAGAATATCTTAACCGAATTTTTCCTAACATAAAAGTTCAGAAAATTTCGCTTAATGCCGGACTATCCTGCCCTAACAGAGACGGGACTATCGGTGTAGGAGGATGTACATATTGCAACAATCACACTTTCAATCCCGACTATTGTAATTCTTCTGCATCTATTACCGAACAAATAGAAAAGGGTAAACAATTTTTCGCAAAGAAATACCCTCAGATGAAGTATCTTGCCTATTTTCAAGCTTATACAAATACTCATGGGGAGAGGGAAAAACTTTTAGAAATGTATAATGAGGCATTGGCAGTGGATAATGTAATTGGAATTATCATCGGCACACGACCCGACTGTCTGCCTGACTCTATCCTCAATCCGTTGGCTGAGATCAATCGTACAACTCCGGTTATCATAGAATTTGGTGCAGAAACAAGCCACGATGAAACATTAGCTCTTATAAACCGACATCACTCTTGGCAACATGTCATTGATGCTGTAGTTCGTACTCACAACAAAGGAATTTCGTGTGGAATTCACCTAATTGCCGGACTTCCCGGAGAAACAGACCAGGATATTTTGACCACTATCCACCGTGCTGCAGAACTTCCTATTGACACTATAAAAATACATCAACTGCAAATTGTCAAAAACACTATCCTTCACCAACAAATACTTAACGACGAAATCATAGTCAGAAATTTCAGTGTAGAGCAGTATCTCGACCTTTGTATTAAAATGATTGAAATCATTCCTCGCCATATTGCCATTGAGAGATTTGTATCACAATCTCCTGCCGATCTTCTTATATCTCCTAAATGGGGATTAAAAAACTATGAATTTACCAATCTCCTCTTGAAGAAACTTAGAGAAAAAAGCCTCAATCATTCTTTTTAACACAAATTGGCATTTATTATGACCAAATAAATAATATTTTTGTTTACATTTGCATTATATCTTATATAGGCGATTTTGCCTCATAACTTTTTTAACTTATATGCAAATGAAAAACTTATTCGCATCTTTATGCTTATTTGCTCTTGTAGCTAATTATGCTGTAGCTGATATAAAAATCACTTTCGACGAAACTCCTTCTTTCGATAAGATAATTGTCAGCCACAACCCTATAAAGAATATGCTAAAAGCAAAGTCGGAACAAGAACTCGGTGTAATCAATGACACTATTAATATTTCAAACAATTCTGCTACTATTACAACAAATTTGTCTGAACCGGAATATTTCTTGATTTCATCATCAGATAATGGGAATAGACTTGCAAAATTATATATAGCTCCTAACGAAAATTTAAATGTCAACTTAACATCTCTTGACGGAGAATATTCTGCTTTAGTTTCAGGAACAGAACTTATGGACGGAATCGAATATATGTCGGCTAAGGCAAAACCATATGAAGAAATTCTTATCGCAATTCAACAAGGCACTAACACCTCCGATAATTTTGAAGAAGTCTTAGCAAAATATTATTCCACTTTCACCGATTTTTTAGACAATAATCCGGATAATACAGCGACGACTTTCGCTCTTCTTAACACATCCGGCGAAACTTTTCTAAAATATTATTCTCTACTTGGAGAGAATGCAAAAAAATCAATACTATACCCATTTGTTGAACAGCAACATAAAGCCACATTGCGACAAGTAGAAGCCGAACGTCTCCAAAACGAAATGCAAAATGGCACTTACACTGCACCTGACTTTTCACTCCCTAATATGAACGGAGAAATTGTACGTCTATCTGATTTTAAAGGCAAATGGGTAGTTCTCGATTTCTGGGGAAGTTGGTGTAAATGGTGTATTAAAGGTTTTCCTGAAATGAAAGAAGCCTATAAACGTCACACAGGCAAAGTAGAATTCATCGGTATTGACTGCGGAGACACTAAAGAAAGATGGATTAATGCGGTCAATAAATATGAATTACCTTGGATAAATCTTTATAATGACACAGAAAATGTGACAGAAAATCGCCCGGACCAAAATTACGCAATTCAAGGTTATCCAACTAAAATCATAATCTCTCCTGAAGGCAAAATTGCTAAAATTGTTACCGGCGAAGACCCTCAATTTTATACAGACCTCGATAATTTACTAAAGGCCGGTTCTATAAATTGATTTGGGAAAATTTTGAGATTTTAATTGAGGGGTTTTCGAGATTGAGGAGAGAGTTTAGCGAGCTAAGCGACCAATAAAATCCAAGAAAACAACCGATAAAACTCAAAAGCAACCCAAAGCCTGCTCCTCAAAAAAATTGAAATAATAATCTCGCAGAGTTCAATTTATAGAACCTGCATTAAATAATTACTCATCATTATGTTTACAATCGACAAAGACTATAATCCTCAATTTATGGAGTTAGCGGCAAAACTCTCAGAAGAAAATGTCGATAATGGAGGCGGACCTTTCGGTGCTGTAATAGTCAAAAACGGTGAAATAATTGCAACCGGAGTTAATCGAGTGACATCCAATAATGATCCGACTGCCCATGCAGAAGTTTCAGCTATCAGAAGTGCTTGCCAAAAGCTTCACGATTTCAGGCTTACTGACTGCATTGTATATAGCAGTTGCGAACCTTGTCCTATGTGTCTCAGTGCTTTATACTGGGCAGGCGTCAAAAAAATCTTCTATGGTAACACCAAAGATGATGCAGCCGCAATAAATTTCTCGGATAAATTTTTTTATGAGCAAATCGACCTTCCGGACGAACAACGTGCCATCCCTGCCATCCATATCCCAAACAATCTGACTATCAAGGCATTTGAGAAATGGACAGACAAATCAGATAAAACAATCTATTGAAAAGCATAGTATAGTCGGGACTATTATTTGTCTCGACTTTTTTATGACTTCCTGTGAACCAAAACATGACTAAGACGTTATATTTGTGCGATTATTGTATTTGCACTGTGTTTTATTCATGGTATTAGAATTAATGTTTAAGAGACGATTGTTGAGAAACACTCGCCTCTTGTTATGTGAATGGGCATAGAAAATCCCCTTAACGATTTTTTCTCGAAGGGGATTTTACTTTATTATAATATTTTTACTGATGTGCCGGGCGAAGCAAATCATTCACTGTTTTCACCGGATTAAATGTTTTTGACGGAACTTCTACTAATATTGTGTTCCAATCGCTCATAGCACCATTCCATAATCCCGGCAACTCCAATGCTTTTATCTCTACGCCTTCTCTACTCTTTACACTGATAAAACCTGTGTTTTTATCAACATAATTTGGAAGATTGAATTTATTGCCATCAAAATCACGAATATAGCACACTAAATCTACGGGATTGAAATGTGTAGCTCCTTTCAACATTTCCATTGCATCAGAATCTTCCGGATTGATTTGAGTACTTTCAAGTATTTGCGGGCTTACGGTGCCATCTGCATTATAAGCCAAGAACGGACCACCACCGGGCTCTCCTTCGTTTCTAACCATTCCACAAACTCTCACCGGACGATTTAACTTATTGAAAATATATTCTGCCAATTCTTGTTGATTCATTTTGGATGCGTTGTCGTGAGTGACATTCAACACGACATGTAAAAATTCAAGCATTTCGTTTAATTCGTGAGGACTCGGCGTACCTTTTCGCAATGCCGACATATAGTCATCCATTTTGCTCTTGACTGTTATTAGCACACCTCCAATGACTTGTTTGTATTCAAGAGTGACATCTCTATAGCCGTCGGGAACTACATTATCTATATTTTTTATGAAGATGACATCTCCATCCAAATCATTAAGATTTTCTATCAATGCTCCATGACCACCGGGGCGGAAAAATAATTCTCCATTTTCTCTATATGGTGTCCCATCCATATTGGAAGCTACAGTGTCAGTTGATGGTTTCTGGACACTCATCGACACTTCATATTCCACCCCATATTTATGTTCCAACACAGCTTTTGCCTCTTCAATTTTCGATTGCATCAATTGACGATGATCATCGCTGACTGTGAAATGAATATGCACTTTACCATCAGCACAAGCAGCATATTGAGCACCTTCTGCAAGATGTTCTTCCATAGCAGTCCTGCTACCTCCTACCACTTTATGAAACTCAAGCAAAGCTTTTGGTAATTGTCCGTAGTTAAGACCTTCTTTAGATATTAATGTTTTGACTACATCTTTATGTCGATTCTCTTCCATCAGTGTTGCTACACTTTTGCCATACACATCCATACACTTTTTATTTAGCAACGGGAAGAATGCAAATTCTTCTATTCTGCCACAGAATGTACGAATAAAATCATTGTTTGGCGTGTCGGAATCGCCATTTACAAAAGAGAATAAATCTTTAAACATTCGGCTTGCAGCACCACTCGCCGGGACCATTTTTACTACCTTCCCTCCCGATGCCAAATATTCTTTCCATACTTCGGCATAATCTCGTTTAGTAGCTTCGTCTAACGACAAAATCCCTTTTCCGACTGTTGCTGCTGATTCTATTTTTAAATATGGAAATCCTTTTGCAAGCATTTCCAATTCTTCTTGCAATTGCTCAGGTGTCTTACCTTTTCTTTGCAATGTGGCGACATCTATCTGCTGTAGTTCCATTGTATTGTAGATTTAGTAGGTTATTTTTCTATCGACTACAAAGTTAATGCAGCACGATGAAAATTACAAATTTATTCATTATTTTTCTCCACTCCGGAGGCATTAATTTTTGTTTGAATCAATTGAATCTTTTCCGACAATATCGGCAACATCAGTTGCTTTCGATTTGACTCGGTCATCTCCGACCACAAGCCATAAACTGTCGAAATCATATCTTTTTGCTTAGCTGTAAGTTCTATCGTCTTGCGTGATTTGCCAACAAAAGTCATTTTGACCACTCCGTCTTTATTATCCGACACAATCTTGCACAAAGCCGGTACCGACTTTCCGGTAAACGCTACAATATTGCTACCGTCCACCCTGTAGTTCATTGCTTGGTCATGTTTTACTGTATCAGAAACAGCTTTATCTGACGAAGACGCTATTTCTATACTTTCAAAATTGTGTCCTTTAGATGTAGCTTTCAACTCCAATGTGTTGTCCTCCAACATTCTTAGGAAAACTCCCTGTTGCATTAAATCATAATTTATCCAACCCTTTGCCACTGTGTATTTCTCCACAAGCACCGGTTCGTTCACCACATCCACTAACGCCAAAAGAGAATCTATTCGCTCGCTATGTTGCAACACAGCCTCATTTATTCCTGTGATTACATTATTCAACGAATCGACCGTATCGTTCAAACTTATTAACCATTTCTCATGAGCTATCTTTGCCGATGTTTTTTCTTCGTTTACTCCACATCCTGCCATGATACCCAACAGTGAAATTGCCAATGCTATCTTTCTCATATTTTTTATTATAACTGATAAATTTTATATTCTTTCCACATTCTTAACGCCCTTTACTGCCTTGATTTTACGTATCAAAGCATTCAATTGATTTATATCGCTGATTCCGATAATGAGCGTACCGTAAAACAGACCTTCATGCGAATTGATTGAAATATTACGCAGATTCATATTCTTTTCTTTCGAAATCATCGAGGTTATATTAGTGACAATCCCTATATCGTCGTGTCCGAGTATTCGTAACGTTACAGGCAATTGTTCGCCTACCACTCCGCTCCATTTCACTCTTATCAATCTGTATGGATAACGCTCTCTGATGTTTTTAGCATTCGGGCAGTCATCCTTATGAATTTTAACCACGCCGTCTGTGCTGATAAATCCGAACACATTGTCACCATAAACCGGATTGCAACATTTTGCAAGTCGATAATTCAACCCTTTAATATTTTTATCGCCGATGACCACTACATCGTCGCCACCTTCATTTGTCTCATGTAGTTGTTGCTGAATTTTAAACTCCTCTGCAGTTACCCTAACTGATTCGCCTTCCTTCCGTTCACTTTCGTGATACATCGCAAGAATTCGATTCACATCAAGTTTTTCATCAGCTATGTCAGCAAAGAAATCTGTAGAATATTTATAACCTGATTTTTTGATAACCTTCATCAGCACAGATTCATCGATATCGATTTTGCGATTTCTTAATCTGCGGTCAAACAATTCTTTCCCTAAATCAGCTTTATGCCCTTTAGCTTCATTGAGCGTTTGTTTTATCTTATTGCGTGCTTTTGACGACACCACCACATTTAGCCAATCCTGTTTAGGTGATTGTGTTGCAGATGTGACAATTTCTATTGTATCGCCATTTTTCACTTTATAAGTAATCTTTTCAAGACGACCATTAACAATGGCACCTGTGCATTGGCAACCTACTCGCGAATGAATATAGAAGGCAAAGTCCAAAACTGTTCCGCCGGCAGGCAATCTAAACAAATCTCCTTTCGGTGTAAAAGCGAATACCTCTTTGTTATAAATATCCATCTTCATATTTTTCATCAGCTGCATCGGCCCTGCTTCTGCTGTTTCCAATATGTCGCGGATATTATTCATCCATTGGTCGGTATTGTCGCTTTTTCCTCCTTTGTATCTCCAGTGTGCCGCCAATCCTTTTTCTGCCACAAGGTCCATACGGCGAGTACGGAATTGCACCTCTACCCATTTATTTTCCGGACCCATTACTGTGGCATGCAAACTCTCATAGCCGTTGCTTTTAGGAATTGAAATCCAGTCCTTCATCCTTGCCGGATTGGCTGTGTACATGTCTGCAACGATTGAATACGCCAACCAGCAATCACTCTTCTCCTTTTCACGCGGGGTGTCGATTATGACACGAATTGCAAACAAGTCGTAGATATGTTTTATATCCACTTTTTGTTTCTTGATTTTCTCCCATATCGAAGAAATTGATTTTATTCGACCTTTAATTTCAAACACCAAACCTGCTTCCTCAAGTTTCTGTTTCACAGGAGCGATAAACGACGCTATATATGCATCTCTATCTCGCTTACTTTCATTGAGTTTTTCTGCTATCTGAGTAAATATATCGCGATTGGTATACTTCAACGACAGGTCTTCAAGCTCCCCTTTTATTGAATATAATCCTAATCGGTGGGCAAGCTGAGCATACAGACATTTCGCTTCAAAAGCTACCGTCCTAACCCATTCTTCCTCCGGATGATGATTTATCAATCGCATCACCACAAGACTATGGACTATCATTATGATAATCACCCGGATGTCTTCTGCAAGCGACAACAACAATCCCCTGAAATTATCTTGATTGACAGCACTGTTGCGACTGCTGAATCTGACTACCTCTTCCATCGAAGCCAACAATTCAGCTACATCTTCGTCCCATTGCTCTTTGACCTTAGATATGCTTAATACTTTCTGTTGCACAAACGGAAACAACAATATCGACAACAATATCTCCCTATCAGCTTCCAACTTCTCTGCAAAAAGCGATATAGTGCGAAGTGTGATTGCCACATTGCTCAGTCCATGCTCATCGCTATCCTCCACTTCGTGAGACATACACTCTCTGAGCATCCCTACAAGCTTCTGAATTTCATCTGCCTGCAATATCTTCGAAAATATTTTATATACGTCCCTTATCAACAAAAACATTTTTTCTTCTTTCATAATTTAAGGCAGGTTCTATAAATTGAACGCTGCGAGTTGTTTTTTATTTCAGTTTCTTTTGTTTTGGCAGGCTTTTGGTCGCTTTTGAGTTTTAATCGGTAGGTTTCTTCGATTTCGTCGGTCGCTTAGCTCGCTAAACTCGCACCTCAATCTTGAAACCTCCTCGATTAAATTTTCAAAATCTTCCCAAATCTATTTATCTCACCTGCCTTTCTTTGTTAAGCAAAATTCCTACGCCTGTTTTGCCGTTTGTTTGCTTATTCCAAACACAAACTCATGAGCCATTTTATCTGCAAACCGACTGGTCGCAACAATCGACAATACCATAGCAATTACCCCGGCTACTATCGCATAACCTTGATTATATCCGGTCAACAAATAGGTTGCTGTCATGATTGCGATAGTCAGTATGCTCGAAATTGTCGTTACGCTTCTGACCACTTTTCTGCTTATCCTCTCTCGTCCGCTTATCACGACTTTGTCGCCCGATTGAAATCGTCTTGCCACCGGCGTAACTATATCTATCTGATGATTTTTGCCATAGACTCCCTGACAGATGCTCCCTGCGACACATCGTTTACAGTCGGCTTCATCTTCGACTGCTACCACCACAATGTTTTTCTTCGAATCGACTGCTACCACCCGACCATCATGCTCTATACATTCTATATCTTTAAGTTCCATTATTTCTTCTCGTTTTCTTAAATGCAAAGATAAGAAGAATAACGTGATTTATTCACTTTTTCTCCACAAAATTATGTTTTACAACACATTTAACCCTTTTTAACATTTCGGGGGGGTAATTCCAACTAATCCATATACATTTGCATATTATTAAGGCAGGTTCTATAAATTGATTTGGATAGATTTTGAGAATTTAAACGAGGAGATTTCAAGATTGAGGAAGGAGCTTAGCAAGCTAAACGACTGACGAAATTGCAGAAATCTGCCGATTAAAACTCAAAAGCGACCAAAAGCCTGCCATAGAAACAAAGGAAATTGAAATAATAACATCGCGGCGTTCAATTTGTAGAACCTGCCTTAAATTAAACACAACTTTATTATGAACTACTATTTTAATTGTTTCCGTCGCTATGCCAAATTTTCGGCAAGAGCATCACGCAAAGAATTTTGGATGTTTACCCTTATCGACACCCTGATTCTCACTGTTCTAATACTTGTTTGTATCAACACACCCAAGTATGTTGGATTTCACGAAAAAAACAGTACTTTCTTTATTGTTGGATGGTCTACGATTATCTACTTTATTGCAACAATCTTACCTCGATTGGCGGTAACTGTTCGGCGACTTCACGACACCGGTCGCAGTGGTTGGAATATTCTTCTACCCGGAGGTGTCGGAATAGTTGGCAATTTATTGACAATGGCTACAAAAACAGAAGAAGTTGCTATTGTATTCGGCATTGCACAATTAGCTGCTTCAATATATCTATTAGTACTATTATGCCTTAAAGGTGAACCTGAAGAAAACTATTGGGGAGAAAATCCTTATGCAGAACCGACAGAAGAATAAACCTGCAGGATTACTTTCAGGCAGGTCCTGTAAATTGACTTTAACACTACGAAAATCTCGCAACGGATTGTAGCGAGATTTTTTTGTTTGTATCCACTTTTATAATCAATCATTATTTATCAATTTATACGATTATCTTGAATATAATAGCTATCTTTGCAAAAAGATAAAATTAATTCGCAAAATTCATTTAGGCAATGAGTAATAATAACGAAATACAACTACAAATAGTCGATACTTTATTTGACAAAATATCTATTATTATTGACAAAGCCCGACGAATGATTGTGTCTACAATCAATACTAATGAAGTATATACAAAATTCGAAATTGGACGATATATCGTAGAAACCGAACAACAAGGAGAATATAGAGCTCAATACGGCAAACATATATTGAAAAATCTGTCTGAAAAACTGACTTCATCTTATGGTAATGGCTGGTCGTACTCTAATCTGCGACAAATAAGACAATTCTACATTACATATTGTAATTTGACAGACACTGTTTGTCAAATCGAAAATGACAATTACAATTCTCCCTCCTCTCAAAAAGCATTTCCGGCGACAATCAATGATATAAATCCCAACGTTAAAGATAACCTTCAGCCACATTTTTCTTTGTCATGGTCTCATTATCTTATCCTTATGCGTATTAACAATAACAATGAACGCAGATTTTACGAAATTGAGTGTGCTCGGCAAATGTGGAGTGTACGTCAACTAAGTAGACAAGTAAATAGCAGTTTGTATGAACGATTGGCTTTGAGTAGAAACAAAAATGATGTAATGCGTTTAGCAACAGAGGGTCAAGTAATAGAAAAAGCCACAGATATTATCAAAAATCCTATAACATTGGAATTTCTCGGATTAAAACCCGATGTCTCTTATAGCGAAAATAAACTTGAGTCCTCTATAATCGGCAAAATGCAACAATTTCTACTCGAACTTGGAAAAGGTTTTTTATTTGAAGCACGACAAAAAAGATTTACATTTGATGAGCAACATTTCTATGTTGACTTAGTTTTCTATAATCGTTTATTGCAATGCTATGTACTTATTGATCTCAAAACCGATAAACTCAGCCATCAAGATTTAGGACAAATGCAAATGTATGTTAACTATTACGATAGATTTATAAAGCAAGAATTTGAAAAGCCCACAATTGGCATTTTGTTGTGCAAAGAAAAAAACGATGCATTGGTCCAATTGACTTTACCTAAGGATGCAAACATTTATGCAACTCAATATTCACTATACCTCCCGGATAAGAACTTGCTTCAAACTAAATTAAAACAATGGATTGCTGAATTTGAAGATATTTCTTAAGGCAGGTCCTGTAAATTGACTTTAACACCACGAAAATCTCGCAACGGATTGTTGCGAGATTTTTTTGTTTGTATCCACTTTTATAACTACCTTTGTCAGCACTAATCAGAATTCAAGATATGCCAAAACTCATCATAGGCAGAGAAGCCGTAAGCCGAAACCCTCGTCTGAGAATACAGTGTCAAGGTTGCCCTGACAAATTTATCAACGTGACTGTTCCCCAATTTGTCAGCCGCGAACATCTTAGTGTGGAATGGGAGAACGACAACATTACCGCCATTCGAATCAGTAATCTCAAAGAGGAAAATCGCACTACTGTGGATGGCAGAATCATCACCACCTGCTGTGTCGGCTCACCTAATGTAGATGTAAAACTCGGTGCCGAACCGGGATTTAGAATCGACCTTGCAAATATTCTCAGCCAAACAGGTTTCCCCTACTCCATTGCTCATCTTAAAGGCATCTACGAACGTTGGCATGACTATCAACTCAACGAACAAATCCGCGAACGTCAGTTCAATGCCATCAGCTCTGTTACCGGCATACTCGGCTCGATGTCGACACTTTGCATCTTCATTCCCGACATCCCTACGGCTGTAAGAATTGCACTCATTTCGTTATCGATAGTGCTGATTGTGGCTTTTGCGGTGCTTCGTTACAAAAAATCAAATGCACCTATCGAACACGACCGTCGTCGCCGTCAATTTGAAAAAGAATATGCTTGTCCCAAATGCGGACTGCATTTCGGCAACATCTCATTCGACCAACTGAAAATTCACGGTTGCTGTCGAAACCCGAATTGCAAAACAAGGTTCACTTCATAATCTCCGACTTAATGACCTAAAGGCATCCAAATCGTTTGAGAAATTTAAGGTATGTCTATAATTACACCCCTAAAACTATGGCAGGATCGATGTTTAATCGTTGACTTATTATACGAGCCTGAACAAGAGTAGGTTCTTTTTTGCCCGATAGATATTCACAGATGCGAGAACTATTGATACCAAGCAGTTTAGAAAGGGCGACCTGAGTTAACCCCATTTCATACATACGAAGCTTCATTACTTCAATAAGCGATGGCTTACTTATCGGATAATGCTCTTCATCATAATCTGCCACTAAATTGCCTAATAAAGTCAGCTCTACCATAAGAGGATCATCTGCCGGAGTATCTTCAGGCAATGTAAGCATTAATTCTTCAACTCGTTTAAGCACAACTTGATACTGCATTTCGTTTTGAATCTTTGTCATATCTATTGCTATTATACTGTAGAACAATCAATTTTATCGTATTCTTTATGAGTACCTATAAATCGTATCAGAACAAACTGTGGTATAAATTTAATAACAACTACAATTCGATAATCATTCCCTTTAATATTAAAAACATAGTGCTGATTACCTACATAGTCTACAGAATTAAATGTCGCTTTAATATCTGCAAAACATCGCCATTGAGACTTTTTGACAATATTTACCCAATCCTCTAATGCAGTTTTTGATTGAGGATTTTTTTCGTAATACTCACGAATAGTACGCTCTGCAATTATTCTCATATTAAGACCGGTTCTATAAATTGAACGCTGTGATGTTATTATTTCAATTTCATTTGTTTTTATTGCAGACTTTTGGTCGCTTTTGAGTTTTAATCGGGAGGTTTCGAGAATTGGGAGAGAGTTTAGCGAGCTAAACGACCGACAAAATCGAAGAAAACTTCTCGTGTAAATTCTCAAAATCTATCCATATCAATTTATAGAGCCTGCCTTAAGAATATAATCCAACATTACAAAATTACAAATTATTTTCCAAATCAACAAATTTTACACAGGAAATTTATTTTAGGCAGGAACTTCGATTTTATCTACCACTCCTGCCTTCAAAGACCTTTCGGCTCAATTTATCGCATAAAAGCGAAGGGAATCTGTCTGTTTACTATCAAGAGGCATCCACACTCTTAATCCTAAGCTCGATAGGGCCAACCGCATGCCGTTGTTGTTGTTCCTGTTATCCGGATTGTTGTTGTTCCGATTCGAAACACGACAGTTCCTCGCGTTGTTGTTCCAACTACCACCACGAAGAACGCGGTTAGAAGCCTACGACAGATACCCATTACATTTCATACATTTTTGTCTGAAACTATATGACGATGCATGTGATACGAATGCAATCAAAGGCACAATATGTAAAGCATACTCAACATCCGACCACTCTCCTTTTTCACACTTTTGCTGATATGATTTATATTTCTTTACATATCTTCTTTTACTTCGAGAAGACAATACATAAAAATGTGGCATAACTTTATATCCAAGAAACGGCACTCCTCCTCGATATGGGGAATATATAGGGCTTTTAAGTTTTAAATCCAATTCTTCTTTCGAATATATCAGCATAAATTTAACTGCTTCTTTCAACATCGACTTATCATTTGACGCCATTACAATATCATCCATATATCTCACATAACATGGTATCTTTATCACCTCTTTCATTTCATGGTCTAATGACGATAAATAATAATTTGCAAAATACTGACTTGTCAAATTGCCTATTGGCAATCCTTTTTGCGGTTCTACTTCATAGGATGATATTATTCGTTCGAAAATCGATATCAGCTGTTTGTCTTTAAACAACCTACTTAACTTCTTAATCAATACATTATGCGAAATGGAATCGTAATATTTGCGATAATCTAATTTAACTGCATAGTCATATCTTGCCAAATAATATTTTACACGATCTAATGCTTGATATATTCCTTTTCCGGGTCTTGTAGCATAAGTGTCGTATATGAGAGTTCTATCAAAATATGGATGACAAACATTCATTATTGCATGATGCACAATTCTTTCCTTAAAATCTGCAGCACATATCAAGCGTTCTTTGGGATCATATATTTTAAAATAGCTATAATTACCAAAATTAAATTGATTTGTTTCTAACAGATGTTTTATGTGCCGAATATTTTCATCATAGTTACTTTCAAATGCCAATACTTCCCTATTAAAACGTTTCCCCTTGCGTGCTTTCATATAAGCAAGTTGAATATTATTGTATGATGATATTTCATCAATCAAATTCCCTATTCGTCTCATCAGTCTCTTTCAATTGTAAATCCACACAAAATGCCGCCCCATATTTCTCTAACTTTCTTTTACCTATTCCATTAATATTGCTTAATTCTTTCAATGTCGGTTTCTCTATTTTTGCTATTTCAGCAAGCTCGGCATCTGTAAACACTGCATAAGGAGGTATTGCTTCGGTTTCGGCTATATTTCTTCTTATGATACGCATTTCTGAAAATCGAGTAAATGCCGACTCATCCAACACATTTTTATAGTCCACTTTCTCTTTTTTTCCGACACCTTGAGCTTGCATTTGATTTCGCATTGCAACATCAGGTAGATACGTCAGACAAAATGTCCAAAATCCACTTTCGTTAGTCTTCACAAATTCTTTTCGTATATCACAAACTTTATTCGACCTCAAAAAGTGATTCATATCTTCAAGTGCCGATTCTCCTCCAATTATCGGTATTGTAAAAATTTGTATTTGCATCTTATTAAGGCAGGTTCTATAATTGAACGCTG
>CAZGEX010000030.1:0-29538 GCA_964524385.1 uncultured Sangeribacter sp.
GAGCACTGGTCTCCAAAACCAGGTGTCGGGAGTTCGAGCCTCTCTTCCCGTGCTAATTTTTAAGAGAAATATGAAACTACTTGATAATATAAAAGAATCTTATAACGAATTGGTTTATAAGGTGTCTTGGCCAACGCAAAAGCAGTTGATCAGCAGTTCGGTATTAGTGTTGATAGCTTCCATCATCATTGCACTATTTATTTGGTTTGTTGATACTGTTTTTAATAAGTTGATGGAGTTAGTTTATAGTATCAATTTTTAAACGTTTTAGGTAGTGTCGATGGCTGATGAGAAAAAAGAGTGGTACGTGTTGCGTGCCATTTCAGGTAAAGAGGCTAAGGTCAAAGAGATTCTTGATGCAGCAATCAAGAATACAGATCTTGGTAAATATGTATCACAGGTATTGATACCTACAGAAAAAGTTTATACGACCCGCAATGGCAAAAAGGTATTAAAAGAGCGGACACTTTACTCCGGATATGTCTTCGTAGAAGCTAATCTACAGGGGGAAGTGATTCATATCTTAAGAAATACAAGTAATGTCATTGATTTTTTGCGTGGTAGAACAAAAGGCTCAATGCCTGAGCCACTTCGAGAAATTGAGGTTCGTAGAATGTTGGGAACTGTAGATGAACTTCAAATGCCTACAGAAGATTATGTAAATGAATATTATGTAGGTGAGCCTGTAAAGGTTACATTTGGACCATTTAGTGGTTTTAATGGAGTCGTAAAAGAGGTAAACAACGAAAAGAAAAAGCTGAAAGTCGAAGTGAAAATATTCGGACGACCTACAGATTTAGAGTTGGAAAATTCACAAGTAGAAAGAGAATGATTCGGTGGTTACGCACTGTGATTATCTCGGTTAATTAAACCAAAATTAATTTTAAAAGAAATGGCTAAAGAAATTGCTGGACAGATCAAATTGCAGATTAAAGGAGGAGCAGCAAATCCATCACCACCAGTAGGACCTGCATTAGGTTCTAAGGGTATAAACATCATGGAATTTTGTAAGCAATTCAATGCCCGCACTCAGGACAAAGCCGGTAAAGTATTACCGGTAGTAATTACTTACTATACTGATAAAAGTTTTGACTTTATAGTTAAAACACCACCGGTAGCAGTGCAATTGAAAGAAGTTTCTAAATTAAAAAGTGGCTCAGCACAGCCAAACAGAAACAAGGTTGCAGAAATTACATGGGAGCAGGTAAAGGCAATAGCTGAAGACAAAATGCCTGATTTGAACTGTTTTACTTTAGATGCGGCAATGCGAATGGTTGCCGGAACAGCGAGAAGTATGGGTATCACCGTAAAAGGGGCATTCCCTGAATTAAACTAATAAACTTCAATTGAAATGGGTAAACTAACTAAGAATCAAAAGTTGGCTTTGTCGAAGATTGAAGCTGGGAAGGCTTACACCTTGGCGGAAGCCGCAGAAAAGGTAAAGGAAATTACTTTTACAAAATTTGATGCGTCTCTTGATATCGATGTACGTCTCGGAGTAGATCCTCGTAAGGCAAACCAAATGGTACGTGGCGTAGTGTCTCTTCCTCACGGAACAGGAAAGCAAGTAAGAGTTCTTGTATTGTGTAGTGCAGATGCAGAAGCAGCAGCGAAAGAAGCAGGTGCAGATTATGTAGGACTTGACGAATATATCGAAAAGATAAAAGGTGGATGGACAGATGTAGATGTAATCATCACCCAACCTGCAATAATGGGAAAAATCGGTGCATTAGGTAGAATCTTAGGACCTCGTGGATTGATGCCAAACCCAAAGAGTGGCACTGTTACAATGGATGTTGCTAAAGCAGTAAAAGAAGTAAAACAAGGTAAGATCGACTTCAAAGTAGATAAAAATGGTATTGTGCATGCATCAATAGGAAAAGTATCATTTACTCCTGAGCAAATGCGTGATAATGCAAAAGAATTTATTAATACTTTGATTAAATTGAAACCTTCAACTGCAAAAGGTACATATATCAAGAGCATTTATCTTTCAAGTACAATGAGTCCGGGTGTTAAAGTAGATACCAAGACTGTAGCTGAATAATTTAAACCAATTAGACAATGAAAAAGGAAGATAAATCTCAAGTAATAGAAATGATTGGTAACACATTATCACAGTATAGTTGTGTGTACCTTACAGAGACATCAGGTCTAAATGCAGAAAAGACAAGTGCATTACGTCGTGCGTGCTTTAAAGGTGAAATTAAAATGTTGTGTGTTAAAAACACATTATTGAAAGAAGCCTTTAAGAAGAGTGAGATTGATTATAGCGGATTGTATGATTTATTGCATGGAGAGACAACTTTGTTGTTAAGCAATGTGGGTAATGCTCCTGCAAAATTGATAAAGACTTTCCGTAAAAAAGATGACACTCTACCACGTTTGAAAGGTGCTTATGTAGAAGAATCAGTATATATTGGCGAAGAGCAGTTAGAGACCTTGGCTAATATTAAGAGCAAAAACGAACTTATCGCAGATGTTATCGCATTGTTGCAATCTCCTGCTAAGAACGTTATCTCAGCACTCCAATCAGGAGCAAACAAATTGCATGGAATATTGGAGACACTCTCTAACAAAGAATAATAAAATTAGTAAAAACAAACAAAAAAACATATACAAAAATGGCAGATTTGAAAGCTTTTGCAGAACAATTAGTTAACTTGACAGTAAAAGAAGTAAACGAACTTGCTCAAATTCTTAAAGAAGAATATGGTATCGAACCAGCTGCAGCAGCAGTAGCAGTAGCTGCAGGTCCTGCAGCAGGTGCAGCGGCAGCAGCTGAAGAAAAAACTGATTTTGATGTAGTCCTTAAATCAGCTGGAGCAAGCAAGCTCGCAGTAGTTAAGTTGGTTAAAGAACTTACAGGTCTTGGCTTGAAAGAAGCAAAAGAACTTGTAGATGGTGCACCTAGCACAGTAAAAGAAGCTCTTCCTAAAGCTGAAGCTGAAGGCTTGAAGAAACAATTGGAAGAAGCTGGTGCTGAAGTAGAACTTAAATAATATTGCCTACACAGGCTTAATGGGTTAAGAACGCCTTGAGTGTTCTTAACCTTTTTCCGTATTCATGAAGTACGTAGTTTAACATTATTTAGTGTTATTTAAGGAAGTTTATAAATTTTTAAGAGTAATAAAAATAACACAATAATCTCTTCTCAACGAAAAATAATAATAAAATCATTCCATGTCAGTATCTATAACCGATAAACCACGCGTAAATTTCGGCTCTGTAAAGAATCCGTTACCTTTTCCGGATTTTCTTGAAGTGCAGTTGAAATCATTTCGCGATTTTCTCCAACTTGATACTCCACCGGAGAATAGAAAGAATGAAGGGTTGTACAAGGTTTTTGCTGAAAATTTCCCAATAGCGGATACTCGCAATAATTTTGTGCTTGAGTTTTTGGATTATTATATTGATCCACCGCGTTACACTATTGATGAGTGTTTAGAGCGAGGGTTGACCTATAGTGTTCCATTGAAAGCAAAATTAAAGTTGTATTGTACAGATCCAGATCATGAGGATTTTGCAACTGTCATACAAGATGTGTATTTAGGGCCAATTCCTTATATGACTGCACAAGGTACATTTGTGATCAATGGTGCGGAACGTGTAGTAGTATCCCAATTGCATAGGTCTCCGGGTGTATTCTTTGGTCAGAGTGTTCATGCCAATGGCAAGAAATTATATTCAGCTCGAATAATTCCATTCAGAGGTTCATGGATAGAATTTGCTACTGACATTAATGATGTTATGTATGCATATATTGACCGTAAGAAGAAATTGCCTGTAACAACATTGTTACGTGCCATAGGTCTTGAAAGTGATAAAGATATAATTGAGATATTTGATTTAGCAGAAGAAGTAAAAGTCAATAAGACAAATCTTAAGAAAGCAGTAGGTCGAAAATTAGCTGCACGTGTGTTGAATTCATGGGTAGAAGATTTTGTTGATGAAGACACAGGTGAGGTTGTTTCAATCGAGCGAAACGATGTAGTGGTAGATCGAGAAACAATTTTATCAGAAGAGCATATAGAGTCTATAATAGAATCAGGTGCACAAACAGTTTTATTACAAAAAGAGAATGTTAGTGCTACTGATTATTCTATCATATTCAACACTTTACAAAAAGATACAAGTAATAGCGAGCAAGAAGCTATACAATATATTTATAGACAATTGCGTAATGCGGAGCCACCGGATGACGCTTCAGCTCGAGAAGTAATTACAAACTTGTTTTTCAGCGAAAAGCGATATGATTTGGGTGAGGTCGGTCGATACAGAATTAATAAGAAATTGATGTTAGAGACGTCAATGGATGTGAAAGTATTGACAAGAGAAGATATAATCGCAATCATTAAGTATTTGATAGAACTTATCAATGCAAAATCTGATGTAGATGATATCGACCACTTAAGTAATCGTCGTGTAAGAACCGTAGGAGAGCAATTGTATAATCAATTTGGTGTAGGATTGGCACGAATGTCACGTACTATTAGAGAACGAATGAATGTGCGTGATAATGAGGTGTTTACGCCGATAGATTTGATTAATGCCAAGACAATATCGTCAGTAATAAACACATATTTCGGAACGAATGCGTTGTCTCAGTTTATGGATCAAACTAACCCATTGGCTGAAATCACACATAAACGCCGTATGTCAGCACTTGGTCCCGGTGGTTTGTCTCGCGAGAGAGCGGGATTTGAGGTGCGTGACGTACACTATACACACTACGGTCGCTTATGTCCGATTGAGACACCTGAAGGTCCGAATATCGGTTTGATTTCGTCTCTTTGTGTATATGCAAAAATCAATAATTTAGGATTTATTGAAACTCCATATCGTAAAGTACAAGATGGAAAAGTAAATCTAAATAATGACGAGGTTGTATATTTGACGGCTGAAATTGAAGAGGGAAAAATAATTGCACAAGGAAATGCTCCATTGAATGATGATGGAACATTTATAAGAAGCAGAGTTAAGACTCGATTGGATGCGGATTTCCCTATAACTACACCTCAAGAAGTAGAATTGATGGATGTAGCACCAATTCAGATAGCATCAATTGCCGCTTCTTTAATACCGTTCTTGGAACATGATGATGCGAACCGTGCGTTAATGGGTTCAAATATGATGCGTCAGGCAGTTCCATTGTTGCGTAGTGAAGCTCCTATTGTAGGTACCGGAATTGAAAGTCAATTGATAAAAGATTCAAGGACACAGATTACAGCAGAGGGTGCAGGTATAATTGAATATGTAGATTCAACAACAATTCGAATTAAATATGATCGTACTGAAGATGAAGAATTTGTGTCGTTTGAATCATCTGTGAAAGAATATAATATACCGAAATTCCGTCGTACAAACCAAGGGACAACAATTGACCTTCGTCCAATTTGTGAAGCAGGACAGCGAGTAAAAGAAGGCGATATTCTTACTGAAGGATATTCTACTGAGAAGGGTGAGCTTGCTTTAGGACGAAATTTGAAAGTGGCATTTATGCCATGGAAGGGCTACAACTATGAAGATGCAATCGTTCTCAATGAGCGTATGGTTCGAGAAGACATCTTGACTTCTGTGCATGTAGATGAATATACTCTTGAAGTTCGTGAAACTAAGCGAGGAATGGAAGAGTTGACGTCGGATATTCCAAATGTCAGCGAAGAAGCAACAAAAGATCTTGATGAACGAGGAATAATACGTGTAGGAGCCTATGTAGTTCCGGGAGATATTATGATCGGTAAGATCACCCCAAAAGGAGAAAGCGATCCAACTCCGGAAGAAAAATTATTGCGAGCTATATTTGGAGATAAAGCCGGAGATGTGAAAGACGCATCGTTGAAGGCATCTCCATCATTGAAAGGTGTTGTAATTGGTACAAATTTGTTCTCACGTGCAATTAAGAAACGTGGTTCGAAAGGAGCAAATTCACAATTACAATTGCTTGATGATGAATATGCAGAAAAACAATCAGAATTGAAGCAAATATTGATATCGAAACTTCATACGATTACATTAGGAAAAGTATCTCAAGGGGTAAAAGATTTCATAGGAGTAGATGTAATTTCGAAGGGAGTAAATTTCGATGACTTTAATTTTGGTATCATAGATTTTGAAACAGTCAATTTAAGCAAATGGACTACAGACGAACGAGTAAATAATATGGTAACTGCCGTAGTAACCAATTATTTACGTAAATCAAAAGAAATTGATAGTGAGCTACGTCGTAAGAAGTTTGATATATCAATAGGCGATGAATTACCATCCGGAATTATGCAAATGGCTAAAGTTTATATAGCTAAGAAGCGTAAAATCGGTGTGGGAGATAAGATGGCAGGACGTCACGGTAACAAAGGTATTGTTTCTCGTGTAGTTCGTCAAGAAGATATGCCATTTTTGGAAGATGGAACTCCTGTGGATATAGTATTGAATCCGCTTGGTGTGCCATCACGTATGAACCTTGGACAGATATTTGAGACAGTATTAGGTTGGGCAGGAAAAGAATTGGGCGAAAAATTTGCGACACCAATTTTCGATGGAGCAACCTTAGATGACTTGAATGAGTGGACAGATAAAGCAGGTATTCCACGATATGGTAAGACATATCTCTATGATGGCGGAACAGGCGAGCGTTTTGACCAGCCGGCGACAGTGGGTGTAATCTATATGCTTAAACTTGGACACATGGTTGAAGATAAGATGCACGCACGTTCGATAGGTCCTTATTCATTGATTACCCAACAACCATTAGGTGGTAAAGCACAATTTGGAGGACAACGTTTTGGAGAGATGGAGGTATGGGCACTCGAAGCATTTGGTGCAGCACATATATTGCAAGAGATACTTACCATCAAGAGTGACGATGTAGTAGGACGAAGCAAAGCTTATGAAGCAATAGTTAAAGGAGATCCGATGCCGAACCCCGGAATTCCGGAATCGTTAAATGTGTTACTTCATGAGTTGCGCGGACTTGGACTTAGCATTACATTAGATTAATCAAAACGAAAGTAAAGTAAACACAATATGGCTTTTAGAAGAGATAATAAAATTAAAAGCAACTTTTCAAAGATTACAATTGGCTTAGCATCGCCTGAAGAAATCAAAGAGAAGTCGAGTGGCGAAGTTTTGAAACCGGAAACAATCAACTATCGTACATATAAACCTGAGCGTGATGGTTTGTTCTGCGAGAAAATATTTGGACCGGTAAAGGACTATGAATGTCATTGTGGTAAATATAAGAGAATTCGATATAAAGGAATTGTCTGCGACCGATGTGGGGTGGAGGTGACAGAGAAGAAAGTGAGACGTGAACGTATGGGTCACATCGAATTAGTAGTTCCTGTAGCACATATTTGGTACTTCAGATCACTTCCTAACAAGATTGGTTATTTGCTTGGATTACCTTCGAAAAAACTCGATGCAGTGATCTATTATGAACGATATGTAGTAATCAATCCGGGTAATATCGAAGGCTTAGAGAAATTTGATTTGTTGACAGAAGAGGACTATTTGAAAGTCCTTGATATGTTGCCAGAAACAAATCATTTGTTAGAGGATTCAGATCCTAACAAGTTTGTGGCTAAAATGGGTGCAGAAGCGATCTATGATTTATTACAAAATATAGATCTTGATGCATTGTCATACGAATTGCGTCATAGAGCTAATACAGATGGCTCGCAACAGCGAAAGACAGAAGCATTGAAACGTCTTCAAGTAGTAGAATCGTTCAGAGCATCTAAAAATCGTAATAAACCGGAATGGATGATATTAAAAGCAGTGCCGGTAATTCCACCGGAATTGCGTCCTTTGGTTCCACTTGATGGTGGACGATTTGCGACATCTGACTTGAACGATTTGTATAGAAGAGTAATCATACGAAACAATCGTTTGAAACGATTAATCGAGATACAGGCACCGGAAGTCATACTTCGAAATGAAAAACGTCTTTTACAAGAAGCCGTAGATTCATTGCTCGATAATTCAAGAAAATCGAGTGCTGTAAAATCAGATGTAAATCGTCCATTAAAATCACTTTCAGATAGTTTGAAAGGTAAACAAGGACGTTTCCGTCAAAATTTGCTTGGTAAGCGTGTCGATTATTCAGCACGTTCAGTAATCGTTGTCGGACCTGAATTGAAAATGCACGAATGTGGTATTCCGAAATTAATGGCTGCTGAGTTGTACAAACCATTCATCATTAGAAAATTGATAGAACGTGGTATTGTAAAGACAGTGAAGAGTGCCAAAAAAATCGTCGATCGCAAAGAGCCGGTTGTATGGGACATTTTGGAATATGTTATGAAAGGACATCCGGTGTTGCTTAACCGTGCACCGACACTTCACCGTCTTGGTATTCAGGCATTCCAACCAAAGATGATAGAAGGTAAGGCAATTCAATTGCACCCGCTTGCATGTACAGCATTCAATGCCGACTTTGATGGTGACCAAATGGCAGTACATTTGCCTCTTGGAAATGAAGCAATTCTTGAGGCACAAATGTTAATGCTTGGTGCTCACAACATTTTGAACCCAGCAAACGGAGCTCCTATCACAGTGCCATCCCAAGACATGGTTCTTGGATTGTACTATATTACAAAGCTTCGTAGCGGTGATAAGGGCGAAGGATCTATCTTCTATGGCCCGGAAGAAGCTGAAATTGCATATAACGAAGGTCGCGTGACATTACATGCACCTGTTACTATATTGGTAGATGATATTGACGAAGACGGAAACAAAATAAAAGTTCTGAAAGAAAACACCTCTGTCGGAAGAGTATTGTTTAATCAATATGTGCCTGAAGAAATAGGCTACGTAAATGAAATTATATCTAAGAAATCATTGCGTGGCATTATCGGTAAAGTAATTAAAACTTGCGGTGTTACACGTTCAGCACAATTCCTTGATGACATCAAGAATCTTGGTTACAAGATGGCGTTCAAAGGAGGATTGTCGTTCAACTTAGGTGATGTCATCATCCCTAAAGAGAAAGAAGAATATGTAGCAGAAGGTTATGCACAAGTGGAAGAGGTGATGAATAATTATCAAATGGGTTTCATTACCGGTAACGAGCGTTATAACCAAGTAATTGATATTTGGACCCATGTTAACTCTAAATTGGCTGATACATTGATGAAACAAATGAAATCAGACCAACAAGGATTTAACTCAGTCTATATGATGCTTGACTCAGGTGCTCGTGGTTCTAAGGACCAGATTCGTCAGCTCTCAGGTATGCGTGGATTGATGGCAAAACCGCAAAAGAGTGGTTCTGAGGGAGGTCAAATCATCGAGAATCCGATTTTGTCGAACTTCAAAGAGGGATTGTCGGTGTTGGAATACTTTATTTCAACTCACGGTGCTCGTAAAGGTCTTGCTGATACAGCGTTGAAAACGGCCGATGCAGGATATTTGACACGTCGTTTGGTCGATGTAGCACATGATGTGATAATCACAGAAGAAGACTGTGGAACACTACGTGGACTCGTATGTACTGAAATTAAAAATAATGAAGAGGTTGTTGCATCATTGAGTGAACGAATTCTTGGTAGAGTGTCAGTACATGATATTGTAGATCCATATACAGACGAATTGATAGTTGCAGCCGGCGAAGAAATCAACGAAATAGCAGCTGAAAAGATAGAAAAATCTCCGATAGAGGCAGTCGAAATTCGCTCGGTGCTTACTTGTGAATCGAAGAAGGGAGTATGTGCTAAATGTTACGGGCGAAATCTTGCTAACCATAGAATGGTTCAAAAAGGAGAATCTGTCGGAGTCATTGCCGCACAATCAATCGGTGAGCCGGGTACACAGTTGACACTTCGTACGTTCCACGTTGGTGGTGTTGCCGGTAACGTGGCAGCAGTGAAAGATGTGACATCTCGCTATGATGGACGTCTTGAAATAGATGAACTTCGTACGGTGAAAGATGCAGACGGGATTGATATTGTAGTAGGACGTATGGCAGAAATGCGTATAGTAGAACCAAAATCAAGCATCGTATTGACAACAGCCAACATCCCGTATGGATCGAAATTGTTCTTTGGAAATGGATCAGAAGTACACAAAGGAGATATGATTTGTGAATGGGACCCATTTAATGCTGTGATTGTCAGTGAAGAAGGAGGACAAGTTAAGTTTGAAAACGTAGTTGAAGGTGTAACATTCCGCGTAGAAGCAGACGAAGCAACCGGTCTGAGAGAAAAGATTATGATAGAATCAAAAGACCGTACACGTGTTCCGGAAGCTCATTTGGTGGATAAATCAGGAAATATAGTTCGTACATATTCATTGCCGGTCGGTGCTCACCTATTGATAGATGAAGGAGAAGAACTTAAACCTGGTCAAGTGTTTGTGAAGATACCACGTTCAGCAGGCAGTGCAGGTGACATTACCGGTGGTCTTCCACGAGTAACAGAATTATTCGAAGCACGTAACCCGTCTAACCCTGCAATAGTAAGTGAAATTGATGGAGAGGTTATGTTTGGAAAAATCAAACGTGGTAATCGCGAAATCAGTGTAACTTCAAAACTTGGTGAGGTTAAAAAATATCTTGTGCCGCTATCTAAGCAAATACTTGTACAAGAAAATGACTACGTTCGTGCAGGAACACCTTTATCGGATGGTGCAGTTACACCAAGCGATATTCTAAATATCAAGGGCCCTACAGCAGTGCAAGAATATATTGTTAATGAGGTGCAAGATGTGTATAGAATGCAAGGTGTGAAAATCAATGATAAGCACTTTGAAGTAATCGTACGTCAAATGATGCGTAAAGTCAACATACTTGATCCGGGAGATACACGTTTCCTTGAACAACAAGTAGTGGATAAACTTGACTTTATGGAAGAAAATGATCGTATCTGGGGTAAGAAGGTGATTGTGGATGCAGGTGATAGTACAAATGTATTCCCGGGTCAGATAATTACAGTTCGTAAATTGCGTGATGAAAATTCAGCATTGAAACGTAAAGACTTGAAGACAATCACAGTCAGAGATGCAGTGCCGGCAACCAGCGAACAAATTCTTCAAGGTATTACTCGTGCGGCACTTCAAACTAAGAGCTTTATCTCGGCGGCTTCGTTCCAAGAAACGACTAAAGTGCTTAATGAAGCGGCTATTAATGGTAAGACAGATACGCTCGAAGGTATGAAAGAAAATGTGATTTGCGGGCATTTGATTCCTGCCGGAACAGGTCTTCGTGAATACAATAAATTAATAGTGGCCAATAAAGATGAATATATTGCACTTCAACGCGATGAACAAGAGGAAGAAGTGATGGAGTCAAGATAATCAGAAACAAATTGACACTCAAAACAGAGAGGCGGAGTAAATGCTTTATGCATAGCTCCGCTTTGATTTTATAAAGTGACGTAAGTAATTTATTGACATAATTTTGAAATATAATATTAAGATTATAGTAGAAGAGTATGTATTTTTGAGTATCTTTGCAAATAATCTTAATAAGATATAAGTATGAAGTGCGTTAAGTGTGGATTTGAAAATCCTGATAATTCAAGATATTGTGGTAATTGCGGTGCGAGACTCGCGAATGTACTCCCACCACCATTGCCTAATGGTAATAAAGCTTCATTAGAGAAGAATTCGAAAAACGTAGTAAAGTTGGAAACGAATAGTAAATCCTCTTTATTTTGGGTTGTTTTGACGATTGTACTATTAGGAGGAGGCGTTTATTTCTTTTGGTCAAACAGCATAAAAGAACAGATAGACAGAAAAGAGTATGTGAGTCAAGAATTGTCGAGAGATGAAATGCTCGAAGGATGTCGAGTGTCTGTAGAAGAATCTCTATTGGTGTCAGAAGATGTAGAAACGTATGAAAAGAACACCAAGGGGATAGATTATGTGGTGGGTTCATTTTGTTATGAGGGGCGATTTTTCGATGATGATGAAGATAATCCTGTTCGATTGGAATTCGAGCGTAATGGCAATGTTATAACAAATTGTATGTACACAAATGTGCAACTCGGAGGAAAGATCCGAATGAAAGCTGAGATAACTGATTATGGATATATATTCAGAGGGAAAGACGGGAATCAAGATTTTATCATGGATCTGCATAGTAATTATGGTGGAACCGAATTGAAAGGCACAGCTGCTGTGGGGAAAAAGATTATGAATGCAATTTTAAATCTATAAAAATATTCAAGCAAATGAAAGCGAAAACATTAATTGTGGCTATAGCGTTGTGTGGTATTTTACCGACAACATCTAATTGTATGTCACCGACACCATCTGAAAAAATTGATGTGGTGCAAGAAGATGGTAAGACGGATACTGTATTGACGAGTGTAGAAATACCTCAAACATTGACATTGGCAATGACCGGAGATATAATGATGGGAACGACTTATCCATCGGTGCAGTTGCCTGCTAATGATGGTAAAGATTTGTTTAAAGATTGCAAACAGGTTTTAAAGAATGCCGATTTGGCACTTGGCAATTTAGAAGGAGCGATATGTGATGGAGGTAAAAGTGCTAAAGGAAGTGGAAAAAACAGCTATTCGTTTCGGACTCCTACAAGTTATACTTCATTGTTATCAGACGCCGGATACGATTATCTATGTATGGCCAACAATCATGCACGTGATTTCGGTGTTTATGGTATAGAATCTACAGAGTCTGCATTAGATAAAGAAGGGATATTGTATTCCGGAATTGCAGGAAGAGTGGAAAGTGTGATAATAGAACGAAAAGGCAAAAAAATCGGGATATGTGCCTTTGGTCATAATTCTTACACTCTAAAACATACTGACCTTAAGACAGTAGAGAGAATTGTAGATACATTGGTGTCGAAAACGGATATTGTTGTAGTTACGTTTCATGGAGGAGCGGAAGGACGTGATAAATTACATTTACCTCATGGCACAGAAACATTCCTTGGAGAAAATAGAGGGGCATTAAGAAATTTAGCACACTTCTGTATAGATAGGGGTGTGGATGTGGTGTTCGGACATGGACCTCACATAGTTCGTGCCATAGAGGTTTATAAAGGCAAATTCATAGCGTATAGTTTAGGTAATTTCTGTACCCCTTATGGGATGAGTTTGACCGGAATTTCCGGGCATGCACCTGTTGTAGAGATTAAAATAGATGAAGAGGGTAACTTTGTTGATGGTCAAATACATTCGCTTATTCAGACACGTGGAGTCGGTCCTCGCACAGATGCAACAAATTCAGTAGGAAAGCATATAAAAAATTTAAGTGAAACTGATGTGCCGAATAGTGAGGCAAAAATAGATGAGAACGGATATATAAGCTTGAAATAAAAATATTAATAAAAAATGCAGGCTGAATGTAACATACACTCAGCCTGCATTTTTTTCGTTTAGAAAGGATTCCCGAAGACTGATTATAATTTTGTTAGAAGTCGTAGCCAATAGTGAATGTCCATGATTTGCGAGAACCTCCATATCCGTTTTTCCAAACATCGCAGAATCCGGCAAGATAGTGAACACCGATGTAATAATGGTCTACAAATTTGAGACCGGTACCCATTTTCAGACCGATGTCGAATTTATTTCTGTTGTCATAGTATCCGATATCGTATGGTAAATCCGAACGTTCCAAGCCTTTGTCGCTACCGCCAAGTCCGAATTGCAAATAAGGACCGAAATCAGCATCCCATTTAATGTTGTCAGAAAGATTAAAATGGAATGATGCAACAACGGGGACAGTGAAATTTGTGTATCGAGTATGACCGACAGTCGCATTAGAGAAAGGTATCCCTAATGGCATATAAGAATAATTGTTGCTTCGAGTTTCAAAGAAAAATCCCGGTTGTATTGTAAAATAGTTTTTGAAATTGATATTGGCAATCACACCGACATCGAAGCCTGTACCCCAACTATCTTTGTTGTAAACCATACCATCGTTGTTGTGGGTTTGGTTGGACGTATTAAGCCCAACACGTACGCCTAAAGAAAATAGATTTTCCGGATTTGAAGTGTCGAAAAATTCAGTTGCAACAGCCGATTGCGAACCGATAATCGCAAGAAAAGCGACACAAGCTAATGATTTAAATTTGTTCATATTATTATAGATTTATAAAATTCGATTAATAATGATGTAAAAGTAGTGAAAAAAGTTAAAATATGAAAAATTATGACTAATTTTGCACACAAAATAGGTAAAAAAGAGTAGAAATAAATAATATTATAGCGTAGATGGCACATAAATATTATAATGGATTGTTTACGAATGCTAAAGACTATGCATTTATTTTGATGGGCTTGGCATTTTATGCGTTAGGCTTCACTGCATTTGTGTTACCCCACGAAGTTGTAATGGGAGGAGTAACAGGTGTTGGAACACTTGTCTATTTTGCGAGTGGGGGATTAATACCGGTAGCTGTGACGCAATATGCATGTAATTTGACTTTACTTGCTATTGCATTCAGAATAGTAGGTAAAACATTTGTACTACGTACAATATTTGGGGCTACATTCTTATCGTTATTTGTCGGATTGCTTGAAGGTCCGTTTATGGCATTAGGAAAACCATTGATAGAAGAAGCATCATTGAGTGTAGTCTTAGGTGGTATATTATGTGGAGTAGGAGTAGGGATAATCTTTAACCATAATGGATCGTCAGGTGGTACAGATATAGTGGCAGCAATGGTGTCAAAATTAAGTAATGTAAGTATTGGTCGGACAATGATCTATACGGATATGATAATAGTATCATTATCTATATTATTACCTTTTGACGGGACTATTGAAGAACGTATTCAAGCAAGAATCCCTATCATCGTATATGGCTTGATAGTAACATTCCTGACAGCATATATGACAGATATGTTGATTAATACAAATCGGCAGGCAGTTCAGTTTACCATTTTTTCTCACAAGTGGCAAGAGATAGCAACAGCCATCAACAATGATGCTCGTCGAGGAGTGACAGTAATCGAAGGTCAAGGGTGGTATTCAAAGCAAGAGGTAAAAATGTTGATGGTGTGGTGCAGAAAAATCGAATCAGTAACAATTTTCAGAATTGTCAAAAGTATAGATGAAGATGCATTTATAACACAATCAAATGCTAACGGAGTATATGGGAAAGGATTTGACGTGATGAAAGTAAAAATCAAAACACGACAATCGAAGGATTCTTAAACGCCCAAAAACATAGTAAAAATAAAAAACGAGTAGAAAAAAATCGATAAAATAAAAAAGGTGTCATTTTTTGACACCTTTTTTGTGTGAGAGGTGTGAAATAAAGAAATTTATGTTTAAATTTGCATCGTGAAATAAAAAAAGACAAAAAATCATAATACGATGAGTGAACGATTACGTCGCGGAGCGATAACCAACGTTAAAGACTATTCGATAATAGTATTTGGATTGGCATTATATGCAATAGGATTTACAGCATTTATTTTGCCTCATAATGTAGTGATGGGAGGTCTTCCCGGTGTAGGAACGTTAGTGCGTTTTGCCAGCGGAGGATTAATACCGGTGGCGTTGACACAATATGTGTGTAATTTGATTCTATTGACAATTGCATTCAAGATAGTAGGAAAAACCTTTGTTTTGCGAACTATTTTTGGAGCCACAGTTTTATCCTTATTTATAGGATGTTTGGAATTTTATTTCACAAATCATCCGCCAATCATGAAAGAAGTATCCTTGAGTGTAATACTTGGAGGTATTCTTTGTGGTACAGGAATGGGGATGATATTCTTGCATAACGGTTCATCGGGAGGTACAGATATAGTGGCAGCGATGGTGTCAAAGAAGAGTAATGTCAGCATAGGTCGAACAATTATATATGTGGATATGATAATTGTTTCTACTTCAATATTGTTGCCATTTGACGGAACGTTAGAAGCAAGAATGCAAGCCAAAATACCATTGATAGTGTATGGTTTAATAGTTACGTACGTGATGGCATATATGACTGATATGGTAATCAATACTAACCGTCAAGCAGTACAATTTACCATATTTTCTAATAAGTGGGAAGAGATAGCTACAGCTATTAATAATGAAGCACGACGAGGTGTCACTGTAATGGAAGGAAAAGGATGGTACTCAAAACAAAATGTTAAAATGCTAATGGTTTGGTGCAGGAAAATAGAAGCAGTAACAGTGTTTAGAATTGTTAAGAGCATAGATGAAGATGCGTTTATTGCACAGTCAAATGCTAATGGCGTTTATGGTAAAGGATTTGATACAATGAAAGTTAAGATTAAACCGCGTCAAATACAAACAACGGAAGAATCAAACAAAAATTAAATTATATAGTAAAAGCGGAGAAACACAGATTTTCCGCTTTTTAGTTTAAAATTGAGTTAAGTGTAGGGGTTGAAATATAAATACGTATGATAGACTATAATAAAAATAGAATGTTGACTAATGCTAAAGACTATCTGATAATAATTTTGAGTTTAGCTATTGGTTCGTTGGGATTTACAGCATTTGTTCTTCCACATGGTGTTGTGATGGGAGGATTGACAGGTGTCGGAACACTTGTTTATTTTGCTTCCGGTGGGACAATTCCTGTGGCAATCACACAATATGCGTGTAATTTGTTGTTGCTTGCAATTGCATTTAGAATAGTAGGAAAAAAATTTGTGTTGCGTACAATTTTCGGAGCGACAATATTTTCTTTGTTCATTGGTCTGTTTGAAAACATCTTTATGGCAATGGATGAGCCGTTGATAAAAGAGACCTCAGTAAGTATAGTTCTCGGAGGTATCCTTTGTGGAATAGGTATTGGAAGTGTGTTTTTACATAATGGTTCAACAGGCGGTACAGATATAGTGGCGGCAATGGTGTCAAAATTGAGCAATCAAAGCATAGGTCGAACTATGATATATACAGATATGTTGATAGTATCAATGTCTATATTCCTCCCTTTTGAGGGGACAATAGAAGAACGGTTACAAGAACGAATTCCGATGATTGTCTATGGCTTGATGATTACATATGTCATAGCGTTTATGACCGATTTGCTTATCAATACTAACCGTCAAGCAGTGCAATTCACAATATTCTCCAGAAAATGGGAAGAAATTGCAACAGCGATAAATCAAGATGCACACAGGGGAGTAACTGTCATAGATGGTAAAGGATGGTACTCTAAAGAGGAAGTGAAAGTATTGATGGTGTGGTGTAGAAAAATCGAGTCAGTAACGATATTCAGAATTGTAAAAAGCATTGATAAAGATGCTTTTATAGCCCAATCAAATGCTAATGGAGTGTATGGCAAAGGATTTGATGTAATGAAAGTGAAAATCAAGCATCCCAAAGACTGATATTTAATTCGATGCATTATAAACGTAGTGTTTTATCAATCTTAGTTTATGGTCAGAAATATCAGAGATCTGAATATTACCATGAGTCATAATTGATAAAGCGACGGGTTGACGTTTGTCACTATAAGCGGGTTGAATATAGTGTATGTTCTTTATAATGGAAAACCCGATTCGATTATAAAATTCGATACGCCTAATAGAAATGTCATCAATCGGAGGTTCTACTTCAAGTATTATATTATTATTGATTTCGGATATTAAAAATTTCAATATAAATGAACCTATCCCCTTATTTCTTGAAAGGTGAGAAATAGCAAGATGTTCAATATAAATGAAATTATCGAAATTCCACAAAGAGACAAATCCCATAAATTTATCATCGACAAAAACATCAATGATATGAAAATGCCTTTGATTCATCCGACAGAATGAATCAACATCAATAGTCGAATTCCATTCTCTTCGTTCATCGTCAGGAAATGAAGATATATAGAGGTCTAAAAACTGCTGAGAAAACTCAGTAGAATGATTCTTGAAAGTTATATTCATTGCCACTATAACGACTGATTCATCTTTCTGTAAATGAAATTTTTGCCTCTCACCATTTGTTCGTTGGCAGGAAGGTTGAGAGACTTAAATCTTAAATTGCTATTAGGAATCCAATTTATAAGTGAATCGACTAACTGGATGATGCCGTTTTTAGTCGGGTGTGGATTAGTTTTGCTTTGACGAGGTAATTCCAATTTGTTTGTTTGAAAAAAAGAATTAGAATCAAGTCGTTGATGAAGCCAATCATTAAGGATTTTACCATCACCTTTGCCCGGCCAAGAAGGGGGGCCAACCCAAACGTAAGGCGTGTTACCAATAGATTTTAAGATAGAAGAAACATGTCGACTTAAAATAGTTTCAGGATTACGTGTCAAAAGCTCGTTGAGACCAAGACAGATAAAAATTGCATCCGGATGGTATGAGCGAATAAAATTAGAAAGTTTGCCGGATTTTGCCCATTTAGTAATAGTCGCACCATCCCAAACAATAGTGAAAACATTAAACCCATTCTCTACACCATAGGCTTGTAATCGTTCGCCCATCCACCCGGTCATAGAATCACCGAAGATGAGAACATTCGTTATTGTGGGTTGTTGAGCAATTACTGTATCATTCATTTCATCATCTGCTATCAAATAAAAGTGGGATAGACAGATGAAAAGAAGTGAAAAAAATAATTTTAAGTGCCAAAATTTCATGACTTTTGATAGTATTTTGAAAAAATAAACGGTTTGAAGAAGAAAAATTGAGTAATAACTTCGTTGCAAAGGTAATAAATAGTATCTTTGTAGTCTAAAATTTTTATGAAAAATATTTATATGGAAAACAAAAATATAGTTTTAAGTGGAATCAGAGCCACAGGTAACCTGCATTTAGGTAATTATTTTGGAGCATTGGGTAAATTTGTGAAAATGCAAGATGATTATGATTGTAGATTTTTTATAGCCGATCTTCATGCATTGACCACCCACCCTGATCCCAAGATATTGCATGAAAATGTAAAACAGATATTAGCTGAATATCTTGCTGCCGGCTTGGATCCGGAAAAAAATATATTGTATGTTCAAAGTGATGTGCCGGAAATATCAGAGATGTATTTATTAATGAATATGCACGTAGGTATTGGTGAATTAATGCGTACAGCATCATTTAAAGATAAAGCCAGAAAAGCTTTGGGCATATCATCAGATGGCGATGAAATAGAAAAAGAAATTATAGGTAATCAAACAAATCAACGTGTTAATGCCGGTCTGTTGACTTATCCGACATTAATGGCGGTGGATATTTTGATTCACAGAGCAAATTTTGTGCCTGTTGGAAAAGATCAGGAGCAACATCTCGAATTGACACGTAGATTTGCTCGTCGCTTTAATTCATTTTATAAAGTGGATTATTTTGGAGAACCGGTTAATTTTAATTTTGGAGGTAAATCAGTTAAGGTTCCGGGACTTGATGGCTCCGGTAAAATGGGAAAAAGCGAAGGAAATTGCATTTATCTCATAGATGATGAAAAGACACTTAGAAAGAAAGTGATGCGAGCAGTTACGGATGAGGGTCCGAAAGAGCCTAATTCGCCTGTAAGTGAGCCGATAGCAAATTTGTTTACGTTAATGGAATTAGTGTCAGAGCCATCGACATTACAGCATTTTAAAGATGCTTATGCCGATTGTTCTATCCGCTATGGTGATTTGAAAAAGCAATTGGCAGAAGATATTTTGAAAATAACATTGCCTATAAGAGATCGTATCCTTGATATCAAAGATAATGATGAATATTTGAGTAAAGTCGTGCGTCAAGGAGCTGAACGAGCAAGAGCAATAGTGGCAGATACGTTAGCTGATGTTAAAAAAATAATGGGTATAAAAAGATTTTAAATGAAAATCAGACCTCATATTCAAATTGTTCGAATATTACCGATACTTTTAGCATTGGTGTTTGTCGGTTGTGTCAATAAAACACCTAAAAATAAAGAAATATTGATGGTAAGTATTCCCCCGCAAAAATATATGCTTGAGCAAATTGTGGGAGATAAATACGATGTTAAGTCAATGTTGTCTTCGGGAGTCAATCCCGAAACGTATGATCCGTCAATGAGTAATATGACGGCAATGGAAAATAGTAAGATCTATTTTCGTATGGGCAATATTGGATTTGAAACAGCGATTTTATCAAAGATATCGGAAAATTTTCCTGAATTAGAAATCGTAAATAGTTCGGCAGGCATACCATTAATAACAGGGACTCACTGTGGGCATCATGGTCATAATGAAGTTGACCCTCATGTGTGGACGTCTGTTAAAAATGCGAAAATTATAGCTCGAAATATGTATGAGACTATTTCTGAAATAGATTCTGTTAATAGAAAATATTTCCAAAATAGATATAATGCATTTTTGTCGGAGTTGGAAGCATTAGACGATTCAATAACATCCCGGCTCAGCTCTTATAAAGGAGAATCATTCTTAGTATGGCATCCGTCTTTGAGCTATTTTGCTGCAGATTATGGACTGAAACAGATAAGTATCGAATCTGAGGGGAAAGAATCATCTGTCAAACACTATGTTGAAAAATTGGAAGAAGCATCGAATTCATCGGCTAAAATCTTTTTCTATCAAAAAGAATATGATAGCCGTCAAGCACAACAAATAGCAGAAGAACTCGGTGTGACAATTGTAACAGTGGATTTGATGGGATATGATTGGAAACAAGAGATGATAAAAATAGCCAATGCACTTACCACAAAGTAAAATAATCGAGTTGAGAGAGGTGTCAGTTACGTTTGATAAAGACGTAATACTTGATAATATCACATTTTCTATTGATGAAGGTGATTTCGTAGCCATAACAGGTCCTAATGGTGGAGGTAAAACGACATTACTAAGAATTATTCTGAAATTGCTGAAACCAACGAAAGGAAGTGTGAGCTATCGTTGGATGAATAAAGAAGTTAAAACCCTTCCAATAGGTTATCTTCCTCAGAAGAATATGATTGACACATCATTCCCTATAACAGTTGGAGAGGTTGTTTCTTCAGGACTTCAGCAAGGACTTCGAGCAAAGATAGATGAATCTTCACAAGAAAAAATATGCTCTGTCATAGAGATGATGGGAATCGAAAGCATTGTAAATCGTCCGATAAAAGGTTTGTCGGGAGGGCAGTTGCAACGCACATTATTAGGAAGGGCGTTAGTATCAGAACCGAAAGTGTTAGTTCTTGATGAACCATTATCATACGTTGACAAACAATTCGAAAAGCAGATATATGGCATCATGGAAAAATTGGCTCAACACACTACAATCATATTAGTAAGTCATGAAATGTCGATTATTTCAGGTATGGCATCTCGGCATATAATAGTAGATCATGGGCTTAGAGAATGTTCGGCATTACATCATTATATACCAAATCAGTGTAATTGAAAATTATGGTACTAAACTATATCTGGATAGCATTTTTTGTAATAGCATTTTTAGTCGCACTTGGCAAAACTATATTTTGTGGGGATATTCAAGTGTGGACAGATATAATGAATGCGTCCTTTGACCAAGCAGTATTTGCATTTGAAATATCAATAGGTCTAACCGGAATACTGACATTATGGTTAGGTATAATGAAAATTGGAGAAAAAGCAGGTGTAATACAATTTCTAGGCAGATTGATAGCTCCGTTATTCTCTCGGCTATTCCCCGGTATTCCAAAAGAACACCCTGCTATGGGAGCAATATTTATGAATATTTCTGCTAATATGCTTGGATTAGACAATGCAGCAACACCGATGGGGTTAAAAGCCATGCAAGAAATGCAGACTCTCAACCCTAAAAAGGATACAGCGACAGATGCAATGATAATGTTTTTGGTGTTGAATGCATCAGGCCTATGCTTGATACCAATAAGCATAATGATGTATAGAGCACAAGGAGGAGCAAGTAATCCGACAGATGTGTTTGTGCCGATACTTATTGCAACTTCAATAGCTACACTTGCCGGACTGTTTGCTCTATGTATTAAACAGCGAATAAGAATTGATAAGATACTATTAAGTTGGTTTGTTGGAATAGCTGCATTTGTCATCGGAATTGTGATGTTCTTTTCCTCATTACCGGCAGATAAGGTTTCTCAGTATTCTACATTTGGAGCAAATGTAATCTTATTTATTGTTATAATTACTTTCATTCTTTCCGGTGTCAAACGAAAATTGAATGTTTATGATTGTTTTATAGAAGGAGCAAAAGAGGGCTTTAAAACAGCTGTTATGATAATTCCATATTTGGTGGCAATACTTGTGGCAATCGGGATGCTTAGGGCCTCCGGAGCATTAGATGTTGTAACCGGATGGGTGGCAAGCGGAGTTTCTGCTATGGGTTTTGACTCTGAGTGGGTAGGAGCATTGCCAACAATGCTCATGAAGCCCTTGAGTGGAAGCGGTTCGTGTGCGATGATGCTTGATGTAATGAAGGCTAATGGTGCCGATACCTTTGTGAGTCAGTTAGCTGCCGTAGTCAGGGGCAGTACTGACACCACATTTTATATTTTAGCAGTTTATTTTGGAAGTGTAGGGGTTATGAAGACAAGATATGCAGCCGGATATGCCCTTTTTGCAGATTTAATAGGAGCTGTATCAGCAGTGGTGGTCGCATACTTCTTTTTTGGATAAAATGTTTGGTTTTGTCTCCTAAAAAAGAAGATGTTAAATAATGACCATAAAATAAGACTAATCGTATATAAAAAATAAGAGAACGATGGAAAACTATTTTTTTTGTTTTAGTTTTTTTATGTAACTTTGCACTCGTTTTATGTAAAACGATAAATATGTTATGGCATTAACAGGAAAAGATTACGACGACTTATTATTTTCAATATTCAATCTATTGTTAAAAAAAGGGCTAAAAGGTTTGACGATGGACTCTGTGGCCGAGTCATTGTCAATATCTAAGCGTACGCTTTATGAAATATTTGTCAGTAAGACAGATATGGTAGTTAAGACTATGACATATATTAACGAGAAACGTCGTGAGGTATCAAATCATATATTTGAGCATGCACCAAATGTACTTGTTGGATTAGTACAAATATTTTTGATTCAGAGAGATTTTATGTGTAAAGTAAACGTAAATTTCTTTTATGATATGGATAGGCTTTTCCCGGATGTAAAATTGTGCTATGCAAAAGAGTCAAAAATCGATTATATAAGGAGTCTTGATTTGTTTGAGACCGGGGTGAAGCAAGGCGTACTAAGAGGCGATGCAGATTATAAGACATTAATACAAGTGTTTGGGATTCAGATGGAGTCGCTAAAAAGAATGGAAAATAGTTTTCCTCCTGAGATAACGTTAGTCAAAGGTTTTGATGTAATATATATGATGTTTCTTCGAAGCATTGTATCGCCTAAAGGTATGGCAATATTAGATGATGTAGCAAACAACTTCCTTTTATATAAAGAACAAATTAAAAAATACACATATTACAATGAAGATGTCAATTAAATTTTTGTTGTTGGTTGCAATGGCTATAGTGCCGTCAGCCAGATGTTTGTCGCAAGACAGCGTTGCGTTAAGTCAGTCTCAAAGTCTGATTTTATCGCGTGAACAATGTATTCAAATCGCACTTCAGGACAACCCGACTATCAAAGTGGCGGATTTGGAAGTGAAGCGAGTGGATTATTCAAAGAAGGAGACTTTGGCTTCGCTTTTCCCTAAAATAGATTTCAATCTTGCTTACCAAAGAAGTATTGAACTGCAGACTATAAACATGAGTATGGGTGGGCAAACACAATCTATAAAAATGGGTAGTGATAACTCATGGAATATGGGATTTTCAGCTTCAATGCCAATAATTGCTCCCCAGTTGTGGAAATCCATAAAATTGAGTGATACTCAAATATTAGCAAATGTAGAAGCCGCACGTGCGTCTCGACTTGATTTAATTCACCAAGTTAATCAAGCTTACTATTCTTTGTTGTTTACCAAGGCTTCGTACGAAGTATTGCAACAAAATTATGAAAATGCAAAGTTCAATGCTGAATTGTTTGAAAAGAAGTTCAATGCCGGCACAGCATCAGAATATGATGTATTGCGTAGTTCAGTGCAAGTGAAGAACATCGAACCGGAATTGTTGCAAGCAGATATCGCAATCAAGCAAGCTAAGTTACAGCTAAAAATACTTATGGGAATGGATTCCGATGTGGAAATAGATGCTAATACCACGTTGGAAAATATGCAACAAGACATGTATGGCTATGTAATGGGTATGGAAAGAGACCTTTCTCAAAATACATCACTTCGTTCACTTGATATTCAGACAGAAACATTGAAGCATAATGTCGATATAAAAAAATTAGCTTGGGTGCCTACTTTGGCTGCATCGTTTAATCTCAGTTGGAGTTCATTATCGAATGGAAATATGTTTAAAAATGTTGATTTCAATCCATATAGCAATGTCGGAGTTTCATTGTCAGTGCCAATATTTTCCGGAGGTTCAAAATATTATGGATTAAAACAAGCTCAAGCCCAATTGAAAGAGATGAGTTTTCAAAGAGAAAACTTGGTTAGAGCATTAAATATGCAGGTTGATCTGGCTGTCGACAATATCAATAAAGAAGTAAAACAAATTGCAACAAGTGCTGAAGGTGTTCGTCAAGCAGAAAAAGCCCATGAAATTATGCAAAAGAGTTTCGAAATTGGTGCTGCTACATATTTGGATTTAAGAGATAGTGAACTCGCTAATACATCAGCACAATTGACCTATTTCCAAGCAATCTACAATTATCTGATTTCAACAAGCGAACTTGACTTGTTGTTAGGAAAAGAAGATACATTAAATCTATATAAACCGGTGGAATAATAAATAAAAAAACGCTATAGCAATGAAATTATTAAAATTATCAGTAATGACATTTATGGCAGTGGCCGTAATGTTCTCATCATGTTCGGGAGAAGAAAAGCAAGAGACTGTAGAAGTGACAGAGAAACCTAAAGTCAAAATAGAAACAGTATCTTCGCAAGAAGTCAATCAGATGGCTGTTTATACTGCTAATACGGAAGCGGATGTAATAAACAATATTTCTGCATCTACACCAAACAGAATAAAAGCAATCTATGTGGATGAAGGCGATAAAGTATATAAAGGACAAAAATTAGCATTGCTTGACGATGTTACTACCGACACATATAGAATACAATTAGCTAATGCTGAAGCAAATTTAAAAAATATTCAAGTTGATTATGATCGTGCAGTAGAATTGTTTAATATCGGTGGGGGTACCAAGCAAATGGTCGATCAAATGTCTACACAATTGATAAATGCTCAAAATGCAGTCGCAAATGCTAAACGAGTATTAAGAAATGCGGAAGAAAATACAATCTTGATAAGCCCTATTTCCGGAGTTGTAACAGCTCGCAACTATGATGCCGGCGATATGACAGGTAATCTTCCGATTATGACAATAGCACAAGTGCAACCGGTAAAAATTGTAATCAATGTTTCAGAAAGTGAATTTTCCAAGATTCATTTAGGTATGCCTGCGACAATTACATTTGACACTTATGGAGAAGAAGTGTTTGATGGTAAAGTATCGCAAGTGGCTCCTACAGTGGATGCTAATACACGTACTTTCAAAGTGGAAATAACTGTTGCCAATAAAGATAATAGAATTCTTCCGGGAATGTTTGCTCGTGTGGCTTTAAATCTTGGTGTTGCCAATCACGTTGTAGTTCCGGATTTAGCAGTAGTTAAACAACAAGGCTCTGGCAATTTTTATGTCTATGTATATAAAGATGGCAAAGTGTCGTTCGACAAAGTGGAATTAGGACAGCGTATGGGTTCTACATATGAATTAATTTCGGGAGTTGAATCAGGAGCACAAGTGGTGACTGTAGGTCATGCCAAACTTGCTGATGGCGTAGAGGTTGAAGTCATAACAGAAGAAGTGAAAAGTGAGAATAATAAATAAGACAGTAATAATATAATAGAAAGGAGAATAATATTATGAGTCTATATGGTTCAGCGGTAAAACGACCTATTATGACCTCACTTTGTTTTGTGGCGGTCATCATAATGGGGCTTTTCTCGCTTGTGAAATTACCAATCGACTTGTTACCGGATATTGAGACAAACACTCTTATGGTTATCACAATGTACCCCGGTGCAAGTGCTGAAGATATTGAGCAAAACGTTACAAAGCCGTTAGAAAATACGCTTAACTCAGTTGAGCATTTAAAACATATCACTTCAGATTCTCGTGAAAATACATCGGTTATTACCCTTGAATTTGAATTTGGTTACGATATTGATGTCTTGACCAACGACGTTAGAGATAAACTTGATATGGTAGAATCATCACTGCCTGATGATAGCCAAAATCCGATTATATTTAAGTTCTCGACAGATATGATTCCTATCTGCTTATTGTCAGTTCAAGCAGATGAAAGTATGCCCGGGCTTTATAAGATTTTGGACGATGCGGTAGTCAATCCGTTGGCACGTATTGATGGTGTCGGTTCTGTATCGGTGTCAGGTGCACCAAAACGTGAGATACACATCTATTGTGATCCGAATCGTTTGGAAGCCTACAATTTGACAGTAGAGCAAATATCAAATGTGATTGCGGCAGAAAACCGCAACACTCCCGGTGGTTCGTTTGATGTCGGTTCAAATACTTATGCCTTACGTGTGCAAGGCGAATTTGACGATGCAAGAGAAATGCGACACATTCCGGTGGGGTCATATAATGGAAAAATCATTTATTTGAGCGATGTGGCTCGTGTTGACGACTCGTTGGAAGAACGTACTCAACAGACTTTCAATAATGGAAAAGAAGGTGCAATGATTATCATTCAAAAACAATCAGGTGCCAATTCTGTGCAAATCTCGGAAGAAGTAATGAAAATGCTTCCAAAATTGCAAAAGAATTTACCATCGGATGTGAAATTGGGTGTGATTGTTGATACGTCAGAAAATATTATCAATACAATTGCCGCTTTGGCAGAAACGGTGCTTTATGCGTTGTTGTTCGTGATGATTGTTGTGTTTATCTTCCTTGGACGTTGGAGAGCAACAATGATTATTGTAATTACAATTCCAATTTCCTTGATTGCATCGTTTATATATTTGATGGCTACGGGTAATACACTCAACATCATTTCACTCTCTGCATTGTCAATCTCAATTGGTATGGTGGTGGATGATGCGATTGTGGTTCTTGAAAATGTGACTACTCACATCGAACGTGGTTCTGATCCTAAACAAGCGGCAGTGCATGGTACGAATGAGGTAGCAATCTCAGTTATCGCTTCAACATTGACACTTATAGCCGTATTCTTCCCGTTGACGTTGGTAACAGGTATGACCGGTGTATTGTTCCGTCAGCTTGGTTGGATGGTGACAATCATGATGATAATTTCGACTGTATGTGCATTGACACTTACTCCGATGTTGTGTAGCCAATGGTTGCGTTTGAATGGTAAACATGGTAAACTTTATAATAAACTATATCGCCCGATAGAAAAAGCACTTGACGGTTTTGATAATTGGTATGCAAACGTATTAAGAACAGTAGTATCACATAAGACTACTACCATATTAGTATGTGTCGGTATTTTCATCGGTTCGATATTCTTGATGAAATTTGTCGGTTCGGAATTCTTCCCGACGCAAGATAACGCACGTCTTGGAGTTACGCTCGAAACTCCAATTGGTACCCGAGTAGAAATAACTCAAGATGCGACTAACAGATTGGATTCGTTGTGGAGAGTAAAATATCCGGAAATCAAAGTGATGAACTATACAGTAGGTCCTGCAAGTTCTGACAATACTTACGCATCGTTGTCTGACAATGGTTCACATATTGTTTCAATGAATATAAGTTTGTCCAAAGTTACAGAACGTGATCGAGGAATCAAGGAAATTGCAGATATGATGCGTAAAGACATTGAACAAGGTTTTCCTGAGTTTACCAAAGCTCAAGTTAATATTGGTGGAGGTCGAGGTCAAGGAATGGGTGGCCAATCAACTGTCGATTTTGAAATTTACGGATATGATTTCGCCGAAACCGACTCTGTGGCTCGTCAACTCAAGCAAATCCTTACCAATATTAAAGGAACTGCCGATATTACAATTTCTCGTTCCGATTATCAGCCGGAGTATCAAGTTGATTTTGATAGAGAAAAGCTCGCTCTTAATGGATTGGATATGCAGACTGCCGCTTTCTATTTAAGAAATAGAATCAATGGTTCGATTGCATCATATTTCCGCGAAGATGGTGAAGAATACGACATTAAGGTTATGTTCGAACCTGACAAGCGTACAGAAATTAATGATATTGAAAATATTTTGATTTATAATAGTCAAGGAAAGGGTGTGCGAGTTAAGGAAGTAGGTGATGTCGTAGAACGTTTTACTCCTCCTACAATCGAACGTAAAGACCGCGAACGTGTTATTACTGTTTCAGCTGTAGTCGATGGCGCTCCTCTCAGTGAAGTCGTAGCAAAATCACAAGTGGAAATTGATAAGATGACTCTGCCGGCAGGTATCAGTATCGACTTGTCAGGTAGTTATGAAGACCAACAAGATTCATTCAGTGATTTGATGTTGTTGGGATTATTGATTATAATACTTGTATATATCGTAATGGCGGCTCAGTTCGAGTCATTGACCTATCCGGGTATTATCATGACATCAATCTTGTTTGCATTCTCAGGTGTGTTCTTGATTTTATGGATGACAGGTCATACTCTTAATGTGATGTCAATGATTGGTGGTATTATGCTTATCGGTATTGTGGTTAAAAATGGTATTGTGCTTATTGACTATATTATCCTTAACCGTGAACGTGGATTGAGCATACGTATGGCGGTAATCGATGCCGGACGTTCACGTCTCCGTCCGGTAGTGATGACTACGTTGACAACAATTCTCGGTATGGTGCCTATGGCTATCGGTGGTGGAGAAGGTTCTGAAATGTGGCAACCTATGGGTACAGCCGTTATCGGTGGTTTGACAGTTTCGACTATTCTTACGTTGATTTTTGTCCCGGTATTGTATTGCGTATTTGCAAATAACGGTGTTAAGCGTACTCGAAAGAAGCTACGTAAAGAATATGCCGCGAAAAAATAGTAATTAAATAAGTGTTGGTAGTTGCTATGTAGATAGTAGTTACCAATATATAAAATATTAGAAAAATGAAATCGATTTTTATAGCTTACGACCAAGCTCATCACGAAAAAATTATAGAAATACTCGATCGCAACAATTGTCGAGGGTTTACATGTTTTGGTAATGTTGAAGGAAGAGGTTCTAAGACAGGTGAACCTCATTATGGTTCTCATGCTTGGCCATCGTTGGCTTCGGCATTACTCGTAATGGTGGAGGATCATCGTGTAGATATTCTGCTTTCAAAACTTCATGAATTAGATGAAACAAAGCCTAAACTCGGATTGCGTGCCTTTGTTTGGGACGTGGAAAAATTTATCTGATTCTTTTAAATATAAGCATTGTAAGAGATGTGGCTCAATTGGAGAGTCACATCTCTTTTATCGTTTTAAAACGGAATAGTTCCATATATAAGATGCTAATTGTTATTAAATTGAGGTTAAAATTGCTTAATTATGGTAAAATAAAATAGAATCAAACTATATTTGCCGACGATACATAATAATGTCATGTAAATGAAATTATTGCTGTCCGGTAAAACTTTATTGATATCTAAAATTAGGGCTGACACTTC
>CAZGEX010000031.1:0-29379 GCA_964524385.1 uncultured Sangeribacter sp.
CTAGGCTTCGGGCTGGGATTTTATGATATTAAAAGTTTTACCGGACAGCAATATTATAAAATATTTTCCGGCTTTTTTTACGCGATATAATTTTGCCCCGGAGGTTTCACGCAGTAGTACAGGAGACGAGTATCCCTCGCCGGAGTCAATGTTATTAGAAACTAATTTAAATGTTTCGCTATTCTCTTTCATAATTAATGTTTCAAGATGTGATATGGAAGGAGCGGTTTTTATCTATTGCAAAGGTAGATAAAATATAAATATAGAGATTGTCTTTTTTTGTCTTTTTTGTTAAATTTGTAGAATTATTTGGAGTAAATGCAGGTAAGTTGTAATTTTGTGCAACTATGAGCATTAATAAAAATATTCCGCAAGTAGAAGCCTTGAAAAAGGATGTTGAAAAAAAGTTGGGTTATAAACTTACGACTCACTATCAGTTTGTTGAACTTATGCATTTAATAGAAGAAGAATTGCATGAGCATATATCGGAGACTACATTAGAGCGGGTGTGGAACTATTCTACCCGTCACTACGACAATATAAGTTTACGTACGCTTGATGTATTATGTAGGTTTGTTGAAGGCTCTGATTGGGATAAATATTGTGATAATATTCGGAAAAGGTGGAAACGTGAATCGGGTTTGTTTGAAGATGAAGCTATCAATGTATGCAGTTTGCGACCGGGATGCCGGATAAAAATTGCATGGTTACCCGATCGTGTCTGCCAAATATGTTATATAGGTAATTATCTCTTTGAAGTATTGGATTCGAAAAATTCATCAATAAGTCCCGGCGACACGTTTAATTGTTTTTTGCTACAAAAAGGGAGACCAATGTATATGGATAACTTTCGAAGGAGAGATGAAAAGGAATATGTCGTTTCCGGAGCAAGGTATGCAGTGGGGCAAGATAATGGTTTGACTGCGTTGGAAATTTTGGAATAGGTCAGGAGCTGAGGTTATAATACAGGCGACATAAGTCGAATTAGGGATTCGAGCAGACGTTGTGACGCCGGACGTTTTGCCCATGAATTTTGAGTTACTTTAGTTGAGTCTGCAATGTCTTTGAAGAAAATTTCGCGAAATTTGGAATTAGTCTCATTATTGTAGATAAAGACATTTGATTCGAAATTATGTTCGAAGCTACGGAAGTCGAAATTAGTAGAGCCGGTGGTCACGAAATCATCATCAATAATCATATTTTTAGAGTGAAGCATCCCGGCATCAAATAAGTAAAATTTAATTCCGGCTTTAAGACATTCAGAAATGTAGGAGAAAGAAGCGAATCGTAGTAGGTTGGAATCGCTGTGAGCCGGAATCATAATCCTTACATCCACTTTGGCGAGTGCGGCTGTTTGAAGAGCTTTGAGAAGAGCATCGGTCGGAAGGAAATAAGGTGTCTGAATAAAGATTGATTTTTTAGCATTTGTAATAGCTTGTAAAAACATCATGGAGATGTTCGACCAAGGGTCGGTAGGTCCACTTGCGACAAGTTGTATAGCTACATCTTGAGGGTGTTTTGGTTGGTGTAATTCGAAAATGTTGATTTCATGGTCTTTATTCATAAAATTCCAATCGATGGCAAAAGAGTAAAGAAAGCTATTGACAATAGGCCCTTGAATACGAAGATGCGTGTCTCTCCAAATTTTCCCTTTACTTGGACCGTTAATATATCTATCAGCAATATTCATGCCACCGATGTAGCCTATGTGATTGTCTATAATAGTGGTTTTGCGGTGGTTTCGCCAATTTATTCGGTTTGCAAGTTGAGGGAAAGTTACACGAAAGAAAGGATGTACCTCAATATTGGCTTCTTTTAAGCGTTTAAAGAATTTGTTTTTTACGGAGAAGCTCCCAATATGGTCGTACATTACCTGTACTTTTATGCCTTCAGCAGCTTTATTTATTAAAATATCGGCAATTTCATTTCCGAGAGAATCGTCGGTAAAGATATAATATTGAATAAGAATTGAGTTTTTTGCATTCAATAAATCCTCTTTGAATTGCTTGAATTTGGAAACTCCATCAGTGAATATTTCCACTTTATTCCCTTCACAAATGCCGGCACCTGCGAGTGAATCTGCAAGTTTGATTAGTTGTCGGTTGTTCGGACTTAGGTTAGTGCTTTCTAAATTATGGCGATTTGACTCTTTGTTGCGAAGTAATCTTCTTTTGCTATGACGAGAAATCATTCGCATATTTTTGAGCGACCTTCCGAAAAAGATGTAAAATACTAAGCCGATAATGGGGAGAAAAATTAACACTGTTACCCAAGCAAGCGACTTTATAGGGTTCCGATTTTCAGACAAAACGACGGCAATGCAGCTTATGATAGTAGCCGCATAGATGATACAAAGAGCCGAATAAGCCCAAGGTGCCAAGGAATATTCTGACCAATTAATCATAATAGTGTCTAAAATCTATGCTAAAGTAGTAAAAAAAAATGAAAGAGATGCAAAAAAAGGATAAATTAATTTGTGTAGACCTGATTTTAGAACTTTTTATAAAAAAAGCAGTGAGATAATTTCACAATCGTCTCACTGCATTTTTTAGCTTAACTAAATAAATTCTTACATGCTAGGTTCATAGTTTCTGATTCTATGCTTTAGTTGTGCAAAGGTAATACGAATAATTTGAAATATGCTATTTTTAAATCTTAAAAATAGTTAAAATATGAATAAAAAGTAGCATAATGACAAAATAAGTGTCGAAGATGTTATTTTGTCTGTTGTGATATATATTCTTCAGCGGTGAGAGAAAGTTCGTCGTACCACTCTTTTCCGAATTTTCTGATAAGTGGTTCTTTAAGGAATTGGTATGCTCTGACTTGTTTAGCTTTACCAAGAGTTTCGGCACATTTACAAATTTTCCATCTGTGATAGTTGACGGCAGTAAATTTAGCATAATGAGTCAATCTTACGGGGTATAAGTGACATGATATGGGTTTATAAAAACTTGTTTTACCTTCTTTATACGCCTTTTCCAAAGCACAAAGGCACATGCCATTTTTATCGTAAGTTGTAAAAACACAATCTCTACCATTTACAATTGAAGTCACAAGATCACTATCTTCATCGTAATATCCGACACCTTGCTCTTGAATGATTTCCTTGGCAGCAGGTGTCAAATAGTCCCAAATAATTGGCAGAAGATTGTTGAGGATTTCATACTCTTCGTTGGAAATAGGGGCTCCGGCATCACCTTCGATGCAACATTCACCTTTACAAGCATCTAAATCACATAAAAAAAATTGTTCGATGAGGTCGAGAGAAACGATAGTGTCTTTAATTTGCAACATATTAAAATATTATTTGCCGGATAAAATTATAGTTGAACCGATTAAACGGTCAGCACGACTACCGGGTTCGTGATGAAAAACTTTAATAAAATATTCGTTGATAGTTTCGTAGTGGTTGCCTTCAATCGGGGAAGTATCGCCTATGTTATAGCCATGAGCTACGACTAAATATTGATAATTATATGAGCCTTGTTTGAGAGGGATAGTCAGTTCGTAACGGTGGGTGTCATAATTGTAGATCATTTTGTATTTATCGATGAATTTATAGTTTGTAAATTCGCCGTTAACAAAAATGTCACCGTTCATAATTAAAGGGAAATCAAGAGAGAAATGAGTCAGAATATAGTCAGCCCCCAAGTCCGGATCAGAAGAGTTATATTCATCAATTATGAATCGTCCACGTTGAGTTTGGTCGTAGGAATAAGCAGAAAAAGCTCTTGATTCATCGACTCGAATATATGCGTTGTGGGCCTCATTCTCAAACCTTGTGGAATCGACATTCATGCCCGGGTAATTTGCTCTGACTGTTTCAAAACGGCGAAATTCATTGCCTGCATTAAAAATTGTAGCAGGAATATGTTCGTATATAATAGATGATCCATTGACTCTTTGAGGGTGATATAAGGTAACAGCGTTGTCGGGACGTCCATTTTGTTCGATTACTACACGTAGGTCGGAAAACGGGTCGCGAATTTTGTAATCGTTTGTAGATATTGCAAAATTTAATTGTTGATACTTGTCGTTGTAGCTTTTGTCGGTGCGAGAGGATACTTCTCCTGAAATTGTCACTAATGGTTCTTCTATGGCGAAACGTGCTTGAAGAATAATGTTGTCAGGTTCGTTTTCAGGGAATACTTGAAGTAAGTAATTGCCTGAAACAGTGGGACGTATTTCTTCGTTAGGAATAGTCACACGATAATTAACAAAGTGGACAAAGGTGCTATAAGAGAATGCGTAATCATCAACGTTGGCGATATTGAATCCGTCGACTATTTCGCTGTCTAATAGATCTGATGGTTGCCAATCGGCATTACAATGCACAAGTTTATATTGTAGATAGGATATGTCGTCAGATATTTCATCAAAAGAGATGATGATTTGTTCTCCACTATTTAGACGAATTATTGGAGGAGAAAGGAAATTCTCTGCTTTTTGAATTTTTAGAGTTTTGAAGTTGGAATTGAAAATAGATGTAGATGTGTCGATTTTTTGAGCAAAAATATTGACACATGCAAATACAGATATAATTAAACTGATAAATTTATTCATTTGAATTCAAGTAGTTATGAAGAATTTCAATGCCATTTTCTATTAAAAGGTCGCAAGGTCGATGTTGAGGCATTGATTTTAATTCTCTACAGATGATGGAGCCATTATTTTCTATGAATTTTTGAGATAAAAATTTTGCTTTAGAGTAAGCGAGTTTTTTATCATCAGCTTTACCGGAGGTTAAAAATCCGGAAGTAATAGCCATAGCATTAACTACACCGCAAACATTTCCTTGACCGCCGATGCCTCCACCTAATGCGATGGAAATTTGAGCAGCGTGTTTGGTGCCTAATTTATGAATATCCGAAAAGGCAAGGAGTACGCATTGAGCACAATTGTAGCCTTGTTTTCGGAGGTCCTGAGCTATTTGTTTACGTTCGTCAAGAGTCATATTTTACCAATTAATAGGTGTTTTACCATGTTTAATTAAATAATCGTTTGTTATTGAAAAATGGTGATTTCCAAAGAACCCTCGATAGGCAGATAGGGGAGAAGGGTGTGCTGAATAAAGCACAAGATGTCGATTTCGATCGATAAATTCACATTTTCGTTTTGCGTCAGCCCCCCAAAGGATAAAAACAATGTTTTGACGATGTTCGGCTAAGAGATGAACCACTTTGTCTGTAAATTGTTCCCATCCTTTTCCGCTATGCGACTTCGGGGTGTGAGCCTTTACTGTTAAAGTGGAATTGAGTAATAGAACACCTTGATTTGCCCAACGTGTAAGGTCGCCATTTTCAGGGAAAGGGGCTCCTGTGTCACTGCATACTTCTTTGAAAATATTGACAAGCGAAGGGGGCATTTCGATTCCGGGTTTGACAGAGAAACAAAGACCGTTGGCTTGACCATCACCATGATAGGGGTCTTGTCCGATAATTACGACTTTAGTCAAGTGGAAAGGTGATGCATCAAATGCAGCAAATATTTCTTTACCCGGAGGGAAGACTTGTGAAATAGAGTATTGTTCGCGAACCCACTCAGTGAGAATGCGAAAATAATCTTTTTCGAATTCGTCAGCAAGAATCTTTTTCCAGCTTTCTTCTATCCTTACATTCATAGCCACAAATTTAAGGAAAAATTCTGATATTCCCCAAAAAATAGTTAACTTTGCAATTCATTTTATAACGCGTCCATAGTTCAATGGATAGAATAAAGGATTCCGGTTCCTTCGATTGGGGTTCGACTCCCCATGGACGTACAGATAATGACTTGCAATGAGGATTGTAGGTCACTTTTTTTAAGTTATTATATGCGACGTTTAATATCAGTTTTAGATAAAGTCCCGACTTTTCTTATGTCAGGAATAGTGTTTTTGCTGATTCCATGGTTGACGTTAGATCCACAACCGATTGAAGATATGAAGATAATGATATTTCCCGGTGCGGATAAGGTGGTACATGCACTTATGTTTGGCGGGATGGCCGGTGTAATGTGTTTGGACTTTCAAAAGCGAAATTGGAAAATGCCAATATCGTGGAAATTATTAGCTTTTAGTTGCGTGTTTGCTTCTATTTTAGGGATCGTAATAGAGTATTTACAAGGTAATATGAATTTAGGTCGCACATTTGAAGCGATGGATATAGTGGCGGATATAATAGGAGCTGTTTTGATAACAGTCGTTTTTTCGATTGTGTCAAAAAAATATTTACCCATTGATTAGAATGGATAGCCAATGGCAAGGTGGAAGGCAAAGGCATCTTTAAATCGGATATTAAAATAGTGATGTGAACCATTGTCATAAGGAAGGTGTAGCCCATATCCAAGATCACCACGAATCACAATCATTCCCATATCAAAGCGTAGACCAATTCCTGTGCCTACTGCCAAGTCTTTAAGGAAAGAAGAACCTTTTAGTTGACCACCCGGACGGTTGGGATCGTTCTTAAGTAGCCAAATGTTGCCGGCATCAATAAAAACAGCACCATGAAGATAACTGAATAAAGGGAATCGATATTCTGCATTCAATTCGATTTTGAATGTGCCGGTTTGGTCGAAATAACCATTGCTTTGATTCTGAGGGACTCGGAAACTACCGGGTCCGATAGATCTGACGGCAAATGCACGTATGGAGTTAGCTCCTCCGACGTAAAATTGTTCGCTGTAAGGTACTTCTTGTGAATTGCCGTATGCATGTGCTACTCCAATCGCTATGCGAGTTACCAACCAATGCTCTTTACCTTTGAACAGACGTCGGCTATATACAAGTTGAGCGTGCCCCTTTACAAATTGTGAGAATGGCGTTCCGAATAATTTTTTCTCGCCATCAGCTCCACATAGTGAGTAGATTCCTGCGAAAATGTTACCGGCTTCGGTAAGTGTCGCAGTAAAATTTATGTTATTTATTTTTTCTCGTTCTAACGATTTATCAAGAGTGTAGGTATAGCTGAGTTGAGGTACAAATTGACTTTGGAAACTAAGGGCTATTGCCGGATTACTATTCATAATTGAGTCGAACTCTTGTGTGGTGTTAATGAGTTTTGTGTAGGATAATTTAAATGGTGTAAAAGTGTGGCGAGAATGACGAGTTGCCCGCCATTCGTAAGAAATACCTGTCTCAAATTCAGCCATTTTGAAATAATGTGGTCTGTTTAGAATGGTGGCACCAAGAGATATATTAGTCCAGTTTAAATCTCTTTGAGAGCGTGGAACAAATTTTGGAGCAAGTAATCGAGGAAAAGATAAAGTGGTGTTTAAACCGAATTCGTAGCTGTTGAATAGGGAAGATTTATTTTTGCCTGTTTGCCATTCATAAGAAGCGTTAAATTTGAAATTTAAAATTTCTCCACCTCCAAAAATATTTCTATTGGTAAGACCAAGTTCAAGACCCGGTCCGAGATAACTATTGGATTTAGATACTGCATTCAATTCGATATAGGCTTCCATAGGTCGGTCGAATTGACAAGTTATTGCGACATCAAGTAAATTATTGTTGGGCGTTGTGTCGGTAGGAACAACTTGAATATCGACCATACTAAAAATGCCTAATCGCGAAAAGCGTGTTTGTGTCCTATCCATATCTCTGACAGAGAATAATTTCCCTTTAGAGAATGTGATACAAGAAGGAATTAAATTTTCTCGAAGTTTTGCCGGACGCATTACTATTATTTCTGCTTTATCGGAGTGTATTGTGTCGGGTGTTCCGGGGTCTCGTTTGCTCTGGCGTAATACCGTTACTTTGATGTCTCCGGTACGATATTGACGTAGTGCATATTCCGGGAGTGTCTCATCTAAGTGTAATTTGATTGTGATTTTCCCTTGTTTGATAGTGCTATCTGCTAGAAATTCAATATATTCCGGACGAAAAAAGTAATAGCCACGATTTCTCATTCCATTAGCAATTCGTGTCCTTACTGCATTTAGCGAGTCTACGGCAAATTTTTGACCGGGTTGTAGATACTCACTTTTTTTGCATAGCGAGTCGATAAATTGTTGTGTTTTGTTGTGATTATTGAAGTAGATAATGCTATCGATGAAATATGGCTTTGAGACATTTACGGTGTAGTTTATTCGAGCTTTCTTTGAGTTTTTTTTGTCATAAAGTAATTCGTAATTTACAGTTGAACCAAAATAACCGTTATCATTGAGTATTTGTTTAATCATTTCAGTGCGAACTTCAGGTCTTACATCACTAATAAGTACGGGTTGAGATACTAATTTTCGATATAGCCAACCTTTAAGTCCGGTAGCAGAATCGTTCCAATTGTTGTAAACCCATAAGCCAATAGGTAGTGGCGTTCTGACATATGGAGACATAAATGGCATAGGATTATTAGGAGATACATTGATTGCTTCCTTAATGTTAGCTATCATTTCGTCTTCTAATTTTTCATTGTCGGTGGGAGTTATTTGTAGCTTTTTTACGCCGGTATACAACACCTCGCCTTCTTCTATTCGTTTGGTTGTAGAACAGGAAGTCGTCACTATTAATAATATAGCAGTGATTATAAAATATAGATTGTATTTTTTAATCAATGATGTCATATCCTTCTGTTATTGGGTCTTCATCTACTTCTGACATATTGTCCGGTTGTGTGGTTGAAGAATTTGTTTTTTGAATACTGTCCGGTAAACTCTCAATTTGTGTTTCAATTTCTTTTCTTCGTCCGAAACGGAATAGGTCTTTAAGACTATTAATTTTACGTTTCATAACAAAACCTACTCCTGTCTCTGTTATTTCTCCTTCGAGAATGCTTTCAAATCCTGTATGACGAAAGAGTTTCACATACATACTAAGATTATTGGTTTGTTTGATTGAGTATTCGAAAGAAATATCTGAAATCAAGTTTTGTGCAAAATTCTCATCGGCAGACGCATCTGTGGTGTAATTGCCACCTACTACAATTTTGAATTTATTGTCGAATAAAGATTTGGATACTTGATAAGAGTAGCTTGTGGTTTTTGAGTTTTGTCCATCAATAGTTTTGTCATATTGGTCAATGCCAAATGATAAATCTACACCTTGAATATTACTTGCCGCCCAAGAATTGAGTTGAGATTCAAGAAATGAATATAGAGGGTTGCCAAGAATGTTTGATGATGTTTTTGTGCTTGGACCGGTGTAGGAATTATATAGCAATAGATTCATTGCTTGATTTGACCGTTGATCAGCACTCATAGAAAGGATTTCGTTTTGTACGGTGGCATCTTCAGTTGTCGATAAATCGAAAACTATTTTGGGGCTGGATAATGTGTTTGTCGCGGCAATTGATACATCAAAAGTGATGTAGCGTGTGTCTTGACCGTCTTGTTTTACATTGGCTTTTATATTGTCAGTTGCATAAACGTTAAGAATTGGATTCATTAAATCTCCATTCCAAAGTATGTAGCTTTGAGGATCGAATACAAAATGTTTTTCGCTCATTAAAGGAGGTGTGTATCTGACATATCCCGAGCCTATGTTCAACTGCCCATTGACGCGAGTATCACCCATAAAACTCTGTGAATACGTTAGATTTCCGTTAGGATTGACTTGTACTCTGTTTTTTTCTGTTGAAGAAAGGTTGATGGTGGCTCGGCTCCCATTCATAATATTCAGATTGGCATCCAACTTCATATTTAGCAGTTTGGAAATAGAGTCGGTTGAGATGGTTGTAGTATCGGAAAAATCGACAAATTTGACTGTGTTTGTATTGGATGACTCTCTTGTTAGTGCACTTTCTGCAGATGACAAAGTGTAAAAAATGTCGGTTGCCGGTAAGATTGATAGGTCGGCTTTTGCATCTAAATATTCTGTATTACCTTTTATTTCAGCATCGAAGTTGACAAATAATTTTCCGTAAATATCGCTTCTGGCACGTTTGTCGTTGTTTATAAGTTGAACATTCCTGCCCGACAGGTTAAGGTCAATGCCAATTTTAGATAAAGATTTGCCATCGATATTACCATCAATGACAAGAGGATTGTCATTTGTCCCCCAAACACCGAAATTGTTGAATTTAATTATGTTGTCCTTTACGATGATAGGTTCGGTATCTAATTTAAGATTAGAACCGATAATCGGAACAAATACATTAACAGAATCACAAATTATTTCTCCATTTATGCGTGGCTTTGTCAAAGAACCGACCATATCCATATTGCCATTCAGACTTCCGGATAATTTGGCTATATTTTTGCCTAAGAATGGATTTGCAATTTTAAGAGGGAAATTTTTTAATTGTATGTCTAATTCTACGGGATTGTCGCTTACAGAGTCATTAGCAATCACTCCATGACCGGAAAGCACTCGATTGTTGTCAAGTAATAATGCTATAGTTGCTTCAGTATTTCCTTTGTTTAAATCTGCATTGAAATCAAAATCGAGTGAGCCGATGAATTGTCGGTCGTATCTAAGATTGTTTAATGATAAATTTCCGTTGCCTATTATTGCCTTGTTTTTATTAACCAATACTATGTCTGAGTCGATTTGTCCGCTAATAGATGGAGATGTCGCTGATAACTTTAAGAAATCTTCAATGTTTAAGTTGGTAATATTTACCATTAATTGGTTGTTGTTTTCTTTATTCAATTCTGTGCGGAGTGCTATTAGGCTGTTGTTTGTGCCTAAGGCTTGAAGATTTGCGTCCATTTTTTTTGTAGCAAAGCAAAAGCCTAAATAATTGTCTTCATTTATTTCCCATGGCATATATCCGATAGTGGCATTAAGTGGGGTGAAATGCACAGAAATAGTGGAGTCAAGTAGGGCAGCGGTCATACCGATTCGATAGCCTGTTTCTCCTTTTATGTTTTTTTGTGTCAATGAAATTGCTCCACGATTGCCTCCGATGTATCCGTTTAGGTTAACGGAATTTAATTCAGGAAGATTTTTATGTGTATTGCCAATGTGAATTTTATAATCTAAAAGCCGTCCTCTGTCTTTAATGTTGCATTTGATAGTGTCGAGTTTGATAGAGCCGGTATTTAATTCTATCAGAGATAAGTCTCCTGTTAAATTATTAGAATTATCAATATTAAGGCTCATATTGTTGAAATGGATTCCTAATCCGTCAAGAAATTGTCGCAGAATACCGGAGCCTTGAATGTCTATATTAGCTTTAAAATAAGGAAGTAATGGTTTTATTTTATCAATATGAAGTTGATTGTCGGTAAGCTCGGTAGTGATTTCGTTGGCGGATGCTTCAAACATTTCTATCATTGTTGTGAAATTTTGTGGACAATGATAGTTTAGAGATAGTTTGTCGGCATTAAGTTTTAGACTTACATCGTTTTCTGTGGAACTGAAATCTGCCTTGAATCCATCTTGAATATGAATATATTGTTCAGGAAGTGTCCAATTGAAATTATCGGCAGATATAGAAATTTCACAAAGCATATTTTCCGGTTCTATCCAGCCTTTAATGTTGAAATCTCCATTGCCAGAATTGATGTCATCTGTGAAGCCTAAGCTATATAAATCTATATAATTGAGATTCCCGACAATGTCAAAATCAAGATAATTTTCTTCTATATATCCTTTCGCATTTACGTTGAAGTCTGACATGGGGTTAAGTGATGCAAAATGAACCAAATAATCTCCGTTATCAATATCTGCATCAAGGGTAATGTCGCTATAAGTTTGATTTTGATATTCGAATTTATTGATTTCTGCGTTAATGTATGCATTGGTGTTATCTTTCATAGGATTAAAACCAATTCCATTAATTGAGATGTGAGTATCAATCATTCCAATATTCCATGAGGGTAATAATGTATAGACATTTAAGTTGTTGATAGTCAAATCTGCTATGTATTTTTCAGATAAAGTGTTGATCTCTCCGTTAAATAAAATTTGGCTATCATGAGAATCTAACTCAATGTCTGCAAAATAAAAGTTTTTATTAAATCGGATATCTCCATCTAAATTGAACGAAGGAATTGAAATATAGTTATCATCAATAAATTGTGACACAATATTCGGACTCTGTAATTTTCCATAGATATTTAATTCCCCGGAGGCTCCTGAAGGGTCACTGATGTTTTTTACATTGCCTGAAAGTGAAATGTCTAAACAATTCTTAGAGTTGATGTTGAAGTCGGTAATGTCTAAATTGGCAAGCGAACCTAATGCATTAATTTGTAGATTTATAGGTTGTTTGGGAAGGTTATTTGTGAATTGCTTGGCAGAAGGTAAGAAATTATTTATATCAGTAATTCCTATAGATGCAGTAGCGTAAGCCGACATAGCATATTGGCAGTCCGGTTGTATCAATGATGAGGGTATGAACATATCTGCTATGATAGAAGAGTGTTCGGTAAGTATGTTTAATTCAGATAAAGATATACCGGTTGAATCAAGGTTAAACAATAGTTTGCCTTCAGTTATTTTCAGTCCGCTACGTTCCTCTGCTTTAACGAATGATATAGGGATGGAAAGTTCAGAGGCACGATTGAAAAAATTAGAAGCAATCAAAGTCAAATTGTCAACTTTAATATATTCCGGGTCAAAACCTTCTGTCGGGGATTTACCAACTGTTGCATAGATTGCATTGAAATCATTAATTATAACGCTATCACAACTGATTTCCATTGGTGGTTTGGAGGATTTCGTAGTGTCGATAGGTGCAGGATGATTTGCAATGAAATCGGCGGTAGGAGTGATATAGATTGCATTACCACCATTTATAAAAAGATTGGTTGCACTAATTTTATTGTCGGAAAGATTAATTATGGCGTTATGAAAAGACGATTTTTCCATATTAAGATCAAGTGTGTCGATTAAGGGAAGCATCGCCATTGAGAAATGAGTGTCTTGTAAATCAAGTTGCTTTGCAGAAATTATCCAAGGAGAGGGGGTACTATCTTGTTTGGGCTTGCTTTTCCAAATATTCATATTTAAATTAATGTGCCCGCCGCGAATAGTTGCTTTGTTTAGGTCGATAAGACTTTTGTTTAAATCTAAATGACTATGGTTGTCGATTTCGACTTCTTCAAGTCGTGCTGATAGAATCATAGAAGAATCTTCTGCTACCATTCGGTAATAGCCATCTAAAAGTTTAAGTTTATTGATTTGGGCATCTAATTGCAACATTGGGAGAAGCTTTACATCGACAATAGCCTGTTGAGCTTTTACCATAGTATCATTATTCCTATCCAACACATAAACACCTTCAAGAGATAAGTCGATAGGGAACTTTAACCTGAATTTGTCTATGGAAATAGTCATGCCTGTACTATTGTTGACTATTTCGCATGCTACGTTTTTTAATAAATCTTGGATAGGAGGTATATAGATTAATATCGGGATGCATAGAATGAATAAGAATAGTCCTAACAAGGATTTGAGCAAACGTCGTAGCCAAGTGCATTTGATGAGATGCTTCTTGGAATGCCGAACATTCTGTTCCGAAGTTTTTTGTTCGGGAAGATTATTATCCGGGTGAGAGTTAATTATTGTATTATCCTTACTCATGGTCGCTCGTTGGCTGACGATTTAGTATTAAAACGTAAATTTACAACTTTTAGTTGAATCTGCAACTATAATTTCAAAAAAAATAGATTTGGTAATATTTTGATGATTGTAAAATATAGAAAAAGCTGTATCTGATTTTCGATACAGCCTTTTCTTATGTCGATTACAATTGTATTAGAGTATGACTTTTGTGCGTTCCACAATGTAGAATCCACGACTTAAATCGTCAATGATATTCACACCTTCGTTGATGTTGCGTTTTACTACGCGACCATCTGCTGAAACGATAGTGATTGTTCTTGCTTCCTCAGAAACTACGAAAAGACGTCCGGCAGAACCATAAATTTTCAATTCGCTTGAAGGAGCAATTTCTTCTACTTCGGAACCGATAAGGCCTGTCATGTCATAGATGCCAAAGTTGACAAGAGTATAATCGGCTGTCTGTCCGTTGCCGGCAGAACCGCCTGTGCCATTATTGAAGATAATCATAGGAGTTGTCATAAGTCCGGCTCCCGGGATTGTTACTTCATAATAACCTGTAGAAGAGTTCAAATTGATTTGTTTACCGGGCCATGTTCCAAGAGCTTGATTGCTTGTGTCGCTATTGTCCCATGAATATGCATAGACTGCACTCCAGTTTGGTGTGTTCTTAAATGATGCTACCCAATCGTTTGATACGGGTTTGTTGTCATCATTGTTGTTATCTCCGGTTGATGGAGTGATTGTTTTGACATATCCGTCAAGAGTGTAATAACCACCATTTACCCAATCCAAATCGGCTGTTTGTCCGTTGCCGGCAGAACCACCGGTACCATTACTAAATATGATTTTAGCTCCATTAGGAATAGCTGTGCTTGCGGTCCATTTCCATACATTGCCACTGATATTTGTACATGTTTGTCCGGGCCAACTACCTCCTGTGTAATTTTGAGTGTCATCCCATACCCAAGCATATACGGAACCCCATCCTGCTGTATTTTCAAAGAATGCAGCGTGTTCACCCGGATTCATAACGATGCCATTATTATCTTCTTCTTTGTTGTCATCGTTATTATTGTTATTGCTGTTGCCTGCTCCTTTAGTAAATTTGAATGTTTGAACACGTTCGCCATTTGCATCAGAAACGAATGTTTTTAATGTAGTGGTTTCTGTGAATGTAAGAGCATCGCTATATGCTTTAGATGAAGCCGTAGGAGTTGAGCCATCAGTGGTGTAATATATTTTGCAAGATGGTTCTGCAGTAAGTGTTACAGAAATGCTTTCAACAAATGTAGAACCGGAACCCGGAGTGGCTGTTACAACCGGAGCTTTTGATGGTGTGGTTGAAGAACTTGGAAGTTTCCCTACACGAGCCATTGCATAAGTAAATACGTCTTTGTCTTCCTTTTCTGCACTTGATGATGGATCTTTTGAATAATCTGATTTCACGTTGTCGTAAACTGTGTCATCATAAGGTAATGAACCTGTTGCACCTTGTCCGAATGTAGAGATGTGCATCACACCTATACCGGTTGATTCGATATGTTCTTTTGTGATGCCGAGTTTTGACAATGGAATTTTCATTTCATAGAATGTGTGAGCACTCTTATCGATTTCACTAATCAAGTCAACAAAACCGGTGGTTCCTTCCAATACAGATGGCTCGAATCCGAACGATTCTTGGCCATAGATTGATGTGATTGAAGGGAGCAATCCGTCTTGATAGCCATATGAGTTTTTCTCGAATGATAGGCAGTAAGGTGCATCATAGCTGCATTTTCCATTTGCATCAGGGAAGAATATACCCGGTGTGCCATTGGTAGGTTTAGAACTGAAAAGCAAGAAGCAGTCTGCTCCATTGTCAAATGTGTTGTATGCACCATCTGCATCCCAGATAGTGTTGCCGTCGCTCATAACACCATCGCAGCTTTTGCTTGGGTCTAAGTCAAGTGCAATCATTTGACGAATGTCGCCATTGTGAGGTTTTGATTCTCCAGGTTGTTTGCCTTCACCGTAAAGATCCCAAATCAAATAGACAAATTGCCATCCAAGATATAGATAATTGTCATCGTAAGCTGCATATAATGAATATGTATCGTAAATAGGACGTTCGTGATGCCCTTTCATTGCTTGAGCGATGTCGCGAGCTGTACCTTGAGCGATCAGTTCCGATTCGGTCCAGTTGCTGAGGGCAGTAGAACTAACACCGTTAGAGAATGACATGTTGATAGTTTTGTTTGTACCTACCTTGCCGTTAGGGTTAGTCTTGTAGTAGTCGGTGTTTAATGATTTTCCGGATGGAGTATAGTCGCCTGTATAGTCACCTGTGTTGCCAGGTTTGAGGTCGTCTGTGCCTCCTTGATTATCATCATTTTCACCTTGGTTGTCATCATTATTATCGTCCCCTGTTGATGGAGTGATTGTTTTTACGTATCCGTTAAGGTTGTAATAACCACCATTTACCCAATCCAAATCGGCTGTTTGTCCGTCGCCGGCAGAACCGCCTGTACCATTGCTAAATATGATTTTAGCTCCATTAGGAATAGCTGTGCTTGCAGTCCATTTCCACACATTTCCTCCAACATTTGTACATGTTTGTCCGGGCCAGCTGCCTCCTGTGTAATTTTGAGTGTCATCCCAAACCCAGGCGTATACAGAGCCCCAGCCCGCAGTGTTTTCAAAGAATGCTGCGTGTTCGCCAGAATTTAATACAGGATCTGATTCGCTTCCTTGATTATTATTATCATTGTTTCCTCCGTTGTTTCCGCCATTATGTCCGGCATTTTCGTAGTCATAAATTACGGCAATACCGGTAGAACCAACTTGTCCTTCTATTTTGCTTGAAGTGATGGTCCATGTATTACCTGTGATTTCATCTTTATATGTACCCGGTTTGGTCAAACTGCCACCATTGGAAATTGATACGAATCCGCTGCCTGAACCTTTAACTACTACAGCCCCTTTTTCACGACAAACTGCTGCGTTGCCGTTTTCACTAACGTAATAGTCTTTTTGTCCAATCATAGCATTGTGGAAATGGTTGACAGCTGCTACTTCTTTGTTTTTGAATGCTGTACTGCCTTTGGCTCCGATTTTGATGTCAGGTTTGTTAGATGTGCTAGGGCGAGAGAAGTATAAAGATGTAGCATCTGCACGGCTTGCAACCAATGCATATGATCTGTCGATTACGTTTTGGCTTAATCCGTGAGAATATCCCCAATCATAACCGTTTGCCCATGTGTCATGGCTTTCTGCCCAATAGATGATTTTATCAGAACTGATACCGCGTGCAGCCCAGTTGGCATATGCCGAAGGTGTGCTGCCTCCTGATAGTGCATCACGAAGTGTTTTGCCGTAACTGCTATCGGTTACTGTCATATAGTCTGTGTATTCTTTCATTTGTGCATCGCCGCCATTGTCAACCGGTCCGACTAAGATTTCGCCATAATGGAACATATCTGTGCGACATACTTCAGGCCAGAATTGGCAGCTTTCAGAAGGAAGACCGATGTGTTTTGCAGCATCCCATCTGATACCATCTACACCTAAACTGTAAAGGTCATCCACGTATTTGCGTGCTTGTTCTTGAACATAGCTATGTTCGGAATTGAGGTCACGCATGCCGATTTCACCATGTGTCACTTGCCAACGATTGCTGTAATCGATATTCCCTCCATGGGTATGCCAATACTCGTCTTTTCTCCAACGAGATTCTACATAATCCATTGAGCCGTTGAGGTGGTTCGCTACTACGTCGACAATCACTTTGATGCCATACTTTTCTGCTTCATCACAAAGTGCCTTGAGGTCGGTGCGTGTACCCAAACCATTTGTGCCTACTGCGAGGTCGTATGGTTGGTAAAGCCAGTACCATTCGCCTGAACCATTACCTTGTGCCGGTGAAGTTTGTACGGATGTAAAACCTGCTGCTGCAATATTTGGAAGTTCGGCTTTAATGTCGTTATACTTCCAGTTAAAGCAGTGAAGAATCACTCCATCCTGACAATTGGATGCTAATCCATAGTCGGATGCAATCAGTTGTGGTAAAAATGCAATAAGCATTATCCACAGAGAAACTAATCTGCGTCTCATGTAAAAATAATTCAATAATTTAGTTAATACTTAATTTTTTAGCATGTAAGTTGAATTTTATAGACAATCACAGCCTACAAAATCCTATTTATTTGCAAATTTAATAATTTGTTGTGAATTAGTAAATAAAATATGTTGTATAGCATGTTTTTGCAATACTTTTTTATTGATTGTGATTTGATGTGAAGAAATCTGTTTGTCTTTTTGGGGGGTAGATTTCTTAATGTATTAGAAAATAAAAATAATATAGAGTTAAAAAGTGTTAAATATTGCGATGTTTTTGCTAATTATGTTGCACAACATAATTTTTTAGCCTATCTTTGCATTGTTTTTCATGGTATTAGATTTTAAGGTTAATATTGATTGGTTGTCGGGATGACAATCAATTTTTTTTGTCCCTATTCAAAATTCAAATATTTTTGGTTAATTTTGCAAAATAGTGTGAATTATAAATGTCAGACTTTTTTGTTATAATATATGAGCGGTCAGTATAAATACGATTTATTCATTAGTTATTCTCGAGCAAATTTTAATGAGGTAAGTAGTTTTGTCAAATTTTTGATTCTGAGCCCAATCCTTATATCCATTTCATTGAATATGTATTGTTCCATGGATATAATTTAGTTTATGTTTACAAAGATGTTTACGGTTCGGAAGTAGCGAAGGTGGTTTTAACACCGGAAGACTATAGGCTTATGGGTGCCAACTATTAAGTAACAATGAATACGGAATATTAATTCTACAATTAAAAACAAAAAGCCATCGAATTTTCGATGGCTTTCGTTTTCTTTGCTTGCAATGATTACTTACGGATACCGAGTTCTTTCTTAGCGATGATTGCACGGTAGCGGTTGATGTCTTTGCGGATAAGGTAGTCAAGAAGACTACGGCGTTTACCTACAAGAGCTTTCAATGCACGAGCTGTTGTATAATCTTTGTGATTTGACTTGAGGTGTTCAGTCAAATGAGCGATACGGATAGAGAACAATGCTATCTGAGCCTCAGGAGACCCTGTATCAGTCTTACCCTGACCGTATTTCTCAAAGATTGCTTGCTTTTCTTCTGCACTTAAAAACATGCTTAATACTTTTTTAAATTGTTAATAAAAATTGTTACTTTGTTTTGAAAAAGACCGCGTGTCTCAAATTCATACATTCAAAACGACGGTGCTTTCGTCAAAAAGCGGCACAAAGGTAGTGATTATTTTTGTAACTCGCAAATTTTTCGTATCTTTGTGGAGATAAACTTTAAATTTTACATATTAAATATAATGAAAAGAATAGTTTTTAAATCATTTATGGCTGCGGCAATGTTGACTACTGCTGTGGTGGTTGCTCCGACCGCTGCAGTTGCCCAAAGTAACTACGATGCAAAATATCTGAATTATCCTACCTATAATGGTGAGGATCTTGAACTTACAATTAATGCCGATGGTTATCATTTCATACTTTGGAGCCCGGCTGCTCAAAAAGTAATGTTGCGTATTTACAATGATGGTCGTACAGGTAAGCCTTTTAAAGAAGTGGAAATGCTTCCTGACGGAGTTAACGGAACTTGGTCGGCTTCAATCAATGCTAATTTGATGAATAAGTTTTATACGTTCCAAATAAAACAAGACGGCAAATGGTATGATGAAACTCCGGGCGTTTGGGCTAAAGCTGTCGGAGTGAATGGACAACGTGCCGCTATTATCGATTTCACAAAAACAAATCCTGAAGGTTGGGCTCAAGATAAAGGTCCGGAAGTGAAAAACTTTACTGATGTGATTATCTATGAAATGCACCATCGTGATATGTCGGTGCATCCTAATTCAGGAATTGCTAATAAAGGTAAATTCCTTGCTTTAACTGAAGAGGGTACAGTATCGCTAAATGGTGAAAAAACCGGTATTGACCACCTTAAAGAATTAGGTATAACTCACGTTCATATTCTTCCTTCTTATGATTATAATTCAGTCGATGAAACTCAACTTCCTTCAAATGTTTATAATTGGGGTTATGACCCTTTGAACTATAATGCTCCTGAAGGTTCATATTCCACTAACCCTTCCGACCCTTATGCAAGAGTGCGTGAAATGAAAGAAATGATTAAAGCTCTTCATGATGCCGGAATTGGAGTAATTATGGACGTGGTATATAACCACACTGCTGACAATGATAAATCTAATTTCAATTTGACTTCTCCGGGCTATTATCATCGTCATTGGGAAGATGGCCGTTATGCTGATGCTTCCGGTTGTGGCAATGAAACTGCCAGCGATCGCCGGCAAATGCGTGATTACATTATTAATTCAACTAAATATTGGGCTTCAGAATATCATATAGATGGTTTCCGTTTCGACTTGATGGCTATTCACGATTTGGAAACTATGAATCAAGTGATTGCTGAACTCAAAAAAGTGAACCCAAGTATCTTCGTTTATGGTGAAGGTTGGACTTGTAGCGATTCGCCTCTTGCTGTAGAAAAACGTGCGTTGAAAGAAAACGTATCGAAGATGACTAACATAGCTGTTTTCTCAGATGATATTCGTGATGCGGTAAAAGGTCATTATTCAAATGCGGCTGATAAAGGTTTTGCTTCAGGCAAACCCGGAAATGAAGAAACTGTGAAAATCGGTATTGTAGCTTCTACAGCTCACCCTCAAATCGACTATTCTAAAGGTCAAAATTCAAAATTTGCGTATGCCAATTCTCCGCAAATGATTGTAAACTATGTATCTTGTCATGATGACCTATGTCTTACTGACAAGCTTCGCAAATCGATGCCGGAAGCCTCTGATGCCGAGCGTCTTGCTGTGGCTAAATTGGCTCAAACTATCGTGTTTACTTCACAAGGTACTCCGTTTATGTTCTGTGGTGAAGAAATTTTCCGCGATAAAAAAGGTGTTCACAATTCATATAAGAGCCCCGATGACATAAATGCTATCGATTGGAATCAAAAAGCTGTTCACAAAGACCAATTCGAATATTATAAAAATTTGATTGCACTTCGTAAAGCTCACCCTGCATTCCGAATGGCTACTGCTGAAGATATTGCAAAACATATTGTATTTGATAAAATTGATTCTGAAAAACAACCTAATTTGATTTCTTATTCTTTGGTTGATAATGCTAATGGAGATGAATGGAAAGAAATCAAAGTAATTTTCAATGGTGCTGCTGAAGCTCAAGACGTGAAGGTGAAAAAAGGTAATTGGATGATTGTCGCTCAAGACGGTAAAATCACTCCTGACGGTTCGCTCGGTACTTCTAAAGGTGGCAAACTGACAGTGGCTCCTTATTCAGCATTGATACTTGCTAAAGTGAAATAAAAACTAATGACTATTATAAATAAATGTCGCTATCAGATTTTTGATAGCGACATTTATTTATATATTGAAATTAATTTGTAAATTTGTAAAATGAAATGGGGGATTCTATAAACTCCTTGAAAAAAATATCATTGAATTATTGCCAAATTGAGAATTGACCAATGGCTTACGATATATTTATAAGTTACAAGCGTGCAGATAAAGACAAGGTCTTCGCTCTAAAAGATGAAATAGAGCGACAGACAGGATTGTCATGTTGGATAGATTTAGACGGAATCGAATGTGATGCTCAATTTGTTAATGTCATTATGTCTGCTATTAACATTTCGCAAGTATTCCTGTTTATGTATTCACATAATCATTCTGCGATTGAGGATTATGGAAACGATTGGACTGTGAGGGAAATTAATTTCGCTCAAAAGAAGAAAAAACGGATTGTGTTTCTGAATATCGACGGCACTCCGCTTTCCGATTGGTTTGAATTTATGTTTGGGACTAAACAGCAAGTGGATGCAACATCTCCGGAGATGATTAATCGTCTGTATAAGGACTTGAAGATATGGACCGGAGGGACACAATCGGCTAAACCGGTGTTGCCGGAAACGGTAATTTCAACTCAGTCGAAGAGCATCAATAAGGTTAAGAAGCAATTCGAAGTGAAAGGTGTAGCCTTTAATATGATAGGTGTAGAGGGTGGATCTTTTAAGATGGGTTCAGAGGATGAAGAAGCTAGTAGTGACGAGCAACCGATTCATGAAGTTAGGGTTTCTGATTTTTGGATAGGAGAGACACAAGTAACACAAGGATTATGGAAAGCTGTGCTGGGAAATAATCCGTCGCATTTCAAAAATGGAGATAATTATCCGGTAGAAAATGTGTCATGGAATGATTGTCGAGATTTCGTAAGAAAGCTCAATGAATTGACGGAGGGGAAACGACCTGCGGGGACAAAATTCCGTTTGCCGACAGAAGCCGAATGGGAATATGCGGCGAGAGGAGGCAAGCACAAAGAGGGATATGAATATTCCGGTTCCGATAAAATCGACCAAGTAGCGTGGTATGGTGAAGATTGGGAGACAGGTTCAACACATCCGGTACATAAAAAGCAACCAAACGCATTAGGCATATATGATATGAGCGGAAATGTGTGGGAATGGTGTGAGGATTGGTATGGTGAAAATTATTATAGTAACAGTCCGACACAAGACCCTGTAAACACGACCAAGGCTTCTGACCGCGTTCTTCGTGGTGGTGGTTGGTACGGCGGCGCGGGGTACTGTCGTGTTTCGTTTCGGGGCGGCAGCCATCCGGATGACAGGTACGGCAGCGGCGGCGTGCGGTTGGCCCTATCGAGTTTACATTAAATCCTAAGCTCAAAAATAAAAAGGGAAAAATAAGAAAATAAAATCGCTCGGAAGCAAGGCGAGCGTCAAGCCACCAAGCACCGAGCGATTTTTTATTGGTTAAATCCTACTATCTTAGCTGATTGTAATAGTCGGATTTTGTGAGAACAGATCTAAAAATTTCACGACCATACATATCATTGTATATGTAGATTACTTTATAACCATGATATAGAGCATAAGGCAAATAATCTGTATAGACATTCGGCTCTGAATTTGTAATATTATAGGTGTTGAGAATTTCTCGTTTTACATTTTGTGCATCTATTTCAGGGTCATAATCGTATGGTAAATAGTCTTTATTTACTTCTATATATTTGCTTTGAACTATGATGGAACGATTTTCAAGTACCACACTTTGAACTGTAATTCCGTTGTCTGTAAAAGGTAGTGTGTTATTATCGTTTTCTACAGCATTTGCGATGAGTTCATCCGGCGTCGGTTTATAACTTTGATATTCTGAAGAATATTCTTCACTATAATCATTATTATAATCATCAAATACAGATTCGTAGTAGCTGTTGTTAATGATTTTTTCAGGATGTGTTAAAATATAAAATGAAAATGCGTAAACAGCAATAGCAACGATGAGTGCGATTTTTTCGCCATTACCCCATTTACGGCAGCTGTCGGGGAAGATGGTGCTTACCTTTTGGGATAATTTCAAGAATAAGCCCCAAATAAGACACCAGGCAAATCCTTGAATTATGCTTTTGATTTCAGCCGCTTCAAGTTCGAGAGACATTTCTGATGACAGAATAAGCTGAAATAACGAATCGAGGAATTTGACGGCAATGTATGTATATCCCCAAGCTACGGCATTCGGTTTTCTGCGGTAGAACGATATGATTGTCATGATTCCGATTATCCAGAAAATTCCGATATTTGCAACTGAAACTAATTTAAAAGTGGAGGAGTAATAATTGGCATCAAAAACATCAATAATACCTGAAGTGAATATCGTCAGAATCATTCCGCCGAATATTCCTATCCAAAGGAACACGAACAACCATCCTGATATTGATTCGTTGTGGTCAATGTATTCTCCGTCATCGTATTCATCCGGTACGATATTATTAATTGGTTGAGGTTGTGAATATGAGCTTGAATCGGGTGTAAACGAATTTGCATAAAATACCGGAGATTCTTCCTTGGGCTGAGGATTGGTAGATGCCGCAGGTTGACTATAAGTATTTGTCTGTTTAGGTTTTTCTATGGAAGGTGGCGGTGGTGTTAATGGTTGGGACACAGCAGTCTGTTTAAGTAATTCTGCTAATTCCGGAAGTTCTTTGGCAGCAACCCAAGCGGGAAGCCCGCCTCTCCATACTTTAGATTCCGGGGAGAGATTGTGTTTCAAAAGGTCTTCTATCGGCATTGGTCCGAAGCTCTCTTCTCCGTTAAATATGTAGTAATCCATAATAAATAATAGTTAGTGGTTTGTAGATTCAAACGCAAATATAGTGAAATAAAACAAAATATTGTGGAATTTTGATAATATTTTGGATATTACGGGATTAAAATTGTAAATTTGCGAAATAAATGGATAGAAACAATGAGTGAGAATGTAAAATTTAAAAGCAAATTAGGAGTCGTGGCAGCCACAGTTGGCTCGGCAGTTGGATTAGGTAATGTGTGGCGTTTCCCGAATGAGGTGCAAGAAAACGGAGGTGCCGCCTTCTTAATGATTTATATAGGATGTGTCGTGCTATTAGGCATTCCGGCTATGTTGGCTGAATTTTCATTGGGAAGAGGAGTGGGACGTAATGCAGTGGATGCTTTTAAGGAACATACGCCCAAGAGTAAATGGTGGATGACGGGATGGCTTGCGTTGTTGGCTGCCTATATGATAAATTGTTATTATATGGTTGTCGCAGGATGGACAATAGAATATTTATGGAAGTCAGTGGATGGCTCTATGTATGAAGGTGTTACTTCAGCAATGAGCAACGCAGAGATGGAGAGTGTATTTTCCGAACAATTCGCCACATCTGTGCAATCTGAGTGGATGCCTGCGATATGGATTGGGATAGTGTTGTTGCTCAATATATTCATATTATTGAAAGGGGTACAAAAAGGTATTGAGAGGATGTCAAATCTGATGATGCCTGTTTTGTTTGTGATTATGTTAGTGCTGTGTGTGGTGTCATTATCATTGCCAAATGCGTCTGCAGGTGTGGAATTTTTCTTAAATCCTGATTTCTCTAAAATCACTCCGGATGTTTTCGCAAACGCATTAGGACAAGCATTCTTCTCACTATCGCTCGGAACCGGCGTGCTACTCACTTATAGTTCGTATTTCCCTAAGAAGGACAATATGTTGACTACATCAGTTTCAGTATCGATGTGCGACTTTATGGTTGCGTTGTTAATGGGATTTATAATTTTCCCGGCTGTTACTTCTTTCGGGTTGGCAGGCGATTCTGAGGGATTGCAAAGCACTGCATTAGTCTTTGTAACATTGCCTGAGGTGTTTGTGCAAATGCCGGGCACTCAATTATGGTCGATATTATTTTTCTTGCTGCTTGCAATCGCTGCAATAACATCGACTATTTCTATTGCGGAAGTGGCAATTTTGTACCTTCAAGATAAATTTAAATTGTCAAGAAAGAAAGCTGTCTTACTTGTGCTGTCTCCATTGTTTGTCCTTAGTCCGCTATGTGCTTTATCTCAAGGAGTACTGAAACATATTACCTTGTTCGGAATGACAATTTTTGATTTCTTTGATACTGTCGCTACTAATTATATGTTACCGATTGTGGCATTATTGACTTGTGTCTATGTCGGGTGGGTATTGCCAAAAAAATACTTTAAAGATGAAATTACAAATAATGGTAGTGTGGCTCAAAAATTTTATCCTGTCATCTTCTTGTTGGTTAAATATTTGGCACCCCTTTTGATATTTGGAATTCTGATGTGTAAGGTTATTGGATTCTGAGTTTATGTCGCGTGAATATTTGTCTGCCCAAGAACGTAGAGGAATAATTATAGTAGCTGTGTTGCTAATTGTCGTAATTGGTACAGCTGTCTTCTCTAATTTCAGTTTCGATGATTCAGAACTGAAATCGGTGGTGGCGGAAGATAATGTCGCTGCAAAAATCATAGAAGAAATTAAGTCGGAAACAGATTCTATTGAATTGTCGAAAAAAGCGGATAAGAAAAAATCCTCGAAATCAGAGAATAAGAATAAAAAATCAGAAAATACTTATCCCGTTAGAAATCCGTTTGAAGAGAAAGTCCCAACAAGGTAGGTGTAGTTTCTACTTGTATCTGTATTTGTAAGGCTACCAATATAGAAAATGTTTATAGTATCTATAAATATCTCTTAACGGGTAGCCTTGTCGCAAGTAATCGAAATTTTTAGAACAGCAATTATTAGAAAATATGTTCTTTAATGGCGATGTTTCCCTCTTTTACCTTTATGACAGACGTTGTGCCTTTTATTGTTTTCTTTCTTAATATCACCGGATTTGTTGATGCTGATTTCTCCGTTGGTATAATCGGTTACTTCATATTCCACAATATAGCCGTAATCCGGAATATATGTTACGCTTTCGATGAAATCTATAATTCCTCCGGGATAAACTTCATCGCTTTTTAAAACTTCCACGACAGGAGAGTCGGTAATCAGCCGGGATATTAAGCCACGAGGAAACATCGCGTTATCGGGAGCTTCAATCTCCGTCCAATTACCGTCTTTGTCGAATGTTATTTCGTAATTATTAGCCAAGTCCACCTCATATTCCTTCTTTAAAAGATCGTTAGTGATTGATTTTATTGCTACTGAGGGGAATAAGTCATTAATAAAAGTTTGTGCTGTCCGGGGAAGTTGCTGTTGTGTGATTTCGATTTTTTCTACAGGGCCGATTCCCATTCGTGTGCGAGATGATTGTGCGTGTCCGATTGCCGGAATTGCAATCATAATCATTACGGCAAATTTAAAAAATGTGTTTTTCATAATAATATTGAGATTTAATAATTGATATGTTTTATCAACAATTTGCCATCAAAATAAGTTCGATATAACCTGCATTAAAAAAGTCTGCCTTGATATTTATGAATCCGGCAGACTTATATTGATATGTTTATTGAAAACCTAACTGTAATTATCTGTTGGCTCTTTTGCGTTCAATCTCGTCAAGAATGATTTTACGTAGGCGGATATGATTTGGGGTAACTTCCACATATTCATCCTCTTTAATATATTCAAGGGCTTCCTCTAAAGAGAATACTATTGGTGGAATAATACGAGCTTTGTCGTCAGCACCGCTTGCACGCATATTAGTCAATTTCTTCGATTTTGTCACATTTACCACAATATCGTTTTCTTTTGCATTTTCGCCAACCACCTGTCCTGCATACACTTCCTCTTGAGGGAAGATAAAGAAGCGTCCGCGATCTTGAAGTTTGTCGATGGCATAAGCGTAGGCAGTACCGGCTTCCATAGCAATAAGCGAGCCGTTGACACGACGTTCGATGTCGCCTTTCCATGGTTGATATTCAAGGAATCGGTGAGCCATAATCGCTTCTCCGGCTGTAGCCGTTAGCACATTGTTTCTAAGTCCGATGATACCGCGTGAAGGAATATTAAATTCGATATGAATACGGTCGTTTTGTGTCTCCATTGAAATGATTTCACCTTTACGTCGTGTGACCATATCTACTACCTTGCTTGAGTATTCCTCAGGTACATTGATTGATAACGATTCAATAGGTTCACATTTCACACCATCGATTTCTTTAATGATTACTTGTGGTTGTCCTACCTGAAGTTCGTAACCCTCGCGACGCATTGTTTCGATTAGGATTGATAAATGTAGCACTCCGCGTCCATAGACAGTCCACACATCTTCGTTATCAGATTTTGAAACTCGTAATGCAAGGTTCTTGTCTAGCTCTTTCGCTAAACGGTCGGCTATGTGTCGTGATGTTACATATTTGCCGTCTTTACCAAAGAATGGAGAATCATTAATAGTGAAGCTCATCGACATTGTCGGTTCGTCGATTGCAATGCGTGGAAGTGCTTCAGGATTATCGATTGTAGAAATTGTGTCGCCGATTTCAAAATTCTCAAGTCCGACAATTGCACAAATATCTCCGCTCTCTACTTCACTGACTTTCACTCGTCCCATACCTTCAAATGTGTGAAGCTCCTTGATGCGTTGTTTGAGGATAGAACCATCTTTTTTGCATAGTGCGATGTCCATACCCTCTTTGATTGCACCGCGATGTACGCGACCTACGGCTATACGACCTACGTAATTGGAATAGTCAAGTGATGTGATAAGCATTTGAGCATCACCGCTTATCTGTGTCGGTGCCGGAATATATTCGATTATGGCATCAAGTAGGGTGGTTATGTCGGTGGTAGGATTTTTCCAATCGTTGCTCATCCAATTTTGTTTTGCCGAACCATAGATTGTGGGAAAATCTAATTGTTCCTCTGTCGCATTAAGGTTAAACATTAAGTCAAAAACCATCTCGTTGACTTCGTCCGGACGGCAATTAGGCTTATCAACTTTGTTGATAACTACCACGGGCTTCAAGCCCATTTGAATCGCTTTTTGCAATACGAAACGAGTCTGAGGCATCGGTCCTTCAAAAGCATCGACCAACAGCAGACATCCATCTGCCATATTAAGGACACGTTCCACTTCGCCACCAAAATCAGCGTGTCCGGGTGTGTCAATTATATTGATTTTTGTATTCTTGTAATTTATTGATACATTTTTAGATAGAATCGTAATGCCTCGTTCACGTTCCAAATCATTGTTATCTAATATCAGTTCACCTGTCGACTGATTACTGCGGAAAAGATGCCCTGCAAGAAGCATTTTGTCGACAAGGGTTGTTTTGCCATGGTCGACATGGGCGATAATTGCGATATTTCTAATCTCTTGCATAAATCTGTAATTCAGACTGCAAAGTTACAAATAATCTGTGAAAATATGCTATAAAACATGTTTTTATTATTCACATTCTTTGTCAGCGAAGTAAAATCAGTAATATAATTAATGTTTTGGAGTGTTAGTATGGATGTCGGTGGTGATTGTGTCAGGAGTGTATTTGATGCTGAAACTTTTTAAGTCTCTTTTATTCAGTTTAACTATTTTTTCAACTGCTTCCTCTCCTGTAGGATAAACATTGTCAACGACATATTTTATAATAGGAAAAGGTCCTCGATAAAATTTTGTTTTCAAATATCTTGAAATAAAATCATTGATTTCCAAATAACCATTTTCGGCATCCGGTATTAGTAAATCGACAGTAATCAAGTTACTTTTATTAAGTCTGTTTTTATTAAATATGGTAATTTTTGTTGATTTACTATCTAATAAATTATACAAATCTAATTGAGGAAATTTTTCGCTCAACATATTTTTTAAATCAATAGTTGACGTGTTATTCAGTAGTTGAACTTTATTTACAATAAATATTATGTCATGTTTCTCTCCAAAAACTTGGGATCTGCAAGGAAATGCGATATTTAGCAGCAACAACAAGGTAAGTTGTAATAATTTACTCATATATTGTATTGTAATTTGTGTGGTTAAAATCAGTTGTCCTTTTGGGCAAATCCAAAATAGTTCTGACTAAATTTTCAAATTTAATTACATCGGCTCTATGATTTTGATTATATACAATTGCTTCACCAAGTTCATGAAATAATAATGTTGTGGTATTCATATTAATTTCTGTTGGTAATCCGAGGGGGTATCCTTTAGTATTTCCGTCCGGATATACAATAAAAGAAGTTGTGTAGTTTGAATAGATGGTAATCCTGTCAAAATTATAATCATATAGACCTCCGCCATGTTCTTCTAAATTTTTGGATAATTCAGAGTCGGAATTTGCTTGAATAAAATTAATTGTGATATTTCGATTATTATTCATCAGTTTATCTATTCCTGCAAATATTTCCAACTGCGTTTCAGATAGAGCGTTTTTTGCATCTGAATTTGCAAATATCAGTTTACCATTATCTTCAAATGAAAAATCATTAGTAAAATCTTCACCAAAGACCTCTCTTATAGAATTTTTAAAATGAACTTGGCTCTCTGAATCTGAGATATAAATTTCTTTTCCTGTCGGGTCGGTGAAGCGGATCGGGTTGCCGGCACAGTAGGCGTAGGGGGATAGATGAG
>CAZGEX010000032.1:0-29129 GCA_964524385.1 uncultured Sangeribacter sp.
CGTGGCCTAAACAAAAAGAAACTGTGCCAAAATTTTCATTTTGACACAGCCTCTTTTAATTTTCTGTAAATTTTAATCAGATAGCTTTAAATGAAAGGTCGAGACCTTTTACGGAGTGAGTTAAAGCACCGACAGAAATGAAATCGACACCGGTCTCTCCATATTGACGTAGCGTTGAAAATGTGATTCCACCGGATGATTCTGTTTCATATTTGCCACCGACGAGTTCTACTGCCTTTTTAGTAAGTTCCGGTGTAAAATTATCAAACATAATCCTATGAATTCCACCGATTTCCATTACTTTGTAAATGTCATCAAGGCTACGAACTTCCACTTCTATTTTAAGATTTGTTTTGTCGTTAGTTTTACAATAGTCTTTAGCGGCGTTGATAGCTTGTTCCAATCCGCCTGCAAAATCAATATGATTATCCTTGATAAGAATCATATCGAAAAGACCAATACGATGATTAGTTCCACCACCAATTTTTACCGCTTCTTTTTCTAACATTCTCATTCCCGGGGTAGTTTTGCGAGTATCAAGAACGCGAGTGTGAAGTCCGTTAAGTTCATCCTGATATTTACGTGTCATAGTAGCTACTCCACTCATTCGTTGCATAATATTTAACATTGTGCGTTCAGCAATGAGAAGTGATCTTATAGCACCGGAAACAATAAATGCTACATCTCCGGGTTTTACTCTTGTACCATCATCGATGAATTTTTCAATTTTAAGATTTGCATCAATTTTATGAAGCACTTTTTCTGCTATTTCTACACCGGCTAAAATACCTTCTTCTTTTACAAGCAGTTGGGAACGTCCTTGAGCCTCAGCCGGAATTGTACTCAGTGTAGTATGGTCGCCATCTCCAATATCTTCAGCGAAAGCGAGATTTAGTAAATCGTCGATTAATTCTTCTCTTGATTTCATAATTATGAAAATTTCGTTGTTAAGAATTTGTTTAGAAAACTAATTATACTTGTATTATTTTATTTTTGCTAATTTTGTGCGAAGTTACAAAAATTTATGGAAATTACATTACTACTTATAGGTAAAACCACATCAAAATATATTCAACCGGGTATAGACGATTATTGCAAACGGTTGAAGCATTATGTCCCGTTCTCAGTTCAATATTTGCCGGATATAAAGAATACTAAGAAAATGAGTGAAGAACAGCAAAAGGAAGCTGAAGGATTGCAATTTTTAAATTTTTTTAATCAGTCGGATTGTGTCATTTTATTAGATGAACGAGGTGATGAGTTTACCTCAATGCAATTTTCAGATTTTTTGCGGAAGAAAATGTCATCCGGTCTTCGTCGATTAATTTTTGTGGTTGGCGGACCCTATGGATTTGCTCAAAGCGTTTATAGTCGGGCAAATGGAAAAATTTCACTTTCAAAGATGACCTTTTCTCATGAGATGGTTAGATTGTTTTTTGTGGAGCAAATATATAGAGCAATGACAATAATGAGAGGAGAACCGTATCATCACGAATAGCACTTGAATTTATTTCCTGATATCCTCTATGTTGACTAATTTATTCGCTATTGCATATATTATTAGTCCGGCGGTAGTATGTAATTGTAATTTATTAGAGATATTTCGGCGATGTGTTGTTACTGTATGTACTGATAGAAATAAATAGTCGGCGATTTCTTTATTATTCATTCCTTTTGTGATGCACACTATAATATCTTTTTCTCTATCGCTAAGTGTCTCCAACTTTTCTTTTTCTGTGTTTTCGTTGTCGGATTTATCAGTGTATTGAATTTGTCCACTCTTTTTCAATTGTTGTTCCACGAGTTTAACTGCGGGTACAAATAATTTATCTTCAATCATGCAATGTGAAGTCAAGTCTTTTTCACATAATATAATTTCTAAAAGGACTTCATTTAGTAAATAATTGTTTTTCTCCGGATAGTATCTAATGATGATGTCTTTTAATTCATTGAGTTTATCTCCAATAGGAGCATGTTTGCCGGCAAATAATGTAATTGAGAAATTTCTATTCAAAAAACCTTGGGATAATTGTTCAACATAAGAGAATACCACATCATTTTCATATTCCATGTGTTTTCGAACCTCAGTGACATATTCATCATAAAATTTTAAAATTAACATTGCAAGTTTGTGTTTCCCGGAACAATCAATTGCTTCAATAAGTTTGCGACGGATATTAGGTAAATTAAAATCTAAATAATATTCATGAGCTTGTTTCAAGTATCCTATAATCGATGGTAATGAAATAGATTCATAATTAAAATCTTTGTTCGAAACAAAATTTACAACTTGTAAAAATGTGTTTTCATTAACATTATGTGTACGACAAACATCTCTTACAGATTTGTCTCCAAATCCTAAAGATATGCCAAAACGACCCATAACAAGAATCAACGCACTGTTGTCTTTGACTAAATCACGCATTTTGTCTGTCGGTTTAAATCCCATAACGTTATTTAAATTTTGTTCCTAATCATATTCCTTTGCAAAATTATATAGATATTTATAAATAAGCAATACTGCAAATTAGTGAAAATGCTCACTTTAATTCAGTAAAATACCCAAAATAGAGTATTGTATGTTCTGTTTGTCATACGTAATTTTTTAATCTAATTATTTCTGCTTGTAGTATAATGATAACCCGCCAACAGTTGATACCTTGTAGGCAATTATTAAAGTTATGCATTGGTAAGTTGTGCCTATTTCCGGGATAATTGTACTGAAAAATGAGTTGATTGTAGTAAGTGAAAATACTTTGATACAACAAACCTTGTCTTTATTTTGTATACATGGGCAAATGTACAATAGCAAATGTTTAGATGAGTGTGAATTTAAGTGTATAAACACTAATAGATTAAAAGCTTCATATATGAGAAGAAGACATAGTAGAAATTTTACTGTGTCCTCTTTTGTTAATATGATTAAATGTTGAATCTATTTGATAAGTCCTGAGCGATATGCTTTTAATAGTTTTTTGAGGTCGTCTATTTGTGCTATTAATTGTTTTCCCATATCAGTATCTCTAACTGTCAATCGTCGAGAATTAAATTCAGAAAGAACTGTATTTGAAATAATGTCTTGTCCTTCTTCAATAGCTTTTTGACGAGATTCGAATGGTTCGTGTTGAACAAGATGTAAACCTCGAGAATGGAATACAAGTGTATATCCGGCAATACCTGTTTCCGGTTGATAAGCCTTAGAAAAACCACCGTCAATCACAAGAAGTTTGCCGTTAGCTTTTACAGGTTTCTCTCCTTTGATAATTTTCACTGGGACATGACCGTTTATTATATGTGTGTGTTCTCCTGAAATACCAAATTCTTTAAGTATCATAGTGCAAGTTTCTTCACTATCGCCAAGAAGGAAATATGCACCTTTTTTCTCTTTTTGTACTTCTTTATCATCGAGGAGATATCTTTCGAAAGTTGCCATTTTAGCTTTATCGAAAGAAGGAGAATCCGGACCACACCATAGATACCACATATAGTCAATGGCATATTCTTTTTCTGCAGTCATTTCAGTACTCTTTCGGCATGCAAGGTTTACAAGGTGGTTAAGTCTGTCGAGTAATGCTTTACCGGAGAATTTTTCATCTTGAATTTGCACTTGTTTAAACGTGCCATCTGCGTTAAGAGGGATAGAAGCATGAAATAGAAGATTATTATTGCGAGCAAGGTAGAACGAACCTTTTCTGAGCAAGCAATAAGTGTGTTTTTTGAGTTTTTCGCTATTTATGAATGAATTGTGAAGATGTTCTACAATAGCAGATTCCTCATCAGTAAGAGCGTAAGGATTTTTAGAATCAACAGTAGGGTAGAGAGCGTCTTTCATTTTATACTCTTTACCTTCAATCGTCACTACTCCACGTTCCTTGTCGATAAATTCAAGAATTTTTCTGCCTTTCATTTTGTAATCGGGATTTCTATCGACTATGGCAGCTTCCAATTTCCATTGAATTATTGTTATTGCTTTATGCATTTGAGCAATTAGACGACGTTCTTTATCGGTATATCGTTTTTCGTATGATCTAATTTTGGGTTTATAGACTTCTACAGGATCGTCATGGTATGTTTCCATGGCATATGTTGCAAGAGGTAGTAGATTTATTCCGTAACCTTTTTCGAGTGTATCTAAGTTTGCGTATCTTAAAGAATTTCGCACTACGTTGGCAATACAACAATCATTTCCGGCAAAAGCCCCCATCCAAAGCAAATCATGGTTGCCCCATTGTACATCTACATTGTGATAATCACAAAGTGTATCCATAATGATATGAGCACCGGGACCACGATCATAAATGTCTCCTACGATGTGAAGAGAGTCGATAGTCAATCGTTGTATAAGATTGCTTAATGCAATTATAAAGTCGTCGGCACGCTCAGTAGATATGATTGTAGTTATAATTTTATTGAAATATGCGTGTTTATTTGGATCTGAGCCGGTCTCATGAAGTAGCTCTTGAATGATGTATGAAAAATCCTGAGGTAAAGCTTTTCTAACTTTAGACCGAGTGTATTTTGAAGAAACGTTTTGACAAATACGCACTAATTGATTAAGGGTAATAATATACCATTCTTCCAAGTTTTCTTCTTGTTGTTTAATGCGTTTGAGTTTTTCTTCGGGATAATATATCAGAGTACAAAGATTTTGTTTTTCTGTTTCGCGTAAAGAGTTACCAAAAATATCATTTACTTTTCTTTTAATAGATCCGGACGCATTTTTTAAAACATGTTGGAAAGCTTCGTATTCTCCATGAATGTCAGTAAGAAAATGTTCAGTGCCTTTAGGTAGATTTAATATCGCTTCCAAGTTGATAATTTCTGTACATGCGGCAGCAATTGTAGGAAATGATTTTGCTAGCAAACGAAGATATTGCAATTCGTATTCGTTGCATACTGATGTGTTGTTATAACTTGTGTTCATGGTATTTATATGAATTTGATTCGCAAAATTAATTTATGCAAATGTAGAAAACATATTTCGAATAAACAAATTAATTGAGGTTAATATTATGAGGGATAATTTTTATTGGATTTTATGAATAGAAAAACAGGGATGTGCCGCAGCATATTCCCTGTTTTGTCGCGATAGCAGTTTTATTATTTTAAAGTCGCTATTGCAGCGACAAGGTTTATTAATGTTTATGATATAATAACAATAATGTGATTAAAAAGTTTACCGGGTAATAATTTGCCCGGTATAACTTAGATTTTATTTGTCACATTGTTTTTTATTGTTTGGACAATTTCTTTTGTCTTTAAATTGTTCTTTATTATTTTGATATTGTTGATATTGTTCAGTTGTAAGGATTTTTTTCATTTTTTTGTCGTAGTCTTCTGCTACTTTTCTCATTTCTTTTCTTGAATCAACTTGAATTCTACCAATTTTGCTATTTCTTTCATTATTTAATTCATCTATTTTCGCTTTTTGTTTATCGTCTAATTGAATGTCTTCAAGAGCCATTGAGTGAGGATTAACTCGTGATGGATGGTTGAAAGTATTGCATTTATTATGTTTGTGATGTTTATGCATTCCTTTGTCATGAGGACATTCGGCTTTAGCATGGTGTCTATGCTTTTTGCCACATTTTTTCTTGTGGTCGCATTTTTCTTTATTACAGTCCTTGGCGTTTTCTTTTGTGCATTGAACTTTTTTATCACACTGCTTTTTGCATTTATTGTCGTGTTTGCAATTATCTTTTTTGCACTCATTTTCGCATTGAGCAGGTGTATCACATTTAGTACCACATTTTTCAGCCTTCTGACATTCAGTTTGGCATTTGTTTACTTTTTCAGATTCCGGATTTTGAGTTGTAGCGTTGATAAGTGTTGCTGAACCGAACATCAGCATAAGTGCTAAAATAGTCTTTTTCATTGTGTTGATGTTTTTATTAGTTATTGTTTATTGTTTCGTTTATTATTAAGACTCGTTTTAGCGGAATAGTTTAACGCAATTGTTAAAATTAACATTTTTTTTGTCAAATGTTAAAGCAATTTATATTTTTTTATTCGCAATTTATGTAGTAAGTAGTTGATAGAAACACTAATAACGCCAAATCCATAGATTAAACTGTTTTTGAAGTTTATAGACGATGCCTCTTTAAAATATTTTGTCGGGCATGTTATTTCTGCAATTTGGTAGCCTTTGTTAAAAATTTGAGCAATGATTTGGTTGTCAAAAATAAAATTATCGGAACAAATGTGATAGTTAATGCTTTTAAGAACTTCTGCCGAATAAGCTCTAAACCCGGTGTGATATTCAGCCAATTTATTATTCATAAGTATGTTTTGGATGAATGTTAGTATTCGATTGCTAATATATTTATATTTAGGCATACCTCCGTTGATTGCTCCATTGCCTAATATTCTTGAACCAAACACTACAGGATATACATCATTGGCAATCAAATAAGCCATAGAGTGAATTAACTTCGGAGTGTATTGATAGTCCGGGTGAAGCATAATAATAATATCAGAGTTTAGTCCTAATGCTTTGTCATAGCAAGTTTTTTGGTTTGCTCCGTAGCCTTTATTTTTATCATGCTTGATAATGTGTTTAATCCCAAGTTTCTGAGCTGTTGTGACTGTCGAATCATTGCTGTTATCGTCCACAAGTATAACGTTGTCGACTATGTCAAAAGGAATTTCGCTAAATGTGTTTTCTAAAGTTGATTCTGCATTATATGCAGGCATAACTATTGTAATTGTTTTTGAACGAATCATGGTGTAGCATTATGTAAATAATGAACGGGATACAAAATATTAGATAAGAGAAATCGGCATTACCGTAAATTATGCAGTCGATACCTTGAACTGATATGATTTTAAATAGAAACCAGATTATTGTTGCGAGTATTGAGATTGTTGAAAGTATGCAAACATTATGGAATGTAGTGCAGCGAATGGAGGTTACCAAAGTAGCAATTACTATAATTATTATTTCATTAAATGGTAGCAATGTGTTACCTTGAAGAATAAATGGATTGCATTGACTGAATTCATTAGGGAAACTCAGATAGAATGGCAGAATTGGTAGTGTAAATGATATAATAACAGTTGCGATCCATTTTAATAATTTCGAAAATTTTATCTTTCTTTGAAACAAGGAATAGATACAAAAAATCATTATTGGAATTGCAAATATAGTTCGAGTTGAAAGGATTAATCCACAGATTATGGCAGAGAGATAAAATTTTTTTGAGTTTGAAGGATTTAAATTTTTTAGCGATAGAAAGTATATGAAAAAAATAATAGAATTAAAAAATATTGTACTTCTTGCAAAAATTTCAAAATAAATTGCAGGTGAAGTAATTAAAAGAATTGTAGCGAAAGATAGACCTTTATAATTGTATCTGTGATAATAGATACAAAGTATCAGGATTAAAGCAAATATTGAAATTATTCCGACTTCGCCAATGATGTAAAACGGATAGCATAGTATAAAGTAGAATGGCATTCCTGATGGACTGCACCATCTTCCAAATTCAAGGTAAGGGTATTTCCCATCTGTGATTGCATTCCAAAATACGTCAATCATTTCCCACCTATCTACATTTATAGATTCGACGGGGATATAAATTAATCCTATAACTGAAATTATAGTAGTAATTATAATCCCTATGATTACAAATGATTTTGGTGTGGATATTTTTTTGTTGTAGAATATATACGCAATAGATGATATAAAAATTAAATAAATTACTGAGCATATTAATCCGGCTTCTTCAGATAAGCGAGTAGCATATTTGCCGATGAAAAGCAGATTTATAAGGGCAAATACGCTACAAGCAATATATTTTGTTAATTTATAAGAAATCATCATGAAGCGAGATACATTCAGATCTCAAAATTAAAATTCAGATGTGAAATGGAATCTGATTTTAGGGAAATCTGATTGAGCCATTTGAAGCACATAGTTGCTGTCTGCAAGGAAAACGTCACGACCTTCTTTGTCAATAGCCATAAATTGATGTTTGCGTTTTTTAAAAGCTGCTAATGCTTGTTCATCGTCGCTCTCAATCCAGCAAGCTTTATAAAGGCTAATAGGTTCCCAGCGGCATTGAGCTCCATATTCGTGAAGTAGGCGATACTGAATTACCTCAAATTGAAGTTGTCCGACTGTACCAATAATTTTACGTCCGTTGAATTGGTTTGTAAACATTTGAGCCACACCTTCATCCATCAATTGATTGATACCTTTATCTAATTGTTTGGATTTCATTGGATCGGAATTTTCAATGTATTTAAACATTTCAGGTGAAAAGCTTGGCAAGCCTTTAAAATGCAGTTCTTCTCCTGCAGTAAGAGTGTCTCCAATTTTAAAATTGCCTGTATCCGGTATACCGACAATGTCACCAGGATAAGCTTCGTCGACAATGTCTTTCTTTTGTGCCATGAAGGCGGTAGGGGCGGCAAATCGAAGGAGTTTGTTATGTCTTACATGTTTATAAGGAAAATTACGTTCAAATTTCCCGGAACAAATTTTTACAAAGGCAATACAACTTCGATGGTTAGGGTCCATATTCGCATGAATTTTAAACACAAATCCTGTGAAGTTTTCTTCTTCCGGTTTGACTTCTCTTTCAATGGCTTGGATAGGACGTGGAGCCGGTGCGATTTTAACAAAGCAGTCTAAAAGTTCTTTCACTCCGAAAGTGTTTAGAGCCGAACCAAAAAATACCGGTGCAATTTCGGCATTAAGATAAGTGTTTACATCGAATTCCGGATATACACCTTCTATAAGTTCGATGTCCTCACGAAGTTTTGCTGCATCTGCTTCTCCGACAAGATTGTCTATTTCGGGTGAATTTATATCAGAAATTTCTATGCGTTCGGATATTGTTTGTTTGCTTGGAGTGAATAGGTCTAATCCTTGTTCAAAAATATTGTAGACACCTTTAAACTTAGCACCGATGTTGATAGGCCAGGAAAGTGGACGTACACCGATTTTAAGTTCTTCTTCGAGTTCATCAAGTATATCAAACGGGTCACGACCTTCGCGGTCAAGTTTGTTTACAAAGATTATTACCGGTGTCTTTCTCATTCGGCACACTTCCATCAGTCGTCGAGTTTGAGTTTCCACACCTTTTGCAACATCGACGACAATAATCACTGAATCTACGGCAGTTAAAGTGCGAAACGTATCTTCCGCAAAATCTTGGTGACCGGGTGTGTCGAGGATATTGATTTTATAATCGCCGTAATTGAAGCCCATTACAGAAGTTGCAACGGATATACCTCTTTGTTTTTCAATTTCCATCCAGTCGGATGTGGCAGTTTTTTTGATTTTATTGCTTTTGACAGCTCCGGCGACGTGGATAGCACCACCAAATAGCAATAATTTTTCTGTTAATGTGGTTTTACCGGCATCCGGGTGGCTTATGATTGCGAACGTACGTCGGCGATTTATTTCGTCAGTTAAAACACTCATTATTATAATTGTTTCAGATTGTTAATACATTTTTTAAGAGAAGATTCCCAATAAGGAATAGAGATATTGTATAGACGTTTGATTTTGTCTTTGCTTAGTACGCTATACAATGGACGTTTAGCCGCTGTTGGATATTCTTTAGTGCGTATGGGGGTGACTTTGCAGGTGTTGATGCCTGCTAATCTGAATGTAGCCATAGTCAAATCATACCATGATGCAACGCCTTCATTTGTGAAGTGAAAAATGCCTGAATGCCATTCGTCGAATTTTATGATATGGTAAATTGTTTGAGCTAAATCTCCTGCGTATGTTGGTGTACCTACTTGGTCTGAAACCACATTAATACATTGTTTCTGTTTTGCTAATTCCAACATCTTTTTTACAAAGTTGTTGCCGTACTCAGAATAAAGCCATGCAGTACGTATTACTATTGACGTAGATGGGCAAAATGACATTAAAATTGCTTCTCCGGCAAGTTTTGTCCTGCCATAGACTGATTGAGGCTCCGGTTTGTCGTTCTCTTCGTAAGGGCAGTGGTTTTCTCCATTAAAAACGTAGTCGGTAGATATATGTATGACTTTTGTTTTGTTTCGTCTTGCAGCTTCAGCAATATTGCCAATGGCTTCTGTATTGATTTTTGAGCATATCACTTCGTTGCTTTCTGCATTGTCAACAGCTGTGTATGCCGCACAATTGATTATATAGTCGAACGTATTGGCGGTGATAATTTTATCAACAGCTGTTTTATTTGTTAAATCTAATTCGTCAATGTCAGTATATGATACATTTAGATCGGCATCTGATTGTAGTATGTTTTTAAGACATCGACCTAATTGACCATTAGCTCCTGTAACTAAAATTTTAATCATTCTTTTGGAATAAATTGTTTTCAGAATCTTTTTTAAAGTATGAGGATAGGAGAGATATGAATGATGAAATTTGTGAAATAGCTTCAGTGGTTTCTTTGCTGATTTCTTTGCTTTGAAGTTTTAGCATAAGTACTCCATATAAAGCATTGAAACAACTTTCAATTTCTCCTGCCTTTTCTTCTCCTGCTTTTGCACGCAGTTCCACTATGTATGGTAATGTTTTGTAAAACTCTGCGTTATAAGTTGGAAATTGCTGACTATTAAGAATTTGTGTGTGTAGTTCAGTCAGCATTATGATTATGTTCTTATTTAATTGAATATGTCCTTTATGAGTTACATTTTCCCGTCTCATCATATCAATAAGTGATTCATACCAATCGTGCATTGCATCGGCTTGTTCGGAATCGAGGGATGTGTAATTACTGATTATGTTTTTATCAATTTCTTCTATATCAAGATTATATGCACGAATTATATCTTCGATTTGCCACATATAAAGCAAATATTCTGCAATATTCTCTTTTCTCTTTTGAGATGCGATTATCATATTTAGTTTATTTATTATGCAAAGTTAATGATAATTTGCTGAATATAGAAATTAGTGGATGAATCTGATAGTTAAAAATTCTTTTTTAATGAGCTTTTGAACCCCTTTTTATTCATTTCCATTGGCATTTGAAATAAGTTGAAGGAAATCATCTTCCGACAATATTTTGATGCCCAGAGCATTACATTTTTCCAATTTCGATGGCCCCATATTTTCACCGGCAAGTACAAACGATGTTTTCTTTGATATTGAACCGGAATTTTTACCCCCTTCCCGCTCAATTATTTCTTTATATTCGTCGCGTGAATGGTGTTCAAATGTGCCGCTGATTACTATAGTCATTCCTTCAAGTCGGTTACTGCTTGACGTTTCTTCCTCCATGATTGATAGTTGAAGTCCTGCATTGCGTAGGGTTTCGATGATTTCGAGATTTATCGGATTATTGAAATATTCCGCAATTCCGGTTGCTATTGTTTCTCCGACGTCGGGTATTTGAGTCAATTTTTCAACTGTTGATGAAATCAGATTGTCAATGTTTTTTACATATTTTGCAATTCGTTTGGCGGTGGTTTCTCCGACATTGGGAATAGAAAGTGCGTAGACAACACGTTCGAATGGCACTTTTTTTGAGTCTTCAATACCTTGTATTATTCGATTTGCCGATTTTTCTCCCATTCGGTCAAGCACTGAGAGTTTATCTGCTGTAAGAGAATATATATCTGCTATTGATTTCACAAGACCTGTGTCATAAAGCATCTCAGCTGTTTCTTCACCTATACCATCGATATTCATCATTTTTCGAGCTGCAAAGTGCTGTATTTTTCCTGTGATTTGAGGACGACATCCGTATTGGTTCGGACAAACCCATGCAGTTTCTCCTTCAATACGTTTCAGAGGAGTGTTGCACACAGGGCAGTGGCTGACAAATTTTATCGGCTTTGTTTCTTGTATGCGTTTTGATAATTCCACACCTGTGATTTTAGGAATGATTTCCCCACCTTTTTCGACATATACCCAATCGTCTTCGTGTATGTCGAGTTGACGTATAATATCCTCGTTATGAAGTGATGCTCGTTTTACGATAGTTCCGGATAAAAGTACAGGTTCTAAGTTGGCAACAGGTGTAATTACACCCATACGCCCGGTTTCAAACGAAACAAACTTCAGACGAGTGCAGGCATTTTCGGGATTGAATTTATATGCTATTGCCCACCGAGGCGATTTGGCTGTCGAACCTAAGTTGAGTTGCTGATTTAGGGAGTTGATTTTAAACACAAGACCATCTGTCGCAACAGGAAGTGATTTTCGAGCCTCGTCCCAATGACTGATAAATGCATTTACATCGTCTGATGTGTTTAAGATTTGCATTGATTCAGAGACTTTAAACCCCCATTCGCGAGCTTTTTGCAAATTATCGTAATGGTTGTCGAATGGAAGATTGTCTCCGAGAAGTGAGTATAATCTCACATCGAGATTTCTGTTGGCTACTTCCTTGGAATTGAGCATTTTTATTGTTCCTGATGCGGCATTTCTCGGATTGGCGAATAGTTGTTCGCCATTTTTTTGTCGTTCTTCATTAAGTTGTTCAAACGATTTCCATGGCATAAGGATTTCGCCACGTATTTCAAGTTCATCGGGCCAATCTCCATTTAGCAGCTGCAGTGGTATGCTTTTGATAGTCTTTACGTTTGACGTAACATCATCCCCAAATTCGCCGTCGCCACGTGTTACAGCCTTCACAAGTTTGCCATTGCTATAATGAAGTGAAATAGACGTGCCATCAAATTTCAGCTCTCCAACAATTTGAAAATCTGCATTTCCAAGTCCCGATTTGAGACGGTTAAACCATTCGCTGACTTCTTCAGGAGAATAGGTGTTTGATAAAGAAATCATCGGGCGAGTATGAGCCACTTTCTCAAAGCCGGTACTTAAATCCGAGCCTACTCTGTGAGTTGGTGAAAGAGGATCATCAAATTCCGGATAATCTTGCTCTAATTGCTCTAATTTTTTTAGTAAGAAATCGAAATCCTTGTCGCTTATGGTTGGAGAATTAAGCACATAATAGTTGTGATTATGCTGATTAAGTTCGCTACGAAGATTTTCTATCTCTTTTTTGATTTCTTTATCCATAGTGTCTCGATATTTTTTGTAAAGTTAATCAAAAGATAGGAGAGTGCAAAATCATAGGCGGGTTCTATAAATTGATTTTTTAACTTTTTGAGATTTCCTTGCAATAATTGCAGGCAGGCCAAAAATAATGTTTATCTTTGTGGTATTAACCGATACTCAAATTATGGAACTAAAACAAGGTACGCTCCTGCAAGGTGGAGAGTTTAAAATAATCAAAAATTAGGGCAAGGTGGTTTCGGAATTACCTATCTTGCCTATCAGTATTCTTTGGATCGTAATGTCGCTATCAAAGAATTTTTTATGAAAGACTATTGTCATCGCAGCGAAGTTACGACCATTATGACGGTGCCTACATTCGGCAATGCCGAATTAGTCGCTAAGTATAAAGAGCGATTCAAAAAAGAGGCGAAGTTTACGGCTCGTCTGTCGCATCCGCATATCGTATCCATCTATTCCATTTTTGAGGAGAATGACACAGTCTATTATGTTATGGAGTATCTTGCCGGCGGCTCGCTGTCAGATTATGCCAAGGGTAGAGCTTTATCAGAATCGGAAGCAATCAAATTTATTGTGCAGATTGGGGAGGCCTTAGAAATGATGCACTCTAAAAAGGAAAATCATCTTGATGTGAAGCCGGGAAATATTATGTTACGCAATGCCAACAACGCTGTTCTCATCGATTTTGGTTTGACGAAGATGTTTGATGAAAATGGCAAACCATTGACCACAACAAGTAGCACAGTCGGTTATACACCCGGTTATGCTCCTATCGAACAGTTGGATGGTGTTCGTGATTTCCAACCTACGCTTGATGTCTATTCGCTCGGTGCTACGCTATATCACCTTGTTGTAGGTAAAGTGCCACCCACTGCTACTGAAATATTCAAAGATGATTTACCGAAATTGCCGGAGCATCTGTCGGAAGCGGTAAAAAGAGCAATACTCAAAGCTATGTCGCCTCGCATAAAAGACCGCCAACAGTCTGTGGCTGAATTTCTTGCGATGCTAAGTCAACCTGCACCGCAGATAGAAAATAAAAAAAATGACTCAGAAGAAACCGTATTTCCTAAGATTATAGTTAAAGTTGTTAAGGAACTACCACGAGTTTCACGAATCATAAACAAAGAAAAAAAGCAATTCGAAGTGAAAGGAGTATCCTTTGCTATGATAGGCGTAGAGGGCGGATCTTTTAATATGGGTTCGGAGGATAAAGAAGTTGATAGAGACGAGCAATCGATTCATGAAGTTAAGGTTTCTGATTTTTGGATAGGAGAGACCGAAGTAACGCAAGGATTATGGAAAGCTGTGATGGGAAATAATCCGTCGTGGTTTAAAAAAGGAGACAATTATCCGGTAGAAAATGTGTCATGGGATGATTGTCGAGATTTCGTAGGAAAGCTCAATGAATTGACGGAGGGGCAACGACCTGCGGGGACAAAATTCCGTTTGCCGACAGAAGCCGAATGGGAATATGCGGCGAGAGGAGGCAAGCACAAAGAGGGATATGAATATTCCGGTTCCGATAAAATCGACCAAGTAGCGTGGTATGGTGAAGATTGGGAGACAGGTTCAACACATCCGGTACATAAAAAGCAACCAAACGCATTAGGCATATATGATATGAGCGGAAATGTGTGGGAATGGTGTGAGGATTGGTATGGTGAAAATTATTATAGTAACAGTCCGACCCAAGACCCTGTAAACACGACCAAGGCTTCTTGCCGCGTTCTTCGCGGTGGTAGTTGGGACTTCGGCGCGGGGGGCTGTCGTGTTTCGAGTCGGGGCAACGGCGATCCGGATGGCAGGAGCTACTGCGACGGCGGCATGCGGTTGGCCCTGTCGAGTTTACATTAAAGAGAACTTTATAAATTACTTTGTGTTGGATTTATGTTTTTTTATGGAGCAGATTTTTGTTTTTAAAGAAGGAGTATAGTGGGCTATACGACTGAGTTAAAGGCAAAAAGATGCCAACAAAAAACGTAAAGGACACAAAAGGAATATAACAACAATATTAGAAGAAATTAAATCCGGGAATTTATAATAGTTCTCTTCATCCTAAGCTCAAAAATAAAAAGGGAAAAAAAAGAAAATAAAATCGCTCGGAAGCAAGGCGAGCGACAAGCCGCCAAGCACCGAGCGATTTTCGAAAATTTTAAATTATGGCAGGTTCTATAATAACATCACAGCGTTCAATTCACAGAACCTGACTTAAATCAATAAAAAAAGTGAGCCAACATGTTGGCTCACTTTCGCTTTATAAGAAAATCATTGATGATTATTTATTCATGTATTGACCGAGTTGGCAACTGCAGAAATTGTTGATAAAAGTAACGTGTTTAGCAACTTCAGCTTGAGCAAACTTAGCATATACGTTAAGAGAAGTGCGGAACTCAGGAGTGCGTTGAGTATCGCCAAGGAGGAGATAACTCATGATAATGTGTCCTGCCATTTCCACAAGACGACGAGCCATAAAATCAACATAACCCGGTTCTTTGCAAGCATCAACAGCTTTTACCATTTCTTCGTATTGGTTGGTCATAGCTACAAGCATATCTTTAACCGCTTGATCTTCAGCTGCTACTTGCATAGCTTCATTATCACGCATATAGCTGAGATATGTGCCTGTTGTGACGTGGCGAATTGCAGCTACCACCTGAAGCTGAGTTGTACCTTCATAGATAGAAGTGATGCGAGCATCGCGGTAGATGCGTTCGCAAGCATAATCTTTCATGAAGCCCGAACCACCATGTATTTGGATTGAATCGTAAGCATTTTGGTTACAGAATTCAGAAGAAAGACCTTTGGCAAGCGGAGTGAAAGCATCTGCAAGACGGCTGTATTTCTTCATTTCAGCTTTTTCTTCCGGTGTCAAGCTGCGTTCTTTAGCGATGTCCTCATACACTTTGTACATATCCACGAAGCGTGCACATTCGTAAAGAAGTGAACGAGAAGCATCGAGTTTACCTTTCATTACTGAGAGGATTTCAGATACAGCAGGGAATTCGATTATAGCTTTCCCGAATTGTTTACGATCTTTAGCGTATGCAAGAGCTTCACGATAAGCAGCCTCGCTGATACCTACTGATTGAGCAGCGATACCAAGACGAGCACCGTTCATAAGTGCCATTACATATTTGATAAGACCAAGACGACGAGAACCGCAAAGTTCAGCCGGAGCATCTTTATATACAAGTTCGCATGTCGGGCTACCCTTGATACCCATTTTGTTTTCAATGCGACGAACTGTTACACCACCATTGCGTTTGTCGTAGATGAACATTGACAAACCGCGACCATCTTTTGTACCTTCTTCAGAACGAGCAAGCACCAAGTGGATGTCGCTATCTCCGTTTGTGATGAAACGTTTTACGCCGTTAAGCACCCATGAACCATCTTCTTTTTGTGTGGCTTTGAGCATTACAGATTGAAGGTCAGAACCTGCATCAGGCTCAGTAAGGTCCATTGACATTGTTTCGCCTTGGCAAACGCGTGTGATGAAGCGTTGTTTTTGGTCTTCGTCTGCAAATTCGTAGATTGTTTCTGCACAATCTTGAAGTCCCCAAAGGTTTTCAAAACCTGCATCAGCACGGCTGACGATGTCAGCTGCCATGATGTAAGGAGTGATAGGGAAGTTGAGACCGCCAAAACGACGTGGCATAGCCATTCCCATTAAACCTGCTTTACGGCATGCGTCGAGGTTAACTTGTGTGCCATCAGCATAAATTACCCGACCATTTTCCACTTTAGGTCCTTGGTGGTCGACACCTTCTGCATTTACTGCTATGATTTCACCGCTGATTTCACCTACGATTTCAAGTACTTTGTCGTAGCTATCCATTGCATCCTCGAAATTTTGAGGAGCATAGTCATATTTTTCAGCGTCGGCATATTGTCTTTCTTTCAACTCAACAATCTTCTCCATCATTGGATGGTTAAGATGATGTTTAAGGTCGATATTATCGTTATAGAAATTAGCCATCTTATTTAGAATTCTTTTTGTAATAGTTAATTAATTTGGGAACGATTTCTTCAACAGTGCCGTTGATTACGTAGTCGGCAATGTTATTGATAGGAGCTGCAGGGTCATTATTGATAGAAATAATGATAGAACTGTCTTGCATACCGGCAATGTGTTGGATTTGACCTGATATACCGCAAGCAATGTAAAGTTTAGGACGAACAGTAACACCTGTTTGACCGATTTGACGAGCGTGTTCAGCCCAGCCTGCATCGACAGCGGCACGGCTTGCTCCTACTTCACCACCAAGAGTGTCTGCAAGTTTGTGAAGAAGATCGAAATTCTCTTTGCTTCCCACACCATAACCACCTGCAACGATGATTGGAGACGCTTTAAGATTGATTTTTGACTTTTCAACGTGGCGATCGATGATTTCAACAATATAATCTTCAGCAGAAGTGTATTTGTTTACATCAAGATTGATTACTTCTCCTTTGTAGTTTTGGTCGAAAATTTCTTTTTTCATCACACCTTCACGTACTGTAGCCATTTGTGGGCGACATTCCGGGTTGACGATAGTAGCAACGATGTTGCCACCGAAAGCAGGACGAATTTGGTAAAGAAGATTTTCGTATTCTTTTTTAGTTTTTACATCTGTGTGTCCACCGATTTCAAGTGAAGTACAGTCGGCTGTCAATCCGCTATGCAAACATGATGACACGCGAGGACCGAGGTCACGACCGATAGATGTTGCACCCATAAACGCGATTTGTGGTTTGATTTCGCGGAATAGGTTAATCAAAAGTGATGCGTGAGGAAGAGATGTGTAAGGATAAAGACGAGCGTCCTCAGCTTTATAAAGAGTATCTACTCCGTAAGGGAATAGTTGATTTTCTACGCCGTTAAGATTGTCGCCTGCCACTACAGCTTCAAGTTTGACACCGAGTTGTGTTGCAAGTGAACGGCCTTTGGTAAGAAGTTCGAGACTTACGTCTGCTACTTTACCGTCTTCAAATTCGCAATATACGATTAAGTTATTTTGATTTGCCATAATTCTAATTTTGCTGTTCCGATTTATTTACGGATTCGGTTGTTTTAGCCGATTGTGTGGTTAACGATTAATTCTTTGATGAGATCTTCAAGCTCTTGGTCGTTGTTTTCGATGCAACGAGCTTCTTTGGCTGTGAACACTACGTTTTCGATTCCTTTTACTTTTGTTGGAGAACCATTCATGCCGCATTGTTCAAGGTCGGCTTCTACGTAAGCGGCATTCCATTCGCCAATGTTTAAGTATGGACGTGCTTCGATAAATGATTTTTTAGTTTCGTCTTCAGCTACTTCTGAAGGCACTGCTGCATATTTGAATTTTTGAATAGCTTTTGCGTTGCGAGGACGACAGTCTGCTGCTGAACCATTAACAGTTACAACCAAAGGAAGTGGTGCTTTCACTGTCTCAACACCATTTTCAATACGACGTTTGATTATAGCTTTGTTGTCAGTAACTTCGATGATGTCTTCAGCGTATGTAACTTGTGGAAGACCAAGTTTTTCTGCTACTTGTGGACCTACTTGAGCAGTGTCTCCGTCGATAGCTTGGCGACCTCCGATAATCATATCGTATTCTCCGATTTTACGAATAGCTGCTGATAATGCATAAGATGTCGCAAGTGTGTCGGCACCGGCAAATGCACGGTCTGAAAGAACTATACCGCCATCTGCACCACGATACATACCTTCGCGAATGATTTCGGCTGCACGTGCAGGACCCATTGTCAATAATGTTACTTTTGTGCCGGGATAAAGGTCTTTCAATTTCAGTGCCTGTTCAAGTGCATTGAGGTCTTCAGGATTAAAGATTGCAGGAAGTACACTACGGTTGATTGTACCGTCTTCTTTCATTGCATCTTTACCTACGTTTCTTGTATCAGGTACTTGTTTTGCGAGTACAATGATATTTAAACTCATAGTTTTTATTATTTATTAATGATAATTTGTTTAGAATTTTGAGACTACAAAGTTAGTAAAAATTATTGATTTTTTGTAACAGAATCGGGTTTAATCGATTAATAAACACGGAAAAAAGTATAATTTTTGTTAATTGAATAAAAAATGGCTGTCAACCTACAGTAAATCGAATATAATTCATTAAATTTGTAAGATATTTTTTTATTGGTAATTCTCTTATAGAATATTTAAACAAATTATAATAATGAAATTTGGTTACATATTAATCAGTTTGGTTTTATGCTCTTTTGTTAGCAAAGCTGCTCCTGTTGATGATGCACGTCATTTTATGGAATTGGAGGATTATAATTCGGCTTTAGAGATTATAAATTCAGAGTTGGATAAAAAGCTAAAGACATCAGTAAAAGCTGAGTTGGAATATTTGGCAGGAGAATGTTATTATCGATTATACGATTTTGAGTCTGCAAAAGAATGTTTGGAATATGCTAAGGTAAAGGATGTGCCGGATGCTTTTATATGTGATGGCAGAATAGCATTTAAAGAATATAGATTTGTCGATGCATTAGATAGTTATGCAAAATACGATAAACTCATAAATAAAAAACGAAAAGAGGTGCCTCAATATATCGATGATGAAGTGAATATCATATTGAAAGCACAAGACATGTTAGACAGAGTAGAGCATATCATAATATTGGATAGTATGTCAGTCAATAAGAGTGAATTTTTGATATATTATAAATTGACACCTGAAAGTGGTTCGATTTCTACGCTTGGTGAATTAGGAATTACAGATGATGCTGATGTTGAAACTATGACATTCTGCAATGAAGATAAAGATTTTGCAGTTTGGGTATCGACAGATACAATAGGAAACACTCGATTAAAAGAGTCAATTAAATTAATCGGCGGGGGGTGGCAAATTCCAATAGAAGTGGATAGTACGCTAAACGAAGGGGGAGATATAGCGTATCCGTTTATGCTTTCAGATGGTCAGACATTATATTTTGCCAATAATGGTGAAAATTCAATAGGTGGTTTCGATATTTTCCGTTCCAATAGAGATGCCGATACAGGAGAATATATGTCACCAATAAATATAGGCATGCCCTATAATTCTCCGTATGATGATTATATGTTGGCTATAGATGAATGTTTAGGAGTTGGATGGTGGGCTACAAATCGTAATAGCCCGAATAGTGATATGATTACAATTTATATCTATAAGATAAATGATATTAGAAAAAATCACTATGCTGATGATATTTTAATAGCAGATTTTGCTAAAGTATCAAATTATAAATTGACTTGGGGAAATGATGATTACTCAGGATTAGTAGAAGATATTAAGCGAAGTCAAAATCTCATTACCGGAGAAATTATTCCCGATTTTATATTTCCAATCGGAAATGGAGTAGTGTATAACAGCCTTGATGATTTCAGCACAGATGAAGGTAGAAATATGATGAAGTTATATTTGGAATTAGAAGATGCGTACACCGAATATTCTCAGATACTGTCAGAGAAGAGGAGAAAATATCACAATCGAAAATCACAAGCGTCAGGACAAGAAATTGTCAAATATGAGCATAAGATAGAGCAACTCAGAGAACGTTTAAAATCAGTTAGAAGCAGAATTATTAAATTAGAAAAATAATATTATATGATTTCGTTAATAATAGCAATCTTAGCGTTAATTTGCGGATATTGCATTTATGGAAAATTCGTGGCAAAAGTGTTTGGTGTGAATCCTTCAATTAAAACACCTGTCCATAGTATGGCAGATGGAGTGGATTATGTAATACTACCATCGTGGAAAATATTTTTAATACAATTTCTCAATATTGCAGGATTAGGACCTATTTTCGGGGCGATAATGGGAGTTATGTTCGGTCCGGCTGCATTTTTGTGGATAGTGTTTGGCTCTATTTTTGCGGGTGCTGTACATGATTTTTTGTCAGGAATGTTGTCTCTAAGAGATAAAGGAGCGTCTTTGCCGGAGATAGTAGGAAATGAATTAGGAACAAAAGTAAAAAATACGATGCGTGTATTTGCATTGTTGCTGATGATTCTTGTTGGTGCTGTGTTTGTTTATAATCCTGCTGATTTATTGGCGATATTAACTCCGGAATCGCTCGATAGAATGTTTTGGATAGTAGTTATATTTATTTATTATATGGCTGCTACATTATTGCCAATTGATAAATTGATAGGTAAGTTGTATCCGATATTTGGTTTTGCACTTCTATTTATGGCAGTAGGTATACTTGTGTCAATATTTGCTCATTCTGATGCATTGCCGGAAATGTGGGAGGGATTTTATAATCATTCGACAGACCCTGATTCTACACCGATATTTCCGATGATGTTTGTATCGATTGCATGCGGTGCAATTTCCGGATTCCATGCCACACAATCGCCTATGATGGCAAGATGTATGTCTAATGAGAAATATGCACGTCCGGTTTTTTATGGTGCTATGATTGCTGAGGGTATAGTAGCGTTGATATGGGCTGCTGCGGCTATTGCCTTTACCGGAGGATATGACGGTCTACATGAATTTATGAAAGATAAAACGCCGGCTGTCTTAGTTAATGATGTTTCTGTCTCTTGGCTTGGCTCTTTTGGAGGAATTTTAGCTGTGCTTGGAGTTATTGCCGCTCCAATAACGTCAGGTGATACCGCTCTGCGAAGTGCAAGATTGATTGCATCCGACTTTTTAGGGTTGAAACAAAAATCAATTAAACAACGATTGATAGTTTCCGTCCCGATATTTGTGCTTTGCTTTATAATTATGTTAGTGCCTTATGATGTGGTTTGGCGTTATTTTGCGTGGTGTAATCAAGTTTTAGCTGTATTTACATTGTGGGCGATTACGGTTTATTTGGCTAAAAATAACAAACTGTATTATATTTCATTGTTGCCTGCGTTGCTAATGACTGCTGTAACAGTTACTTATATATTCTTTGCTCCGGAAGGATTCGGATTGCTTACAGATAGTTTGTTTGGTGTAAAAATCAGTTATGAATTGTCTGTGGGAATTGGTCTTGGTGTTTGTGTATTATTTATTGTAATGTTCTATCGATATGTATCATCTTGTCAGAAAAGGATATAAATCAATATGAAATTGCACAAATATATATCTGAAACTACGAATTATAATTTTCACACTCACACACAGTTTTGTGATGGTAAAGACTCTATGTTGTCAATGGCGGAAAGTGCGACAGAGGTTGGTTTAGATTATTTAGGTTTTACACCGCATGCTCCGATAAGTTGTCAGTCGCCATGTAATATGTCCTTTGATCGTGTGGACAAATATTTTAATGAATTTGACAAAGTATGTCAATGGTGTGCCAAACGTAGTGATATGAGGTTGCTTAAATCAATGGAAATTGATTATTTAAGCAAAGATTTCGGGCCACATATCGATTATTTTCAGAAAATGCCATTGGATTATATTCTTGCTTCAGTACATTTTGTGCCAAGTCAAGACGGAATACCTATCGATTGTGATGGCAGGTTTAATCGTTTTAATACTTATTTAACTATATATTTTAAAGGAGATTTGAGATATGTGGTTGAAAAATATTTCGAACAAGTGTTGACAATGATGGAATTAGGAGGGTTTGATGTTTTAGGTCATTTTGATAAAATAGCCTTAAATGCATCATTAGCCCGACCGGGTATTGAAACTGAACATTGGTATGAGTCTTTGGTAGATGATGTTATCAGTCATATAGAATCATCGAATGTTATTGTAGAAGTTAATACGAAAGCATTTGAAGAACATAAAAGATTATATCCTTCACAACTATGGATAAGCAAATTATTACATAAAAATTTGCCAATAATGGTAAATTCTGACGCTCATTATAAAGATAAGATTATCTCAGGAAGGGAAGATGCGTTTAGTATAATAAAAAAATTTAAAGATGAATTATGCAAATAGGAGATAAGATACCTGATTATTTGGGAATTGATGTAAATGGTAAAGGATTAAATGCAAAAGATTTTGCAGGTAAAAGCCTTATAATTTATTTTTATCCTAAGGATAATACTCCCGGATGTACAGCTGAAGCATGTAGCATTAGAGATGGTTATTCCGAACTTATGGAAAAAGGATATCACGTAATAGGAGTTAGTAAAGATTCAGCAGTCAGTCATCGTAAATTTATCGATAAATATGAATTGCCTTTTAATTTGATTGCTGACACTGAGCATATATTATGCGAACAATTTGGCGTTTGGCAAAAAAAGAAAATGGCAGGAAGAGAATATATGGGAATAGTCAGAACTACGTTTGTTGTCGATAAAGAGGGTTATGTTAGAAAAATTATAACGAAAGTTGATACAAAAAATGCAATTAATCAATTACTTAGTGTTATCAATAGTTTAGATTAAAGATGCGATATTGTATATAATAAATGAAGGCCGTAGTTTTAGTGCTACGACCTTTTTATTAGTCCTTTAGTTTGTCCTTGGGAAGTGTCATTCGAAGTAGCAAATAGCCCAAAATACCGGCTATAAGCGAACCTGCTACAATTCCAAGTTTTGCATTGTTGAGAATTTCATCAGTATTACCAAATGAGAGATTGGCAATAAATAATGATACAGTGAATCCAATACCACCTAACATTGATACAGAAGCAAGCATTTTCCAATTAGACCCTTCAGGCATTGGTGCTAATTTAAATTTAATACATAGCCAAGAAAATGAAAATATACCTATAAATTTACCCACAACAAGACCTGCTATAATGGCAAGACTTACTCCGCCAAATAATGATGCTAATTCAAAATTCCCAAAGAATATTCCGGCATTTGCAAATGCAAATAAGGGAACAATGATATAATTGACAATTGGATGCAAAGAGTCCTCAAGGTCTTGCAATGGAGAAATGACTTTATCAGAAGCTGATTCTATTTCTTTTAGATTTGCAAGTTGCTCCTTACTAAGAATTGTTTTTGAATTAAGATTTGAATCTGTTATATTTTCAAAATAGCTGATGTTTCGTTGGATAGTTCTAATATATCCTTTGGGAGCATATAAAGGTTTTGCCGGGACACAAAAGGCAATAAGTACTCCTGCAATTGTCGGGTGAATTCCTGCATTTAAAAATAGATACCATATTAAAGCCCCGATCCCCAAATAAAATATTTTACTTTGAATCTTAAAACGTGAGCCGAATATATAAAGTATGCATAGTAGACCGACAGCAATAAGGAGCATAATATAGTTAATATGTGCTGAATAGACTGTTGCAATAACTATAATGCCTCCGATGTCGTCAACAACTGCAAGTGTGGTTAGAAACACCTTTAATGATATTGGAACTCGAGAACCTAACATCGATAATACTCCTAAAGAAAATGCAATATCAGTCGCCATTGGTATAGCTGCACCTGAAGTATAGTCACTTCCTTGACTTAGATATATAAATATTATTACAGGTATTCCCATCCCTCCTATAGCTGCAATGATAGGAAGTAAGGCTTGGCGTAATGAAGATAATTCTCCGACTAAAATTTCACGTTTTATTTCAAGACCAATTGTCAGAAAGAATATCGCCATTAAAGCATCGTTGATAAATTCCATTATTGTCATAGGATGACCTCCATGACTGAATAGGTTGAAATTTCCTATTTGAAGAACAATGTTATTTGTCCATAAACTGTTGTAAAACTCGGTACAATATGGGATATTGACTATTACCATAGCTAAAAGTGTTGCTATAATAAGGATATTTCCCCCACTTGCATAATTTCGAATTGTTTTAATAGTAGTAAATAGTACTTTATTCATAGTCATTTAATTTAACACGGAGATTTACATCGAATAATACGATTTTAATCTCCGTTAGAATTATATTAGTCAAGTTTCAAAACTGCAAGAAATGCTTTCTGAGGCACTTCAACAGAGCCGATTTGTTTCATTCGCTTTTTTCCTTGTTTTTGTTTTTCAAGAAGCTTACGTTTACGACTAATGTCTCCACCATAACATTTTGCGGTAACATCTTTCCTTACGGCTTTAATAGTCTCGCGAGCAATTATTTTAGCACCAATAGCAGCTTGTACGGCGATATCAAATTGTTGTCGAGGTATCAATTCTTTAAGCTTTTCACACATTCTTCGCCCAAATCTGACGGCATTGTCCACATGTGTCAGTGTTGAAAGTGCATCAACACTCTCTCCGTTGAGTAGGATGTCGAGTTTTATTAATTTTGATTCTCTGAAATTGTGGAGATGGTAATCGAACGATGCGTAACCTTTTGATATGCTTTTTAATTTGTCGTAGAAGTCGATGACGATTTCTCCAAGAGGCATATCAAATATCATCTCCATGCGATTTCCGGAAATATATTCTTGTTTAACTAATTCTCCACGTTTGCCTAAGCATAGAGTCATAATAGGACCTATGTAGTCGGCTTGAGTTATTATTGATGCTCTGATATATGGTTCTTCAATATGATCAATCAATGTTAAATCGGGTAATCCTGATGGATTGTGCACTTCGGTCATATTCCCTTTTTTATCATAGACTTTATATGATACGTTAGGGACGGTTGTGATTACTTCCATATCAAATTCGCGGCTTAAGCGTTCTTGAATGATTTCCATGTGAAGTAAACCAAGAAATCCACATCTAAAACCAAAGCCAAGTGCGGCAGATGATTCTGGCTGGAATGTTAATGATGCATCATTAAGTTGGAGTTTTTCCAATGATGATCTAAGGTTTTCAAAATCTTCAGTTTCTATTGGATAAACTCCTGCAAACACCATAGGCTTTACTTCTTCAAATCCTTCGATAGCTTTTTCACAAGGTTTTGAAACGTGAGTGATTGTATCACCTACTTTTACCTCTTTTGATGTTTTGATACCTGAAATGATATATCCGACATTCCCTGCTGATAATTCTTTGCGAGGGGACATTTGCATCTTAAGGATTCCTATTTCATCGGCGTGGTATTCTTTTGTTGTAGATACAAATTTTACAAAATCATCCGTCTTGATTGTACCATTAACTATTTTGAAATAGGCTATTATACCTCTAAAAGAATTGAATACAGAGTCAAATATAAGTGCTTGTAGTGGTGCGTTAGGATCACCTGTTGGTGCCGGAATACGCTCCACAATAGCTTTTAATATTTCCGGAATACCCATGCCTGTCTTGCCACTTGCTCTGATTATTTCATCGTGGTTGCATCCTAATAGATCAACGATTTGGTCTTCTACCTCTTCGGGTTTGGCACTATCTAAATCGCATTTATTTATGACAGGGATAATTTCAAGATTATTATCTATTGCCATATAGAGATTAGAAATTGTTTGTGCTTGAATACCTTGTGATGCATCGACGATAAGTAATGCACCTTCGCAAGCTGCTATCGAACGGGAAACTTCATATGAGAAGTCAACGTGTCCCGGAGTGTCAATAAGGTTTAAAGTATATCTTTCTCCGTCTTGCTCATAGTCCATTTGTATGGCATGACTTTTAATTGTAATACCTCTTTCTTTTTCGAGATCCATATCATCAAGAACTTGAGATTCCATATCTTTGGATGATATAGTATTTGTGTATTCCAATAGGCGGTCTGCAAGAGTGCTTTTGCCATGGTCAATATGGGCTATGATGCAAAAGTTGCGGATATTTTTCATTGTCGTTTTTAACTTCTAAGTTGTTTTAAGTTGCAAAGTTAGCAAAAATTCTGTGTTTAACTTTTATCTTAAAAGTAAATAGTTGTATTAAATAGAAGAATATATAATTTTAGTAGTCGAATTGTGACCATGAACCTCTAATTTGGCGTAAAGATTCGCATCCTTCAGTGCGAAAATCAACTAATATATCATTACTTGAGATGTCAACAAAGTATAACATTGTGTCGTAGCTTACATCAAGTGTTGTTAATTGATTATTAGCAACATTTAGTCGTTGTAAATAGAATTGGTCGCTAAGATCGAGTATCTCAAGGGCGTTCCATTCGAGATTTACAATAGCAAGTGTCGGACAATTATCTATTCTGAATTGGTCGATATTGTTGTAAGGAGCAAACACTTCTGTAAGGTTTTTACAATTGACAATTGTCAAGTTTTGAATATGATTATTACTACACATTAAAGTATTAAGAATAGGAAGATTCTGAACATAAAATTGGCTTAATTTATTTGAGTCTAAATTTATGTCTTCAAGATTGTAAAGGTCACTAAGATTAAGATTTGTCAGTTCATTATATCCTGCATATATTGTTTTTAAATTAGTGCATCCCATTACATTTAGTGCTTGCATCCGGTTACTCATACAGTTGAGATAAGTAAGATTAGTTGCATTCCCTACATTTAATTCGATTATATGGTTTCCTGCTATATTGAGTTTCTGTAAAGAATTTGCTCCGGTTATATCGATATGACTTATTAGATTTTTGTTTATTCGAAGTTCCTTTAATTGTGGTGAAGTTGATATATTGATATTTGTTAATCGATTGTTACCGGCATAAAGGTAGTTTAGAGAAGGAGTATTATTAATGTTGATAGATGATAGCTTGTTCTTTGAAATATCGACCTTTTCAATTTTTTTAAAGCCTGATAGATTAAGTCTTCCTGCAATTTTTTTATTATTCCATTTAATTTCTGTGATATGACCATTTACAATTGTTACGCCTTTCCATGTCTTAGGATTGTTTATGTCAGAAATGTCAAGAGCCTGGGCATTTGTTTTAGCTTCAATTGCCGGTTGACTAAGAAATTCTGTAATTTGACGACGTTCGTTTTTGTCGATTTGTTGGGCTGATAAGCAGATTGCGATGTTGATAAATGCAATCATTAAAAGTGTCTTTTTCATAAATTTATAAAATTAAGATTATTATATCAAGTGAGGGTAATACTTTTCACTTATATAACATATTAATCTTATAAAAGTTTTATGAAAATTTACTAATATATTTCTAATTAAAAGTGAGTCTGTAGATTGAAGTTGAGAACTTCAATCGTATTTGATAATTCTTCGTCTGTAGTATTTATGGAAGCCGCTTTTTGTGCTATTTCAAGGGCTTTTTCGAAATAATGTTTTTTTAGAAAAAGTCGCATAGAATTTGCTTCTTCGCTATTTCCCATGATAGATTCGAATTTTTTTATGCCAATCAACATGATTTTTTTGCTCGCTTTTTTGAGTGTTTCAAAATCTGCATTTAAGAATTCTGCCGCATTTCGATAATCTGTTTCTGATAAGTCATCACATCCTTGTTGGTCGTAAGTAAATCCTCTCAATCCATATAAAAAAGAGTTGTCAGGGTGATCGGCAATTTCTTTATTAAGGATCTCTAATGCTTTATCATATTGTTTAGAGATTACTAAAGTATTAATCACATTGTTAATGTATCGAGGAGGTGTAATGCCAAACTCTGAGTATGCTTGTTTTGAAATTTCAAAAATTTTAGTTGCAGCATAATCTAACTTGTCCGGTGCTATTTTAGCAATATGTTGATAGCATGCTATTTCATTAATGAATGCTTCTTCTTTGAGCATTCCTAATTTACGGGCATTAGCAAAAGCATTGGCTGCAATTTCAAATTGGTTACCGATATAAGCTGCTAATCCGGCTTTATAATAAGAATCACTGCGTAAAGAGTCGTTGTGTTCAAATTTAAATATTTGCGAATTAAATCGTTCAGGTAAGTCAGCATATATTTTTAAAGCTTCATAAGCATCGGGATAGTACTTTTTTTGATTTAGTAGAATGCTTCCGGATTTAAGAAATTGATCTTGATATTCAGCCAGTGTTTTAATTATTTCCTTTGAGTATTTAGTTTTAATTTTTCCTTTTTTATCAATAATGCTATCAAGTGATAATGCCTTTTGATAAAATTTATAAGCACATATTAAAGCATTCGACATTTTTACCTGATCGACTTTAGGATCATTGTTGTTAATTTTTAATTTGTGTAAATTATTATCATAAAATGCCTTCTCAATTTTAGCTGCAGTTAAAAAAGTACGAGCATTAGACATTGTCGATGAATCGTTGATTGCTAAGTTGATTAATTTACGAGCATCTTCGATTTTCTCTATGTTCCCAATAAGTTTCTCTGCCGCTTTGATATTTTTTGCTTGCGGAAAAACTTGGAATGTTAATGCGATACAAAATGATATAGTAAGAATAAAAATTCTCATTATTTTATGGTAACTATATATTACTTTACAGTAGATTTGATAATCTGTAAAAAATATATTGAA
>CAZGEX010000033.1:0-28489 GCA_964524385.1 uncultured Sangeribacter sp.
ACACCAGTGCCGCCATCATTATTTTCCCTCATTCGTTAGATTTTTCCAGAGATATATGTTAATTTTTTCGGTTGATTAGATTTACCACAACTTTTAACATAATATCTTTTTCTTCTGTTCTACTTTCCGCAATCATTAAAGTCAAAGCGACAAGAGTATTATCGGCAATACGTTTGCTACCATCCGACCGATAAAGTATTCCATTATTTTCCATAAACCAAAGGAACAACATAGCTGCAATACGCTTATTTCCATCACTAAAAGAATGATTTTTTATCACCAAATATAGCAACATCGCAGCCTTTTCCTCTATACTTGGATAGAGTTCTACACCATCAAAAGTCTGATAGATTTGACCAATAGAGCTACGAAATGAATCATCTTTCTCATTCGCGAATAATGCATTACCTCCGAATTTCGGTTTTAAACGATTAATTGCGTTCATCGCATTATCATAAGTTGCATGGAAACGCTCTTCGTTGGTGGTATCATCAATCACAAGTTGCTGAAAATCATATCTATCAAGAGTATCAAGAGCATACACATAATCTGATATAACCGAAAATAATCCATCAGATTCATCTGATGACAACCGATTATGAGCCTTTACCGTAGTCGACAACAATCGCACAACATTTTTCAATTCGTTATATCTTTCTAATTTCAGTTTGTCGTTAATCGCATAACCCTTGATTAAGTAATCTTTCAAGATTCTATTGGCCCAAATACGAAATTGAGTACCACGTTTGCTTTTAACTCTGTAACCGACTGAAATTATTACATCTAATGCATATACTTTCGTTGGTTTATACTTTGAAAAAGTATTATGCAAAATTTGCATATTACTGCTTTCTTCAAGTTCTCCTTCTTTAAACACATTAGCGATATGTCTGGCAATAACCGATTGATCTTTTTCGAATAGTAATGCCATTTGACTTTGAGAAAGCCATACGGTTTCATTCTCCAACTTTACATCAAGTGATACTTGATTATCCTCTGTAACATATATCATAATAGAGGATGCGTCTAATTCTGCAGTGTGCATCGGCGGATATTCTTGTTTGTTGTGAGCATTCAATTCCATTTCTTGTTTCATATTCAACCGTTTAATGAGCCAAAACCACCTCTGTCAAGGTTACGATAATTGATTGCTTCAGAGATGTGACGAACTTCTACATTTTCACTACAATCCAAATCAGCAATAGTGCGAGCCACTCTTAGAATTCTATCGAAAGCGCGTGCCGACATATTCAATCGCGTCATAACATCTTTGAGACGTTTCAGACCTTGTTCGTCAGGCCAAGCAAATTGTCTTATCAGCCGAGTATTCATTTGTGCATTACAATAGATTCCTTTTTCTTTTGCATAGCGTTTTTGCTGGATTGCACGAGCCATTATCACTCTTTGCCGAATCGATTCACTACTTTCTGCGGGAGCGACATCAGCCATTGCATCAAATTCGACAGGCTGTATCTCTATATGTAAATCAATACGGTCTAAAAGCGGACCGCTAATTTTGTTCATATATTTTATCACTTGTCCCGGCGGGCAAGTGCATGGCTTTGAAGGATGACCATAATATCCACATGGACAAGGGTTCATTGATGCCACAAGCATAAATGATGCAGGATAATCGACTGTATATTTCGAGCGGGACACAGTGACTACCCTGTCTTCAATCGGTTGTCGCAACACTTCAAGCACAGTTCTTGGAAATTCCGGAAATTCATCTAAAAAAAGCACTCCGTTGTGGGCAAGGCTGATTTCTCCGGGTTGAGGATTAGTGCCACCACCCACTAATGCCACCGGCGAAATGGTGTGATGAGGGGAACGAAATGGTCGCTGTGTCATCAACATTGAGCCTTTGCTTAATTTTCCTGCCACCGAATGAATTTTAGTCGTTTCCAATGCTTCTTGCAGATTCAATGGAGGTAATATTGATGGTAATCTCTTTGCCATCATCGATTTTCCGCTACCCGGACTACCTATCAACAATATGTTATGACCTCCGGCACAAGCCACTTCGAAAGCACGTTTCACTGTCTCTTGGCCTTTAACCTCTGAAAAATCGAAATCGAATGATGCCGATTGAAGTTTGAATTGCTGACGGGTGTCAATGATTGTCGGCTGAAGTTCAATTTCGCCATTAAGCAATTTGACTACTTCCAAGAGATTTTCAACACCATAAACTTCTACATTATTTACAACTGCCGCTTCTGTAACATTTGCTTTTGGGACGATTAATCGTTTAAAACCATCTTCACGAGCTTTTATTGCCATAGGCAACACCCCTTTGACAGGCAACACAGAGCCATCTAATGATAGCTCTCCCATAATCATATAGTCATTGAGATTTTCGCACTTCAGAGTCTCACTTGCAGCAAGGATGCCTACTGCCATAGGCAGGTCAAATGCAGCTCCTTCTTTTTTTACATCAGCAGGCGACAGATTTATTATCGTACGCTTATGAGGAAACGGCACTTCACTTTGTTTCATTGCCGAAACGATACGCTGATAACTCTCTTTTACTGCCGCATCCGGAAGTCCTACAATCGTGAATTGCACGCCTCTTTCCACCACGACCTCGATTGTAACGAGAAATGCATCTATTCCTTGTATTGCAGCTGAATATACTTTTGATAGCATTACCGACTATTTTATGATTTCTTGAATTGTTTTTTCTAATTTCAAAGTATCAGAACCTCGATATAATTGTTTTCCTACACTGTCTATTACTATAAAATAGGGGGAGCGAGGCACTGCGAGTGCTTTCATCGAATTGTTTAATTCTCCTCCCATAGTCCATAGTCGTTCCCACTTCAACGAGTCTGCTCTGACATGGCGTTTCCATGCGAATGTATCCATGTCAAGATTTATGTCGAATATCCTGATTTTTTTATTGTCTTCCTTTTCTTTTACACGTTTGAGCATCGAGATTTGCTTATCATAGTCAGCATCATTATCTCTCCACAGATATAACACAGTAGCTTTGGCATCTGAAAATTTAACGACTGACAACGTATCGGCTTTGGAATAAAGATTAAGCGACTTAATGACCTTCCCTGTTGATGATTTTTCCGCATATATATTTGCCCCGGTTAGTGCATTGACCATATCTTCCGATTTGGCATCAGGATTCAATTTATTCCATAAAGAATCTTTTTGTAATACATCATCTTTATCATTATAGTGACACATCAACAATAAAGCCGACACTTCACTATCATTGTTTGACTTCACATATTTGGCAATTGCGGAATTTAGCTTGTGGCTATCTGCAAGTGATGATTTATTCGCTTGCATCCAACTACTCAATTCTTCTGACAATTCATTTCCTTCATAACTCCATAACATAGGTTCGGCATACTTACCGACAACCTTCATTTCATCACCCGGTTCAACGTAGAAACTGCATAAGTAACTTCGGGTCTGAGTAAAAACATTCACTACCGTAGGGCGAGTAGAAGTGCCTATTAAAGTTAATTTTCCATCCAATGCAGGAGCCATCGTTTCTATTATTTTCCCCTCTCTTTCATTGTCAGATGAATAATAGACAAATCTTAGATTTTGCGTTCCCAAGCCGTCAATATCGAAATCAACTTTGAAATCTTTTTTGCCACATGCAGTCAATAACAAGATTGACAATATAATTTGTATGTATCTTTTCATATTCTGATTAAAAAATGTTTTTCCGACCACAAAATTAGTTCATTCAGAATAATTTCCAAACTATTACGGCATTCAGAATAGAAAAAAATAAAAATCAGCTATACTATCCGACAAATATTCACTAATTTTGCACCTTGAAAAATTCACAAAAAATGTTAAGACGGCTATTCCATATTATTCTGCTAATCATTTTTGTCTGTATTTCCACTCAGGCTCAAATCATCAGTACGGACAATCAAAAATCATATACGGATTCTCTTCGCAAAGAATTTGACAAGGGACCATATTTCTCACTTTATAAGGATAATTATTTTACTGTAGGGACATCAATTGGAAGTAAACCTACACGTGAAAACTCCGATGTCAAATTTCAAATCAGTATTTCTCAACGTCTTACCAAATCTACCCTTCCATTTGGAACTTACTTATTTTTAGCCTACACTCAAAAATGTTTTTGGAATGTATTTGAGAAATCAATGCCAATGAGAGATTTAAATTTCAATCCCGGCATCGGATTGTCAAAGCCACTCTTCAGCAAAGACAGATATATAGGTAAAGTCACATTAATGGTTGAACATGAAAGTAATGGCAAGGATAGCATCAACTCCCGGAGTTGGAATAAGATTTCACTTGGAGCAAGTATATTTATTGACCGGAATATAATGGTTCATGGGAAAATTTGGTTTCCGATAGTAGATGGAGGGAACAATCGCGACATACTCGATTATTGTGGATTATGGCAATCCGGAATTGCTATCACTACCAACAATCAACGCTTTGGGTGGGCACTTACATTAGTAAAACGACGCGGTTGGAATTTAAAGCACAATGTTATTTTCGAATTCAATTGGAAATTATCTAAAAAATCCAATCAATATTTCTTTTTGCAATACTATAACGGGTATGGCGAAAATCTGTTGGACTATAATCAACACCATTCGCGACTACGTTTAGGGATGGTCATCAAGCCTAAATTCTTCTCTGAATTTTAATTTTTTGAAATTGAATTATCTGAATTCGATTTTTGCTTTACGGGTAACAATCCAACGTCCGTTTTCAAATATTGCAGTGCCGACGTTACAGTTCTCGATTGTTGCTATCCCTGTAGTCGAAAAATCATCATCTGCCACACAAGCATTTGCGAGGTAAAATTCTAACGAAGATAGTGCAAGTCTGACTGCCTGCGGATTATCTATAATTGAGAATGAACCTGATACGCCATCGGAAGTCTTCAAACGGAAGATAGAGTTATCCGGATTGTATTCGCTTTCTGCTCTGACAAATATTCCTTGATTGTTGGCTCTTGCGAGATAAATAATTCGTTCAGGACGTGGCGACATCGGTCGGCGGTTAGCATTATTTGTCAACTTATTTTCTACTATATCTTTTTTAGAGCTATTCTTTAATTCTTTCCTAAGTTCTGCTACTTGATTTTGAGATAATCGAAGTTGCATTTTCAACACTTCTATCTCTTCTTGTAACGCTGCAATTTCCATATTTTTCTTGGAGACAAGATTATCCTCACAAGTAGCAAGGATATCGTTTTGTAGTTCTTCGTCTTCTTGGTCGGGCTCTTGCTTATGTTTCATCATCTTCATAGCATAGACTATCAACATTACTACAATAATTACCAGCACAACTAATATCACTACATAGGTAGTGGTGCCACTATTTTGGGATTTTGAACTTTCGTAATTTTCCGTTTGTTGCAAGTCTGATTCATCCTCATTAGCCAAAGTTGGCATCGCTTCAGACACAGATAGTGAATCCGACACAACACTAATTTCATTTTGAGAAGAATCAGCAGTAATTTCCAATGTAGGCTCATTAGCGTTAGTTGGTTCTTCTTTTGGAGTTTCGGTTGTCTCACGCGAAATTTGCATATTGCTTAATTTCTTTCGAACTCTACTCTTTGCCTTCAATCCTTCCGAATTCAGTCCGGCACTTTTAAAGAAAGTATTGCTCCAATAATCGACCATTTTATCTTTGTCCCATTCAGCATAATCTGACGGAACTTCGACAGCTTTGAAGCTTTTAATATTCTCCTTTTCTTTCTTTTTCAACTTAGCTTCGAGGTCCGACATCGTTTTTGGTGAGATTTTTTCAAGATAATCAGAACCGTTGTTAGCATAACGCAAATACCATAAAGCCGTTATTGTTTTTGCTTGCTCCATTTCATCAGGAGTAATCGCTTTGACTGAAGAGAATACAAACGCCAATAGTATGGCAGCAACAAATATTTTGTTAATCATTTTCATAATTAAATATTTTCAAAACATTGATAGTTTGTCGGTTATTAATCACAACCTCTGCATCATACGCTATATGCGAATGATGTTCAGAAATTATGATATTCACATCAACTACAAAGTTACGTATTTTTTTGTAATAGTGAATAAATTTCGAAAAAATAGTGGTTATTTCAGATTATCTTGGGAACGGAGTTTTATCACAATTCGAACTCCACCAACGTATCGAAAATGAGACAATCACAAATAGCAGGTAGATTATTATAGCGTTCAGTCTTACGAACAACGTCATATAGCCATATACTTCTTCAGTTATTTCCGAAAGCAAATCGTTCAATCTATACTCTGAATATTTATATACCACGAAGGTAATCACTCCGGTAGAGAATAGTTGCATTATCATCCACCACCACCATCGAGACAGACGAGCGGAGTTGATGACGTAATAGTAGATGGCAACAAAAAGCCATACGCCTACTACTATGATGAACGGAATGAAGATAGCTTTACCGGGACTAATCAAGCTATATGCCAAATCATAATAGTTGTTAGAAATAATGTAATCAAAAAACTTTTGATACAGCCAAGTACCTTTTGCAATCAATAATACACTAATTGCAATTCCTATAATCAATAAAAACGTTTTTTGTCGTGCTTGCATGGTAGATACGTTAATTTTCATACTAAATAGTAAGCTACTTTAAAGAAACGATTCGCAGATTGCAAAGATACAAAAAACTATACAATTCGCAAAAACAGGATAGTTTTTTTAAAAAAAACATCAAAATACTTGTAATTTGGTTTCTATGCGAGTTTTTATACATTCACGTTATTTTAAAGCATTTAACGTGCCGACTCTATTACAACTTATTATCCGGCAATAATGTAATTAGCATATACTATCTTATCCTAATTCTCCACTCTTGTGGATAAAGATTATTGGCTCTGGTGCCTAAATTTTTAACAAAGCCAAGTGGTAATCCGGCATATTTAACCAACACATATCCTCGACCGACAGATTGTGGCAATGTGATTGTTTCTCTCTTAAGATATGTGATTGCATCATTAATATCTAAATCCACCGATGGGAAGGCACACTCTCTCAACTCAGTAGATAGAGCCAACGCGTGCTGTGGGATTATATCCTTACCTTTGACTATGGCAAGCTCTATACCGGTAAGGATTGTTTTAAGATTTTTCGTAATGACTTCCACTTCGCTTAATTGCGATTTTCTAATTGCATTTATACGTCCCGAACTTTCTATCAACATGAATTCATCGGGCGAAGACAACCATTTTTTTATTTCGGGATAACTATTTTTTACTGCAGATTTTGGAGATTTTGACACACGTTCACATACATGGTCGCCTTTTTTTCTAATCACAGAAACAAACAATCCTTCACCGCGTGTAGAATGAGGCATAAATCTATAACAATGATGAGATGTCATTATTCCCGACAAAATCCCCCATTCTTTCGGAAAGTCAAATTTCACCGATTCGCCGCCTAATTCATTGCAGATAAAATCTACATTTTCTTCATTTTCATCACGATTAAATGTGCATGTACTATATATCAAATAGCCACCGGGCTTTAGACCATCCCATACGTTGGCAAGGATTTCACGTTGCAATTTTTTGCATTGCGTAACTAATGCCGGCGACCATTGCGATACGGCGGTTTCATCCTTACGCATCATTCCTTCTCCTGAACAAGGAGCATCGACAGCCATAATATCGAAAAAAGATTTTAGTTTTGAGAATCGCGAGGTATCGGAATTAGTAACCAATACGTTATGATAGCCCCATTTTTGAATATTTTCTTTTAAGATTTGGGCTCTTGTCGGCACAAATTCATTGGCTACAACCAGCGAGCCATAAGGCAAGACATCAATAGCAGCAGTGGTCTTTCCTCCGGGAGCAGCACAAACATCTGCATATTTTAACGGAAAATCATTGGATAATATCTTTACGATATGTCGATAAATCATCGAAGATGCTTCTTGCACATAAAAAGCACCACAATGCAATTGGGGAGAGAGTGTAAAATTAGGTCGCTCCGACAAATAAAATCCGGTATCACACCATTCGACAGGAGAAAGTGTCGCATCCCATGCAGGCAACTCTGCTTTTTTTGATGTGTTTAGTCGTATCGCCACCGTAGGCTCTTCATTCAGAGCTGTTTGCAACTTTTTACAATTCTCATCTCCGAGCAAAACAGATAAATTTTCAACAAATTTTTCGTTTAAGACTTTCTCCATAACCCTATTTTTAGAGTGCAAATATAGTCAAAACCCGGCACTTTTATTAATTTTGCACCATATTTTCCAAAATTATGCTTACAGACACTGCATTATATCTCATACCGGTAAATCTGAGCGATGCACCGCTCAGCAATGTTTTGCCAACCTACAACGTGGAAATCGTCCGCGAGATTAAATATTTCATTGTAGAAAATATTCGTACTGCACGCCGTTTTCTTAAGAAATGCGACAAAAGTATAAACATTGATGAATTGACTTTTTTTGAGTTAAACACTCACACTGATTTATCAAAAGTGGAGAGCTATCTCACTCCGCTTTCAGACGGGCATTCCATAGGAGTTATGAGCGAAGCCGGATGTCCGGCAGTAGCCGATCCCGGCTCTCAAGCAGTGGCAATAGCACAAAGAAAAGGGCTGAAAGTCATCCCTCTCGTAGGACCGTCAAGCATATTAATGTCGATTATGGCATCTGGATTTAATGGACAAGGATTCGCTTTTCATGGCTACATCCCGATTGAAGCAGATGCTAAGGTAAGAAAAATCAAAGAGATGGAAAACGAAGTCTATCGCAAGGGTATGACACAAATTTTTATTGAGACGCCATATCGCAACAATAAAATGCTTGAGACACTTATCAAGACACTACGACCGGAGACTTTAATCTGTGTTGCATCTGCCATAACCGATCCAACGACAGAATCTATAAAGACAATGTCGGTTAAACAATGGGCAAAAACCAATTATAACTACGACAAAATCCCCACAATCTTCTTAATCCACCGATAATGGCAAAAAACAATCCAAAATTAGGAGTACTTCCAATCAATTTTGATGATTGGAAATTTGACGAACAGAAGCTAAAGTCGTTAGGATTAAACAATGATGACAATCGACAAATAGCGTTACGAGCAAAGATTTCCGGTCAAGCTCACACCGGAATGGCGGCAGACAATCCGATTTATTATATGTCGTTTGGCAGTGGAAGCAGCGGAAACAGTTGCTATTTAGGCACACGCAATGGAGGAATAATTGTTGATGCAGGTGTAAAAAGTGAAGATGTAGTGGCATCGCTTGCCGACAATGGAGTGGACATGTCAATGGTCAAGGCAATTTGCTTGACTCACGACCATGCAGATCATGTCAAATATGCATACAACCTTGTCCGAAAGTATAAACACATTAGAGTGTATTGTACCAACAGAGTAGTCGGTGGCATGTTGCGAAAACATAACATTTCGAAGCGTGTCAAAGACTACCATATACCTATCTTCAAAGAGATCCCATTTAAAATCGGAGATTTCAAAATTACCGCATTTGATGTGCCACACGACGGAGAAGACAACATGGGTTTTTTCATACAATTGGAGAATCGCAAATTTGTCATAGCTACCGATTTAGGAGCAATTCAGGAACGTGGCAGACACTATATGAGCCAAGCCAATTATTTAATGATAGAAGCTAATTATGATTTAAATATGCTTATCAATGGTAGCTATAAAGAGTATTTGAAAGCAAGGATTCAGACCGACAATGGGCATATGGATAATGTAGCCACCGCACAATTTCTAAAAGAGATTTATCATCCGGGACTTAAGTATATTTTTTTGTGTCACCTCAGTAATGACAATAATACACCTGAGATTGCATTATCCACAGTCAGAAATTCACTTGAAGAATTGGGCATCAAAATTGGCAACGGAGAAGAAACTCTAGCTGATCGGAGTGCAGATGTTCAATTAATGGCTTTGCCCAGATTTGAAGCCACCCGTTGGTTCGTCTTCAAGCAATAACAGAGTGTCAGGCTCACAAACTATTGTATCACCGGTTACAAGAATCGACACAATCGGACCTTCTTCACCTGAATAAGTCACAGCATCATAAGTTTTAAAACTAATGGTTCCTCCATCGAAGTCATAAACAAGAACGTCGGAATTATCGATGGAATCGGCATTATTTGTATTATTTTCATTTATCAATTCCAACGATTCGGTTATGTAACCGGCAAGATTTTCAGTGGTTAAATTCCCCAAATGGATATTTCTAATTCTCACAGCATTTGGTCCGATGACATCCACAGCCCACTCCCCGGGATAGCCAAAGGCATCTGTATATAAAGGGGTACCCTCACCATCTGTGAGAATTCCTTCAAAATTATATTCTGCTGTATCTAATTCTTCTCCAACAGAAATAGCATCGGCAATGCTTTTTACCGTCATTGCAATATCATTATCTACAAGATATTCATCTTCAAAAATCTCGATGGAATCGGTGTTTTCAACTTGCTCTATCACATTTTCGACAGGTTTTTCATTCGATGAATTGCATGACACCATTAGCGTTATCATGAGAAGAACCACTGCTACTTTCTTTTTCGATATTCCAAACAGAAATCGACATATTTTGTCTTTTTCCACAAATTTATATATCAATAATGGTATGACCACCCCTGCAAATATAGTAACTATCGCAATCGGCACAAAATAATCTTGCGAGTTATCGACCAACTTAGCCACTAAAGCTTTTGCCAAACCTTCAAAGGTGGTATGAAACAGGTAAATGAAATAGGAAGCTGACGAAATCAATATCAACCATTTGATACTGTTATTATGTTGAACGACCTTTCGGCAGATTCCGGATATAAAGATAGAACCGGATATTGCCATTACAGGGAATAACAGGCTATTCTTCGGCTCTAACATAAACAATCCTAACCAAATAATGCCCGATGCAATCCAAACATAATTGTTGAAATATTTTTTTATATCGAAATCAGCTACTATCACTCCCACCATGAAGAACACAAAAAATCGTTTAAATTCATTGAGGCAAAGATAATCGGTCAACTCAATAGGCAAGTAATACAGAACTGCCGCTAACAGCAATAACCAACTATGACATATTTTATTCTGCCTGCACAATCCCACCAAAGCGACAGACTCGAAAAGGACAAAAATATACCATAGGAAATAACCGGCTTCCGGCAGTAGAAACATTTTAAAAAACGCCGTTTCATCGACAGGATTTTCTACTGAAAGGTAACTATCTGTGAGGAATTTCAGACATATTATGATAATTGATGCCGAAAAATAAGGGAGCAACAGACGCTTACTGCGTCGCACTAATAAATCTGCATAGGATTTATGCTTTGAAATAGCATAAACAAATCCACTGATAATCAGGAACAATGGCATATGGAATGAATAAATCAACGAATGTAATTGTTTCCACCATTCAGGCGAATAATCAGGAGCGAAATGACCGATAACGACCAAAATAATCGCAAATGCTCTGATATATTCTATCGAAACTATTTTAGCCATTGTCAAAATTCGATGTTAAAATATTTTGATTATGCGATTAAGTGCCGCAACAAATATATCGATTTCTTCTTTTGTATTATAGATTGCAAACGATGCACGAACAGTCCCGGGGATTCCCAAATAATCCATAAGAGGCTGAGCACAATGATGTCCTGTGCGTACAGCGACACCCATTTTATCTAACAACATCCCGATGTCATAGGGATGAACATCACGAAATAAAAACGAAATAACAGCACTTTTATGTTTAGACGTTCCAAAGATTTTTAATCCCGGAATTTGCAACAATTTTTCAGTGGCATATTCTAACAGCTTATTTTCGTAGTCGGCAATATTATTTATTCCTATTTCATCGATAAAATCGAGAGCTTTTGCAAAAGAGGCAATATCTATAAAATCAGGAGTTCCGGCTTCGAATTTAAATGGGAGAGAAGCAAAAGTAGTCTTTTCGAAACTAACATTTTTAATCATTTCTCCTCCACCTTGATATGGAGGCATCTCTTCTAGCAGATGTTTTTTTCCATAAAGGATTCCTACTCCGGTCGGACCATACATTTTATGAGAAGAAAATACGTAGAAATCACAATCCAAATCCTTCACATCAATCTTCAAATGCGGAGAAGCTTGAGCCCCATCGATAAGCACCGGAACATCGTTGGAATGGGCAATTTCTATCATTTCTTTTATGGGATTCACCGTGCCTAACACATTGCTGACATGACAGAAAGACGCCATTACAGTATTTTTGTTGAACATATTTTGATATGCCCTCAAATCGAGATTACCCTCTGCATCAATTTCAACAACATTTATTTTTATATTTTTCCCTTCTGTAACAAGCTGCCATGGAACAATATTTGCATGATGTTCCATAACGGTGAGGATAATTTCATCTCCATCTTTGAAACGCTTACCGAAAGAAGTGGCTACAAGATTAATCGCTTCAGTAGTGCCTCTTGTGAAAATGATTTCCTCGATGGAATCGGCATTTATGTAATTTTTGACACGTAATCTGGTAGCTTCCTGGAGGTCGGTAGCTTCTTGCGACAGAGTGTGTACGCCACGATGTACATTAGCTTTGTAATGTTCGTAATTATAAGCTATATCTGCCACGACGCGGTGAGGAGTTTGCGAAGTGGCAGTATTATCCAAATATATCAAAGGCTTCCCGGCAACAGTTCTTGAAAGTATTGGAAATTCTTGCCTGATTTTATTTACGTCAATCATAACATTAGAAGTTTTCAGAAACATTTAACTGATGACAATCCGAGCTACAATTAGAGCAAGTCACATCAGTACCTGAGATACGCTTTTCGACAAGCATTTTCAATCTATCTTTAAGAGATTGAAGCCTAACTCCGTCGATAACGTCAGCCATAAATGCTTGTTTTAGCAATGTTTTCGCCGTAGTTTCAGACAGACCTCTTGCCCTCATATAGAACACTTGCGATTCGTCTAACTGCCCGGTAGCGGAGCCATGTGAGCATTTTACGTCATCATTGTAGATTTCCAATTGAGGTTTCGAATGAACTTTAGCCATGTCGGAGCCTACTATGTTGCGATTAGTTTGAAAAGCAGACGTTTTTGAAGCACCCGGGGCTACAAATATTCGTCCGGAGAAAGCTCCTTTCGACTCATCGTCTAAAATAAATTTAAATAGCTCGTTGCTACAACAATCCGACACGTTATGACGTATAACAGAGTGAGTATCAATCACTTTTTTATTGTCTTGGATAGCCATACCGAGAATGTTTAACTCGGAATTTTTCCCATTTAAGTCTACGAAATATTCATTTCGGGTGTTACCGTTTGAAAGAGTAATACCATCAATCAGAACATTTGAATTTTCTTCTTGCGAGAGATACAATGCAGATAGTCGGTTAGTTTTATCCGATGATTCTTCGAGGTCATAAATATCAAATTTAGCACCTTTCTTCGCTATAATTTCTATAGTCTGCAAATTCAAGAAATCGAGAGATTGATTTTGGGTATGGTCACACATAAGCAATTGTGCTTCAGCATCTTCCTCGAGTACGATTAGAATTCTCCTACACACCATTAGAGGCACTTCGCTTTGCAGAATATTGACGAGTTGAATTGGTTTATCCACTTTAACTCCTTTAGGCACATACATAAACAATCCGTCCTGACACAAAAGAGTGTTTAGTTGCACTATAGGATTGTCTATATCCGCGATAGTATTGTAATATTTACCCACCAATTCAGGATTTGACTTAGCAACTTTGGCAAGACTACCAATAATTACTCCTTCAGGAATTTTGTTAAAAGAATTATCAGTACAAGCCCATGCGTCATTAATAAGGAAGAACATCGCCGTACTCATATTTGGCACGTCGCATTTGAATGAAGTGGCAGGATTTACAGGGATTTGCAGACGAGCAATATTAATACCATAATCGGGAGCAATCGACTTTGACAAATCGGTGAACGGGTAGTTTTCGCTACCTAATTCAGACAAATTGAGAATGTTTAATTTTTCGAGGGCAGACTGACGATGATTATTTAAGCAATCAGCCGAATTAGCATTAATCAGCTCTTTATTCTCATTGTAAATATTAATATATTGGGAAGATGCTTTCATTATTCCGCCGAGTTACCAGTCTGTTGTTTAATCCAATCGTATCCTTTTTCTTCCAATTCGAGAGCGAGTTCAGGTCCTCCTGTTTTAACAATTTTTCCTTTATAAAGGATATGAACGAAATCCGGTTTGATATAGTCCAACAAGCGTTGGTAGTGAGTAATTACGATAGTTGCATTATTATCGTTTTTGAGTTTATTTACACCACCGGCCACTATACGCAATGCATCGATATCGAGACCGGAATCGGTTTCATCAAGGATTGACAATTTAGGTTCCAAAACCGCCATTTGAAAAATCTCATTACGTTTTTTCTCACCGCCTGAGAATCCTTCATTTACAGAGCGAGAAGCTAATTTATTATCTAAATCGACAACGGCACGTTTTTCTCTCATGAGCTTGAGGAAATCGGTAGCAGACATGGGTTCTTGCCCGAAATATTTTCTTTTTTCGTTGACAGCGGCACGCATAAAGTTTACCATAGATACGCCCGGGATTTCGACAGGATATTGAAATCCTAAGAAAACTCCTTCGTGAGAACGCACTTCAGCCGGCATATCGAGCAATTTTTTTCCGCAGAAATCGACGGTTCCACCTGTAACATTGTAAGCAGGATTACCGGAAAGCACCATTGACAAAGTGCTTTTTCCGGAGCCGTTTGGTCCCATAATGGCATGAACTTCACCGGGGCGAACTTCAAGATTGATTCCTTTTAATATTTCTTTGCCGTTGATTTCGGCATGTAGATTTGTTATTTTAAGCATTAGAATTTGTTTTAAATTTTTATTGCATTGTCCCTTATAGCGTTAGGGTATAACGTGTTATTATATGAAATTGTTTTTGCTTCTTCAAGTTGCAATTTAAGGCAGAAATCTTCTACGTCTTCCGAATTGAGCATTGCCGGAGCCAAACTCATCACTAATTCGACTAAATTTCCGTCGTCATCATCGCACAATTTTATTATATTAGAATTTGGATTAATTGCCACCAATAGATTCATAGCCAAGCTGAGAATCAGCAAGTATTTTAATGCACCAATTACAGCCCCTGCCAACGAGTCCAACATACCAAGGTTGACCATTTTGACAGCACTTCGAATTACTTTTGCAAGCATTAAAAACACTAAATAAACGACTGCAAAAATCAGAGCCGAGGCAATAATACTATAAGAAAACTCGGCACTTGTCGTTTCTGCAATAGAAGGAAATGTCTTTTGTAAAAATTCAACCACTTGATCGTGAAAAATTCGACAAGCCACAATGCCAAACAGGATGCCCAGTATGGTTGCAATTTGATGAATCATACCTTTGCGAAATCCTATAAAAATCCCTACTATGGCTACTATTATTATGATTATATGAAATACCATAAATTATTCTTATAACAGGTCCGATAAATTGAACGCTGCGAAGTTGTTTTTATTTCAATTTCTTTTATTTTGGAAGGCAGTTGGACGTTTTTGATTTTTTAATCGGTATTTTTATTCGATTGTCGGTCGCTTAACTTGTTAAGTTCCTTCTTCAATCAGGAAAACTCCTCGTCTAAAATCTCCGAATCATTCCAAATCAATTTTATATTCCCTGCCTTAAAAACAATGTAAAGTTAAGACAAATTCGGCAATCTACAAAACAATTACATCTCTTTTATAATTTCTTTCGAGGGAAGGCGTCAATGAATGAGTCGGGAGTAACATTAAATATCTTAATATTTTTGCATTTTGCATAGTCAGCAATAAGGAAATAAGCTCGAAAAGCGATGTGCAGACTCTCTAAAATTTTATACAGTGGATATTTGAGATACTCGGTTGCCACCCTTTTTTTTTCGTCGTCGTTGTCCTTGTAGAAATGAGGTTGAATACTTATTACATGATTTTTATCGTCAACCCAAAGTGATTTTGTCCATGAATGGTCTGCCCCGGCAAGATTAATAGTTTTATATCCCAATCTTATCACATTCATGATAGCCGGAATCATAATATTTCTTGGTCTCGGCATACCTAACCCAATTGAATATACTAAATTTCGCAACCAAACGAATCCTTCCACCGGCGTAAGGTTATAGAATTTCAGTTCTAAGTTCGGACTGTTTTTCAATTTTATTATTCTGTGATTTCTGCGATATTTCACCGGTATCAGCAATTGCATTTTCCAATCGGCATCTGACAAATTCTGCCATAGCATATCTACGTTTTTATCGATTGAATTTTCTATAAAGAAATGAGGGTCGGCGAGGATGTAAAAGAGGGGTTTAATGCTCTGAAACATCGAAGTATTTGCAGCAAAATTCACCGCCATACAATCGTTTTGTGCTATAAAATCAGAGTGGTTTTCGATAGTTTCATTAAGCGATGGACCATTACCTAAGATTATTATCGACTTTTCCCTGCTTTTCTCTGCGACGAATGGACGGCGAGAAAATAGAAATATTTTGACAATAGACGCCAATGACTGAGAGAGTCCGGAGAAAAAATAAGCCGCTTTATCAATTATCGTACTCATAGGGGTAATCAGTTGCTTTTCTTGCTATAACATCCACAGTGTCAAAGAAATTAATGTCTGTAGTTTCCTTTATTTTCTTATTTGAAAATGTCAACGACGATGTCAGCGTATTTAATTTTGAAGAATTTATGTATTTTCTTATCGGCGGGATAATATCCCCGATTTTAGCAAGCCACTTGAGAGGCTTCATGGGGCAATATAAAATTCGTTTGCCTTTGCCGTAGTTTTCAGCCATACTGTCGGCTAATTCTATTACAGAGTGGTCATAACCGTCGCAAACATTGAATACTCCTCCTATCGAAAATAGTTTCTTTGCCACTTTTGCCACGTCATCAGCCATAACCACACTTCTTTTTGCAACATTTCCCCTGATGTGAAAATATCTGTTGGCAGTAATTGCATCAAACATTTCTTTTGCTTTGCCATGCACTCCGTTGCCAAAGACGACTGTTGGGCGTAAAATGGTGAGAATCACATCGTTATCGTTACACCATTTTGTCAATTCTTTTTCTGCTTCCAATTTTGATTTGCCATAGATTGTTGAGGGATTAGTGGGATATGACTCGTCGATATCCGTGCCTGTTTCTACACCATACACCCAAACAGAACTCAAGAACACCAAATATTTGGGTTTATAAAGTTGCAACCCTTTCAACAGATTACGAGTACCTTCGAGATTCACCTCCATAGCATTATTCTCAACGGGACTTCCTGCAGCATGAATCACTAAATCGAAATTACGATCAACCACCGGGACCGCATTTGTCAAATCCACTCTAAAATCATTTTCAATGCTACGCCCAAGAGTAGCCACATTGCAGTCGTTTGCAAATTCTTTTTGCAAATAACAACCTAAGAAGCCGGTAGCACCTGTAATCAGAACATCCATCGAAGTATCGAAATAAAATTAATAAGCGAGCACAAAATTACAGAAAAGAAATGAAAAAACTTTAGCAAGCGACAAGAAAAAAGAAAAAAGGCAGTGAAACCTTCAGCATAAACTGACACTCACTGCCTTTTGCCCAGTCGGGGTGACAAGATTCGAACTTGCGACCACACGCCCCCCAGACGCGTACTCTAAACCGGGCTGAGCTACACCCCGAAAATGCTTACAGCGTGTCGACCGGTATATACTCATACTTTCGCCATAAGGCGGAGACACTCTGAAAAAGCGATTGCAAAGTTACAACTTTTTTATTATCTGACAAAAATCTTTAGTGTTTTTGTCAGGAAATTTCATTTACCCGCAACACCTGAGTATTTTTATCATCTTGACAAACAACTATTTATACCGACATGCTTTGTTTTAATGAATAGACCACTTTTTTGATTTCATCGGCTAATTGGCGAGGATGCATATTTTTTTCTTCAAGAGATTGATATGATATAGGTTTGCCAATGTAAATTTTAAAACTTTTACCTTTTGATTTACACACTTCTGAAGGTAAGAAAATTTGCTCGATATTGAATTTAAAACCTAAACGCTTTCTCCAACGAGCAATGTTGTAGAATTTTTCAGAATTTAACCCGTCAAAATAAATTGGCACAATATCTCTTTTATACTCGATAGCTTTTACAACAAAAGCCTTCTGCCATTCCAAATCCTTTATTTCTCCATTTTTGTGTTTACGTGAGACTAATCCTGCAGGAAAGAATAGCATTTGAATGTCTGATGCATAAGCATCGTTGATTTGGCGAGTTGCAACTTTACCTTGAGTTCCGAATTTATTGATAGGGATAAACACAGATTTGAGCGGGCGAACATGCATAAGCATATCATTAACAGGGAATTTAATGTTTCCTTCGCCGTAAATTTTGCCAATTACACTAATCAAAGCAATTCCATCCAAGCCACCAAGAGGATGATTGCTTGCAAAAATAAAACGTCCTGCATCGGGAATATTTTCAATGCCATAGACATCTAAATGTATATCTAAATCTTTTAGAGCCGCATCAGCGAATGCTACACCTTCATTAGGGAATGTACGTTCGAGAATACCATTCAATTCATCCTGACAAACTATTTTTTCGAGTCGGCGGATTAAGAAATTCGGAATCCATCGACTTATTTTTTCAGGCATTCTGTTTCGTACAATTGCGTGAAGATCTATTTTCAAAGGATTTTCTTCCATATATCAGTTTTCTTTTTCTGCAAATTTACGATTAAAAATTGGAAAATTAAAGAGAGAACGAATAATCTTGTAAAATTCGTCAAATTGTAGTAAATTTGCGATAGTTATGTTATTGAACTACAAAACAGGAAATAGTTCGCCTTTGTTGTGGGGGCATACGATAGCGTTGTTGATAGCACTGCTTCTCGGGCTACAATATGATGTGGAAACAGCATCAAAATTTGTCGTAGGTATAATTGTGGCTTACGGCTTGCCTGCCGGATTATGTCGTCTTTTGTTGCCTTATCATAGCCGGAGAATAGGTTGGGTATTGCTTTGCGTCGGGGTTCTACTGATGATAGGAATCAATATGAATTTATCAACTTACACCGCGAGTGGCTGGAGCTTGGAGAATCCGAATGTAGTAGCCGATGCCGAACGCGACATCAATGCCGCACACAACATATTCGCAGGGCTACCCAATCCCTATGTAGCAACGGGCTATCCCACAACTATTTACATTCTATATTCATTATTTGGAGTGAATGTAATGTGGCCTATGATGCTGAGTATGAGTTGCATAATTGGTGCTATAGCAGTAGTCGGAGCCATTTGTGGAATATTTTTCTCTGTGGCGAACAGCGAGAAGTACGCTTTTTGGGGGATGATTCTCACCTCCACTGCAGCCCACTTGATATTAATGGGAACAATAGTAATGAAAGATGCCGGTGTGACATTAGGTATGAGCCTGTTTGGGCTTGCATTAGTGAAATATTATCGTAGGGAAACCGATATTTATGGTCATATTTCAGCATTAATCGGAGCATTGATATTGATGTTGCTAAAAGGTCCGATGGGATGGTTCTTGATAGCAGGAATTGTGATTTTGGCAATAAGCAAACGCGACAAGAGCAATCTAATAAGCGGGACCTATCTCCTTACATTATGTGTCATCATCATCTTGGGGGGTCAAATGTTTCGAGCCGTAGATGACTTTGCGACCATTACAGCAGTCAACACCGCAGATGTTCAAAATTCGATGCACAATCTTCCATCATTGACTAAATATGTATCTCTGCTCCCCGACTATTATTCCAAGCCATTATATGAACGTATATTATTATTGCCATTTACAGCTGCAGCACAATATTTTCCACCATTTCCATGGAATTTCAGTCGTGATTTATATTTCGGAGGATTTTATTGGTGGCCACACATATCATTTGGGTGGTATGCAATAGGCGGGATGATGATTGGCTTCTATTGTCTTTCGTTTCTAAGGAAGAGAGGTGATGGCTTTAACGGATGGGCATTATGGTGGGGAATGTGTTATCTTGGAATAGCATTGGCATCCGGAGGGACTGTACCTCGCTATTACATACCACTTATACCATTAGGCGTACCAATTGCACTTCAATTCATATCACAGATAAGGAATCGTATTATTTCATTACGAGCAACAAAGATTTATTCACTCTCCTACTGTCTATTGCTTACAGTCGGGCTTATCGCATCGTATATATTCCTAAAAAGTTAGTTTAATGATATGAAAATTTCAATTATAACCATAGCATTAAACGAAGCCAAGAGCATCGGAGAGTGTTTGAATAGTGTATCCCGGCAAACATATCCCGATATCGAGCATATTATAGTCGATGGAGGTTCGACAGACGGCACATTGTCAATAGTCGATGAATATGCAGTTTCTGCACCATATCCGGTAAAGATAATCAACCAAAGCGAATGCAATGGCTTGTATGGAGCTATTAATGAAGGGATTGCACATTCACAAGGAGAGATTATCGGATTGCTTCATGCCAACGATTTTTACAATAGCGACAATGAACTTCAAATTGTGGCAGATGCATTTAAAACAAATCACACAGAAATAGTGTACGGCAATATTCGCTATTTTAATTCAGCCAATCCGACAAAAACCACACGCATCTATTCTGCCCGACGATTCAAACGCGAATCGCTGATGGACGGATTTATGCCCCCCCACCCTGCTTTTTTCGCTACGAGACGACTTTTAACTCGCAACGGTTGCTATCCTACAGATTTACGCATAGCCGGCGATTTTGAGATGATTGTCAAATTGTTGTTAGTTGATAATGAGCCTATTGTCTATATCGACCGCATCATAGTGGCGATGTCTTCCGGGGGTGTTTCCGGAAAGATACCCAATAGACTATATCGCACTATATTCGAGAAGCACAAAGTGTTACGTCGCAACGGATTTGATGTCAGCATTTTCCGTCTATTCAAACGCTATCTATATTTATTTCATCGCAATCAATAAATGATAGCCGATAAAAAAAGAGGAGCTACTAAAAAGCAACTCCTCTATCAGAAATTATTCTTCGTCTTTCATATTGTGGAAAACGTTTTGAACGTCTTCATCGTCTTCAAATTTTTCAAGAAGTTTATCAAGCACTTCACGTTGTTCAGGAGTAACTTCTTTAAGGTCGTTAGGGATTCTTTCGAATTCAGCACTAACAATTTCAAAAGTATTTTCTTCGAGATATTTTTGAATATTAGAGAATTGGTCGAATGCACCATAAATTACCCATTCTTCTTCTTCCGCTTCCAATTCATCAACGCCAAAATCGATAAGTTCGAGTTCAAGTTCCTCAAGTTCGATGTCTGCTTTTGGCTTAACGTGGAATACACATTTATGGTCAAAAAGGAATGAAAGCGAACCGGAAGTACCAAGTGAACCACCATATTTGGTGAAATAACTTCTGACATTAGCAACAGTGCGTTGGTTGTTGTCTGTAGCGGTTTCTACGACGATAGCGATACCATGAGGTCCGTATCCTTCATAAACAATTTCTTTGTAGTCGCTTGAATCTTTTTCGGTAGCTTTTTTAATAGCACGTTCAACAGTGTCTTTAGGCATATTCGCAGCCTTGGCATTTTGCATTAAGACACGAAGACGAGGGTTCATATCAGGATCAGCACCACCTGATTTACAAGCCATTGTGATTTCTTTACCTATGCGAGTAAATGTACGAGACATATTACCCCAACGTTTCAATTTACGAGCTTTACGATATTCAAATGCTCTTCCCATTTCCTATATTATTTTATAATTTTATACTGATTAAATGTATTATCTTAGCTTAGCTCCTAATTGTTTTTCAAGATTAGCAATGATTTTGTTCATTACAGCATCAATTTGTTTATCTTGAAGAGTTTTTTCAGCATCTTGAAGAGTCATGCTGACAGCATAACTTTTCTTGCCGGGCTCAAGATTCTTTCCTTCATACACGTCGAATAACCAAACTTCACGAAGCAATTTTCTTTCAGAACTGCGAATGATGTCTTCCACTTGTTGGAATGTAACATTGGAATCGATAAGCAACGCAAGGTCACGTTTGACCGGTTGAGATTTTGGCAGAGGAGAATAAAGCGTTTTCACTTTTGCCGCTAATTTGAATATCGCATTCCAATCGAGTTCGGCATACATTACATCCTGTTCGATATCAAACGATTTTAATAGATTTCCGCGTAGGATGCCGAGCTGTCCGAGTGTTTTTCCGGCTTTGGAAGCGATTTCCAATTTAGCGAGGAATAATTCGTCGGAACTTTGAGAGAGTTTCAAAGAAGCGAAATCGATACCGAGACGTTTTAACACATTAAACACGACTGCTTTAAGGTCGTAAACATCCACGTTTTGTGGTTTTGTGTTCCATGAAGCATTTGTTTTGCAACCGGTCATCCAAATGCCGAGCATCTGACGTTCAGAGAACGGAGCGAGCGGAGATTCTGAAGTAGATTCTTTTGAAACATCAAAAGAATAAGTATTTCCAAATTCGTAGAAGCATAACGATGACGCTTTTCGATTGATGTTATGAGCCACAGATTCCAATCCGCCATAAAGGAGAGTTTGACGCATTACGCATAAATCGTTGCTCAGAGGGTTCATCACTTTGACTGCTTTCTCCACAGGATAAACCTCTTTACCGTCATAATAAGATCTGGCTGAAAGGCTATTGTTCATAATCTCACAAAAACCGGTGGCAGTCAATTGCTCGGCAATGAGATTTTGAAGCACATAGGAATTGTCGGTCGTTGCTTTTTGCGAAAGGTTAGCGTGCATTTCCATACTGAAATCTATATTGTTGTAGCCATAGACACGTAAGATTTCTTCGACTACGTCGCAAGGGCGTTGCACATCTACACGATAAGTAGGCACTTCGAGCGACAATATTTCTTCATTTTCAGCTATGATTTTGATTTCAAGCGAATCGAGAATAGCTTTAATTTCATCTAAAGGAATTACTTTACCGATTAGTCGGTTACAATAGTTGATGTCTAATTCCACTTTAAAAGGAGCGACGGGTTGCGGATAGAAATCGACAATATCGCCACAAATTTCTCCGCCTGCAATATCTTTGATAAGCAAAGCTGCGAGTTTAGCAGTGTAGGCAGTAATATTCGGATCACAACCACGTTCGTATCTGAAAGAAGCGTCGGTGTTCAGACCATGACGACGAGCCGTTTTACGCACTCTTGTAGGGTTGAAATAAGCACTTTCGATGAAGACGTCGGCGGTTTGTTCCGTAACGCCGGAATCGAGACCTCCAAATACGCCTGCAATACACATTGGTTTGACAGCATCGCAAATCATAAGGTCGGAATCGTCAAGGGAGTGTTCGATGCCGTCGAGAGTAGTGAATTTAGTACCTTTATCACAAGTACGCACCACCACTTTTCCTCCTTCGATTTTGTTTAGGTCGAAACAATGTAAAGGTTGTCCCATTCCAAGCAGGACAAAATTGGTGATGTCAACGATGTTATTAATCGGACGTTGGCCTGCGGCGATGAGTAGATTTTTGAGCCATTCGGGCGATTCTTTGACAGTAACACCTCTGACAGTAACGCCTGAATAGCGTGGGCAACCTTGATTATCAATGACTTCAACCGGAGTAACACCGTCTTTACGATCAGCTTTAAAATTCTCTACATCCGGCACAACTACATCAGCATTCGGCTTTCCGTTACGACGGAGCCAAGCTTTAAGGTCACGAGCAACACCATAGTGGGAAGCACCATCTACTCTGTTAGGTGTCAGTTCAACTTCCAACATATAATCGCTTTCGACGTTGAAATACTCTGCGGCAGGAGTTCCGGGAACGACCTCGTCGTTGATAACCATAATTCCCTCGTGAGACTTGCCTAAGCCGATTTCATCTTCGGCACAAATCATACCGAAAGATTCGACGCCGCGAATTTTTGATTTTTTTATTTGAAATTCTTCGTCACCATTGTAAAGTTTTGTACCGACAGTAGCAACAACTACAGTCTGCCCTGCAGCAACATTTGCCGCACCACAGACAATTTGTGTCGGTTCGCCATTACCTAAATCGCAAGTAGTGATATGAAGGTGGTCGGAATTAGGATGTTCAACACAAGTTAATACTTTGCCAATTACAATACCGCGTAATCCACCACGGATAGATTCTACCTCCTCGATTGAATCACATTCAAGACCTAAGGAAGTCAATGCTGCAGTAAGCTCTTGAGGAGAAAGTTCGAAATCAATATGGCGTTTCAGCCATTTATACGAAATGTTCATATTATGCTGTTATAATGCTATTTAACTACCAAATATTGCCTGCTATGGCAAACATCTTGCAAAATTAGCAAAAAGCCGTTAATCTGCAAAATCCAATAATATTAATTTTTACAATATCTATTTTTTCAATTATTTTTTTTATTTTTTTGCTTGCATTATAATTTTCATTATATTTGCAATCTATTAATAATTTTATTAGTAATAATTAAATAGTAAAAAATTATGAGAAAACCGAAGACCTTTACAATTTTGATGCTAATGCTAATAGGTTTGTTTGGTTCTGCAAACGCAGCAACAATAACTTATAGCATAGAAGAGGGTGCAACCTACGAAGAATTTGATGGAAAAATCACCGTCACAATTGAAGGCAGCACAGATGTATCAATCGACAATTATTCATATCCATATCTCTATCGAACTGATGAGGGAGACAAGGATGTGATGTTGGCAAGTGCTCCATTAGAATACGACAAAGACAAAAACGCAATCTCAGTAACATTTCCGGAATATAATTTATGGCCGGATTTTCCGGTTCAAACCGACGGAGAATATTATATCTTATTCTTGGAAAATTCATTCTTTGTAGATGGCGTTGGCAATGAAGAGACCACAATCCGGTTCAATATTGACAGTCCGGAAAAATTCCTTACAATAGATGATGTAACCATCGACCCTGCACCATGCGACTTTGAGGAAATAATCCCACAATTCACTATTACACTTCCTGAAGATATTACATCAGTAGAATTCAATGAGGTGAATGCCGGAGCTTCAGCATCTATGGGAACACTTACCGGCAAAGCACAATTTGGACAAATCTATGGCGGCACAATGGCATATCCTGCAGGAGAATATGACATCACAGTAGAAGGCAACAAATTGGTTTTGACACCATCCTCTACACTTGAAGCGAGCGAACTCAGAGAAGGCGAATGGGGAATTCGTATCCTGAGAAATTCACTTTATTTCAATGGTGACAAGACAAAATTTAACGACAACATCGTATTCAGCCCATACGTTTATCCCAACTTCTTACAGTTGCAATTTAAACCGGGAAGTGGCAGCAAGATAGTAGATGTATCTAAATTTACAGCAAATATCGACTATATTGAGAGTGATGTAGTGGTCGATGAAAGTCTGACATCAAAATTATATTTCTATAATGGAGAGACAGAAACTTACGATTATCTATGTGATTTGACAACAACAGTTGCAATAAAGACAGACAGTTGGGGATGGAAATATGCAGAAGTTGAGTTAGTGCCTTCCACTACCGATGAATTGGCATTAGGTAAATATAAGATAGAAATGCCAAAAGGTATTTTAAAGACAGTAGATTCCGTTCCGGTAATCAGTGCAGCTACTACAGTGGAATATGAATATATCGAAGTTCCAAAAATCAGTCTTGTGCCAACATGGAGCATCGAAGAAGGCTCAACAGTTGACAAATTCACAGAAGTAACGATGACATTTGCGGAAGCAACGCAGATTGCATATGTAGGTGAATACGATTACACATCATATATTTCAGTATATCAAGTAGTAGATGGTGTAGCTACTCCATGGGGTGGCGGTTCAGGAGTCCTTGAAGCACGCGTAATGGGCAACAGCGTCAAATTGTATATGTCAGAAGATGTATTCTATCCTAACTATCCAATCGAGACAGATGGCGACTATCGCGTAGTAGTACCAAAAGGTAAATTTGCATTTGAAGGTGTCAACACATACACAAACGACGAATTGGTATTAAACTTCAAAGTAGATGCAATCGAACCTCCTATCACACAAGAAATGGCAACAATCGATCCTGCTCCGTCAGCAGTGAAAGATATGAACAAAACATTCACTATCACCATTGAAGGAGTTGAAGGAGAAATCTCAGTGGCACAAGTGACTAAACAAGAATATGATTACGGGCTTCAAGATTTTGTGGAAGTTACAGGTCCGGCAAAAGCGGAATTGAGCGTATATGCTTATGGGATGCAAATGCCATGGGGCTATTTTGACATCTCAGTAGAAGGAAATAAGGTCATCCTTACTCCCGACGAGAGCTTATCATTACAAACTTATTGGGAATATGGCGATTATACAGTAGCACTTCCAAAGGGAGCATTAATTGTTGACAATGATCCTAATAATTGTAATGCACGTTTATCATTCGGACCTTACACTATCGAACAATTAATCACCTTTGCTTTCGCAACGCCGACAGAAGGGAACGTGGAAAGTCTTTCATCATTCGTATTAAATTCGGATGCATATTTTGAACCGACAACTACCGATGCATCACTTATCACCATTTCCAAATATGATGATGCGACAGAAGAATATGTCGTAATGGATAATGCTATCACAACAAAAGTGGATATTGATAAAGACAAATCTGAATGTACATTCACATTAACACTTGCAAATGAGATTACAGAAGCAGGCAAATACCAACTTAAAGTAGCTCGCAACGCATTCATTTGGGATGTTTATTATTCATCATACACAAACGACGAGCTTATAGGCAACTTTGAAATTGTCGGAGCCGGTAGCGTAGAAGCAATCGATTTGAATAATTCAATTTTCAACATCTACAGCCTTGATGGAGTCCTAATCAAACGTAATGGCAAAGCAGTCGACCTTAACAATTTGGACAACGGCATCTATATCATTAACGGACAAAAAGTGTTTATAAATAAATAAACAACTTACATCTAACACTCAGAGGAGTCGGCTCAAAGTCGGCTCTTCTTTTCATATTTTGACAAAGCCGGAACTACGACGATTTGTTAAAATTGTATTACAATAAGACTGACAAGAAGAAATAGTTAAAAAAAATTCGTAACTTTGCAACGAATTAATAATCATATTAGTCGGTTTTATCTTGATATTATAAGTCCGGACTAATAAATAACAAATTAAATTTATGGCATATAATTTATTACAAGGCAAACGAGGCATTATCTTCGGAGCGTTGAACGATTCATCAATTGCATGGAAAGTTGCTGAACGTGCCTATGCAGAAGGAGCTAAATTAGTACTAACCAATACACCGGTGGCATGCCGAATGGGTACAATCTCTGAATTGGCAGAGAAAACCGAATCGACCGTAATTGCAGCAGATGCGACCAGCGTGGAAGACCTTGAGATGCTGTTCACAGAGGCACAAAAAGTGCTTGGCGGACAAATAGATTTTGTACTACACAGCTGCGCAATGAGTGCAAATATGCGAAAGAAACGCACATACGATGACCTTGATTATGGTCTATTTGACAAAACTCTCGACATCAGTGCCATCAGTTTTCACAAGATGATACAAGTGGCAAAAAAGATGGATGCGATAGCAGAATACGGTTCGATATTGGCATTGACCTATGTAGCTTCACATCGCACTTTCTTCGGATATAATGATATGGCAGATGCCAAATCATTGTTAGAAAGCATCGCACGCAGTTTCGGATACATCTATGGACGCGAAAAAAATGTACGAATCAATACAATATCCCAATCTCCGACATTCACCACAGCGGGCGGAGGCATCAAAGGTTTCGACGGCTTGTATGATTTCAGCGACCGTATGTCGCCATTAGGCAATGCGAGTGCAGATGAATGTGCAGACTACTGCGTAGTGATGTTCAGCGATTTGACACGCAAAGTAACGATGCAAACCCTTTTCCACGATGGAGGATTCTCCAATATGGGTATGTCGTTACGCGGAATGACACAATACAACAAGAGCTTTATCGACGAAAACCGCGATGAAAACGGCAAAATCATCTACGGATAATTTCCGACTTTCCGCTTAATTGCGATACTCCTGCGTTCGAAACAAGGAGTGTAGATAATCATAATGCTTCCGCAATCATCATCCGATTGCGGAAGTCTTTTTTGATAATATTCTTTTGTAAATCTATCTCCATACCTTATAATTTCAAAAACAATCATTCGGTCAAATTAGCTTTTTTCTGCAATTTTGTTTGTTTTGATTGACATAACCGGTTTTTTTGCAATAAACCTTGAATTAATTTTTGTTTATTTGAATTTTGTGATTATATTTGCAAATATTACTTGTGCTAATTTTAAAGAGCCATGAAAAAATTATCGATTTTTATCATTTCAATGTTGAGCGTATTTGTCACACAAGCTCAATTCAGTGTCAATAGCTCAGGAAAAGCTTCTGTCGGGACATATCAATATCAAGCGAATCT